>DLMH01000052.1 GCA_002478115.1 Candidatus Acidiferrum typicum | reverse complement strand
GCTTCCGATAAAACACTAGCGTTACTCGGGCTGAATTTGCAGGAACTGCAAGGAAAGGATCGAAAGACGACGGGCGTGTGACGGACGACGGGTCACGGCGGCCGCAGGGGCGCCGTGGCTATCTCTGCCGACGTGTCTTATTCAGATGTTTCAACAGTCGACCGACACTGGTCCCACACAACCGCTTCAAATGCGGAAGTGTGCATCCAACTTAGTCAGCCCACCGTTAGTCCTTCTCCTCCAGCCTTATTCCCTCTCCCGTGACAACCTTGTCCGGCTCAAAGCTCATCAAGGAGAATCTCTTGCCCCCGTCAAGGACGATGATGTTGCTGAATTTTGTACCACTTGCATTGAACAGCGAGCCGGTACAATCCGAATCGACCGTGTAGCTTCCGTTCGGCCACGGGACGTTGGTCCAGTCGTAGCTTTGAGGGTAGCTGGTTCCGGTCGAGCGAGTGACGCCGCGCTTCCCGTCTCCGTTGAAGACGTCGAGGCCCATCTCGGCAACAGGGCCACCCATGGATTTGTTCATGCCCGTCCTGCGCCAGGCATAGGTCCCTTTGAGGCTGGCAAGGCTACAGCCGCAATCGTTGGCATGAACGTTGATGACAGCCCCTGGAATGCCAGCAAAAGTCGCAAGGAGCACGAAACCTGTCACGAGAAGAAAATACTTTCCGAACTTGCTCATTTTTGATTCTCCTTTTTTTCGGCTTAATCTCTCGGATCGTAGCTGAAAACCGTTTAAGAAGAGCGTTATCTCCCACTTGTGCCATTTGACCGGCAGTTAGCAGCCGAATGACACAAATGGGAGTCCTTTTCGCACTAACGAATTAGTCGTCACAGCGTACGGGACGCAGGTTGTGCTTATATACAGTCTTTCCTACTGCCCTTCCCAAGCGCTCGGCCGCGACCTGATCGGTTCGAAAATGTATCCCGCCGTATACACGCGCGTCAGAGATGTCATCGGTAATCTGCTTAAGCGAAGTGTATTGCAAGACGATGGTGGGCACCGCAGGATTGGTCAACGTGATCGAAAATCCATCCTCGCCGTAAATGCGTCTCATTACCGCCGCCGCGCTGTTGCCCGCACTGCCGTGGTTTGAGGGATAGCTTGGGAAACAGGGAGTCGTGATGAATGGGGCCCAGCTTGGATCCCCGCCCGCGTGAATTGCCGTTTCCGGGCGCCAAAAGTTGTAGGTGTATTTGTTGAGGAATGACGCCACCAGGCTGTCACTCATCGCCATATTGATCAGGGCCAGAGCACGCGCATTATCCGATAGCGAGCGGCCCTGCGCCATTGCGACCTGCTCCGCGGCCTGATTAAACACCTGAGTTGGCGACGAAGCCGCATAGAACAGGGCGACATTCGCCCGATCTGGAGGCCGCTGTGTGCTATCAACACTGCCCACCGTCATCACTTCGTTGTACGCCCGGGCATATCTTTCGCTAGTGAGCGCGGGTGGCGGATCAAGGAGAAAGTTACTCGCGCTCGCGATGCCGAACGGAGTTACGTTCTGCCATTGAAAGGCGATTCCAACCGCGACTCCATTTACAACCGGGCAACTCGGTGTTGCCTGCCATGCCCCTGGAACAGGTGGACCAGGTGTGTAGAATTGCGGAGGTGACGAGCCGTCGTTCGCTCGTAGAGCGATCATGGCCGCAGCTGCGGCGTCCCCCGTTGCGATGCCTTCGGTCTTGGCTGAGCCGTCCGGTATGGACTGCATGGAGTTCGTCCAATCGGTATAAAGCGTCGGCTGGCTGGCTGGAAAGTAGGTGCTGAGCACCTGATACGCAGCCTCTATGGCTGCTGCATCGGGTGAGGCGCCGGGCGGCGCAGTGATGGTCCCAAGATACGGTTGGTACTTGTGTGTAATGGAATTGACCGCTTCAAACACAGCGAGTTGTACGATCGCCGCGTAGCGTGCCTGGGCGAAGGGATTCTGTTTGTTGGCGACGGCTGTGTTTACCGCAATCGCATTCCAGTCCAAAACGGCATCAGCTCTTGCGGTTGTCGATCCAACCACAAGACTCAGCATCAATATGCAAAGGAGCTTGAAAATCTTTTTCATCGCTCTTGTCCCCCATCCGTTTCTCTTTTCGTCCCGCTGATCGGTGGACGCGAGCGGAATGATTGCAATGTCACAACTGGATTGTCCATAGCGGAGCGTGTGTCGGAGCGTTATGGTTTGTGTCGCCCCAAGCACAAGCACGGATAGCACTTACGCCTCCTGTTCTCGATGTGATGTAAAATCATCCAATTTCGTTTGGGCGTGCCATGACCTCACAGCCGAGTGGAGTGCAGCAATCGATCCGGTTCGGCGAAGACTTCGCGCTTGATCTTCGTCCCCGAAGGCTGCGCCGCAGCAGTCACGTCTTAAAGCTGGAACGTATCCCGCTGGAAATCCTTGTTCTGCTGCTGGAGCGCCGGGGCGAGATCGTCAGTCGCGACGAAATCGTGGCCAGGGTCTGGGGCAATGATGTTTTCCTCGACACGGATAACAGCATCAGGGGTGCAATCCGCAAAGTCCGCCAGGCTCTTAAGGACGACCCCGAAACCCCGCGGTTTATCCAGACCGTGACCGGACGAGGGTATCGATTCATTGCGCCGATTATTTCTCCCGAAGAAGAACGCACTACGGAGCCACCCAAACCTGAAGCATCAGTCGTCCCCACAGGTACGCAGAGTTTCGTTCGGGAGCCAGATAGCTGGCCGCAAGGCGGCAGCCTGGGCCCGATGGACCAAGAACAAGAGCGGACAGCGGGGCAGGTACCGGGCACTGAGACCGCTCGTGGACAGCTACATCGGCGTGCGCGGACGTGGCTTCTCGTTGGGTTAGCTTCGCTGGCAGTTGTGTCCATTCTGTCACTCCGCGAATTTTGGAGCTGGCGAGGTTCGCGCGTCCCAGCCGTTTTCCAGCGCAAGACAGTCTTAGCTGTGCTGCCGTTCGACAATTTGAGCCGAGATCCTGATCAAGAGTTCTTCAGTGAGGGGCTGACGGAAGAGATGATCGCTCAGGTTGGGAAATTGAATCGGGATCGACTCAAGGTGGTCGCACGGAGTTCTGTTGCAAAGTACAAAGGGAGCACGCTGACTGCGAGGGAGATAGGTAAGGAACTGAACGCTGACTATCTTGTCCAAGGCAGCATTCGACGCTCGTCGGACCGTATACGCATCACTGTCCAGCTCATTCAGGCACGTGATCAGATCGTCGTTTGGACCGAGAGTTACGACCGCGAACTCAAAGATGTGCTGGCCGTGCAGGACTCCGTCGTGCGAAGCATCGCCAGCGAGATTCACATCGCCCTTACTGAAGAACAGAAAGAGCGTTTGGCTACTCCGCGGCAAATAAGCCCGGAAGCATACGAGGCGTACTTGAAAGGGCGCTATTACTGGAACAAGCGAACCGGCGAGAGCATGCAGAAGGCGGAGCAATATTTCGAGCAGGCGATCGACAGGGATCCCTCCTATGCGGCTGCGTATTCGGGACTGGCAGACT
>DLMH01000009.1 GCA_002478115.1 Candidatus Acidiferrum typicum | reverse complement strand
GATCATTCATGTTCAACGTACCCGAGCCCATCCTCAACGGATGGGCTCGGGATGACAAAACTCACCACGATTGCGATGCTAGGGCAATTACCACTTGGCGCGGATGCGATACGTCAGTACCGATTCGCCGTTGGCCTTCACCGGGACGTCGAATTGCGCCGCCCAGGCGGAAGTTTTCGTGTATTTGTGGGAAGAGGTGAGCATTTCCCAGTCGCCGCCGATCGGTTCGTTGACCTGGACGGTCACCGGCGTGTCCTTGTGATTGCGCAGGGTGATTTCAAACTCCATTTCCCAGACGTGAGTGGCAATGCTCTTGTAGTCGGTCTGCTTGCGTTCGCACACCACATCGAACGCGTTGCCGATTTTCACGTTGATGAATTCATCCTTGGGTGTGTGGCCGATGCGATCTTCTCCGATGAAAAGCACCCCGCCCTTGGAATCTTTCTGATAGACGCGCAGGTTGCCCGCGGGTAGCGGGATGCCCAGCCCGGCCTTCTCTTCATTCTTGAATTTGTAGAAGACCATGACGGGATCCTTAAGGGGCGCGCCCGGATTCTGGGCGTTGTGATAGTAGAAGTTCTGACCATTGACGACGAAGAGTTTTTCCACCGGAACGCCGCTGCCCTGCAGCAGGCTGATCTGTTTGGTCTCCTTGTCCTCGACAGAAGTACGCCGGCCCAGCGAATACAGGTGGTATTCGCTGAAGCTCTCCTGCTGGAATTGCGCTTGCTTTTTATCTGCCCCTCCCAATGCCATCATCTCCATGTTGCGACCGTTGATAGGCGCCGGGAGGCGGTTCAAATCTCCGGCGACGAGCTGAAGCTTGGCATTGTGAAATGCCGTGCCGGAATTGTTGACGAGGGTGACCCAGCCGTCGAGATCGGCGGCTTTGTCGTCGCGGGTAACGGTGAGCACATAATCGGCATTCCAGGACAAATTGTTGGCCAGGTAGGAAGTCTCAATGCTCTGCTTGCGCGCGCCGGTGTTTTCCAGCGACATCAAGAGCGTGGGCCGGTCATAGAGATTGGCCGGCACTTCCGGAAAGCGGTAGCCGTCGCTCGAGAGGCCAGTAACTATCTCGTTGCCGATACGCCAGACCGGGCCGCTGTTGTTGGCGAGCAGTATGGCCTTGATCTCTTCGTGCTTGGTGGTGTTGTTGTCCATGTACGTGCGCACCAGGGTCACTTCCTTGCCGACGTATTTATTCAGCAGCTTGGCGGGCTCCAGCAAATCGTATTCGTAATTCTGCTCGATGACGCCGAGCTTTTCCGGATCGGTGAGAGACCGGAAATGCACCGTGGCGGGATTCACGGTCGCGGCGATATCCATGAATTTCAGGCGGAAGCCGCCGGAAGGCAATTGCAACTGGCGCACATCGCGGACCAGGGCGATGTTGGAGTTGTAAACAGTGATGGCGAGATCGGTCTGGTCGTTCAGCGTGGTGGTCTGATCGGCCGTGGCGGCGTGGCTCGATTCCTTTTCCTGCGGATCGGCCTTTTTCCCGGCGTAGTAAGCGGGAACAAAAGCGATCGCGCCCGCGAGAGCGATGGCGGCGCCGATGGACACCCAGCGGGAAGAGCTCCCCTTGGAATTTCGCAGAGTCTTCATGAATTCACCTCGATTTGAATTTTCCTTCTCTAATAGAACGGTGCCACAGGAATTTCTTGCATGGGGCTCTACTGGTTAGCAATCTGCTTCCAGGTGAGCCCGCCATCGCTGGTTTCAAAGCTTTTGCTGTTGGGGACGTCCCAGACGGAAGCGTGTTGCGCGTCCAGGGCATGGACGCCGCCCAGATCGTCAGAGATTGGCGAAGCAACTTGCTTCCAGTGCTTCCCGCCGTCCGTGGTCAGAAGCAGAGTGCCAGCTTTGCCGGCGATCCAGCAGACCTTATCCGAAGGCGCGGACCCCGCGAGGAGATCGGCGGCCACGCCGCTCTCTTGCGATTTCCAGCTTTTGCCCGCATCGGTGGAACGCTCGATTTTCCCCGCGTGGCCGACGCGCCAGGTTTGCTTTTTGTTCGGCGAAACGATGAGATTGCGATCCAGCACCTGCAACATAGAAAAGTTACGGCCGTTAACGGGCTCGGCTGCTGCACTGACTGCGACACTCTCCGTTGTCGAGTAGACAGGGGGAGCTTCGCTCTTTTGTTTTTGCGCTTGTTGTACCTCTTTTTTCTCCTCGGCGGCAGGCTGGTTCGTGGCCTGATCAGTGACTTGATTCGTAGCCGGATTCGGGGCCTGATTCGCGTTTTGCGTCACGTTTTGATTCTGCATTTGATTCTGCATCTGATTCGCCACCAGCGGTCCCCCAGCGCCGCCGGCCGCGGCCCTAGGCGCGGCTGGAGCGGCGGCCACTGCCCGTTTGCCGGTGACAGACCTTGAAGCAGTCTCGGCACCGAGGGAACCGGCGGACTTGCCCGCCTCGAGTCGCGCGAGTTTGTCTTGCTCTGACGCTCCGAATTCTTTCGCAGCCGGAGGCGGCACCGCAAGGCGAGACATAGGCGGCGCATGTGCGGGCAGCGCGGGGCTCGTAAGAGCCGCCGAGGGCTTGTGATCCGCGCGATTTCCCGGCTGCAGATTGTAAGAGCCTTCGTCGCGCAGCTCAGCTTTCCCGGATTGCGGAGCAGTTGACGATACCGGCGGCGAGGCTTCGCGGTTTTCGGCAACCTGAACCCTGGCCTTCTCCTGCATCGAGAATCTTGCTCCTTCATGCACAACTACCCAGACCAGCAGGCCCGCCGCCAACACACCGGAGGGAACGACAATGCCCCAAGGCACGCGGCGGCGCGTTCGCGCGGCACCCTTGGATGCGCTGCGAATTTCGACAGGAGCGGGCGCAGCGCTGGCTGCACGCATCTCCGCGGTGGGTTTTTCTTCCGCGATGTCTTTCCCCGCTGACAAGGATCTGCTGGCCTGCAGCGCCGCCGGCACTTCCCCTTTTTCCCAGTCATTCGCGGCAACGGATTCGGTCTGTTCCAGCAGCGCCAGCGTCTCCTGGCAACGCGAGCAGGAGGCCATGTGCGTTTTCCATTGGGCCATCTCTTGCAGCGAGAGGGAGCGCTCGTGATAGGCGGCGAGAATTTCCGCGTCCGGGCAAGCCGCATCCGGAGAGGCGCTTCGCAGGTGGCGCGCGAGGGCGCGGTCGAATTGCTGATCGCGATCGTCAGACGGCATGGCGCTCTCCCTTCTTTGAACGTTTCGGGAACCGTTTCTTGCAGGAACTCACGACGATTCCTTTCTGCCAAGGCCGGGTTTGCCGGGCTGCTTCTCCGGAAACAGATTCCGGAAATCAATGGGAGCATCTTCGGCGGCGTATTGAAAGCAAAGCGCAATTTCGGCTTCGCTGAGGGCCGGTTCGCCATGCAGGTGTTCCTCGATGCGCGCGCGCAATTCATGCCGAATGCGATCCAAATTGCGCGAGACGCTGGACTCGTGTTCGCCGATCTGGCGTCCGATTTCCGCCAGGGTCTTTTGCCGCGCATAGTACAGCTCCAGACGCTGGCGATCACTGCGATCGAGTGAGGCCAGGGAAAGCTGCAGGGCGGCTACAAATCGCTGCAGGTAGCGCTCGCGATGCGGGTCTAGAGAAGGCGGGGCTACATGGCATTCTGGAAGCGGTTTGGGCTCCTCGCCGTCGCCCTGATCGAAGGATTCCCAGCGGCGGCTCTCGCGAAGGCAATCGACGTGGCGCTGCGCCAAAATGGCGCGCAGCCATGTTTTCAGCGAACTCCGCCTGTGAAAATAGCGGAAGAGCGAGCGTTCACCACGCTTGCCATCCACCAGACCGAATAATTCTGCGAACAACGAATCGGCGAGTTCCTGGGCATTGGCACCCGCGCGGCTGCCTTTCGTTATGGCGCCAGCGGCCGCCCGCAGTGGCGAACGATACTCGCGCACAAAATATTCCCATGCCGATTCGGAACCTTCGAGGCAGGCCGCGGCGAGGGCCAGGTCCTGAAGGTAGAGGGTCTGCAGATACTCGACCAGGTGATCTCGGGCAGGAGAAACATCCGCGAAGCGTTTGCGCAGGCTGCGCTCGAGGGCCGCTGCGAATTGTGCCAGGGCGAGGCCCCACTGCTCGGCACTCGATTCGAGGTACAAGGAATCCAGGATCGCTTCGGGGACCCCAAGGAGTTGCGACGGATCGCGGTGTTCTGGGGCCGGGCGGTCATGGGGACGATGGGGCACAGAACTCCTGCATTGCACCTAACCACCCTATTTCTATACCCTAGGATGCCCAGGTGACAACCAACGGCCAGCCTGTTGGGTGCATCAAAAGGGTTACCCCCTTGGGAGCAACCGGTGCAGAAAACAGCGATAGCCTGTGTCTCTGGATGCGGTATCCTATGGGGTGTTGCGCCCCCGCCCGCAACGAATTTCGCCTCGGCGGGTTTGACCCGGCAAAGAAGGCGTGTGGAAAGCGCACTCGCGAAGGCATTAGCGAATACGCGACGATAGTACGAAAGTCCTATTCGGACGACTCAGGCCGCCAAAGTACTCTCGTACCGGTACAACACACGTCCCGATTTGGTTCACCTCGGTTCCTTTTGAACAGAGGTGTCGGGATAAACATACGCGCGAGGCGGCCAGCGGATGACCACGATGATTGCTGATCCACCACGGAGAACCTCGTTAGGGGTAGGGTTTAACCCGAACCGCGGCCGTACTGCGGCTTCGGAAGCCTGGAAACAGCACATGGGCAACAGGCAGGTGCCCGCACGCCTTGCCCTGCTTCCCGATGCCGAACCCCAGTGGGGCCGGCTTGGTCTGAGCGCGGTCGTGCAACTTTCCTTTTTGATCTTCCTGCTCCTGGTGCCCCTGATGTATCCGGAACAGATGAAAACCGGGCTGAAATTCGTCAGTGTGGAGATTGCTCAGCCGCTAACCGAAATTCCAGTTGCCCCGGAGCCCCCGCCGCCACCCAAGCCGAAGGCCGTGGTGCCAAAGGCGGAGGTCAAGCCTACTCCTGTTGAGCCGGTCAAGCTGAATCCGGCACAGCCGCACATCTTCGCGAACCTGGCGAAGCCCAAGCCGGTGGTACCCAAAGTGGAAAAGAGCGACGTCAAAGCCCCGGACGTGAAGCCGACGTTTGAGGCCGCCAAGATTGACGTCAAGGAAAACGGACCGAAGCGCCCGAAGGACGATGTGAAGGTCGGCAACCTGAATTCGGGCAGCGCCGCAGTGGCGACGGTGGTTGCGCCTGTCAACAAAGTGCAGACCGGCGGATTTGGCGATCCCAACGGCTTACCCGGAAAGGGTGACCCGAATCACGGGGCGAACGTGAACCGTCTGGGTTCTCCGGCGCTCCCGAATGGCGAAGGCTACGGGAATGGCACCGGAGGAAAAGAAGGAATTCGCGGCACGGTGGCGAGCACGGGATTTGGAAACGGGATAGCCATTCCACCGGCGAGTGCCGCGCCAAAGAAGGGCACGGTAGTTGCCGGAGGCTTCAGCGATGCCGCTGCGGCAACCGCGGAAGCGCCGAAGAAGAAGGTTGCGGCGGGCGGTCCGGCGGATACCACTCCTGACATATTGGACAAGCCTCGGCCCGAATACACGGCGGAGGGGCGTAGTCTGAGAGTGGAAGGCGATGTCGTCATCGACCTGGTATTCCTGGCGAACGGCAGTATTGAAATCAATCGAGTAGTCAGCGGCCTGGGGCACGGCCTCGATGAGACGGCGGTGCGAGCGGCACAACAAATCAAATTCAAGCCGGCGAAGCGCGAAAGCCAGCCGGTGGATTTTCCGGCCCGGGTTCGCATTGAGTTCCGGCTGGCCTACTGAGGGAGAGATGATCATGAGAAAGCTGTCGAACGAAATTCTCGTGCTGGCGCTTTGCGCTTGCACAGTCGTTCCGGCCATCGCCGCGGCGGCTCCAGCGGCCGATCAGCCGCGCACGCCGGACCAGGTGATCGACCGGGTGATCAGCAATGAGCAGCGGCTCTATACCCAGATCCGCAACTACTCCCCGCTCGTGGAGACCTATATTCAGAATCTCAAGGCCGACAAGGATCTCGGCCAGGTGCCGGCCGGGGACAAATATTTTTTGGGCCGCGCGAACTTCGCGAAGGGTGTCAGCCTGGTGCCACTGAGCGAAACCCAGAGCAAGGGCAAGAAGGTTTTCGGCTCAATCGGAAACTTCTTCAGTTTCGCGATGCAGTTCCTCCCGGACGGCTTCCTGCAGATGATTTTCATCGATACCAACGGCTTCGATAAGCAGAACTACAAGTTTGATTATGTGCGCCGCGAGTTTCTTGGCGAGGTGCGCTGCCTGGTCTTCGACGTGACGCCGATTGGGAAGAACAACCGCGGGCGATTCCTGGGCCGCATCTGGGTGGAAGACCAGGATTTCCACATCGTGCGCTTCAATGGCGCCTACAACGGCAACGGCCATTCCAGTTGGTACTTCCATTTCGACAGTTGGCGGACCAATGTGCAGCCGGGGCTTTGGCTGCCCACCTTCGTGTACAGCGAAGAAAAAGACCTGCACTATGCCATCAGCAAGAAGCTGGCTTTCAAGGCGCAGACGCGCTTGTGGGGCTACAACCTGGGCGGCGCCAGCCAGGAACAGGAGTTGAGCAAGATTCTGGTGGAAACGCCTATGCAGGACGATACCAAGACCGCGAACGACCTTTCGCCGATTCAGGCGCAGCGCTCCTGGGATCACCAGGCGGAAGACAACGTCATTGACCGTTTGGAGCGCATTGGCCTGATAGCCCCGAAGGGCGAGGTCGACAAGGTTCTCGAAACGGTCATCAACAACCTGGAAGTGACCAATAACATTGACGTCGAGCCCGAAGTGCGCTGCCGTATCCTGATGACTTCCACCCTCGAATCCTTCACCGTGGGACACACGATCATACTGAGCCGCGGTCTGGTGGACGTGCTTCCGGATGAGGCCAGCCTCGCGACCATCCTGGCGCATGAATTGAGCCACGTGGTTCTTGGGCACCGCATGGATTCCCAGTACGCCTTCTTCGATCAGTTGATGGTGGAAGACAAGGACACCTTCCGCCACTTTGGTTTCGCGCGTACCAACGATGAAGAGCATCAGGCCAATGAAAAGGCTATCCAGATACTCAACAATTCGCCGTACAAAAATCAGTTGGGCAATGCCGGACTCTTCCTGCAAGCGCTGGACGCCCGCCAAAAAGAAATTCCCAATTTGATCAGCGGCCATTTGGGCAATCGCGTGCCGCAGATCAGCGACCTGAAATCCACGGCGCCCCTTGATCCCAAGCAGAATCCGCAGAGGATCGCGGCCTTGCCGCTCGGCGGGCGCGTCAAGATCGATCCGTGGAACGACCAGCTTTCCTTGATCAAGAGCAAGCCGGTAGGAACGGTGGCAGAACGCGAGAAAATGCCGTTTGAAGTGACTCCGTTCATGCCCTACCTGACCAGGTTCGGCTCCGACACCGTGAAGCCCGTTGCGGCCAGCGCGGTGGCACCCTCCGATGTGAAACCGGGCGACGCGCCGGACCCGGCAAAACCCTGACAGTTTTTTATTTCAGCCGCAGAAAGGCCCCCGAAACCATCGGGGGCCTTTTACTTTTCAGGCGGGTAATTTCCGCGTCCTGCTCAACTCGATCACTTGGAGGTCGCGAGTTCCTTCAGGAAGCGGTGCGTGAACTCGACGCCGTCGTAAAAATCCTCCACGACCACGCGTTCGTCTTTGCCGTGAGAGCGGTCATCTTCCGAATCGAAGAACATGCAGGCGATGCCATACGTGGGTATGCCGGCAATGCGTAGATATTTGCCGTCCGTGGCTCCCGTGGACATCGAGGGAACCACCGGGAGCCCCGGCCACATCGTGGCCAGCGTGCGCTCGAACGTGGCATTCAATTCCGGCAGAAGAGGGGAAGGAGGCACAGCCACGATGGGGATGAGTTTCCCGTCGGAGGTCTTCTCCGGCACGAAAGTGATTTTGAGCTTGGGATCCGCAACGATTCGCTCCAACGTCCTGCGTACTTCCTCGGGATCCTCGCCGGGGAACACGCGGCAATTGACATTGGCGCGGGCCGTTTGCGGAAGAGCATTGGGAGCGTGCCCGCCGGATAGCATGGTGGCGACACAGGTGGTGCGCAGGAGCGAATTGTAATAGGGATTCGTGGAGAGACGCTTGACCGCGTCCGGGTCGGGCGGGTCCTTGGAGACTCCACGGAGATCGGCGGCCACCGAGCCTGAGCTGAGCGCCGCGGTGCGCGCGAAATAATTCCGTGTGATTTCGCTGACCTTGACGGGAAACGAGAAGCCCTGGAGCTTCGTCAGAGCAGCGCCCAACTCATAGATGGCGTTCTCCGGCCCGGGAACCGAGCTGTGGCCGCCGGGATTGCTCGCCTCCCATTGAAAATCAACGTAGACCTTTTCGCTGGCCTGCAGGCCGGCCAGCAACCGCTTGCCTTTCACCTTCTCGAACTCGCCGCCATCGAGATTGATGCAATACTCGGCATCGATCCAGTCCCTGTGCTCTTTTAGCAGCCAGTCCACGCCGTTGTAGTCGCCGCCTTCCTCATCGGCGGTGAGAGCCAGGATCAGGTCGCGGTCGGGCACAAATCCTTCGCGCTTCAGCCGGATAAAAGTTGTCACCAGGAGGGCGTCGCCTTCCTTCATGTCCTGCGTGCCACGCCCGTAGAAGTAGCCGTCCTGCTCGATGAATTGAAATGGATCGACGGTCCAGTCTTCGCGGCGGGCCTCGACGACGTCCAGGTGGCCGATGAATAAGATGGGTTTCTTCTGCCCCGTTCCGCGATAGCGCGCGACGAGATTTTTCTTGCGATCGGTCGGGCCGGCAACGCGGATATCCTGCTGGGGAAAGCCGACGGCCAGCAGGCGCTGGGCCATGGCTTCGGCGGCAGTTGTGACGTTGCCAACGGAATCGCTCGTATTGATCTCGATGAGCTCTTTAAGGATGGCGCGGGCTTCCTGGTTCACCGCCTCGCGATTCTGGGCGCCGGCAGATTGTCCCAGGAACAAGCTGGCGCACAGAGCAATGGCGCACTCAAACATTCGCAACATTCGTGTCTCCTCTATGAGTCTGAGAGTAAACGCAGCGGCGAACGGCGTCAAACTCCACGCAGTTGCCGCCTCCCGCAGAGTCGCTTAGACTGAACGGGTTTTCTCTTGGGGAGGAACGTCATGCCTACTGCGAACCGCCGCATCGTGCTGATGCTCTGCGCCACACTGCTGTTTCTTGCGGGAATTGCCGTGGGCAGCGTGCTGACGCGCCACGTTTCCGCCATCAACAAATTCGGGCAGCCCAAAACGGTGGTGCACGTTGTCGCTTACAAATTCCGCGACGCCACTTCCTTGAATGACCAGGAACAGGCCATCGCCGGAATCAAGGACATGGCCGCGAAAATTCCGGGCATCAAGAATATCTGGCTGAAGACCGAGCGCAACCAGCTCCGCGATTTCAGCGGTGTCTATGTGATTGAGTTCACCAGCCCCGAAGCCGCTGCCGATTACGCGGAAAGTCCCATTCACGATGCGTGGCGAAAGAAGTGGGAACAACTTCGCGAGAACAGCCTGTCCTTCCAGGTTTCCAATTAGCCCGCGCTACTCTTCGCGAAGAATGCCGTATTTGCGGCGCAGAATCGAATCCAGCAGGGTATCCGGGAGGATGCGCCGGCCGAAGGATGCCCATTTCGCCAGCGGCGTGACCGGATAGCGCGCTTTGGGATGGGGCGATTCGATGGCTTCCTGGATGACCCGCGCGCAATCTTCCGGGGTGGTCTTGGAATCGCCGCGGCCCTTGTTCGCGCCGCTCCACGCTCCCGCATAGACTTTCGCGTACGGCCCCGCTTTCGCCGCTTCGACGTACGGCTCGGCCAGCGCCTTGGCCGTCTGCTGAAAATTCGTAACGATGTAGCCCGGCTCGATCAAGATAACTTCGACGTTAAACGGGAACATCTCCAGGCGCAGGGCATTGGAGAGCGCTTCGAGGGCGTGCTTGCTGCTGCTGTAGGCGCCATAGGTCGGCGGCGTAAGGAGGCCGGTGACGCTGCTCGTCATCAGGATGCGGCCGCGGCGGCGCTCGCGCATGTGTGGAAGGACGGCTTGCGTGACGCGCAGAACGCCGAAAACGTTGGTTTCAAACTGCCGGCGCAGGTCATCAAGTTGCAAGTCCTCAATCACCGCCATGTAGCCGACACCGGCGTTGTTGATGAGAACGTCGATGGCGCCAGCCTTCTGCAAAACGCTTTGCACGGCCCGCTGGACGGAAGCATCGTCACACACATCGAGCTGCAGCGGCTCGATGGGTACCTTCTTCTCCGCTGCCAGCTTGTCGAGGTCGGCGCGTTTCTCCGCGGAGCGTCCGGCGGCGAAAACGCGATAGCCGCGCTCCGCCAGCAAAATGGCGGCGGCCCGCCCGAGTCCATCGGTGCCGCCCGTTATCAAAACCGTTTGTGGAGTGTCGCTCATATTCCATTTCCTTGGGAAGGGCTCATTGTACGCACCTTGGCCGCAGGATGCCAGCACTCGGCTATGGCCAGAGCCCGCTTGCGGGCCACGTAGGTGCTGCTGCCGTAAGTCTTGCGAAGAATCTGGACGGCTTCGACTGCAGGCCAGAGCATGCGGTCCACCGCCGACGCCGGAGAATAAGCGAGATATTTCAAGCCGGCGGTGATTCCGCGCTGCAAATGATGCAGCTTGCGAAATTCCCTGCTGCTCAGAGGCTTATCCTTGTAGGTAAACGCTTTTCGCTGCAGCCGGGTTCTGATCATATAAGGCAGCCAGCTTGCCGGCGACGATTTATAGACATTCCCGCGGTTGTCTTCTCGCTGCAGTACGAGCCCCGCTTTCTCCAGGTATTGAGCGACATTTTCCCTGGTGTAGAAGTACAAGTGCCTGGGAACGTCTTCCCAAAAAAGGCAGCGGGAAGTGATGCTTATAAAATTCGGCATTTGAAAAACAAACAGGCCGCCCTTCTTCAACAGTTGCGACGCCTTTTGGAAGTACGCCAGGGGGTCGTGGACATGTTCAAGCACGGCCCAGGCGGTTATCGCATCATAAGTGGGTTCACAAATAGAAATCTCGCTGAATTCCTGGCTGAAGACAGGAAAGTCCTTGATGCGTTGGGAGACCTCCGAAATCTCCACACCGGAGACATCCCATCCGCGCGCAGCCATAAAACGTGGAAATTCCCCGTTGAAACAGCCCACATCCAGTAACTTCCTGGGGCCGGGCCGGTCTTCCACCTCTTTCAGATAGCGCGCTTGTTGCGTGAAACGCTTCTGAAGGTAGCGCGCAAAGCTAGCGGACTCCTCGTTTTCGTAGTAGTCCCGCGGATAATACTTCTGGATTTCCTGGCGATCGGGCCGTGGATTGACGAAACCGAGGCCGCACTCATCACACTCCACCACGGTGAAATATTCGTCCGGGAAAAGGCGCGCGTCCGGCATTTCGTATACCGTTTTGTAGCGGCGTGATCCGCACAGATTGCATGCGACAGTTTCCAAAATGACCTGCTCTTTCGCTTTCGGGCCACAGAAAGCGCCGGCACAAAAGCTCTGCGCGATGACGCCAGTGATAGAAAGCGTCAACGAGGAATGTCCGATGGCCGAGAGGTGTCAGAAAACCGGGAGCGGGACCTGAACCCCAATCATATATGAACCCTGACCGCAGGCCGGGTGGATGGAATCAATCGTCTTCGTGAATGGTCACCAGCCGCACAACTTCAAACTCCTTATTGCCGGCCGGCGTGGCGACTTGCACTTCGTCTCCCACCTTACGATTGAGCAGAGCGCGGCCGATCGGGGAGGTCGTGGAGATGAGCCCCTTTTCGACATCGGCTTCCTCGCTGCTGACCAGCTTGTACTCGACCTCGACGCTGCGCTGCACATCCACAACTACGACGCGCGAGCCGTAGCCGGTACGATCCCTGGGAATGTTTGTGAGATTGAGCATGCCCAGGTCGCCCATGCGCTTCTTAAGATGGTGAATCTTTGCGTTGACGTACCCCTGGCGCTCCTTGGCGAATTTGTATTCCGCGTTTTCGGAGAGGTCGCCGTGCGCACGGGCGACGGCGATCTCCTTGGGGAGCTCGACGCTGAGCTCGCGCTCGAGCGCGTCAATTTCCGTCTGCAGCTTCTTCTTAATTTTTGCAAGAGGATCGGACATAAACTTTCCGGGTTAAAGAAAAACGATGCGGAGCTCGGCTTGGCCGAACTCCGCTTCCCTCATTATAGATGGGAGAGAATTGAGAGAACAAGGGGGGGAAGGGTGGGAAGAAGGCCGGAGGGGTGCTCCGCCTGTCAGAATGGCCCCTTATCGTATTGTAAATAAAAAGGTTTATGTAACAGACAAGCTGTCAATGAACTTTCACTTCCACGTTGTTCGTGGCCGTCTTCCCATTGGCATCAGTGACGGTAAGGGTGTAGGTGGTGGTCCGTTTGGGCGAGACCCCGAAACACCGCGTGTGCGATGGCCAAACTTGCGCCACAGGCGGATCGATGCTGACAGTCTTCGCGTTGACGACGTCATAGCAGACCTGTGCGGATTGCCCGCGCCGGATAACCGGGGGATTAGCGTAAAGAGCGCGGATGCCGAACCCTGGGCCACCGAGCTGTTGAATGGTGAGCTGATCCTCTGCGCGATGCTGCTGGTTTAATATCTCGGTGTTGCGCTGCTCGAATTCGCGGGCCGCTTGATGACGGGAGATCAGAAGGAAAACGAAATAGACAACAACGACGACAACCCCAATCAACGCATAAACCAGGAACTTCTTTAGATGAGCGTTGCGCTCCATCTGTGGATCGGAGTCCATTCGACACCTCCGGTGAATCTCTACCTGACTGAGGCATGATCGCTCCGAGAGGATCCGGCCGGGAAAGATATTATTGTACCCAATTTAGCGAAGGGAAGGAACGCGAAGACCGCGAGCGTGAGCGAAACTCAGGCGCTCCCTCAGCAGGAAAAAAGGCCGGGCAAAAGCTCGCCCGCTTTGCCAAGGAAGCACTCGTCGAACATCGCGTGGTTGGCGGGAGCTTCGGGACCCACATAGAAAGTCCTGGCGCCACCGGCAACGTGGGCGGCAAAACTTGCGGCAGGCTCAACGCTGCCGGAGGTTCCGATAGCGATGAAGAGGGAACACTCATCGAGTGCGCGAAAGATCTGCTCGAGTTCAAATGGGGTCTCGCCGAACCAGCAGATGTGCGGACGGATTTTGCCCCCGCAGGAGCAGCGTGGAATCTCGCCGGGTGATTCGTGGAGAGAGGTGTCCGCGAAGGGCGGGAGGGAACAGGAGTCGCAACGGCTCTTGAAGAGTTCACCGTGCATGTGGTGAACGCGCCGCGCGCCCCCCTGCTCATGAAGATTGTCGACGTTTTGCGTGCACAGAAAAAGGCGGTCGCCGAGAGCCTGCTCGAGAGTAGCGAGCGCAAAATGGCCGGGATTTGGCTTGGCGGCGGATGCCACTTTGCGGCGCATCGAATAGAAATCCCAGACGAGCCGTGGATCGCGCCGCCAGGCGTGAGGCGACGCGACTTCTTCGATTCGGTAATTGCGCCACAGTCCGCCGGCATCGCGAAAAGTGGGAATACCGCTTTCCGCGCTGATGCCGGCACCAGTAAGAACAAAAACGCGGTCGACGGGAGAGATGGTGAGTCTTGGCATTGGCGATACCACGGAGATTCTAGCTGGATTTTCTCACGAGATGCGATTGTGCCCACTATTTAAGCGTCACAGCACCCTGTCATCCTGAGGGGCGCGTCGTTTGCGCCCCGAAGGATCTCAACTGATGCACCGCGCACACTCTTGCGTTGAGATCCTTCGGCGATCCTCACTGGATCGCCTTAGGATGACCGCGTCGTGCTGAACTAGGGCAACGGATGAATCGTAGTTTGTGCGAAATCCGGTCTGGCACACCCACTCTCAAAATTGGGTGGGTGTCACGGTCCGCTTGAGTGCGTAGGAATTGCAGGGTCAGGCGATGCGTGCGGACTTGAGGCCGGCAAGCCCGCGGATTTCGGCGAGGATGCTGGAAACGACCCCCGGAACGCTTGCGGCGACTTCCGGAGACAACAAGGTGCCAGCGGAAAAATCGAGGCCTTCGATGCCGTAAACAACTAGAGAAGGCGGCAATTCGCCAAGGGTGCGCGCGAGTTCGATGGCTTCGGCCACTCCGAAGGCGTGCGTGGAACAATGGGAAAACCACTTGGGAAGCTTTTCGGTGGTGGCGTCGAGCCGGTGGATGGTGCCGGGGGCGACGCCGGATTGCACCGCATCCACCAGGATGACCGCGGAAGCGCCTTGCCAGGCTTCCAGTAATTCCGCGCCGTCGCCAGTTTCCTCCACGATGGTGAAGCCCGGGAGATTCTGGCCGCGCAAGCGGCGAATGACGACACCACCCACACCGTCGTCGCTGCGGAAGGGGTTGCCCACTCCGATCAGCAGCGCGCTACTGCGGGGGGCGGTCATTCGCGCTCTACCCGGAGTTTCAGGAAGTGCGTAGCGCAGGAGATGCAGGGATCGTAGTTGCGGATGGCTTGTTCGCATTGCCATTGCAGACGATCGTTGGGGAGGTGCAGCCGCGCACTGACAAACTCGGAGAGATCTTCCTCGATGGCCTTCAGGTTCTGCGAGGTCGGCGGAACGATCTTGGCGTTCGAGATGAGGCCGCGATCGTCGTAACGATAACGATGATAGAGGATGCCGCGAGGCGCTTCGGTGCAGCCATGTCCAATGGAAACACGGGGAGTGACCTCCACGTAAGGCTTATCGGGTGCTTCGTAATGGGCGATGATGCGCAGGGCTTCGTCGCAGGCATACACGGTTTCCACCGCGCGCACAAGAATTCCCTGGAAGGGATTGCGACATGTAGCGGTCAGACCCGCAGTACGCGCCGCTTTCTGCGCCAGCGGTGTGAGTTTATCGAAATTCAAATTGTAGCGGGCCAGCGGGCCGACGAAATAGGAGCCGCGCTCGAGTAGAGCGGAATGCAACGCGTTGGAATGCTTGTGGTGCTCTTCGGCGAAGTGCTGCTCGTATTCCTGGATGGGAATATCGAGCCCTTTGCTGGAAACGAGGCGCCCTTCGTTCAAGGGATACTCATCCGGGTGACGCAAGGCCACAAATTCGTAATCGCGCTGAAAATCGGGAAACGTGAACGTGGATACCCAACGGCAAGTTTCCACGGCGGCGTCACGCGCCCATTTCAGATCCTCGGTCAGGCCTTTGAGTTGCTGCTTGGACGGCGCTTTATAGAAGCCACCGACGCGTACGTTGATGGGGTGGATTTCGCGGCCGCCTACCACAGTCATGATTTGGTTGCCGATTTTCTTCAGGCGCAGTCCACGCTGCACGGCCTCCGGATGATCCTTGGCCATTTGGATGACATCCTCGTAGCCGAGAAAGTCCGGCGCGTGGAGCAGATAGATGTGCAGCGCGTGGCTTTCAATCCACTCGCCGCAGTAAAGCAGGCGGCGCAGTTCGCGGATGGGGCCCTCGATATGAACCCCGAAAGCGTCTTCGGCTGCGTGGCAGGAACTCATTTGATAGGCGACCGGGCAGATGCCGCAGATGCGCGCGGTGATATCGGGAGCTTCGCTGAATTTGCGGCCCCGGAGAAAAGCTTCAAAGAAGCGCGGCGGCTCGAAGATGTTGAGCTTCACTTCCGTGACGCGCTGGTCGCGCACGCGGACGAACAAGCCGCCTTCGCCCTCGACGCGTGCAAGGAAATCGACCTTGATGGTCTTAGCGTTCATGCGCTTCACTCTCTTTCCGGAATGCTTCGGCGTAAGCATTGAAGGAACGGAAGGCGCGCACAAGTTCCGGCTCGGTGACGCCCAGGGCGGTCCAGCCCGCGCTCATCGAGGTGGTATTGGGCGTTTCCTTTGGCCCGAAGCACCCGTAGCAGCCGCGATCGTAGGCGGGGCAAAGCGCGCCGCACCCGGCCAGCGTAACGGGACCCAGACACGGCGTGCCGTTGGCCACCATGACGCAGACGGTCCCCCGCCGCTTGCACTCCATGCACACGCCATGCGCCGGGGTCACCGGCTTCCTGCGGTTCAGGAAGGCGTTTAGAACTTCGACGAGCTGCAGCTTGTTGATGGGGCAGCCGCGCAATTGAAAATCGACGAAGACGTGGTCGTTGATCGGGGTGGATTTGCTGAGCGTTTCAATGTATTCCGGCTTGGCGTACACCATCGGGATGAAATCGGCGACGTTCTTGAAATTCCGCAAGGCCTGGATGCCGCCGGAGGTGGCGCAGGCGCCGATGGTGATCAGGAGCTTGGAAGAGCGGCGAATCGTGTGAATGCGCTCTTCGTCGTGCGGGGTCGTGATGGAGCCTTCGACAAGTGAAATATCGTAAGGGCCTTTGACGACGGCGCGGGTAGCTTCGGGGAAACTGGCGATTTCGACGGCCCCGACAATGGAAAGAAGTTCGTCCTCGCAGTCGAGCAGGCTCAACTGGCAACCGTCGCAGGAAGCGAACTTCCAAACGGCAATCTTGGGTTTGCGCACGGCAGCCATTTCAGACCTCCGACTTGCCAAAAACTGAGGCAATCTGGTCAAAGCGGTAAACGGGTCCATCCTTGCAGACGAAGCCGGGGCCGTATTGGCAGTGGCCGCAATAGCCCAGCGCGCACCTCATGTTCCGCTCCATCGAGAGATACATCCGGTCGTGGGGGACTCCGCGCTTCTGCAGCTCCATGACGGCATAGCGCATCATCACTTCGGGGCCGCAGAGCAATGCAACGGTGTTGGATGGATCGAAGGGGGCGCGGGCAACCAGCGGCGTCACGACGCCGACGTTGCCGCGCCAGCCACTGGCGGCGCGGTCCACGGTGACCTGTACCTCGAGATCGAACTTGCCCCGCCAGCGCTCCAGCTCTTTCTTGAAAAGAATATCTTCGGGAGCGCGGGCGCCGTAGAGCAAAACGATCTTGCGATATTTTTCGCGCTGCGCCATCAGGAAATACAGGACGGGGCGCAAAGGGGCCAGCCCGATGCCGCCGGAAATGATCACAAAATCGCGGCCATTTTCTTCGTTCAGAGGCCAGTGGCTGCCAAACGGCCCGCGCACGCCGATTTGATCCCCGGGTTTCAGCAGGCCCATGGCCTTGGTGACGATGCCCACGCTGCGCGTCGTGTGCTCCAGGACGGAGGTCATCGCGGGATTGCCGCTGATGGAAATGGGCACCTCGCCGGTTCCGAAAACATAGAGCATGTTGAACTGGCCGGGGAGGAAGGAGATTTTGGCCTCACCGTTTTCGGGAACCAGGCTGAGCGTGAAGGTATCGTCCGTTTCATCCCGCACGCGGTCAATGCGGTAAAGCTGCGGGATCATGGGGTCCGCGTTGAGGCCCTGGGGGACTTCATTTTCAATCATTGTGGCCATAAATATCCAATAGCTGCAGACGTGTGGCATCAAGCCGCGACGTGATGATGCTGGCAAAACGTTTCAACATTTCAAATCCGAGGTCGTGGTCTTCCTCGCACTTGGCGCGGAGGCACTTGCCGTCAAAGACCAGCGCGCGCGTGCGCTTCAAGGTCTTGGCGTTGAAATGCCAGCGGTACGGCGGAGAAACCCACGACCAGCCGAGAATTTCGCCTTCGCCAACCGTTTGCACCGTGGTCGGGCCCAGGTGCGGAATCACCAGTTCGACCGAAACCATGCCTCCACGGATGAAATAGAACTCGTCGGCGGGATCCCCTTCCAGAAAAATGAAATGCTTTTCCGGGAACTGGACGTTTTTCGCGCAGCCGGTGATGAACGCCAGATGTTTTTCAGGGAAGTCTTGGAAGAATGGATGTTCCCTTATAACGGACTCGAGCGTGTGAATCATTAGCACCCCTCCTCAACCGGCTGCGCTGGCGAGTGTCTCGCCTTCGCGAATCACGCGCGCCTCTTCGGTGATATCAATCCCCACAGGACACCAGGTGATGCAACGTCCGCATCCCACGCACCCCGAAGTGCCAAACTGATCGATCCAATAAGCCAGCTTATGCATCATCCACTGGCGATATTTCGATCGCGGCGTCGAGCGCACGCTGCTGCCGTGGATATAGGAGAAATCGGTCGTAAAACAGGAATCCCATTTGCGCCAGCGCTCCGCCTGCTGGCCGGACAGGTCGGTCAGATCTTCGACGGTGGAACAGAAACACGTCGGACACACCATGGTGCAGTTGGAGCAGCTCAGACACCGGTCCGCCACCTGATCCCAGCGCACATGCTCGATATTGCGGTACAGGATTTCCTTGATACCGTTGACGTCGAGGCTGCGACCCATATGTTTGGCGGCTTCGGCAACGAGGTTTTCGGCAAACTCCACGTCGGCCGCCGTCGCTTCCTCATGAGGAACCTGCGACATCAGGTCCGCCCCTGCCTTTGTGCCCATGCGGACGATGAAATGGTGCCGCCCCTCGTGGAGAACTTCGGTGAGCGCCACATCGAAACCCGCAGCGGCTTTGGGTCCTGTGTTCATGGACGCGCAGAAGCACGTGCCGCCGGCCTGCACACAATCCACCGCGACGATGAATATATTCTCGCGATGCAACTTGTACACAGTATCGACGTAGGGACCCTTCAGAAATACCTTGTCCTGGATGCTCAGGGCGTGAAGTTCACACGCCCGCACGCCAATGAAGGCGAACTTCGTGGCCTTGCGCGTCTCGGGCACGATTTGGAAAAGCCCGTCAGAGCGGTGCGCCTGCCACAGACGCATGGCCGGCGGGAAAACATATTTCTTCCACGAATGCGGTCCGACCACGAATCCGAATAGCGCGTCGTCCTCGCGACGCTTCAGCCGATACTTTCCTCCGGCCTGCTCGTCGGTCCAGCCCGCGGGGAGGTCCTTCGTCGAGTCCACATGGTCGTACACGACCGCGCCTTCGCGGATGGTGGGACCTAAGACCTCGTAATCCCGTTTGATCAGAACCTGGAGCAATTGGTCTAATTGCTGGGGGCTCAGTACTGCGCAGTTGTTAAATCGAGGAGCCTTGGGAGTCATTCTCGCTCGCTACTGCTCCGGGCTGGAGCGCGGCCCGGCGCGCGTTTAACTTCACACCAATATCATCTGAAGTTTCTATACTCCTTCCCGCTTCTCATTGCAACGGCACGGGTCACTGTTTCAGTTGAGAATTCACTCGTTGTGCTCAACTGGTGTGGAAGCAAGAGCGAATTCTCCGGAAAAAGAGCAATGCAATGAGCAGGGATTGGAAAGGTGGGAGCAAAATTGTGATGGAGGTCACGGTTCATTGTGATGGAGGCCACAAATCCTTGATTCTAATCGTTTTGCATTATTGTTCCCGTTCCGCCCGTGACGTTAAGTGGATGCTATCGAACGTCGCGCCGCACTTGGGTTGGGTAGGAAAGTGGCAACCGGCGCATCCGCTTTTTCGTGGCATCACTTTTGAAAGCGGTCAGGAAGAATCCAGACTCGGGGTGTTTCGGTGGTTCGTGGGGTGCGCCAAGGGAAGTTCGTCGCCTGCCTTCCTAAAACGATAGCAGTCGTACTGTGCCTGCTCCCCGTGAGCTTGCTCTTCGGGTCCACAGGTGAAGCAGCACAGCCACAGAGGACCGCCAGGGTGTCCCCGAGGCCCGACCTTCTCTTTGTCCAAGCGGAGACAATTCTTGACGGGAATGCACCGCAGCGTTTCCCGAGCGGAAGCCAAATCGTGCGCCTGCCCTCCGAATCCAAACGGCCCCTCGAACTCACACCTGAGTTCTTCGCGGCGGCTGACCCGCAAGTCGATTTCAGCGGCGCGAAGATACTCTTTTCGGCCCAAAAGAATGCTGGCGCGAAATGGCAGATCTGGGAGATGAACGCGGACGGTTCGGAAAAACGTCAAATCACGAACTGCACCGGGGATTGCCTGCGCGCTGCGTATCTCCCCGACGGGGAAATTGTCTTCACTGTGGAGGGCCTGCGGAGTGGACGGCCCGAGTCCTATTTAGCGGTTTCCAAGATCGATGGATCACAGATGCATCGCATTACCTTCGGACCCGGCAATTTCTGGTTGGAAACGGTTCTGCGTGATGGACGCGTGCTCGCTTCCGCTTCTTCTCCTTTGCAGGACACCGAGGCGGCGCGGAAGACACGATTGCTCTATACCTTGCGGCCAGACGGCGCAGCGCTGGAAGCGCTTCGCTGCGAACACCAATCTTCCGTCAGAAGAGGCGACGCTGCGGAACTCGAAGACGGTTCCATCATCTTTGTGAGGAAAGGCAGCGCAAACGGGACATCCGGCGGAACCTTGGCCGAGGTGCGAAAGAATGATCCGGGCGAGTCTGCTGTGGGCGGCCTCGCGCCGAAATATCGTTCGCCCCGGCCTTTGTCCGCAGGCACCGTAATTGTTTCCCGAAGTAGCGCACCGCGAGGAGCATCGCAAGCGAAATTCGACCTGTACGCATTCGATCTGAAAAAACAAATGGATGGGGACCTGATCTACAGCGATCCAAAGTTATCGAGCATCCAGGCCGTGCCGCTCATCGCCAATCCGGTGCCCAAGCGATTCTGGAGCACGCTGAATATGGAGTCCCAGGCGGGCTACTTTATTTCGTTGAACAGCTACGTCTCGACGGAAGGCATAAAGGGGCGGCTGGCGGCAGCGATTGCGCGCGTGCGCGTGATCTCGTTGGAAAACACGGGCACCGGGGAGCGCAGCCTGGGCGAAGCCCCGGTTGAGAAAGACGGATCGTTTTACGTGGAAGTGCCGGCGAACCAACCGGTGCGTTTCGAGCTCCTGGATGCCAACGGGCAAACGATTGTGGCGGAACGCAGTTGGATCTGGGCGCGCCCCGGAGAGCAGCACGGGTGCCCCGGATGCCACGGCGACAAGGCGCTGGCGCCGGAGAACCGTTGGCCACTCACATTGAAGCGTTTTGACACACCAACTGCGCTTTTGGAGAAGAATGATGCGGCTGAAGCAGCACACGCGCACTGAAATTTCGCGCCGCCTTTGTTTGTTTGGCCTGGCGGCGATGGCGGGACTGGCGATCGGATCGATCGCGCTGGCCCAAATGCCCGGCGCACCGGCAAATGTGCCTGCCAGCACCGTTTCAAAGTTCCCTACGTACGAGGATGTGACGGATAAAGCGCACTTGAACTTTGTGAATTCGTTCGGCGAGCAGAAACTCAGCTCGGTGCTGGAATCGGCGGGACAAGGTTGCGCCTGGTTCGACTACAACAATGATGGCCTGCTGGACCTCTACGTTTTGAGCGGCCGCTACCTCGAAGGCGTTACGGATCATTCCAAGCCGGATGGCAAGGACGCGACGAACCACCTCTACCGCAACAATGGCGACGGCACTTTTACCGATGTCACGCAAGAAGCGGGCGTGGCCGGCAAGGGTTTTGCCATGGGCGTGACCGTCGGGGATTACGACAACGACGGCTACGAAGACATCTATGTCACCAACTGGAACTCCTCGATTCTCTACCACAACAACGGCGACGGCACGTTTACCGATGTAACCGAAAAAGCCGGCGTGCAAAACAACCATTGGGGCATCGGCGCGGCGTTTGTGGACTACGACCGTGACGGCAAGTTGGACCTGTTCGTCGGCAATTACCTGAAATTCGATCCGAAAGTCAAAAAGGTCTTTTATTCGGCTGAAGCGTTTGCAGGCCCGCTGGACTACGAAGGGGACTCGAACCGGTTGTTCCACAACAACGGCGACGGCACCTTTACCGATGTTTCCGAACGCGCGGGAATCGCCAATCCTCCTGGGAGAGCGATGGGCGTGACCGTGGGCGATTTTGATGGTGACGGCTGGCCGGACATCTATGTGGCCAACGACCAGATGGAAAGCTACCTCTACCACAACAATCATGACGGGACTTTTACCAACGTAGCGATCGAGCAAAACGTTGCGTATGGCACCAATGGCGATACACCCTCGGCGATGGGGCCGATCTTCGCGGATTATGACAACCACGGCGCGCTGGACCTCTTTGTCTCCGACATGCGCTATCACCGGCTGTTCCGGAATTCCCCCAAGGAAGGATTCTTCATCGACACCACGGCGGATGCAGGCATCGCGCGTGTCGCCGGCCAGTATGTGGGCTGGGGCGACGCCTTCCTGGATTTCGACAATGACGGCTGGAAGGACCTGTTCATCGTCAATGGCGGACTGCACTGGCTCATCCCGATGGAAGATTCTCTGCTCCACAATAACGGCAATGGGACGTTTACGGATATTTCCGATGAATCCGGGAGCTACTTCAGGACCAAGAAAGTCGGACGGGGCGCATGCTTCGCGGACTATGACAACGACGGCTACATTGATGCGTTCATCGTCGTTTTGGGCGGCAAAGGTATTTTGCTGCACGCGAAACCTCCGGTGGGCAGCGCGCGAAACCACTGGCTGACGCTAAAACTGACAGGCACGAAGAGCAATCGCGATGGATTTGGAGCACGCATCGAAGCGGTGGCGGGCGATCTCCGGCAAATGGTGGAGAATGTGCCGCAATCGGGATACCTCTCGCAACACGATCCGCGGCCGCATTTTGGTTTGGGTTCGCATACACAAGTGGATCGCCTGACGATCCACTGGCCCAGTGGAACCGTGCAAACTCTGGAAAACGTCAAAGCAGACCAGATTCTGCAGGTTACCGAGCCGGGTGAACGTCAAGCGGCGACTCCTGGAGGTTCGAGCCGGTGAGAGCGAAACTCACAACTCGATTGCAGGCGCTCGGCGCTCTGGCGGGCTCCCTGGTTCTCGCCGGCGCTATTGTGACGACATTCGGAGTTTCTCGGCTGTATGCCGCACAGGCAGGGGCACAATCAGCAGCAAGTGGTTCTCAAGAGAACTACCTCACCCCGGTGGAACTGAAATTCTCCCATGACGGCACGAAGCTTTACGTCGTTTGCGAAGACGATGATTCGTTATTGGCCGTGGACGTGACCACGCGGCGCGTGGTCGCGAAAGTGAAGGTGGGCCACAAGCCGAAAGACGTCGCCGTGTCGCCGGACGGCCGCACGCTTTACGTTTCCAATGAATGGGACGACACCGTCAGCGAAATCGATGCCGCGAGCTTTACGTCGCGCCGGACGTTTGTGACAGGTTGGGGTCCGGTGGGAGTGACGACCGATCGCACCGGGAAAGTTCTGTACGTCGCCAACAGCATTGGGAATGACGTGTCGCTGCTCGATCTGACAAGCGGAGCGGAGATCAAGCGGCTGGCTTCGTGGCGCTCACCGCACAATTTGTCGTTGTCTCTGGACGGGCGCCGCGTGTACGTTGCGAACCTGCTCGGGCACCTGGGCTCCCCGAATGAGCCGCCGGTTTCTGAATTGATGGTGATTGACACTGCAAAGCAGCGGGTCGCTGAGCGCATCGAGATTCCGGGGGTGCTGGAGTTGCGGCACATCGCCGAGGCGCCGGGACCCAAGGGTGGGTATCTCCTGGTGCCGTTCATCCGGCCGAAGAATTTGAACCCGCTGATTCAGGTGGCGGGAGGCTGGATCTTAACGCATGGGATGGCGGTGGTGCGGGTCGCTGGAACAAACGGCGCCTCGCTGACGAAATCCTTTGTGACCCAAATTCTACTGGACGACGTCGACCAGTACTTCGCGGGAACGAACGGCGTGGCGTTCACGCCGGATGGGCGGCACGCGCTGGTGACCTCTTCCGAAGCCGACACGGTCTCTGCGGTCGATACGGCAAAGCTGGAACGCCGGCTGCACCAGGTGCCCGCCGAGGAGCTGGCGAACCGGCTGGATTCGGCGAGGGAAATTGTAGAGCGCCGTCTGGAAACGGGAGCGAACCCCACGGGCATTGTGATCTCCCCTGACGGGCGTTTTGCGTATATCGTAAATCGCTTGAGCGATAGCCTGACGGTGGTGGACGTTCCGCGCTTGCAGGTTCGCGGAACGATTGATCTCGGTGGCCCGAAGCAGTTGACCCAATTGCGCCGCGGCGAGCAGATGTTTCATGCCGCGCGCTTCTGTTTCCAGGGGCAGTTTGCCTGCGCCACCTGTCACCCCGACAACCATATCGATGGCGTCGCGTGGAATCTGGAAACGCCGCAGTTGGGGCGCGACCGCGTGGCCAATCGCACATTGCGAGGAATCGCGGAGACAGCGCCGTACAAGTGGAACGGCCACAATCCCGATCTGGAAACGCAGTGCGGGCCGCGCATCGCCAAGTTCCTGTTTCATTCCGAGGGGTTCAACCACACTCAATTGGCGGACCTGGTCGCGTTCATTAAATCCATCCCCCTGCCGCCCAATGGCCATCTTGCGGCGAATGGCGAGTTGACGCCGGCGCAGGAGCGCGGCCGAGCCATCTTTTTCAGGAAGAATTGCGACACCTGCCATACACCCGCAACGCATTACACGGCAAAAACGAGTTTTGACGTGGGCACGGCCACCAAGTACGACACGTCGGGTCTGTTTGACGTGCCCCAGCTCGACCGCATCGTGCAGCGGCCCCCTTATTTGCACAGCGGAGAGGCGAATTCGCTCGAGGAACTCTGGACTACTTACAACCCAGAGGACAAACACGGGGTGACTTCGGACATGTCCAAGGAAGAGTTGAACGATTTGATCGAGTTTTTGAAGTCTCTGTAGCAAGCAGCTTTTGGCGAAGATGGAGAGCACATGGGTTTTGAGATGAGCATGAAGGACAAACAGAGGTGGCGCTGGTTCCTTGCAGCGGTGGGGTTCCTGATTCTGCTGGCGCCCGCATGCGCTCAAACGCCTCCCCTGTACACACATTGGGAAAACTACACCACGGCGAATGGCATGCCTGACGAAAAGGTCTTGAGTGTTGCGGTGGATGGCAACCGGGTTTGGGCGGGGACGGAGAATGGTTTGGTCCTGATCGAGAAGGGCAAGATCCAGAAGATCTACAAACCGGAAGACGGGCTTGCGAACCGCGTGGTGACAGGCATCGCGGTCGACCCGGCCTCTGGTGATGTCTGGCTCGCGACGTTCGGCGGGCTGAGCCGTCTCTCGGGGGGGCAATTCCACAATTACACGAACCTGACCAGCGGACTGGCAAACGACATTACTTACGGCGTCGCCATTCAGGATGAGTACGTATGGGTGGCGACCACGGCCGGCACCAACCGCTTCAATACGCATACAGGGGAATGGTCCATCTTCAGCGAGAAAAATGCGCCCATTCAAGAACCCTGGTCTTACGGCATCGCCGTCGCGGAGAAAAAAGTGTACGTGGCCATCTGGGGAGGCGGCATCCTGGAGTACGACATTGCCGGTGGTTATTGGAAGCCGTACACGGACCCCGACGGAGAAATGGAAATTGTCCTGTTTAAGAACCAGGGATTGATTCACATCATCGTCAGCAATATTGCCTGGAACAAAGACACCCAGATGTTCTGGGCGTCCACCTACTTTGGACTCAGCGGATATGACGGCCGGAACTGGCACAACTACCTGTCCATGGACAGCGGCCTGGCCTCTGACTTCATCAACGCCCCCAAGTCTCGCGGCGATGAAGTCTGGGCCTGCACGGACAAAGGCCTGAGTTATCTGAACTTCAAGACCAACACCTGGGTCACCTATCGGCCCAACGCCAAAACCGGCCGCGGAGAGATCGTCATTACCGCGCCGGACAAAAAAGTGACCACGATGGAAACGCCCACTTCTCTCGCTCACAATTACATCCTCAATATGGATTTCCAGGGCGACGATATTTGGGTGGCCACAGCGACGGGTCTGAGCCACGGCATTAAGGAATTCACTCGTGAATCCAACAAGGAAGGATCCAACAAGGAAGGGAAAGTCCATGAGCACACCACAGCTAGCCGTTGAACCAATCGAGAATGAAACGGAAGTTGTCACCAAGAAGGCCATCACAAACCACTCCGTGTTGAACGAGGCCTTCGATTACGCCAAGCCGTCTTCGTTCTCGCGCGGGCTGCGGCTGGACATCAAGGGAGTCACCATCCTTTTGATCTCCGGCACGGCCAGCATTGATGAGAGCGGCAAGACCGTTCATGAAGGCGATTTCCGGGCACAGACCCTGCGGACCTACCAGAACATTACCGGCCTGCTGGCTGCCGAGGGCGCAACCTGGAAAGACGTGGTCCGCACCACCTGCTACCTGCGGGACATCGAGCGCGACTACGCCGCCTTTAACGAAACACGCACGCAGTTTTTCAAGGAACAGGGACTCGACCCGTTGCCGGCTTCCACCGGTATTCAGGCCATTCTCTGCCGGCCGGATCTGCTCGTCGAGATGGAAGCGATGGCCATCTTCGACGCCAGCAAGCGGTAACAAAGGCCGCTCGATTCAGGATTGCCCGTGGCAACCCCGGGCCACGGACCAAACAGGCGGGCTGAATCCTCAAGGGCGCGCCTGTTTCGGGAGAACGAGAAGTCGCGGAAAGGTAGATTCCGATGAAGATCGCAGGAATTGTTCGGCTAGAAGATATTTCCAAACTCTGCCCCCTCATCAGCCGCAAGACCGATAGCTTTGCCGACGATAACTCAGAGACTCGGAAGGTGCAGGTCGGACGAGTTTGTTTCGGCGGGCCGCGGCCGGTGGTGATCGCGGGGCCCTGCTCGGTCGAGAGCTACGAGCAGACACTCGAAGTGGCCCTTGCGGTGAAAGCGGCCGGCGCGGACATGTTGCGCGGCGGCGCGTTCAAGCCGCGTACTTCGCCGCACGATTTTCAGGGGCTTGGCCTCGAGGGATTGCGCATTCTGCGGGAAGTGTCCCGGGAGACGGGGCTGCCGGTGGTTACCGAAGTGATGGACGCCCGGCAAATCGAGCAAGTGGCCGAACATGCCGACATGCTGCAAATCGGTTCGCGCAACATGCAGAACTACACCTTGCTTGTGGAAGCCGGCCGCAGCGGCAAACCGGTGCTGTTGAAACGCGGAATGGCGGCCAACCTTTGCGAATGGTTGGGCGCGGCGGAATACGTCGCCAAGGAAGGAAACTTCAATATCGTACTGTGCGAGAGGGGAATCAAGGCATATCCCTCGGGCGAATACTCGCGGTACGTCCTGGACTTGAACGTCATTTTCGCAGTGAAGGAACACACATTCCTGCCGGTCATCGTGGATCCGAGCCACGCCACGGGTGTGTCCGCCATGGTCGAGCCGGCCAGCCGCGCGGCGGTGGAATTTGGATGCCACGGATTGATCATCGAAGTGGCCAGCGACCGGCTCGGTGCGCCCAAACCGAAGTGCGATGCGGCGCAAGCCATTGGCCCGGCAACGTTGGCAAGGATTGTCGAATTCGCGGCTGCCCACAACGATGAGCCGCTTAAGGTGAATGCCCATGCTGTCTAATGTCGCCCGCAAAATCGCGCGCAAGATTGTGTTCGCGGGAGTTTCCTTCTTCTGCATGTTGGCCCCCTCCGCTCTGCCGCAATCAGTTGAGCCGCAGAAACCTGCCAGCGAAGCCCCGTCCACACATCGCTATGCCAACATGCCGGACGAAGCAGTTCCCTACGGGAAGTTCACCAAGCCATACAAGGAATGGTACCTGGACAACGACACGCTCGATTACTTCGGGGCGGCCCGCGAGCGCGTTGTGCAAGAGATCGAAACATCCAAGACGGTGAACATCGGATTCCTCGGGCCGCTGGAAAACAACTATGAAGCGCCGTACGGGCAGGCCATGCTGCACGGCGCGCAAATGGCCTTGGAGGAAGCCAACGCGCGCGGCGGCTATGGCGCAAGCGCGACGTCGCATGGCAGGCCCTACGCGTTGAAAATTCATAACGACTCGGCGCAATGGGGCGCTTCGTCCACGGAAGCGGTGAAGATGATGTTCGACGAGCACGTGGTCGCGGTGCTCGGAAGCGTGGACGGCGCATCCACGCACATCATGCTGCGCACGTCTCTGAAACTGGAATTCCCCATCATGGATACGGGCACCACCGACCCGACGGTCACGGAAACCCGCATTCCCTGGCTGATGCACACTTTCCCCGACGACCGGCAGCAGGGGTACGCGCTGGCCGACTACGTCTTCAAAAAGCTGAAACTCAAAAAAATCGGAGTGTTCCGCACGCAATCGCGATATGCGCGCATCGGCGTCGAAAAATTCTTTGACGAGGCCAAACGCATGGGCCGCGTGCCCCCGCTGGAAGTGAAATTCGAGCGCGGCGACCAGGATTTTTCCACGCAGCTCCGCATGTTGCAGAACGCCCACATCGAAGGACTGGTGATCTGGGGCGAGGCGCCCGATGCCGCGCGCATTCTGAAGCAGATGCGTTCCATGGGGATGAAGCAGCCGGTATTTGGCTCCAGCCGCATGGCCTATCCCGCGCTGCTCGAGATAGCCGGAAGCGCCGCGGAAGGCGTGGTTACCACCAGTCCGCTGGATCCCACGCGGATGGATCCGCAATGGCAGGAATTCCGCAAAAAGTATCAGGCAAAATTCAAGGAAGAGCCCGATGCTTACGCCGCCTATGCCTACGATGGAATGAACATCCTCATCGGGGCCATCGAGAAAAAAGGGCTCAACCGCGGAAAGATCATGGACGGCCTCCGCGAGTATTATGGCAAGACCTATGAAGGCGTGGGTGAGCGCGAAGAATTCGACTACACCTTGAACAACATCGCTCCTCTTGCACTCGCCAAAGTGCAGGGCGGGAAATTCGTGTATTTGCCGGCGCCGCGCCGCGAGTCCAGCGCCGCGCACTCGGGGGCTGGAGCGCCCTGATGGCAGCGGTCGTACCGCCGGGCCGCTGCTTCCAGACGCGGGGCCATTCCGCGCGGCCACGGGTTGCATTCCTCCTGCGATGGGCAGCGTTGTTGCTTCTGAGCATGGCTGCTCTCCCCAATCCTGCTGCGGCCCAGGATGAAATCACTCCGCAAACTCCCTATGCAACTCTCGACCGCAATGGCGTCGCTTATCGCGGACCCGGGCGGGAAAGCGCTGCCAATCTTCAGGGCACAACGGTGAAAGTCGGACTGCTCCTTCCGCTTCAGGGCGCAAATGCGGCGGAAGGCCAATCTTTGCTGGAAGCCGCGAACATGGCGCTGGCGGAGGAAGAGGCCGCGGGGCCGCTCGCGGACGGGCGTCACCTGGCGCTCGCTATCCGCAACCAGGCGGAACAATGGGGGCAGGCCAGCAGCGAAATGGTCCAGTTGATTGCCGAAGATCGCGTTGCGGCGCTGATTACCTCTTCTGACGGCATCATCGCGCATCAGGCGGAGCAGATCGCGAACAAGATTGGCATCCCGATTGTGACGCTGGCCAGCGATGCGACGACCACGCAAATCAACATTCCCTGGATTTTTCGCCTGGGACCCAGCGATGAGGATCAAGCGCGCGCCATTGCTGCGGAGATATATCAAGCCGCACCCTCGAAAAAGGTTTTGTTGCTCGTGGAAACGGATCATGATGGCCGCGTCGGCGGTGACGAATTCGAGAAAGCCGTCACACATCTGCACGGAACTCCGCCCGAGCGCTTGGAAATTTCTTCATCGGGCGTGGACCTGGAAGCGATTGCTGCGCGGGCCCAGGCCAGTGCGCCCGATGCAATTGTTCTTTGGACGAGTTCGCCGTTGGCCGCCCGGCTTCTTGCACTGCTGAGAGCAAACAACTTCGCGCGACCAGTCTATGTGTGCCGCAAGGCGGCCGCGTCAGTCGCCGACAATGCGTCTGACCTGGCCGATGGCGGGACGCGTGCCCCGAGCGGCCTTCCCCAAGGCACTTGGGTAACGGCTTCGGCCGCGGGCGCAACGCCCAGCGACACTCTGGCCTTCCAGGAACGCTATCGTGCGAAAACTGGGGTTTGGCCAAGTTTCGCAGCGATGCAAACTTACGATGCCGTGCATTTGGTGGCACAGGCGTTGCGCGTGGCGGGAGCGAATCGTTCCCGCCTGCGAGACTATTTGGCCGCCGGCAATCGATTCGCCGGCATCAGCGGAGCCATTGCGTTCGATCCGGCGGGCAACACCCTCGGGGACACCCATTTGATTCGCATTGCGTCCACCAGCAGACCATCCGCTCCGTGAACAGACTCTTATTGCGCCGGCGCGTTTCACACGGCCGTCTCTCTTGTAATATCTTCATGCGAACTGCGCGTGTGCACCGAAGAAAGAGCGGGCGCCACTCCATACAACTTCAGGAGGAATACCATGGGCTCCAGGCTGAGCGGTAAAAGCGCCATAATCACCGCCGCGGGCCAGGGCATCGGCCGCGCCGCGTCGCTGCAATTCGCTGCGGAGGGCGCGCGCGTTCTGGCGACCGATATCAGCGAAGTGGCACTCGCCAGGCTGGCGGCCGATTCGCCCGTCATTCACACCGCCCGATTGGATGTCACCGATGCCGAAGCCATCCGCCAATTCGCGGCCCATCATCCCGCGCCAGACATCCTGTTTAATTGCGCCGGTTGGGTGCATCAAGGAACGATCCTGGATTGTGACGAAGCGGTGTGGGAAAAGAGCTTCGACCTCAACGTTCGCTCGATGTACCGGCTCATTCGCGCGTTTCTGCCCGCCATGATCGAACGCCGCAGCGGCAGCATCATCAACATGGCCTCGGTCGCCTCCAGCATCAAGGGAGCGCCCAACCGCTTTGTGTACGGCACCACCAAGGGCGCCGTGATCGGCTTGACGCGCTGCCTGGCAGCCGATGTCGTGCAGCACGGAATCAGAGTCAACGCCATCTGCCCCGGAACCGTGGAAACGCCCTCCCTCGAAGAGCGCATCAATGTGAACGCGGATCCCGTGGCGGCCAGAGCAGCTTTCATTGCGCGCCAGCCCATGGGCCGCATCGGCACTGCGGAGGAAGTCGCCCATCTGGCGGTTTACCTGGCCTCCGACGAATCTTCCTATACCACCGGCACAATTCACATCATTGACGGCGGCTGGAGCAATTAGCCGCGCGCCCTCCCTCTTTCTTTTGTAGTGCCCGGTCTTTAGACCGGTTCTTGGGTTTTTCTTGCCCCTGTAGGGGCCGCCTTCTGAGGCGGGCCGCTCTTGTCTCTCTCCGTCTCCCCGCCGCTTCCTTCCTTTGTCATCCCGAGCGAAGCGACCCGATTTTCTCTTTCGCGCCGAATTCTGGCGCGTCGGGTCGCGTAGTCGAGGGATCTCTCCGTCCCCGTCTTCCTGCTGTATTGTTGCACGTGCAACATTTGCCTCGCGCACAAGAATGGGAATGCCGGCGCCCCGACAGTCAACCATTAATCTGTGCGCCACCCCTGCAACCGTCTTGCCGGTGTGCTTGCTGTGGAGCGTGCCCTATGGTTGAATCGGACTGAGGAGATGCCGATGCGGCAACTGCCCGCGCTCATCGCGGACTTTCTGAGCGGAAAGCGTATCGCCGTCGCTGGCGTATCTCGCGGGCCATATAGCGCCGCGAACTCCGTGTACGGCAAACTGCGCAATTCCGGTTACGAAGTGTTTCCCGTCAACCCGAACGCTTCAGAAGTCGCAGGCGCAAAATGCTATCCGGACCTTGCCAGCATACCCGGTGAACTGGATGGCCTCGTCATCGCCACACACCCCGATGTCGCGGAGCAAGTCGTTCGCCAGGCCGTCGCCCGGAACGTCAGGCGTATCTGGTTCCACCGGTCCTTTGGCCAAGGGAGTGTGTCGGCGGCGGCAACGCAGGAATGCGCGCGAGCCGGCATATCGTGCATCGCGGGAGGATGCCCGCTGATGTATTGTGAGCCCGTTGATTTCGCACACCGCTGCATGTGCGCCTGGCTTCGCTGGCGAGGAAAAGTCCCCCGCTGAGCCATCCCCGCCAACCGCTACGCCCTCTAACCCTCGAGACTGATATCCCCCCACCGTGAATCGCAGCCAAATCACAGAGCCTGCCCCACCCGGCCGCTCAAGCCGCCGGGAACCAGTCAGGAGCGGCCGCTACTGTGATGCCGGGGGGTGGCGTATCCTTTGGCTTGAATTTGGGTTGCACACGGGCAGGATACCACTTTAGAAATTAACCGGGGAGTGATAAAAGGCAGGGGAGTGGGTGGCCTACCCTTTGCGGTTTATGCAAAGGGTGGGCTCTTCCTCTTGCTCTTATGCCTAGGAATCTCAGGCGCGTGACGGGGCGCGGCGATCTGCACTTCATCACGTTCTGCTGCTACCAGCGGCGTGCGTTGGTGGCGACGGTGCAGGCGCGGAATCTGGCGGCACAGATTTTGGGCGAAGTGCCGGGTGCCCCGTCCTCGTTTTTGGAGGGCGGGTCTTGGGGTGCTCTTTCCTTACACCCTTTCCCTCCTCGCTGCATCGGATCAGTCGTTATCAATCCCGCTGTGCTACGCCAAGTCGAGTTGCTGAAAACACATCGCCGCGTACCACTGTCCCAAATGTCTAGCTCGACCTTCGAGTTCCTGCAATGGCTGTAGCGCGTGCCAATAAAGATGCGATGAACTTCTCGAACGTGAGTTCGGAAGCTGGCTCACGATAATCGCCCTTGACGCCATGCTTCGCATCGGAAAGCAAAAAACACGCCGAATCGTACAGGCGCCCCTCACCAGCTTGGTGAGCAGAATCTCGTATCGTTTTCCGTAGGAGGCGTCACTAAATTCAGGGAAGACCTTGAAGTGCGGTTCTTTCGCCTTGACGGGTCGCATCGAGCCTGGTGCTTCCTCCAGAAGCATCATGTAGCCTAACCACGGACGAGAAGACGGCTTGAACGCGCCTTCGCGGTAGGCCGCCCAGATATCCGTCGCGCTTCCGATGGCCTCTTCGGTGCGGTTATTGAAGTTGTTTCCGAAGGACCCGACCTGTGATTTGAACTCGATCCCAGCAAGCAATTCACCTTCCGCGACGACCAACAAATCCCACTGTTTTTCCGGACGATACCATCCCGGCAGTTCCACTCCCCTGTTGCAGTAAACCTGTGTTTTCGGAAGACCGTTGGCGCACAAATACCCCCGGACCAGTTTGATGAACCCGTCCATCTGATGCCCGCCCGTCACAGCGGTCCTTGCGCCGGCGTCGCGCGCGCCTGACTTGGAACCCTGCTTCTTGGCTTGTGATTCACGAGTTGACCAGAAATGTTTTATGGCCCGTCGCAGTTTCTTTGCAATTTCGGGATGGAAAGTCATATTCTCTGCTAAGAAGAATGAATCGAGTTGATAGTCGCCGTACTGAATAGGGAGGACGTCTCCTCCGAAATGCGCTTTTGGGCCAACTTGTAATAGTGGCGGTCGATTTCAAATCCAATGCTGTTTCTTCCCCACTTAGCGGCGGCAACGGTGGTCGTGCCAGTACCCATAAAGGGATCGAGAACCGTGTCACCGACGAAACTGAACATACGTACGAGCCTTTCGGCAAGTTCGAGGGGGTATGGCGCGGGATGCTGTTTTGTCGATGCCCCGGTGACACCGCTCCAGATCTGCTGGAACCATTTCTTGTGGTTTTCTGTCGAAATCACACTTAGAACTTTCGTGGAAATGTCGGGGGAGCGGTATCCTCCCGGCTTCCGCTCCATCAGAATGAATTCAATGTCATTTTTTATGACGGCGTTTGGCTCGTGGGTTTGCCGAGGAAAGTAGAACCACCTTCCACCTCGTAAGCGGCATTGGAAATCTTGTGCCAGATGATGGGTGCAAGGTTGTCAAATCCCAGCTTTCGGCAATGTTCTTGGATCGACGAATGGAGGGGCACAACTGTGTGTCGTCCGCCGTTTTCTCTTCTCGAGAGGCACACATCGCCAACAACACAGATCATCCGACCGCCGGGGACCAACGCCTGGAAGCACTGCTTCCAGACCTTATCCAATTCTTGAAGAAACTCGTCGTAATCCTCAACGTGACCCAGTTGACCTTCCGAATCCCGATACTCTTTGAGCGTCCAGTAAGGAGGCGAAGTCAGCACAAGGTGGACGCTGTGCGGCTCCAAACCCGACATGTCCCGCGCATCTCCGCGATAAATCGAGTGTGACGTAGGAACTTGATGGATTGCCCTTTCAATCAGACCGATGGATTGAGCGTCCTTCGCTATGCGTGGGATAGCAGTCTGGGGGTCATCCAACTTCGCAAGTTCCTCGGGGACATATCGAGAAAGGTCAGCATTTCCTAGGGCTGGCTGGTCGCTCAGAATCTTGCGCTTGGCGGCTACTTGCATTCGCTCGGCCTATTATCCACGATTCCTCGCTCGCTTAGAAGAGTCTCCGAGTGCCTTAACCAAGGTTGCTGATGATGGAACTGGGGGTCTCCGACGCCGAGGGTGTTCCAGTTTCGGAACTAGTATCTCACAATATCTATTGACAGTTAGTAAATAGAGTGGTATGATACGTTGTGAATACTCGGCACAAGCCCGCCCGCGCTCCGCAGAGCCCCAGCATACTCACTCTCTGCACCAACAGTGCGCATCAAGTTCAAAACAAAGGGTTTCTAAATCAAAACAGCGAGTTTCTAAGTCCCTTGTTTTCACATTGTTGCGCACTCTTGCACCCGTATCCCTTTGTTTTGACATTGATCACAAAAATAGGCGGGGGAGGGGGTTACTCCGGTGACAATAGTTCCTTCCCGAAGTGGAATGGGAAGCGGGGAGAGACACACGGAGGCGGAGGGATCCCTCTCCCGCTTTTGCGGGATCGGGATGACCGGGGAAGCTAAGAGAGACCCAAGAGCAGTCCGCCTCCCCGACCGGGTCGGGGTAAACGCCAAGCGGCCCCTACAAAAGAAAGAGAGGGCAGAGCCGTCCCGGCGGCGGTTGAGTATTTTTCGCGGTTCGCGGCTACTTGCGGGCTGCGCTGTACAGTTCCGCCGCTTTGTCCCAGTTCACCACATTCCACCAGGCATCAATGTAATCGCCGCGCAGATTCTGATACTTCAGGTAATAGGCGTGTTCCCAGACGTCCAGGCCCAGCACCGCCTTGCCTCCGGTAAAGTACTGCGTGTCCTGGTTCGGCGTGGAATCGATGGCCAGCTTGCCATCTTTCACCAGCAGCCAGGCCCATCCGGAGCCGAATCGCCCCAGGCCCGCGGCCTTGAACTTATCCTTGAACCCGGCGAAGGAACCGAAGCCCGCGGTGATGGCTGCAGCCAGGTCGCCCTTGGGCTCGCCGCCTCCGCCCTTCTTCATCAATTGCCAGAAGAGCGAATGGTTCCAGTGGCCGCCGCCATTGTTGCGGACGGCATTGCGAATATTCTCCGGCACGCTATCCAGGCCCTTGAGCAGGTCATCGATGGACTTGGCCTGCAGGTCGGCATGACCTTCCAGCGCCTTGTTCAGGTTGGTGACATAGGCGCCGTGATGCTGGTCGTGATGGATCTGCATGGTCTTGGCGTCAATGTAAGGTTCGAGTGCGTCAAACGAGTACGGCAAAGGGGGCAGTGTGAATGCCACGGGTTTATCCTCCACATTTAGATTGAGATTGAAATCCGACCTGGTTTCCGCTTGCAACAGACCTGGTGCTGCCTTGCCCGCCCCGAGCAGGCCAGCACCGACAATGCCACTGCTAACGAGAAACTTGCGGCGATCCATGGGAGCTCCTCAGCTTCGGTGGGCGCTTCGGCTTGCGCGTGGGATTATAGCGCCCCGGGAGTCGCGGCTCAACCGAGCGGAGCGATCCCGCCGGCCGAACCTCAACCCTGGCATTGCACCTTCTTAGATGCGTCCCAAGGCCCATCGGGCAGATTCCGCGATCGCGGGTTCCGCCGATCCTGCCAGCCTGTGCAAAAGCGCAAGAATCGGCCCGCGTTTGGGAGCACCCGGGGCAAGCTTAATGTTGCCCAGCGCAATGCAGGCGTTGCGTACCAGCCCTTTCCACTTGGTGCGTTTCATGGCGCTCCCGCGGAAGGCTTCGCGAAACTCCTCCTCGCTCATTCCCGCAAGCCATTCCAGACGCGGCTCGAAAAGCGACTCACCCGCAAATGGATGCCCTGGACGCCTGCGTTCCCCCGGCGCGTTTGCCTCTGCGCCATTTCGCACATGCGCAGCCGTTTCTGCATTTCCCCCGCGCGGCTGGAATTCCGCCAAATGCGTCACGGGCGCCTTGCGGTTGAACGGGCAAACATCCTGGCAGATATCGCAACCGTACACGTGCCTGCCCATCGCTTCGCGAAATTCTTCCGGGATATTTCCACGCAATTCGATGGTCAGATACGAAATGCAGCGCCGCGCATCCAGTACATAGGGCTCTACCAGCGCTCCCGTCGGGCATGCGTCCAGACATTGCCGGCAATTCCCGCAAAGATCGGCAGGCAGCGCTTCCGCCGGAGCCCGCGACGGCGCCAAGTCCAGGGAAGTTAGGATCACGCCGAGAAAGAACCACGAGCCCAGCGCTTCATTCAGCAGTAGCGTATTTTTGCCGAGCCAGCCGAGCCCCGCATTTTTGGCGAATATACGTTCGGCCACCGGTCCGGTGTCGGCATAGGCGCGCGCGGCAAACGGCTCCGGAAATCTTTCCCGGAGAGAAGCGGCCAGTGCATTGAGTTTTTCCCAAACCACTTCGTGATAGTCGCGCCCCCACGCATACCGCGATATCCAGCCGCGCGGCCCGCTGGTCTTGGCGGCAGCGGCGTCCACCGAATAGGGAAAGTCAGTGTTGTAATTCAGCCCACAGACAATCGCGCTTCGCAAATTTTCCTGAACGAGCGCGGGATTCCGCCGGCGCGGATCTTCCAGGTAGCTCATCTCCCCGGCGTAGCCGCGCGCGAGCCATTCCTCAAAATGCGTCAATTCAGGAAACGCCTCCACGCGCACCACGCCGCAAAGGGCGAATCCCAACTCCTTGGCGCATTTTGTGATCCAGGCGCTATCCGCGGCAGAGGCCATGCCTTCGATTGTGCCCCAAGCAGAGCATCGGTTTGAAGGGCGCAGTGAAAGATTCAGGGAGTCGCGGCTTTAGCGATCGCGGGCAATTCCCGGCGCCAGGGTTTTTGGCGCTGGTAGGAGCGGGCGAGTTCGAGGAAGATGCCGATGTCGCGGTCCAGGTCGGAATTGGTGCCGTCAAAATAGAAATTGCGGATGGGGATGCCGGCGTGGTCGCGGCTGATGCGTGGGTAGACCGCTTCGCCAACAATGCCATTCATGCAGGTGAACGGGCTGATATCAATGACGCCATCCAGCCCCTTGCGGGCGAAATAGACGGCCTTGCCGACGTTCACGACCATTTCGCCGTTTGCGCCCAGGGCCGGCAGGTAGGGTTCCGCGCCATCGAGCACCACCTGGATCTCATGCGGCTCTTCGTAGCCGCGGAAATCTTCCCTGAACATCGCCAGCAAAATGTGTTCGTCCTTGCGCTGGATGAAGTTGCGGACATGCGCCTCGGCTGCTTCCATGGAAAAGCGCCGGCCAAAAATCTGTAATCGGCGGCGCTGGTCGGCGTTCGTGTACCAGATCCATTCGGAGAAGTCGTTCATCCACACTTCCGCGCCCGCAACTTCCAGGCGCCGGACCAGTTCGTTGTTGCTGAATTCGTTCAGGCGGCAAAAGATTTCGCCGACCACGCCGATCAGTGGTTTGCCGGCGTCAAATTGCACTGGCAATTTGCGGAAACTTTCGCGCGCATGCAGAAGGCACCCGCAAAGCGCCGCCATCTGCTTGTCGAAACTGGCGTAGGTAACCTCCAGAACTTTGCAAAGGGCCTGAAGGCTCTCCTCGAAGGCGGCGTCGGCGGAGCCCTCCGTAATTTCATACGGGCGTGACTTCAGGAGGAGTTTCAACAAAATATCGGCCGCGACAATCGCGCGCCACACTCCCCGCGTAAACAGCGTCGAAGACTCTCCGAAGTCGCTGTACCCTTTTTCGGTGCTGGGCTGACAGATCGTCACTTCGGGATAGCCGGTCTGCGTCAGGACGCTCCTCAGATACGGCGCATATTGTCCGAAGCGGCACGGTCCGTGCCCCGTGACCATGAAGAACGCGGTCTTTTTCGGATCGAACCCCGGCTGTTCCGTGATCTGCAGGAAATCTCCCAGCGTTACCTTCAGCGGGTAGCACTCATCCCCGCTGGAAAATTTTCCGCCGAGATCCAGTGTTCGTGCATTCGAGTGAGGCGTGACTTCCGCATCGACACCCAACGAGCGCAGCACGGCCGCCAGGGCCCGTGCGGTGCCTTCCACCATCCGCGGCACATAGATCTTCTTTCCGTAGAGCGGATGCGAGCGCGGAATCGTCCGCGAATTTTCTACTGGGTGTTCGTGCATCGCAGCAGCCCCTTGCTGTCGAGATACGCTTCGCATCGTGTCAGGTAGCCGGCGTCGTTGCCGTGGCCGTCAAACTGAAGCACCAGGAACGGCACCTTCGCCACATCCCGCAGGTAGTGTTTGATAAAGGAGTCCGGTCCGCACTTGAAGTTTGTGATGTAAATGATGTGCATGTTCGGGTGCTCGCTGGCGAAGCGCCCCGCCTCCAGGATACGCCGCCCGGAATGCCAGAACATGTTGGGGTGCAGATCGTCCGTGGCGTGCTCATCCAGCGGCAGAAAATCAAGTGGCAGTACATTCACGCCGTAGAGATCCCGCAATTTCCTGGGGATATCGCAATTTCCGTTGCGGTCATAAATGTTGTAGGCACGCCCGATCAGCAAAACCGCGGGCTCGCCCGTGGCGCGCAGCGTGGCGCACGCTTTGTGGCCCTCCTCGATCAGCCGTTCGGTGAAGCGCGCCTGCGCGAAGTAAGCCGCCTCCGCTGCCTGGTCGCTTTGCCGCCGGCTGACGCCAAGACGCTCGAAACATTGCGCGAGCTGGCGTTTCACGTGTTTGCGGCCGGCTCGAAAATAGAGTGTGGGTGCGAGAAACCGGTCGGCGAATGCCTCGAACTCCGGCGCGGAACGCACCACATAAGGCAGCGTCTGATTCCAGGGGCAGAGGTGCGAAGCGACCGAGGATTCTGGCGCCTCCATGTCCATCACATTCGGCAGGAGCACGAAATCCACCGCAGGGCGTTCCTCCGTGCCGTGCAGCAGGGAATGCACGTGCCCATGCGCGATCTGCACCGGAAAACAGGGTTCCGCAATGCTGAGTTCCGCGCCGCGCGTGGCAATGCGCTGATCCGTCACGCCGGAAAGCACCACCTCGAGACCAATCCCCTTGAGGTAGGCTTGCCAGAAAGGAAAGCGATCGTGGAAATACATAGCTTGCGGGACGCCCACGCGGAGTCTGCCATTGGCCTCGCCAGCCACCGGTTCGCGATAGCCTTCGCGCAGCAGCCGGTCGTACAGCGCCATCAGGTCGTCAATCACGGGCCGCCGCTCCGTGCGCGCGCGTTTGCGGAATTTGTCGGAGCACTTGTCGCCCCAGTAGGTTTTCCGCCCCTCGACGGTAATCTCTTTCATGTCGCAATAGTTGGAGCAGGCTTTGCACACAAACTCGCGCGTCTCAAAGCTGGCGCGGTTCAAATCAAATCCACGAAACGTCGAAATCGATTCGGGGGGCTTCGTCAACGTCACGGTGCCCACGGAAGCGCTTGCCGATCCTGCCGCAGCGGCGAAGGCTCCCACCTGCAGGCGCCCTTGCACGCGCTCTTTCGCACGTATCACTTGCTGCGCGATCAGGGCCATGCCGATGGCCCCGATGATCCCGTTGTGCGGCGGCACGATGATGCGTTTCCCCAGTAACTGCGAAAACGCCGCCGCCACCGCATCGTTGTACGCCGTGCCGCCCTGAAAATAGATCACCTTGCCGATCTTGCGGTCACGGACAACGCGGTTCAGATAGTTCATGGCCACCGAATACGCCAGGCCTGCCGCGAGATCGCCCACCCGGCTGCCGCGCGACATCCAACCGGTGACGTCGCGCTCCATGAACACGGTGCAGCGCTCGCCGAGACGCGCCGGGGCCATCGAAGCCATGGCCTTCTCCGCGAATTCATCCTTGATCTGGATGTCCATGCGCTCGGCCTGTTCTTCAAGGAAGGAGCCCGTGCCCGCCGCACAGGCCTCGTTCATCGCGAAGTCCACAACCACGCCATGGTCAATGGAGATGAACTTGGAATCCTGGCCGCCTATCTCGAAGATCGTGTCGACCTCGCCCGGCTCCTCACCTTCTTCCAGCGCAGAGCCCGCGCGGTTCTTTACGAGTTTCTCGTGCACATAGATCGCACCGGTTTTGTGCGCGGTGATTTCGTCGTTGACCGTGTCCGCGCCAACCAGCTCGCCGATGAGCTCGCGCCCCGAACCCGTGGTGCCCACGCCTCGCACCACGATCCGCCCGCGGAACATGCGATCGATTTCCTGCAGGCCTTCCTGAACCACTTCAATCGGGCGGCCAGACGTTCGCAGGTAGATGCCGTGCAGCAGGCGCCCTTCTTCATCGAGCAGCGCCAGATTTGTGCTGACCGATCCCACGTCGATTCCCAGGAACGTGGAAATTTGTTCGCCGTCTTTCGGAACCGCTTCCGTGCGTGAAGCTTCGGGATGATCGCGCAGCAAGAGCACGTTCGCAAGGGACAACGGCGGAAGGTCGCGTTCCTTCTCCCCGGCAAGCTGCAAGTGCGGCCGGAAGTGGCCATTGCTTTTCCTGCGCGCAGGATCGTCTTTCTGGCTGCGCTCCAGCAGCGCACAACCCAGTGCGCCTATCCAGGCGTATTCTTCCGGCACGAACAAGCCTTCCGGCCCCAGACGAAACGCTTCCGCCAGCGCCTGCACCACGCCGCGATTCTGCGACACCGCTCCAATCAGCGCGACCCGCGGCTTCACCGCCTTTCCGCGGACGATGTTGCTCTTGAAATTGCGCGACACCGCTTCGCACAGCCCCTTCAGCACCTCCTCCGTGGAGTAGCCTTTCTGCTGCGCGTGAATCATGTCGGACTTCGCGAAAACGGAGCAGCGCCCCGCGATCCGCGCCGCACATTTTGCCTGTGTGACCACATCTCCAATCTCTTCCACGCGATATTTCAGGCGCGAAGCCTGCTGGTCCAGAAACGACCCGGTCCCCGCGGCGCATTCTCCGCTCGTCGAATAGTCCATAATGCCTGTCGCGTAGGTGTGTGCGTTGGATCCCGTGGCGTGCTGCGGATTGCCGTCTTCGGCCAGCCGCAAGTATTTCGAGCTTTCGCCTCCAATCTCAAAAACCGTCCGCACCTCTGGATAGAGTTGGCCAACCGCGCAGGCAATGGCCTTGAACTCGTTTTCGGTGTTGGCGTTTAAGGCTTCCGCTACCAGGCGCCCTCCGGAGCCTGTCACACGCATGCCGCGAATTTCCTCGTCCGGCAGCAAAGCTTGAAATTCGGCGAGGAGATCTTTGACCGTTTGGATGGGATTTCCATACGTGCGGCGGTACCCCGAGAGCAGTACAGGCGCACCGCAGCGGTGCTCCGCTCCGTGGCTGGCCCTGAGAAAATGCCCGTTTCCCTGCGCAGGCGTGTTGCTCGCAGGTTCGCCCGGTAGCCACACCGCTGCGAGCTTGGCGCTGACACTTCCGACATCCAAGCCAACAAAGAGAGCCATTGGCGATCCCCCCAAATGGTGCCGACGGCGCGGAACCAGAATGCCGTCACGGGAAAGAGAGTCGGCAGAAGAATCTGGACTAAATGGGTCTAGTACTGCCAACACTACACGAGTATATGGGAGAACAATAGCACGTAACGGTCCAGCAGTGCACCGGCGTCCGAGTCTCTCCCTTTTGTCACCAGAGGGTGGCCCGTTGTAAATGAATGAATTGCCTATGTTTGAAGGGCAGGAAGAGACTTACCATGGCCCGTTCTGTGGAAATCTCCCATGATTCGCAATAGGTTGAGTGAATTTCCAGACTCTGCTGAATTTGACGCATCTGGTTCTAGCACCAGTTTTGGGGGAGAATCCGGGCGGGTGAAGGATTTTACTGAAAGCTGCGAACCGCTGTCGGCTCGTCCGAGTAAACATCAAACACGGTAAACAGCTTGGTGATCTGCAGGAGGTCGTGCACCTTCTTTGTCAGGTGCAGCAACTTCAATTCACCCCCGCGGCTGCGCACCGCAGTGAACCCGCTGACAAGCTCGCCGATGCCCGAACTGTCGATGTAGTTGACGTCGCCCAGATTCAGCAGGATTTTGTTGTTTCCGCTGTCGAGCAGATCGCGAATGGTCTTGCGAAGCAGCGCGCTGCCCTCGCCGAGCGCGATGCGCCCGCTAAGGTCCACAAGGGCGATGATCCCAACTTCACGAGTGGTGGCATACAAAGCTGGCATAAACGTTCCTACGCTTCCTGATGTGGTGTGGCATCCGAATTTGACGGCCTGAGATTGCCATTGCCGGATGCGCTTTTCGGCAGCGGCAACTTCTTTGACATGATAATCTCGGCGCCGCCCGTGCGTCCCGGCACGACATCAAACTCATCCATGAAGGAGCGCATCAGAAATATCCCGCGCCCCGACGTGCTCAGCAGATTCTCCTCCGCCAGCGGGTCCGGCACATCGGACAGCCGGAAGCCCTTTCCTTCATCCATGACATGGATGACCATTTTTTCGCCGGTGAGGTCGATTCCCAAATGGATCTTCTTGTCGGGCTTTTCCTGGTTCCCATAGTGAAAGGCATTGATGACGCCTTCTCGCACGGACATCCCGATCCGGTAACATTCATCCTCGGCAAAGCCCGCCGCTTCCGCCACCCGCAGACACATTTCCTCTGCGAGATTTACGCTCTCGACGTGGGTGTCTAAGGTGACTTCCAGGTGTTTAGTGTCTGGCGCCATTCCCGGTCGGTGCTGTGGCCACTCTCTGCACAAAAAAAGTCGTACTTACTCGTAACACACCGCCTAAACCCAAGTCAATGGAGCCTTCCGCCCTCGCCGATGGTACGTTCGGTGCCCCAGCCTCGACCCCAAAGTCCAACGTGCAGCCCCAGACTCACCGGAAACGTCGAGAACCCGTACCCTTCATAAACCAAACCCAAATGGTGCCGCGCCCAGTCCCACCTCTATCGCCTACAAAGGGTCATAAGTGAATGATATATTCACCCGGTGGCCCATGATCCAAGGATCGGAAGAGTCCTCTGCCTTACCCGCCCGGTGAGAATAAGGAGAACTTTATGAAAGTCATGTTGGTTAGAGTGGCGCTTGCTTTTGGCATAATCGCATTTGTTTCTCTGAACTGCAGACCCTCTCAGGAAGATGCTCCGATCATGGACAAAGACATTCGCTATACAACTTACGAAGAGATGTTCTATCCAGCTTTCGCGCGCCAGACCCGGACAGAGGGAGTTGTGGTAGTGAGACTCAAGCTCGACGATCATGGAAGAGTGACACTGGCCACCGCAGTTTCGGGACACGAACATCTGATACAAGGCGCGGTAGAAAATGCTAAGAAATGGCAGTTCGAACCGAACTCGCGCAAGGCCGCAGTGCTTGTCTACAACTTTAGGATGGCATCCGGTTTGTGCAATTCAACGTTCTTCAATTTTCAGCCGCCCGATTTCATTACCGTTATAGGTTGCCCCGGTCCAATTGAAGAGGAGAAAGCTTCTCGACCGTCTTCGACGAATTAAGTGGCGCACCCTTAAAATGCGTTGAGTCAATATCGGGTGGCCTACCCTTTGCGCCTTAGGCAAAGGGTGGGCTCTTCGTCCTCATTCTTCATCATCAGGCGCTCTTTTCTTTACTTCGTCGAGCGCCGCTACGCCCAGTAGTTACGATCCAGCGTCCGGTATTGAATCGCCTCGCTGAGGTGCTTCGCTTCGATGTTTGCCGCCCCGTCCAGATCCGCGATCGTCCGCGACACTTTCAAAATGCGGTCGTGCGCTCGCGCGGAAAGCCCCAACTTAACCACCGCATTCTCCAGCAGCTTTTCTCCCTCGGGCGAAATGGCGCAGTGCTTGCGAATCATCTTCGGGGCCATCTGCGCGTTACAATACGTCTTCTTCTCCCCCTTGAATCTCTCCAATTGACGTGCCCCCGCGGCAATCACCCGCGCGCGCACCGTGGCGGAATCCTCCGAAGACGATGGCGCCCGCAACTCTTTGTACTTCACCGCCGGCACTTCGATGTGGATGTCAATGCGATCCAGCAGCGGCCCGGAAATCTTCGAGACGTAGCGCTGGATCATCGGCGGCGTGCAGTGGCAATCGCGCGTGGGATCCCCAAAATACCCGCAAGGGCACGGATTCATCGCCGCCGCCAGCATGAAACGCGAAGGAAACGTCACGGATATTGCCGCGCGCGCAATGGTTACCGAGCCGTCTTCCAGCGGCTGCCGCATCACTTCCAGGACGTTGCGCTGGAACTCCGGCAGTTCGTCGAGGAACAGCACCCCGTTGTGGCCGAGCGAAACTTCGCCAGGCCGCGGCACGGCCCCTCCCCCGATCAGCCCCGCATCGCTTATTGTGTGGTGCGGCGACCGGAACGGCCGCGTCCCGATCAGCCCCTGGCTGTTTTCCAGCGTTCCCGCCACGCTGTGAATCCGCGTCGTCTCGATCGCCTCTTCCAGCGTCATCGGCGGCAGGATCGTTGGGATGCGCTTGGCCAGCATCGTCTTCCCCGCGCCCGGCGGCCCGATAAATAAAATGTTGTGCCCGCCCGCGCACGCCACTTCCAGGGCCCGCTTGGCCGCATGCTGCCCGTGCACATCCCGCAAGTCCACGGGATACTGCGCCGCCTCGTTCAGCATCAGGCGCGCATCCACCTTGACCGGCTGAAACGACTCCGGCGAATTCACCAGGTCCACGGCTTGCGGAAGCGACTTCAGCGCGTACACGTCGATCCCGTCCACCACCGCCGCTTCCCGCGCATTCGTTTCCGGCACGGCCACGGCCGTCAGCCCGTTGTCCCGCGCCGTAATCGCCGCCGAAAGCGCTCCGCGCACCGATCGCACGCTGCCATCCAGTGACAGCTCGCCCAGGAACATCATCTTGTCCAGAGTCTTTCCGAAGAATTGTCCCTGACAGCCCGCCAGCCCCAGCGCCATCGGCAGATCAAACGCCGAGCCTTCCTTTCGCAGGTCCGCCGGCGCCAGGTTGATGGTCACGCCCTGGCCATAGGGAAACTCGTAGCCGCAATTCCGCAGCGCGGACTTGATGCGCTCGCGGCTCTCCTTCACCGCGTTGTCCGGCAGGCCCACCACGTTGAAGTCCTGCATGCGCGCCGAGCCCACGTCCACCTCGACTTCCACGATGTAGGCGTCAATCCCATACACCGACGCGCTGACTGTCTTGAAGAGCATGGTTTAACCTGAGGGGACGTTCTGGCCTGAGCATATATTAATGATTAACGATATGCCAGCGGTACCTTGCAGCCGCTGCCATCCGCGCGCAAAACCATTTGCTCCATGAACATCGCGTTAATTCTGCTGCCCTTTTGACACTTCCCCTCATTACTTTCCTTTACTCCATCTCCGCCCGCCTTTATAGTGAAGTGGTTCCCGTTTTTCCATCTCTTGCGAAAAGAGGTTGACCCATGCCTGGTCTCATCGTTCTGGGAATCCTCGTTCTCCTGGTGATCTTCGCCGTCTCGATGTACAACAGCCTGGTCCGGCTGAAAGTCACCTGCGATAACGCCTGGGCGGACATCGATGTGCAGCTCAAACGACGCTACGATCTCATCCCCAATCTCGTCGAAACCGTGAAGGGTTATGCCGCCCACGAAAAGGGCACCCTCGAAGCCGTCATCAACGCGCGCAACCGCGCCATGACCGCCACCGGCCCTGCCGATAAGGCCGAAGCGGAAAACATGCTTACCGGCGCGCTTAAAAGCCTTTTCGCTCTCTCCGAGGCCTACCCGCAGCTCCGCGCCATTGAGAGCTTCACCTCGCTCCAGAATTCGCTCTCGCAGATTGAGGATACCGTCCAGAACGCGCGCCGTTATTACAACGCCGTCGTTCGCGATCTCAACACCAAGATCCTGCAGTTCCCAACCAACATCATCGCGGGAATGCTGGGTTTCAAGCAGCGCGAGTTCTTTGAAATTTCTTCCGCCGCGGAGCGTGAAGCGCCCAAGGTCAGCTTCGGCAATCCGGCCGCGCCCACGGCCTGAGCCCCACGAAAGTTCATACATGATGACGCGTGCCATGTTTCACCCCCGTCCCTGCGCGCTCGCTCTGTTCCTCCTGCTCTTTTCGCCCGTATATTTGCTCGCGCAGGGCAAGCAGCTTCGCATCCAGAAGTTCGATGCGGAAATTACGGTCACGCCAGACGCCAAGGTGGACGTCACCGAAAACATCACCTTCCAATTCAAGGGCAGTCCTTGGCACGGCGTCTACCGCACCATCCCCGTCGAATACATCGGTCCCAGCGGCTTGAACTACAGCTTGTTTCTGGACGTCCGGAGCATCACTGACGCCAACGGCAGCAAGCTGAAATTCGAGTCCAGCCGCGTTGGCCACAATCGCAAGCTCAAGATTTACGTTCCCGACGCCGACAATTCCACCCAAACTGTTGTCATCGATTATGTCGTCAGCGACGCTTTGCGCTTCTTCGAGGACTACGACGAGTTCTACTGGAATGTGACCGGTGATGAATGGGACATCCCCATTGACGCGGCCAGCGCGCACATCGTCCTTCCTCCCGGCGCCTCCGGCATTCGCGCCAACGTCTTCACCGGCTCCTTCCGCTCGAAAGGCCGCGAGGCCGCCGCGGAAGTCGCCGGTACCGGCGTGGACGTCACCACCACTGCGCGTCTAGGCATTCACGAGGGCCTCACCGTCGCCGTCGCCTTCGATAAGGGCGCCGTTCGCGAGCCCACCTCGGCTGACAGATTCTTCCTCTACCTCCGCAGCAATTGGGCGCTCTTCCTCCCCATCGTCGCCTTCTTCCTGATGTTCTGGTTGTGGTGGACCAAGGGACGCGATCCGCGCCTCCGGCCCATCGCCGCGCAATATGAACCTCCCGATAAGCTGACCCCGGGCGAAGTCGGCACGCTGGTCGATAATTCCGCGGACATGCGGGACATCACCGCCTCCATCGTGGATCTCGCCGTGCGCGGCTATCTGGTCATCGAAGAGCAGCAGAAGGACCACTTGCTCGGCCTGACCCACAGCAAGGAATACGTTTTCCACCTGAAGAAATCCCAAGCCGAGTGGAACACGCTACAGCCTCACGAGCAGGCACTTCTCAGCGGACTTTTCTCTGGCGGCAATGCCGGCGATTCCGTCTCCCTTTCCGAGCTGCACAATCGCTTCTACACCAGCCTTCCCGGCATTCGGAACGACATCTTCGCCTCCCTTGTCGGCCACGGTTACTACAACCGCCGCCCGGACAGCGTCCGCTCCGGCTATCTTGGCTTCGGCGTCGTCATGGGCGTGATTCTCGTCTGGGGCGGCATCGCCATCGCCCGCAACATGGGCATGGCGCCGCTCTCGTTCATCGTTGCCGGCATTCTCACCGGCGCCATCATCTGCGGTTTTGGCTGGTTCATGCCCGCACACACGCAAATTGGCGCACGCGCCCTCGAGGGCGTTCTGGGTTTCGAGGATTTCCTGAACCACGTCGAGGCCGACCGCTTCAATCGCACCATCAAAACGCCGGAAATGTTTGAGAAGTTTCTGCCCTTCGCCATGGCGCTCGGCGTCGAGAAAAACTGGAGCAACGCGTTCAAAAACATCTACACCCAGCCACCGCAGTGGTATCAGGGCAACTTCGGCCCAGGCTTCTACCCTTATATGTTTGTCAGTAGCTTGAATTCGATGTCTTCGGTCGCCAGTTCCGCCATGGCCTCTGCTCCGCGCAGTTCGGGAGGCTCCGGCTTCGGCGGCGGGGGTGGCTTCTCGGGCGGCGGCTTCGGCGGTGGCGGTGGCGGCGGCTTCTGACGTCAGGGCATCGCTTCACATCTTGCGCAAAAAAATACAATTTCGTCATTCCGAACGGAGTCTGCGCAGTGAGGAATCTCTCTCTTCTTGGGTTTCCGCCAAAGAGGCTCTTCAGCCCCTGAGGAAATGCGGCTTGACGTTCATCGCCAGCCTTTTGGATCTCCGTCGGCGTCTCGGCCCTCAATTGTGCCTAGAAGATTTCTTCGCCCTTCGCCGCTTCCGTCCCGTCCGCTTGTGCTCCAGCAGCGCATCAATGGCCTCCACCAAAGCCCGGCCATTCGACCGCAACTCGATGATGCGCTGCTCCACCACCTGCTCCAGCAATTTCTCTCCGCGCGGTTGCAGCGACACCAGCACTTGCCGCCGGTCTTCCCGGCCTCGCGTCCGCCGCACGTAGCCCCGCGCTTCCATGCGGTCAATCAGTTCCACCGTGCTGTGATGGCGTAGCGACAACCGCTCCGCCAGCGGCCGGATCGTGGCTTCCTGCCCGTCCGGCAATCCGCGAATCGCCAGGAGCAATAGGTACTGCTGCGGCTCGAGGCCCGACTGCAGCGCCGTGGCGTCGCCTTCCTGCAGGAATCGGCGTATACGGTAGCGCAGCTCCGCCAGCGCCCGGTATTCCCCGTCTGTGATCTTTGCAGCCATAGCTTTATTCTATCGTATCACGATATATGTTTCCAGCCGCCTCATTTTCCAGTAGTAGTGTCATTTGGCCCAACTCTTGAGCGTGGCCCCCTTTGGGGCTGACATCCGAGTTGTGGCAAACGGCAAGGCAAACGCCGTTGGCAAGCCAACCGCCGCACCTTCCTTCAAATGGTGGTTCTGGGGACAATTCGTCGATCTTCTGAGATCCCAAGGAAGATACTTCTTCGTATCTTTGGCCGTGGTACCATGCGTTTAGTTTACAACTTCCGTGATACAAAGCTTTGCAGGTCAGCTAACTCTAGCCAGCGCGAAACACAAGGAATAATCGCGAAATGCGTACGAAAACACCTCCTAATCGTTTGTCGCAATTCGCGGCCGTTGCGATCATCGGCATCTTTGTCCTCGGCTTTGTGTTCTCCCCCTTGGGGGCGTGGACGGGCGCAGTCTTAGGCGCATGGTTCATAGGCACGCAGAAAGCATGGCGCGGATTTCTATTGCTTGCAGGCATCAATTTCATTTTGAATTTGATTTCGCATTGGCGCGGGTCTCCACTGAGTGGAATTGAGTATGCCGGTTGGACGATGCTGGCTGTCGTCCTCAGTGTTCTGCCCTTCCTTCTCTATCGGCTAACGAGCCAGCGCCGGCAAGGTTTTCTCTCAACCCTTTCCCTGCCGTTTTGGGGCGCTGCTTTGCAGCCACTGGGGCAAATGATCCTGCCAGCCAGCATATTTAATCACTACTCCCTTGCGCAGACTCAGTCTGCGATCTCCCCTTTGCCGCACATCGCCGCGATCCTGGGGACAGGTGCAATTTCGTTTCTCATCTATTGGTTCGCGGCGGTAATCATTTGGATGTGGAACCAGGAATTCCGGGCAAAGAAGATTTCAATGGGCGCAAGTATTTTCGGCGCGGTATGCGTCCTTGTCTTGGGATATGGCTTCTTCCTGCAGATAATCCATCCTGTTGCATCACAGGTCCTGCTAACGAGTCCAGCTTTTGCTTGGATATGTTTTGCTGGAGGCTTGATTTTAAGCGCGTGGAGTTTCATTCAGCCTGGCATCCGGCGCGAGGTATGGGCAAACAAAACAGAGACAGTCGCCCTCTTACGAAGTCCGTACACCGGAGATCCTCTGCATGTTGTCAGCGAAGACGGTCATGCGGCTTTGGTCAGCCAGTCAGGCGAACGATTCCCGGTTCGCGACGGAATTCCCGTCTTTTTAGAGCCGGAAAAGCTCACTGGTTCCAACTACAAATACAACCGGCTGTATGAAACCATCGGCGGCTTCTATGATGACATCCAGAGGGTGGCATGTGCTTTACGGGGCATCAGTCCAGGCCAATACCTTTGGGGTTATCTACGCTTCCTTGAAATCAATCCTGGTGATTCCGTGCTGGAAACGTCGGTGGGTACCGGTCTTAACTACAAATACCTGCCGCGTGGTGCAAGACTATTCGGTCTTGATCTCTCGGCGGAAATGCTGACGAATTGCCAGGCCAATTTGCGCCGCTGGGAGATGCACGCCGATCTTTTTCTCGGAAATGCCGAGGACCTGCCATTTGCCAATGACAGTTTTGATGTTGTGTTTCACGTGGGAGGCATCAACTTCTTTAATGACAGGGCAAAAGCGATCCGGGAAATGATCCGTGTTGCAAAGCCAGGGAGCCGCATGCTGATTGCCGATGAGACCGAAGAGCATGTGAAAAGCATCTATGAACGAAGTCCCGTCATAGGCCGATATTTTAAGAACCGCAAGGAAGTTGTCGCTGCTCCAATCGATCTCGTACCCCCGGAGATGCGGGAAATACATCTTGAAATGCTACGAGACGGGCGATTTTATGCCCTCACATTTCGTAAACCCTCCTTTGCGACGCCGAATCTCGCAAACTCACATTCATTGGGCTAAATCGCGCGGCGATCTTCCTTCTGGATGGTTCGTGGCCAGTGCAATGCCACTCTCGCGAAGCGCAAACACACCCGTTTGATGAACCCGACAGAATCTCGAGTGGGCAAAATGCAAGGCGAGTGAGCCTCGGCGCTCAGCCTAAAACTTCTTCCGGAAAGCCTTCTGCGTTTTGTAATGCTCGTAGCCGTGCCGCTCGTAAAAGCTGTGCGCCCGTTCACGGAGCACATTCGACCTCACGGACATCCCCTTGCAGCGCTTCTTCCGCGCCCACTCTTCCGCTGCCTGCAGGAGGCTCCAACCCGCTCCCTGGCTGCGGACTCGTTCGTCCACCACCAGTCCATTCAGCTCGGCGCGTCGCTCCACTTCCAGCGACGGCCTCACGCTCGCGTGCGCCCAACCCACCACGCCGTTCTCTTTCATCTCCGCCACGAAGCACGCCCCGCTCTTCTCCCGCAGCGCCATCTTCAACCGCCCGGCCATCGCGTGCCCCGTCGCAGGATAGCCGAACTGGCCGGACAGCTCGGCGATACGTGCCGCATGGGCCTGGCGCGCCCGCCGGATCTTTACACTATTCTCTTTTCCCGGCATCGTTCTTCACGTGGCCCTTGCGGCCGTCCACTTCGCCTCTGCCCGGGCCAATTTCCCGCTCCGGCTAAAACGTCTTGTCCGAATCGATGAGGATTGTGACCGGTCCTTCATTCACCAACTCCACCGACATCATCGCCTGAAAGATGCCCGTCCCCACGTTCACGCCCAGCCCGCGCAACGCTTCACAAAACTCTTCATACAATCTCTTCGCCAGCTCTGGCGGCGCCGCTGAGATGAAACTTGGCCGCCGCTGTCCCCGCGCATCACCGTAAAGCGTGAACTGCGACACCACCAGCGCCTCGCCTTTCACGTCCAGCAGCGAACGGTTCATCTTCCCCTGCTCGTCCTCGAAGATGCGCAAGTTGCTCGCCTTTTCCGACATTGCCGCCGCGACGCCCGAGGAATCTTCCTTGCCCACTCCCAGCAGGATCATTAGCCCCGCGCCAATTTCTCCCGTGACGCGGCCTTCCACGGTCGCCTTCGCCCGGCTCACCCTTTGCACCACCATGCGCATGTTTACCTCGCGGGTGCAGCACTGCTGCACCTCGCTCGCCTCGAATTCTATCTCCGTCCGCTCTCTTTTATTTTTTCGCTTCCTGCTTCGCCGCCTTCCTAGGCAGCATCTTCGGCAATTGCGCCACGTTATAGGCAAACACCGCCAGCACTTCCGCGCCCTGCGTCAATTCATCCCACCTCACGCGGTCCAGCGTATCCGCTTGCGAGTGGTGCGTCTTGTCGTAGTCCGCCGGATCCTGCACGCACCAGAAGCCCGGCACGCCTGCCTCATCAAACGGAACGTGGTCCGTTCCTCCCTCGCTGCGCAGCGTGGGTTCCATGATTCCCGCGGTCTCCGCCAGGGGATACACAACGCGGTCAATCGTCTCCCGCACGTTGTAATTCCCCATCAACCCAATCGTGAGCACTTTCCCGGTGCCGGTGTCGTGCACCAAGACCCCGGAAATTTTGGGAAGTTCGTCCTTGTGCGCCGCCACATACGCCCGGGAGCCGTTCAAGCCCTGCTCCTCGCCGGTGAACAACACAAACCGGATCGTGCGCTTTGGCTTCACCCCCAGTTTCTGCAACGCTCGCGCCGCTTCCAGCACCGCCGCTGATCCTGTGCCGTTGTCCGTTGCACCCGTTCCCAAATCCCACGAGTCCAGATGCGCCCCCAGGATCACCACTTCGTCCGGTTTTTCCGTCCCGCGGATTTCCGCCACGGTGTTGTACACCTCCACAGGTTTCCCGCTGAGCGTGCCTTGGATGTTCACCTCCATCTGCACGGTTCCGGCCGCTTGCAACTGCCAGAGCAGCAAGTAGTCCTCGCGCGCCAGAAAGGCTGCGGGCAACGCTGCCGCCTGATACTCCCGGCTGAGTGTGGTCATGTTCAGCAGGCCGTACATCTTGTCCGAACCAATCAGCAGCGCCGCAGCCTTTTCATCCTGGAGCATCTTTATCGCCGCCCTTCTCGTTGCCGCATACGCCCGGAAATCGATGGGCTTGTCTTCCTTCGCATGCATAAGCGGAAGGGTTCCTTCTCCCCATGGCGTCAGCATCGGGTCGAGGGGCGGCTCCATTTCGCGCGGTTTTCCAAAGAGCATGATCTTTCCGCCCAGTTTCCCCTTATACTTCTCCAGGTCCTCCGGTTTTTCCGCATCGATCGCCACCAATTCACCCTGCACTGTTCCATTCGTGCTGGGCGACCATCCCACCGTCGCCATCGTCAACTCATGCAGCGCCGGTGACGTCACGCGCCCGCTTGCAGGCCCGCGCGTCCAAGCGTTCGCGATGCTCCACGATTCCAGGTGCGCATTCCCGAGCCCCAGTGCGCGGAACTGCTCCTCCGTCCAATGGCTCGCCCGGTCCACTTGCGGCGATCCCGTGAGTCTCGGTCCGATCTGCGTCGTAAGGAACGTCAAGTCGGACTTGAGTTGCTCCTTGTCCGCTTTCACCTGTTCCACGATCTTTTTGTCCATCTCCGCGGTCGCATCGGCCTTCGCCGCTTCTTCCTTCGGCACTTCGGTTTTCGCTGCTTCGGCCGGTGCGGGCGGTGGCAAGGGTCTCCGTGGCATCATTCCCGGCAACTCCGCAGTGTTGTAAGCCCACGCGGCCAGCACCTGCGCTCCCTGGATCAAGTCGTCCTTCCACGCTTTGTCGAATGTATCCGACTGGCTGTGATGCGTCTGCGGATATTCCGCAAGGTCCTGTGCGCACCAGAATCCCGGCACCCCCGCCTCGTCGAACGACAAACTGTCCATGCCGTATTCCCGCGCCATGGTTGTTTCCAGCAATTTCATTTCGTGCAGAGGCGCAATCACTTGGTCCTCGATCTCCCGATCCTGGTAGTTGTCATGGAGTCCCAGCGCCAGCACCCGCCCCGTACCGCTGTCATGAATGAGCACCGCTGAAATCTTGTCCAGCTCATTCTTGTGCGCTTTCACATACTCATGTGACCCGATCAGTCCTTCCTCCTCGCCCGTGAACAATACAAACCGGATCGTCCGTTTCGGCTTCACACTGAGTTTGGCCAGCGCGCGCGCCGCTTCCAGGACCACCATCGTTCCCGTTCCGTCGTCCGTCGTCCCCGTTGCCAGATCCCAGGAATCCAGGTGCGCGCCGAGGATCACCACCTCGTCCGGCTTCTCTGTCCCCTTCAATTCCGCAACCGTGTTGTACACTTCCACGGGTTTCTTACTCAGCGTGTTTTTGATTTCCAGCTCTACCTCTACTGGACCCTTCTTGAGCATCCGGAAAATCATCCGGTAGCCTTCCCCGGTCACAAACGCCGAGGGCAGTGGCCCCAGTTCGAATGGCACGGTGGTGCCGTCCGTCATAGTGAGCAATCCGTGGGGTTTTCCAGAATCGCGCAGCACTGCTGCGGCTCCTTCCTCCACCAGAAACTTCATCTGCGCGCGGATGTTGGCCAGATACTTTTCATACGGGTCGGCCGCCACGGGCTGCCCTACCGGCGCCGGCGGTTCCTCCATCGGGTGATAGATTTCCGCGTTCCGGTCAATGGGTTTTGGCGGCGAAAGCGTCCGGGGTTCCTGAGTGATTACAATCGCTCCCTTCAGCTTCCCCTCGAATTTCGCGAAATCCTCCGGCTTCTTCGCATCGAAGTACACCACGGGGCCGTGCACCGTGCCTTTCGTACTGGGCGCCCATGCCGCGGAGGCAATCGTCAGCGGATGCTCCGTCGGCGCCACGATCCGCGCTTTCGCGGTCCCGCGCACCCAGGCGTGCGCAATCGAGTACGCCTCCAGGTGTACGTTTGTCAGCCCGTACTTCTGGAACATCTCCACGGTCCAATCGTTTGCCTGCTTCAGTTGTGGCGTGCCTGTCAATCTCGCTCCGATCCGGTCAGACAGGTACTCCAGGTTGTCCATCACTTCGCTGTGGTCGCGGATTTCGCTCAGGATTTGCTGGTCCGTCGCCGCCAAAGGACTCGCGTCGTTCCCCGCCGCCCGTGCCGTCCACACGCGCATCCCGGCCAGCACCAGCAGCAGTCCCAACACAACCATCGTCTTCCGATTCATCCTCATCCCTATCCCCCCAAACCTTTCATTCGCGAAACTCTTACCAACACCTGGCTCTCATCTCTTCTTCAGATGCCCTTGCCCCTGATTTCGTGTTTCTCTCCCCTGACTTCTTCCGCTCCGCGGCGCTTTTTGGCATAGCGGACAAAAATAGCTGCTGCGCCCCGCCACGATCACGCGTTTGATCCGCGTCTTGCAGCGAAAACAAGGTTTCCCCTCTCTTCCATACGCCCGATGATGCCGCTGATATTCTCCCGGCTGGCCTTCCGCGTCAAGAAAGTCCGCGATCGAAGATCCCCGCATCACAATCGCCCGCTCCAGGATGCCTTGCAGTGCGCGGTACAGTTCTTTCACCTGCTCCTTCCGCAACCGCGCTCCCAGCCGCTTCGGATGGATCCTCGCTTTCCACAAGCTCTCATCGGCGTAAATGTTTCCCACACCGCGCAAAACCTGCTGATCCAGAAGCAGGGCCTTGATTCTCGCGCGCTTTCCACGGATTCTCGCCGTGAACTCCTCCAGCCCCGCTTCCAGCGGATCAGCGCCGAATCGCCGCAACTCCTCCTGCAGCGACTCCCCCGCCAGATAGGCCATGCGGCCAAATCGCCGCGCGTCGATGTACCGCAATTCGCGCCCATCGTCCAGCAGCGCTACCACGTGCGTGTGTTTCGCGTGCGGCTCGCCCGCGGGCTGCGGCCGCAACATGCCGGTCATACCCAGGTGGACCAGAAGCGCGGATTCGCGCTCCGTTTCTCCCGCATTTTCCTTCGGCGTCAGCCGCAGCAGCAGGAATTTGCCGTAACGCACCACGCTGCGAATTGCGCGTCCCGGCAATTCCTTTTCAATCTCCTCCGGATTGTCGATGAAATCGGTTTTCCCCAAGGTGATGCTCAAGATTCGCCGGCCCGCGATTTGCCGCTGCAAGCCTCGCGCCACCGTCTCGACTTCAGGGAGTTCCGGCATCGTCCTCTCGATCATTCACGCTATCACACTAGATCACGAACCATCTTTCCCCGCTCGCCGCTCAATCGTGATACATTTCGTTTTTTGGAGGTTCCTGTGTCCATCTCTCGCTTCCGTTTTCTCCTGCTGCTCGCTCTCGTCTTTACTCTTGGCTCTCCCGCTCTCGCCCGCAAACACGAAACTGGTTTTCTCGACCGTACCCTCTCCATTCGCGGCGTCAGCTATAAGTATCAGGTCTTTGTGCCGGACAACTGGTCCTCCAATCAGAAATGGCCCATTATCCTCTTCCTCCACGGCGCCGGTGAACGCGGTACCGATGGCCTCATCCAAACCCAGGTCGGCATCGCCACGGCCATCCGCAACGACCGCTCGCGTTTTCCCGCCCTCGTGGTCATGCCGCAATGCCTGAAGGAACATAGTTGGAATAAGCCGGATATGGAAGAGGTCGCACTCGCCGCTCTCGCCGCCGCTTCCAAGGAATTCAAGGGCGATCCCAAACGCACCTATCTCACCGGTCTTTCCATGGGCGGCTACGGGAGCTGGGCGCTCGCCGCGGCTTATCCCCATAAGTTTGCCGCGGTCGTGCCCATCTGCGGCGGCATCCTTCCTCCCGATGACGCCCGCAAACAGCTCGACTCCGACCGCATTCCCTATCTCGAGGCCGCAAAGAAAATCGGCACGAAGCTCCCCATCTGGGTCTTCCACGGCGATGCGGACCCGGCTGTTCCCGTTTCTGAATCCCGCCACATGGTCGAAGCCCTCAAGGCTGACGGCGCCGATGTTCGTTACACCGAATACCCCGGTGTCGGCCACAACTCCTGGGACAAAGCCTACGCCGACCCCGAACTCATGACCTGGCTACTCTCCAAGTCTCTCTAGCGCAGCCCGAAGAATAGCTTTTCTTCGGAAATTCCGCACACCCGATCCTTTGCGTAGAAACGCACTCGAGCCCCGAATGTTTGGCTGTTTTTGTGGAACCAGGCGCCTTTCGATGGGCTTCGCCGCCGCGACGCTTTACAGCAGCGGCACTCCCGGCATGGCCACGATTCCCGCCATCCGCAACAACTCCTGGTACTCCTCGTCACTGATCGCCGAAATGAGCAGCCGCACGTTCTTCAGCAGCTTCAGCTTCCTCACCGCGGGGTTCGCTCTCATTTCCGCCAGCGTCACCGGCCGCGGCAACTTCTCGTACGCGCGCAAGTCCGCCACCAGGTTTTTCCCCTTGGGATCGTGCGGGTCGGAATACGGATCGCGCGTAACCTCCGCGATCGAATACAAGGAGCGCTCCGGCGTGGAGTGATAGCACAGCACGCGGTCGCCCTTCTTCACCTGTTTCAGGGCACGTATCGCATCGGGCTTTGATTCCGCCCCATGCCACATCTCTTTCCCTTTAACGAATAACGTGTCCCAGTGATAGTGATGCGGGTCTGCGCTGAAGATCCAGTAATGTCGGGTCTGCGAAGTAACGGTTACCATCGGCACCAGATTCGGCTGAAATATACACGTCTGCACGGCGAAAACCAAACAAAATATGAGGGATAGAGGGACTTGCCACACCCAAACCGTCAATGGGCCGGAATTTCAGCTCTAAAATCGAAGCTAACGTTTTTATTTTCTTATAGTTAAGAGCCGGGCAGGACTCCCAGAAGGCCCCTTCGCTTCCCTTTCAGACCATTCGCCACGCTACACCTCAACGAAGATGTCTTCCCCGCGCACTTCCGTCCGGTAGCAGTCCACGCCGACCGCCGGATTCTGCGCCGCTTTTCCGCTGGTCACATCAAACTGCCACCCGTGCCACGGGCAAGTCAACACCTTGCCCTCCATCACACCTTGTCCCAGCGGCCCGCCGCGGTGCAGGCAGGTATTGTTGATCGCAAAGATTGTTCCGCCGACATTCGCCAACGCAATCGCTTTCCCTTCGACGTGGAATTCCCGCACCGTCCCCGCCGGTAACTCCGCCACCTTCGCCGTTCTCACGAATCCCATCTCCGCCTCGTCCCTCTTTGTTCTGCAAGTCTTACCTGACCGTCGGCCGACCCACCAAATCCTTAGTTCTTACTTCCTGATCGCTGATTACTGATCGCTGATAACGTTTTCCCGCTCACTACTCGCCCGGCTCTGCGACCTGCGCCACCATCACGCTCTTCTTGAAATCTTCCACCATCTCCGGCCGCAGCCGCACTTCCGTCGGCCGCTTGGCCAGAGTCATATCATCGATTTTGTCTTGCAGCTTCAACAGCGCGTAAAACAGCGCTTCCGGCCGCGGCGGGCATCCCACCACGTACACATCCACCGGCACGATCCGGTCCACTCCCTGCAACACCGAGTACGCGTTGAACGGCCCGCCCACGCTCGAGCATGCTCCCATCGAGATGCACCACTTCGGGTCCGGCATCTGTTGCCACACCCGCTGGATCACCTGCGCCATCTTCAGCGTAACCGTTCCCGAAACGATCATCAGGTCCGCCTGCCGCGGCGACGGCCGGAACACCTCCGCCCCGAACCGCGCCATGTCAAAGCGCGACGCCGTGGACGCAATCATCTCAATGGCGCAGCACGCCAGGCCAAACGTCAGCGGCCACAGCGAACTCTTTCTCGCCCAATTAAAGACGTAGTCCACCGATGTGATCAGGACGTTCTTCTCAAACCTTTGGTCTAAGACACCCACGGGCCTCTCCGTTCTCTATCCCCTACCGCGGAGTATATCTCCCTGCTTCTTACCGCGTCAAAAACTCTCTCTCCCGCTCCTTTCGCGCCAACTCCCAATCTGGATTGCTATTTCCTCGTTCCTTTGTTACATTCCCCGCAAGTTCACGGATTGATAAGGATGGATTTATGACTTCGCTAACGTCGTCGCCTTTGGCTGCTTCCGGCAAGCTTGATCTCGCCCTGCTCATCTTCCGCATCGCCAGCGCAATCGTCTTTCTCTATCACGGTAGCGCCATTTTCTTTGGCGCCTTTGGGGGCCCCGGCATTCATGGCTTTGCGGGCTTCATGCACTCCCCGGTAATCGTCAGCTTCCTGGTAGGTCTTGCGCAGTTTGCGGGAGGACTCGCTTTGCTCACGGGCGCCTTTGTCCGCATTGGTGCTCTCTGCATCATGATCGTGATGGCCGGTGCGATCTTCCTGGTCCATCTTCCCCATGGCTTCAGCCTCGCGAACAATGGTATGGAGTACGCTCTTACGCAATTCCTGCTCGCCCTTGGCCTTTTCATCACCGGCGGGGGTTCCTACTCCCTGGCTGGGGTTCTTCCGCCTGCCCTCCGTAAACTTTAGGGCCGCGTCGCGGAGAGAATCGCGAAAACTTGGCGGCTCGCAAAGCATTGTAGGATTGCGCTCGGCCTCTCCTGCCTGCAACACTGCCCAATTCGCGTGATTCCTGTCACATCTTCTCCGCCCATCCTTCACTAGCATTCCACCAGGATCTCGGTCGCCGGTTGGCCTCACTTTTCATTCCTTTTTCTCTTGTTGGCCGGCTTCTGGATTCGCTCCATCAGCTTCCGGCGTTGTTCTGTGAGGCGTGCCTCGCCTCGGCGCGCTTCACTGGAGTGAACCCTTGAACTG
>DLMH01000090.1 GCA_002478115.1 Candidatus Acidiferrum typicum | reverse complement strand
GGGATTCCGCCGGGAACTCCTCCGATGACTCCGCCGGTAGAAAATGCTGGGGGTGGTGCCTCCTCTTCTCGAATCATCGTTATTTTCTGCGGAATCCTTCCAGGAGTGCGCAAGTGGCCGTTCAGGAGCTCACTCTCCACGCGCTGCACAACTCTGGGGGCAGCGGCGGCGGCAGGTGGCGGAGGCGGTGGCGGAGGCGGTGGCGCCACCAGAAACGACAGCAATTGCTGCTTGGGCAGCGCTTCGGTAAACATGAGAGGTATGATGACTGCGACCCCGATAAGCAAACATTGAATAATAAATGAAATTATGGTGGCGACAGTGAGCCGTCCATGCTTCACTCCGCCTGATTCCAGCAAACAGTCTGAAAACAACGGCCTGGCTCCTACTGGCTGCGGTGATGGCGGCACTTGCGGTAGGCGCCCCACCTCGACCGGTTTTTTAACTTCCGGCTCTCGGACTTCGGTTACGGTGCTCATGGAACCCTCCACGCTGCACAGCTTCCACAACTCCCGTGCACACCACATTTTCAGCGCAGCACTCGCCAGATACCATGCCCGTAGTCACGGCTTTTAGTGATCGTGGTCACGGGGTACTAAGTGGTACAATTCATGTGAAGGCGGCGCAATGCGAGCTCCCTACGGGCTGAATATCCTCGACAACTGCCTTACCTGTCCGGTGCGGGAAGAGCATGTTTTCTGCAATCTTCCGGTGGCTGCGGTGCAGAAGCTCAACGACATCAAGTCCACGGCGGTCTATCCAAAATCTGCCATGCTTTTTATCGAGGGCCAGCAGCCGCGGGGCGTGTTTTTGCTCTGCGCCGGCAGAGCGAAACTCTCGACCTCCTCCGCCGAGGGCAAGACGATTATCACCAAAATTTCTGAGCCGGGAGATGTTCTGGGGATCAACGCTACAATTTCCAACCGCCCTTATGAAGTGACTGCCGAGATGATTGAGCCGGGACAAGCGAATTTCATTGCCCGGGATGCGTTGCTTCACTTCTTGCGTGAACATGGAGAAGTGGCTGTACGCATAGCGGAGCAGTTAAGCCGCAATTACTACACTGCGTATGAAGAGATCCGCACACTCGGGCTCTCTACATCGCCGTCCGAGAAGTTCGCGAAGTTGCTTCTGGGCTGGTCCAATGCGACCGGCAACGGTGATCCTTTACAGGTGAAGCTGACACTCACCCATGAAGAAATCGCCGAAATGATCGGCACCACTCGGGAAACTGTCAGCCGGTTATTCTCGGAATTCAAGAAACGGCAATTGGTGCAGTTGAAGGGCGCCACTCTGTTCATCCGCAACAAGACCGCGCTGCAAAAAATGGTCAACTCCTGACCATCGCAGTTCCGCTTTCAGCCTTGCGCCGCTCCCCGATGCCACGAGCTTTGGCCGTCACGATTACATTAGCTTAGGCTGCCAAGCGCTTGTGCTTCCTTCAGTTACATACCGTCAAAACGGGACATTTGGCGTGGCACAAAACTTCATGCGTCAGAGCCCAGGGGATATGGGCGGCCATCCGTGGGGTCGAAGTTCGATTCGCACCCATGACGATTAAGTCGATGCTGCGGGCTGCCGCCATGTCCAAGATTCCTTCCGGCAAGAAATCCATCCCAGCCAGATATTCCGGCTCGAACGCCAGTTCCGTTTTGGGCGGAATCATTTCTCTTAATCTCCTCACGCTTTCGACTCGCATCGTGCGCTGCCACGTTGTAAATTCCTCAGCAGCGTAAGCCGAGGGTCCGTAAGCTGCCGGTCCAAGATCAGCGACTGGTATCGGTGGCACCATGTGCACAAGGAAAAGCTTGGCCTGATAATTTTCTGCCAGAGACAAGGCGTACGGAAAGGCTGTGTTCGAAGCTGGGCCGAAATCAGTTGCGAAAAGAATGCGCTTGAAATCGGATTTGCCAGGGCCTGCGGGCGGAACGTTTGGACCAACTGTAAGCACGGGACACGAGGCCAAATGTAAAACTTCTTCCGCGACCGAACCTAATGCCAGCTTCTTCAGTCCGCCGCGTCCCCGTGTGCCCAGGATCAGCAAATCAATGTTGTCGCGTTGAATTTCCGAAGCGAGAACATCCCATACGTTACCTCGTTCAAGCACCAAGTGGTGGGTTACACCCTTAAACCTGGTCTCTTCTTCAAGCTGCTTCATTTGCTTCTCTGCTTCCAGCCTGCGGCGACCCAGCTTAGGGGGGGGCGGACCGAGCGGGATTCGGTCATACGGCTCCACCGGAATTGCGTGCACTACAGAAAGCTCCGAGCCATGCCGGCGGGCGATCGCTATCGCGAAGTCAAGCGCTCGCCGAGAAGCTTCTGAAAAATCGGTGGCCATCAGCACATGCTTGAATGCGATGCTTTTCTGGTCGTTTATCTGCGCCATCGTTGACATACATGCCTCCTTCGAGGGGCCCAATCCGTACAGTCACGAGGAAGACTTGGGAACGGCTCCTATGGCAATGCTTCGATTCCGCTGCCGTCTTTGCTTTTCCGATAAGTCCTGCAGAGGAACCACCCGGACTCCGGGGGCGTGAGAAATAACGGTCATCGTCGTCGAGCACTCGCCACAAAGCCAGAAACGCTCGAGCGCGGATGTCCCGGGAAGACTGTCTTTTTCGGGTCGGGTTGACCCGGCTGCTACGTGGAAAATTGTACCTTCACGGAAATATCGGAAGATGGCCGAGCAGGAGGGATTCGCGCACTTCGACACCATAGCCGCCTCCATCGCACTTCTCCAAGGTCAGGAGCAATTCGCCCTGGGCGGTGCAATTGGCCTGCGTTCCCACTAGCTACCCTACTATTCGATTCGGGAACAAAAAGTGATCCGGAGCACCGTTGGAGGTGACTCTCGTCACCCGTTCCGTTCAACAGGCTCCGAGTCGCCAAATTTTCTGCCTTGCACCACCGATTATTGATCGACCGCCTGAGTCGAGAGCAAACGAACGGAAAGAAAACAAATGTAGAGCTGCTGTGACCCATATCACAGCCAGACGTGCCTCCTGTCATAGCTGTATCCCGGGTTAAGGTCGAAGATTCAAGTAGTTAAGGAGGGCACCGATGTTACTCGCGTATAGGCTTCTCCGGTTGGTTGAGACCCACTCGGATGCCCTGGCGGCAGGGCTTCTCGAAAAAACGAGCCACTCCCCGTTGCTGCCGAGCTACACCCACGTGCCACCCGAGGAACTCAGAGAACGGGTTCACGAAATCTATCAGCACTTGGCGGAATGGCTGCTCGGCAAGGGTCAGATGGATGTCGAAAAACGCTATTTAGCGATCGGTGCAAAGCGTGCCCACCAGGGCGTGCCGCTGAGTCAACTCATTTGGGCGATCATCCTGACCAAGAAAAACCTGTGGGACTTTCTGAAGCGAGAAGCGGTTCTGGACCGCCCCGTGGAGATCGCCGGTGAGCTCGAAGTAGAAGAACTTGTAGATCAATTCTTTGACCGTGCAATTTTTTACGCTGCAGTCGGTTACGAGCGCTCTATGTCGGACGAATCTGAGCCGGCGCGGAAAGTGAGCGCGGTTGGATAGTACAGAAAATGGGGGGAAGGATGTCCTGGGAACTTGATTACAAGAAAAAATTGCGCACGGCAGATGAAGCCCTGAGTTGCGTGCAGTCAGGAATGCGAGTCTACATTCAGCCGGGCTGCGCGGAACCTGAGACCTTGGTAGAAGC
>DLMH01000190.1 GCA_002478115.1 Candidatus Acidiferrum typicum | reverse complement strand
AAATGCTCAACCGGACACTACTGATCATTTATCAGTCAGAAGGGGACATTTGGCTCCCGAATCATCGGTCTGCGGCCCGGAGCAGGATCACACCGGTTATCTCACGGTTGCTTGCAGGCAGCAATTTTCTTCACTTCGGAATTTCGCAAGGAGCAGTAAAACTCTGTAAATGCCAAGCCGGGCAAAACCACCTGCTCGTGACAGGGTTTTCCTTCTTTACTGACAACTGATTACTTAAAACTGTCCACTACACCACCGGCTCTGCCCAATTTTCCAGCGTTTCCTTCACCTTGTGCAGGAACTGGTGCGCGATAGCCCCGTCCACCACGCGGTGGTCGTAGCTCAGCGTCACGTAGCACATCGAGCGTATGGCGATCGAATCATTGATCACCACCGGCCGCTTTTCGATCGCCCCCAGCCCCAGGATGCCCACGTTGGGCTGGCTGATCACCGGCAGGCCGAAGAGCCCCCCGAACACGCCTGGATTCGTGATGGAGAAAGTTCCCTCCTGCACCTCTTCGGGCTTCAGCTTCTTCGAGCGCGCGCGCTCGGCCAGATCATTCAGGTTGCGTTGAATTCCCAGCAGGTTCTTCTCGTCCGCGTTCTTCACCACCGGCACGATCAGGCCCCAGTCCAGCGCCACGGCGATGCCGATGTTGATCTCCTTGTGCAGCACCACGTTGGTGCCGTCCAGCGAAGCGTTCACGATGGGATAGGCGCGCAGCCCCGCCACCGCCGCCTTCACAAAAAACGGCATGAACGTCAGCTTCGTTTCGTAGCGCTTCTCAAACTCTTCCTTGGACTTTGCGCGGATCGCCGCAATCTTGCTCATGTCAATCTCGTCGACGGAATATACGTGCGCGGAAACGTGCTTCGACGCCACCATGTGTTCGGCGATCTTCTGCCGCATTACGCTCAGCGGGTGCACTTCGTAATTCCCAAAATAAATGCGTTCCCGCGGCACTCCTACTTGCAGCGCCGGAATGAACTGGTTGCCATGTGCCGCCGCTGCCCCAGGGTGCGCCACGGCTGCCGGAGACGGCGGAGGTATGGGCCGTGCCGCAGCCGCTGGAGCCGCTGCCGGAGCGCTCGCCGGCGCCGCGCCGGACGATGCCGCGATCGCCACTTCGATATCCTGCTTGGTGATGCGGCCGCCCGCCCCGCTGCCTTCGAGGGTGGAAAGATCCACGCCATGTTCCTTCGCCATGCGGCGAACCAACGGCGAGGAATGAATGCGTTCCGCCGAAGCCGCTGGCGTTGCTTGCGAAGCAGGAACCGACGGTGCAGCCGCCGGAGCTGGTGCAGGTGCTGCGGGCTTTGCTGTCGCAGGCACAGGTGCCAGTGCTGTCGGCACGGGCTTCGCCGCTGGTGCCGCCGCTGCAGGAGCTGGCACGGGTGCCGGAGCCGATGCCGCGGCCGACCCCGCTCCATCGATCACCGCCACAATCGTCTGGATCGGCACGGTCTGCCCTTCGGGAACTTTGATCTCTTTCAGCACTCCCGCCGAGGGGGAGGGGATTTCGGCATCCACCTTGTCGGTGGATATTTCAAACAGCGGCTCGTCCCGCTCGACCTTGTCGCCAGGTTTCTTCAGCCACTTGGTGATGGTCCCTTCAAAGATGCTCTCGCCCATCTGGGGCATGACCACATCGACTGCCATGGCGGTGATCTCCTTGCTCTCTCAAGAAAACTGCCAACCGGGACGCTTTGGGCCTGTGAACAGCCCAACCTTTCTAGTCTACAAGGAAAGCCATCGGAACAAAAACACCTGTCCTCCTCTGGAATTGAAAAGGGCAAGTGTAGCGCATGGCTCGAGGAATCGCTCTGCCCCAAAGATTAGTGCGTTGGGAGGAAGACGAGGCAGATGGGAGATGGTACGCCTTCGGTCTTGGACACTTGCGTGAGGGCGCCGGTCGCGGAGTCGATGCCAAACACCACGATGGAATTGGAATGCTGATTTTCGGCGAGCAGGAAGTGGCCCGTGGGGTCGATGGCGAAGTGGCGTGGTTCCTTGCCGCCGGTGGGGAAATCGCCCGTCTTACGCAGGGTTCCCTTTTGTGGATCCACCGCAAAGACAGCGATGGTGTCGTGGCCCCGGTTGGACGTAAAGAGCCATCTTCCACTGGGGTGAAGGGCAATTTCTGCCGCGTCGTTCCGGCCGGAAAATCCCTCCGGCAACGCGGAAATCCGCTGAAGCTGGCGATTCGTTCCCCGCGCATCGTTGGCAAAGACCGTCACGGTAGACTGCAATTCACCGAGAACATACATGAAATTCCCGTCGGGAGAGAACGCCACATGGCGTGGACCTGTGCCTGGGCTGAGGGTCGCCGAGAAGGCGTCATTCGACTTTGCAGAGCCGGCCTTTGTATCCAAGGAAGGCGCGTCACCTCGGACGAGCGTGCCCTTGGAGGAGTCGAAATTGTAGATGAAGACACGGTCGAGACCCAGGTCCGAGACGTACGCGAAACGATTGCTTGCCGAGACCCCGATCCAGTGAGCGTGCGGGCCTTCCTGGCGCTTCTTGTTGGGGCCCACGGCACCTGCGTCCGTCAGGAGCGCGGTATGCTCGCCGAGTCTTCCGTCCGCGAGGATGGGGAATACAGCGACGTTGCCCGACGTGTAGTTGGCGATAAGGACGTACTTGCCGGTTTTGTCGAAGGTTATGTAGCAAGGATCTTCGCCGAGCGCGGGAAGTTGATTCAGCAGGGTGAGCTTCCCGCTTTGCGCATCAAGAGCGAAAGCGCTGACGGCGCTTTGTTTGCCAGACTCGTTAACGGCGTATACGAATTTACCGTTGGGATGGATGGCGATGAAGGAGGGGTCGGGCGTTTCCACGGCAAGTCCCTTCGCGGTCAGTTTGCCCGTCTCCGCGTCGAACTCGTAAGCGTAGATGCCTTTGCTATCGGTTTTATTGGTGTAGGTGCCGACGAACGCGAGGTAGCTGTGGCTCGCGGCGGGTCGGCCAGCAGCACCGGCAAGAGCCAGGACAGCCAGCGACGCAGTGAACGCAAGGAATGCAAACAAGCGGCGTGTGATTTTCATAAGGCCTAGAATTCTAGCACCAAGTAGAGGGCCACTGCCCGAGGGGTTGTCCCACTTTTCCGCTCAAAGGACGAACTTATTTCAAAACTTGAAGGCGAAAGATCTCGTAATACTTAATCTTCTTGTCCCCGTCTTTTCTGGTTCTCTGCATATAGAAAACAATCAAATGGGTTCCGTTCGATATCTCGGATGGCTTAAGTTCATGCAGCGTACCGTCCTTGAGCTTAACTTTGTAGCCCTCCTGGAGCACACCAGAGAAGGTTTCAGTCCTGGGTCCCTTGGTATAGGTGAGCGTTATCACTCGTGTTTCGTCATTCGTGGATGTCACTTCTCCGGACCACGTATCACCGTTATAGCCGGGTGGATAGTAGTCATTCGGAGCTGTGCCGTGTTGAGCGAGTGACCGCGGCATCAGGATTAGGACGAGACAAAAGGCGAAAGCCAGTCTCTTCATTCACACCCCCGCGCTTGTTCCAGCTTACTTCTTTTCTTCGGCTTCTTCTTCCTGGAGGACGGCGGCGGCGGCGACAGTGTCGTCGTCATCGAGCCGCAGCAAGCGCACGCCTTGCGTGGAGCGGCCCGCTTCGCGAATTTCGTTCGCGTGCACGCGGATGACCTTGCCGTTTTCGGTGATGATCATGACGTCGGACTCTTCCGTAACCTGCAGCGTGGCGACGACGGAGCCGTTGCGGTCGGTGGTCTTCATGTTCACCACGCCCTTGCCGCCGCGCGAGGTGATGCGGTACTCGGCCAGAGCGGTGCGCTTGCCGTAGCCCTTTTCGGCGACGGTAAGCATCAGCGTCGTGAGCGAGTCCTTGATGTGCTCGTTTTCGAGCTCTTCCAGGTTTTGCGTGGTTTGCTGGTATTCCTTGGCGATGATCACGAAGTCCGGCTGCACGGCGTCCATGCTGACGACGTAGTCCTCCTTGTCGAGGTCCATGCCGTTCACGCCGCCGGCGTTGCGGCCCATGGGGCGCACGTCCGTCTCGCGGAACAGGATGGCTTGGCCCTCGTGGCTGGCGAGGAAGATCATCTGCTTGCTGTCGGTCAGCTTTGCGCCAATCAGTTCGTCCTTGTCCTCGAGGTTGATGGCGATGATGCCGGTGGAGCGCGGGTTGGAAAATTCCACAAGCGCCGATTTTTTCACCGTGCCGCTTTTCGTGGCCATGAAAACGAAGCGGCCTTCTTCCTCCAGGTTCGTGGCCGCCACCAGCGCCGTCAGCTTTTCGTCTTCCTGGAATTTCACCAGGCTGGCGATGGCCTTGCCGCGCGTGGCCGCCGCCGCTTCCGGCAGCTCGTACACCTTCAGCCAGTAAACGCGGCCCTTGGAAGTGAACAGCAGGATGTAGCTGTGCGCTGAGGCGATGAAGAGATGCTCGACGAAGTCTTCTTCCTTGGTGCGCGCGCCGATGCGTCCCTTGCCGCCGCGCGATTGGTGCCGGTAAATCTCCACGGGAGTGCGCTTGATGTAACCGGCATGGCTCACGGTGATGAGCATGTCCGTGTCCGCGATCAGGTCTTCCAGCTTGATCTCGTCCACCTTGTCCACGATCTGCGTGCGCCGGTCGTCGCCGTAGGCTTTGTGGACTTCGCGAAGCTCGCCGATGATCACCTGTTTCAGCTTTTTGTCGCTGGCCAGGATTTCGCTAAGTTCCGTGATGAGGTCGCGGATAGACTTCAATTCCTTCAGGATTTCGTCGATGGAGAGCTGCGTCAGGCGATGGAGTTGCAATTCGAGGATGGCGTCAATCTGTGCGTAGCTGAGGCCGAGCCCCGCGGCGCCGCGGCCGACGGCTTCGATTTCCGGCGCGCCCGCAAAGCGGTACTTGCGGCCGTCGAGCTTCACGCCTTCGAGCTTCTTGGACTTGCCGCTCTCCGTGATGGTGACGTCCTGCTCAGTAAAATACTTGAACAGGTTTTCCTTGGCTTCGGCGCGGCTGCTGCTGCCACGAATGACGCGGATGACGTTGTCCAGATGATCGAGCGCGATCTGGTAGCCCACCAAAATGTGTTCGCGTTCTTCGGCTTTGCGCAGCTCGAAAATGGTGCGCCGCCGAACCACTTCCATGCGGTGCTCGATGAAGAGCTTGATCATCGGAATCAGGCCGAGTTCGCGCGGCTGTCCGCCGACGATGGAGAGCAGGATCATTCCGAAAGATTCCTGCATCTGGGTGTGCTTGAAGAGATTGTTCAGGATGAGCTGGGATTCTTCGCCGCGCTTCAGCTCGATGACGACGCGCATGCCTTCGCGGGAAGATTCGTCGCGCACGTCGGCGATGCCTTCGATTTTCTTGGTTTGCACGAGTTCGGCGATGCGCTCGATCATCTTGGCCTTGTTGACCTGGTAGGGGATTTCGGTGATGACGATATTCTCGCGGTCCTTGCTGGCTTCCTCGATGGCGGCTTTGGCGCGCATGATGAAGCTGCCGCGGCCGGTGCGATAGGCGGCTTCAATGCCTTCCCTGCCCGCGATATAAGCGCCTGTCGGAAAATCCGGGCCCGGAACGATCTTCATCACTTCCTTGAGCGGGGTGTCGGGCTTCTCGATCAGGAGGATGGCGGCATCCACGATTTCGCTCAGGTTGTGCGGAGGAATGTTGGTGGCCATGCCGACGGCGATGCCGCTGGCGCCGTTGACGAGAAGATTCGGAATACGCGACGGGAGAACCACGGGCTCTTCGCGGGTCTGATCGAAGTTCGGGATGAAATCGACAGTTTCCTTCTCAAGGTCAGCGAGAATGTCTTCCGAAATTTTGGCCAGCCGCGCTTCCGTGTATCGCATGGCCGCCGGTGGATCGCCGTCCACGGAACCGAAGTTTCCCTGGCCGTCAATCAGGGGGTAGCGCATGTTGAAGTCCTGCGCCTGGCGAACGAGCGCGGGATAGATGACCGCTTCGCCGTGCGGGTGGTAGTTGCCGGAGGTATCGCCGCAGATCTTCGCGCATTTGCGGTAACCGCGATTGGAGGCCAGGCCGAGGTCGTTCATGGCCACAAGAATGCGCCGCTGCACGGGCTTCAGGCCGTCGCGCACGTCGGGAAGCGCGCGCGCGATGATGACGCTCATCGCGTAGTCGAGATACGATTTGCGCATCTCCGCTTCGATATCAATGGGTAGGAGTACCGATGTGTTGTGTTCGTCTGCCATCATTCCTCGCTGTGTTGCCCGTTTCCCGGGCGTTCCTCACTCTTAGTCTGTCATTCTGAGGGCCGCGTTTTTTGCAGCCCGAAGAACCTCAGCGCCAGCTTCAACCTCGGCCAAGCGGCGGTTGAGGTCCTTCGCTTCGCTCAGGATGACGACCTAAAATCGTTTGCTCGCGCGTTCGAGCACATACGCCTTCACGCTATCGAACGCGTCGGCGGCGTTGGTAAATCGCCGCGCCGCAAACTCCGCTTCGATGAGGCGCAAGAACGAGTCGCGCTCCGTATCATCAGCAAAGTTGAGCGCCACACCTTTTTCATTGTCCGGCGTGGCCGTCGGCGTAGCGCGAAACTCGCTCACGCTCAGTCCCCGTAATCCCGGCAATGTCGTCCAACCCAACTGGTAGATCATGCGATCTTGCCCGCATTCGTACAGGCGGAGCATGCTGCGCCCCTGATTGGAGCAACCTCAGATATCCAGATTCACCACTTCCAGGGCGTTCTCCTCGATGAATTTGCGCCGCGCTTCCACGTTTTCGCCCATGAGCGTGGTGAAAATATCCTCGGCGGCGACGGCATCTTCAAGTTTGACCTGCAGCAACGTGCGGGTATCCGCATTCATCGTGGTTTCCCACAACTGCACCGCGTTCATTTCGCCCAAGCCCTTGAACCGCGTAATCGTGAAATCCTTCTTGGCGTCTTCCATCACGTAGTTGAGAACGTCGGTGGCCTTTTCCTGGGTGACCTGGGTGCCGTTGCGGGCGACCGTGAACGGGGGGTGATTAAACTCCTCGATCTGCCTACCTAACGCGCGTAGACGCTTGTACTCCGCGGTGGAAGCGACGGCCCAACTGATCTTTTGGTTGTGCGGCGCGCCAAACTGGATTTCATACAGGCTGTGTTCCTCATCAAAGACGATTTTGCCTTCCAGTTTCAGCTTGCTCTTTTCGACTTCCTTCAGAAGTTTCTCGAGTGTCTTTTTCTCGCCAAAGTCGGTCTTTTTTTCCAAACCGCTTTCCGCCAGCAATTCCACTAGCCCGGGCTCGCGCAGACGGCGGCCCAGCTTCGCCGCGGCAGCTTCGTACTCCTGCACGTTGAGGAGAAATGATGTCAGGCGCGCGCCTTCCAGACTCACGCCCTCTTTCGCCTTGACGACATGATCTTCCGTGGCGCGCTTCATCAGTTCGCGGGCGAAATCGCGCTCGTCGCGGATGTAGCGTTCGCTCTTGCCGCGCTTGACGCGGTAGAGAGGAGGCTGCGCGATGTACACGTGGCCGCGCTCGATCAGTTCCTTCATGTGGCGGAAGAAGAAGGTGAGCAGAAGCGTGCGAATGTGCGAGCCATCCACGTCCGCGTCGGTCATGAGAATAATTTTGTGATAGCGCAGCTTGCCGGCGTCGAAATCGTCCTTGCCAATGCCGGTGCCGAGGGCGGTGATGATGGCGCGAATTTCCTCGTGGCCGAGCATCTTGTCGTAGCGCGCCTTCTCGACGTTGAGGATCTTGCCTTTGAGGGGAAGAATCGCCTGATATTTGCGGTCGCGGCCCATTTTCGCGGAGCCGCCTGCGGATTCACCCTCGACCACGAACAATTCGCAGCGCGCCGGATCGCGTTCCTGGCAATCGGCGAGTTTTCCCGGCAGGCCGCTGGAATCCATCGCCGATTTGCGGCGCGTGAGTTCGCGGGCCTTGCGGGCGGCTTCACGAGCGCGCGCTGCGTCAATGCACTTGCCGATGATTCGGCGCGCCACGGTGGAATGCTTGTCGAACCACTCGCCTAGCTTTTCGTTGACGAGTTGTTCGACGTCGCCCTTGATGTCGCTGTTCAGTTTGCCCTTGGTCTGGCCCTCGAATTGAGGCTGCGGCAGGCGCACGCTCACCACCGCGACAAGCCCTTCGCGAACGTCGTCGCCGGAGATGCTCACCTCGTCCTTTTGCTCCTTCAACATTCCGGCGGAGGAAGCAAAGTTGTTGATCGAGCGGGTCAGCGCCGAGCGGAAGCCCGAAAGGTGCGTGCCGCCATCCACGGTGTTGATGGTGTTGGCAAACGCAAAGACGTTCTCGCCGTAAGTGTCGTTGTATTGCAGGGCAATTTCCATCTCCACGTTGCCCCTTTTCCCTTCCATGTAGATCGGCGAATCGTGCAGCGTGGTCTTGCCGCGATTCAGATGCTTCACAAATTCCGCGATGCCGCCCGTGAAGCGGAATTCCGTATTCTTTTCGGTGCGCTCGTCGTTCAGCGTGATTTTCAGGCCCTTGTTCAGGAAGGCATATTCGCGAAGACGCGTGGCCAGCGTGTCATAGCTGAATGTGGTCTTCTCGAAAATCGAGGGATCCGGATGGAACTTGACTTTCGTGCCGGTTTTGCGCGTTTTTCCCGTTTGCTTGAGCTTGGAAGTGGGCTTGCCCTTTTCGTAGCTCTGCTCCCAGACCGCGCCATCGCGCTGGATTTCGAGTTCGAGGAAGTCCGAAAGGGCGTTGACGACAGAAACGCCGACGCCATGCAATCCGCCGGACACCTTGTAGCTTTCGCTATCGAATTTTCCGCCGGAATGCAATACGGTGAGCACAACTTCCGCCGCAGGGCGTTTTTCCGTGGCGTGCATGTCCACAGGAATGCCGCGGCCATTGTCCACGACCGTCACGGAGTTGTCCGCGTGAACCGTGACGTTCACTTCGTCCGCGAAGCCCGCCATCGCTTCGTCGACGGAGTTGTCCACCACTTCCCACACGAGGTGGTGCAAACCCATCTCGCCGGTCGAGCCGATGTACATAGCCGGACGCAGCCGCACGGCTTCCAGCCCGCCGAGCACCTTGATCGACTTGGCGTCGTACTGGTGGCCGACTTTTCCCGTCACCGATTCCTTGTCGCCCATTTCTTCTCCTAACGTGCGTGCCTACGGCAATCCAATCGTGTGGAACACTCCCCGGCGCACAACCGGGTTCCCGACGGCGCTGCTGCAAAACCATTTTTGGTGAAGCTAGGAAAGGCGTGAAGTTTGCAATCCCCGTTCGTCGCCTCACCCTTTGATCCCTGTACAGCACGGGACTCGTAGGGTTCCTGCTTCATCCCATCCCGCGCTCCGGGACGTGGCGAAGACTTATGTTCTCCAGGACCGCTGGCCTGCCCCTGGCGCAGGGCGTTTGTGGCCAAACCTTCCTGGCGGACGTGTCGATTTGGAGGAAAAATCACTAATCGACAGCATTTAAATTTTACTGGAAATGGCGCGTTTTCTCAAGCGAGAGAATGGTGGTTTGTGGATAAATAAGACTTTCTTTTTCTTATAGTTATGAGTTGGCGACCGCTTTCCTGGGCCAAGCCAATTCTGGCACAACGAACCGTGAGATTTGAAAGAAGGCGGAAGTTAGTCTGACAGCTTGACTCTTATTTCTTCGGCGCTGTAGCTGAACCCTTGTTGGAGTTAGCCAAGGGAATAACAGCAGTCGTCCCTACCGAAGGCGGCTTCGCCGATGTACTTGATTGCACCTTCGGCTGATAGCCCTTTTCGAGGTTTCCTTGGTATCCCCTGTTTTCAGAATTCACCGGCTGGTAGCCATCTGTGACCCAGCTATTATTTGCGGGCTTCCACCCATTCTTCTTGGTCATGACTGTCCCTCCGGTTCATACTCAAAAAGTTCTAGGAGTTCCACATTCTCCATTCGAATTATACCACCAACACTGAAGTCCGCGAACCCGTTCATCCGGCCCTCCGGGGTCAAATTGCACAGACGTTCCAAATAGAGATCCTCTTCTGAAGGAAACGACGATGCGAACGAGTTCTCGCCATAGAGTCCGCCTACTAACTGGCCACCCTTCAATGTTGCAAGGACCCAGCAAGGAATCCCCTTACGAAAGAAATAATCCCACGCTTTCGGGACAGGGTGTGGAAGCCCAAAGGTCTGACGGAATCTTCGTATCCAGTTTGTTTCCGCCAACTTGACTAAGCCCAAGGTGCTCAGCACGGGTGAAATAAAAACGCTGAGAAACACCAGAAATGCCAGAAAAGCGGTGTGTTGATACCACAGCCTTTTCCAGCTCAGGATCAAGAACCAAGAAAGGATTGCGTAATTGAAACAGCTGAGAGTTATCGCAGTCAAAACCAACCGTGCTTCGGTAGGTTCTGAACGAGGATAGGTATAAGACAGAACTCTGCTCGCTATAAAACCAGGCATGAGAAAAACCACAATCACAATGACGGCTTGAATTGAAGTAGGCATGGCACCTCACAAGTTCGGCGATACGTGGCTGCGATTCTGAGTCATCCCGCAAAGACTCCGTGCTCACTTCCCGATACGCGAGGGTGGAATAATTTGTTTATTGTTCTTAGTGGTTACGATAGGATAATACAACAACGCTTGCGCAAATCACAATCCGTAAAGCTACATAACGCGGCTCAGATACGCATGGGCATGATGACGTAGCGGTAGCGATAGTTGTCATCCGCCAGGGGGCGCATCTGCCCGGCGGATTGTTCATCCTTCAGCTCGATGCTGATCGGCCCGTCCGCGGCGGCGGCCAGAAAATCCAGCATGTAGCTGGAATTGAATCCGATGGCGATGGGATCGCCCTTGTACTCTTTCTCGATGGTCTCTTTCGCTTCGCCGTATTCGGGGCTGGAGGCGGATATTTCCACGCCTTCCGTGGAGACGGAAAGTTTCACGGCGTGCGATCGCTGGTCAGCGAGTTGCGAAACGCGCCGCACCGCATCGCTTAATTCCGTGCGTTCCAGCGCGACAGTCTTGTTGTTCTCACGCGGCAGCACCGCTTCATAATTCGGGAATTGCCCGGTGAGGATCCGCGAAATCAGCAGACGATGGCCAACCTGGAAGAATAGGTGGCTTTCATCCTTGGCAAACTCCATTTGCGCATCGGAGCCGGCGGCACTGGAGAGTTTTTCCACTTCATCCATGGCCTTCTTCGGAATCAGGACGCGCACTTCACCGTTGAGTCCGGCGAGTTTCTGATCCGTTTCCGCGAGCGCTAGGCGATGGCCGTCGGTGGCCACCATCGCCAAGGTGTCCGGCTTCAGGATCAGCAGGCCGCCATTCAGGGTGTAGCGGGACTCTTCCATGGAAATTGCAAATTTGGTTTTGCCGATCAGGTTTTCGAGGACGATGGCGGGGATGTTCACCAGGGTGTGTGGCATCACCGGGAGAGCGGGGAAATTTTCCTTGGCCATGCCAACCAGTTTGTATTTTTTCTTCTCACTGACAATTTCGACCCAATGATTGTCGAGTAATTTGAACTTGATCTCGCCTTCAGGCAGGAGACGCACGAGTTCCAGAAGCTTTTTGGCGGGAATCGTCCCAGCGCCTTCTTTCTTAATCTTCGCTTCGCAAGAGGTGCGCACGCTCAGCTCAAGGTCCGTCGCCGTGATCGTCAGGCGACTGCCTTTTGCCTCCACCAATAAGTTGGAAAGAATGGGAATGGTGGTCTTACGCTCCACCACACCTTGTGTCGTCGTGAGTTCGTTGAGCAATGCCGATTTCGTTACGCTGAATTCCATCGCTTGGGTTTCCTCGCGTGCGGTTCCCGTTGCGGTCATGCGATTCCCCTGTCCAGTTTACCCGCTAGCGTACTGTACTCGTTTTTTCGCAAAGTATAAAGGCCACCCGCAGCGGATTCTCTGTGGAACTAGTGGATTTGACGGAGGCTCCAGGCAAGGCCGAATCGCTGTCAGAACCCACCCGAAAAGCGCTTTATTCACAACCATCACTTCTTTCACAAGCTTCATGCAAAGAAAATTAGTTCCATAACTTATTGTGATGATGACTCCTGTGGATTGGTGGAAAACCTTCGTTGGTGCACCCCTGCCTGCAATTTCTTTGACAGGTGTGAAGTGGAATTTTCTGCGGATCATTGGAAAAGCCCGCGATGTCGGAGGATTGCACGGATTCGCTGCACATCCCATCACAGTTTATCCGCATCTTTCCCACGCGTAGTTCACAGCTTCTCCTTGCGGTGCTCTCGTGACAATTTTTCGCGCGCAGCATCTAATGGAAAGAGCCAGATATACATTTTCCTGATGCCGTCCACAATTTTTCCAGTGCATGGAGGAGCTCCCACTTAGAGCCGAGGAGTTCGTAAACATGTCCACAGTTCTGATCACCGGCGCAAACCGCGGTCTGGGTCTTGAGTTTGTCCGTCAATATGCCGCCGACGGCTGGGAGGTGCTGGCAACGTCCCGGCAGCCAGAGAAGAGTGCCGAACTAACGCAAATCACCGCGCAACATCCCACAGTTGTGCTGCATCGCTTGGATGTCACAGATGATGAGTCCGTGCAGGATCTTGCGGACAAACTGGACGGTAAGCCCATTGACGTGCTGTTGCACAGTGCGGGCATCTATCCGCGCGAAGGCCAGCATATTGGCGAAATCGATTACGATGGCTGGCGCGAGGCCATGGAGACAAATCTTTTCGGGGTCATGCGCGTCACGGAGACGCTACTGGAAAACGTCGCAGCCAGCCAGCGCAAGCAGATTGCCGCCATCTCCACGTCATTGAGCTCGGTGCGCGGCGTGCAAGATGGTTCGGTCGCCCAGGCTGGCACGTCCTACCAATACCGCAGCAGCAAGACAGCTCTGAACATGGCCCTATCCATCCTCGCGAAAGAGCTGGAGCCGCGCGGCATCAGCGTCGTGCTGCTTGACCCGGGCTGGGTGAAGACCGACATGGGCGGCGCCCACGCGCCACTTTCCCCTCAAGAGAGCATCGCCGGGATGCGCAAAGTGCTCTCCGGCAATCCTATGGAAATTTCCGGGAAGTTCATGGGGCACGATGGCGCGCTTCGGCTATGGTAACGCGATTGGTTCAGCCGAGTTCCGCGGCTTGCCCCGATCCCCACGCCAAGGCCATCTTTAAAAGAAAAAAACCCATGGCGCCCGCGGGTTTTTTTCTTTTTAGAGAGAGGGAAGAAACGCTTCTACTGCAGCGCGTCCATCAACCGTGTAATGGTGCGGTTCAATTCCTTGTCCGACCGCCGCAACTCCTCGATCTTGTTGATCGAATGCAGCACCGTCGTGTGATGTTTCCCACCGAATTGCCGGCCAATTTCCGGAAGCGATGCCGTGGTCAACTGCTTCACGATGTACATGGCCACCTGGCGAGGGAAGGCGATAGCGCGGGTGTTGCTGCGCACCTTCAGGTCCTGCTCGCGCAGGTTAAAGTGTTCGCTGACGCGCTTCTGGATCAGGTCGATGGTGACGCGCTTCTCCTGGGAAGCGATGATGTTGCGCAGCACCTGCTGGGCCGTAGCCAGAGAGACGACCGTGCCGGTCAGCGAAGCGTATGCCATCAGGCGGGTCAAGGCCCCTTCCAACTCGCGGACGTTGGACTTAATCGCCCGGGCAATGTACTCCGCCACCTCATCGGGCAGGTTAAATCGGTCGTTCTCCGCTTTTTTCTGGAGGATGGCGATCTTCGTTTCCAGATCCGGCGGCTGGATATCGGCGATCAAGCCCCACTCGAAACGCGAACGCAAACGTTCTTCGATCGAATTGATGTCCTTCGGCAGGCAATCGGAAGAAATCACGATCTGCTTCTGCTGCTCATACAGCGCGTTGAAGGTGTGGAAGAATTCTTCCTGGGTGCGTTCCTTGCCGGCAATGAACTGGATATCGTCCACCAGCAGCACATCAACGGTGTGGAACCTGTCGCGGAAGCTGATCATGCGGTCAAAGCGCAGCGAATTGATGACCTCGATGGTGAACTTTTCCGCACTGACATAACTCAGGCGCATGGCCGGATTGCGCTTCTTGATCAGGTGCCCGATGGCATGCATCAAGTGGGTCTTGCCCATACCCACGCCGCCATAGAGGAAGAGCGGGTTGTAGGCCTTAGAAGGCTGCTCCGCGACCGCGCGGGAAGCGGCGTGCGCAAACTCGTTGGACTTCCCGACCACGAAGGTGTCGAACGTGTACCGCAGATTCAACTGGTGGTCGCTGCTCTCGAAATCGAGCTTGGATTGCTTTGCGCCAATCGTCGCGGGCGCGGCCTGCACGGGCTCTTCTTCCGTGCAAACGTATTGCACCTTCATGTTGGGCGTGCCCATCTGGTGGAACACGGCCTTAACAATCTCGCCGTAAGTGCGCGTCAGCACCTGGCGGAAGACCGTGCTGGGGATCTGGACAAACAGGGTTTCCCCTTCCATGCGGTTCAGCCGGGTGGGTTGGAACCAGGTGGTGTAGGTATTGATGCTGATCCGGGACTTGCTGAGTTCCAGAAACTTGTCCCAGACATTTTGTGTTTCGCGCTCGCGTCCGAGTTGCGTTGCGGTAGTCATCGTGATGGAAAAAACCAAATCCTAAGCTATTTCCACGGGTGTGAATAAGCTGTGGAAAGCATTTATGTGCCCTAAAGCTTCACGCTTTGGAGTTCGTGCACACGCTGGAACGATTGATGCCTGCCCCGTGGATTCCCGCGCGGCCCTTTCAGAGTAGCCCCGACCTCGTGCCACTTTGCTTCTTAACTGGGATGGATTCTCGCGCACTGTCCGTGATGGAGCAAGCGAAAAATGTGCGAAGGGCTGCACCGCCGTTCACATGGCATACACAACTTTTCCACAAGCACCAGTTTTGTGCAAGCACGAAAAAATTCCCGCTTTTCCCGCGCATTTCTGCGGAAATTTTTTTGCCAGAGATTGCATTGCACTGAATTTGTGCAAGCGGCCCTGAGGAAATCTCCAGCAATCTTTCAGTGTTTTCGGTCCGGGCGCTCGAAATCGAAGACGCCATGCGGGTCCGCGCCGATCAACAGGCGGTCTTGTTCGACCAGAATGGTGTTGGCCTCGAGCCGCGCTCCGTCGGGCGTATAAATCTGATATTCGGAGCGGCGATTCCCTTCCTTGTCAAAATGGAGCAGGGTATTGTGCAAGGCCATCCAAACCTCTCCTGTCACCGGGTCCACGCCAAATGCGGTCAGGATGGCAAGGAAATACGGGGGAGTCTGCTTCTTTTCCTGCTTGTCGATCTCTTTGCGCGCCGCTTGCGCCTCCGGATAGGCATCCAGTCCGGTAAACTCGAAATCCAGCCCGGCGTAACCAGCCCGGTCATATTGGCGCACCAGAGCTTCTGGGCGAAACGTATAGCCGTAGTACAGCCGTCCTTGCGCATCCGTGCCCAGGCGGCCCTCGCTGAGAAGCCGGTTGATTTCCGGCCGTGAGGAAAATTCCTCGGGCTCCCCAAACTCGCGGACGACCTTGCCATTCGGCCCGTAGACGGTCACCAGGTGCAATCCGCGCAGTGTGCTGACGGCCACTTCCCCCTCGGGCAGTGCAGCCACAGAAACGGGCCCAATCACATGGATTGAGCGTAGTAACTTACCGTCAGGAGCGAGTTCGGTGACCAGGTTATCGCCGCGATCGACGACATACACATTTCCCTGGGCATCCACGTCGCAGTCTTCGCCAAAGGCGATGCCCGCGCGCCCGGCCTTATCGGTGGCCGCCGTGGCCGGCGCCCCGATCACGGTCAATTGCTTCTCCTTGTCATCAAAAATCGCCACGCCCACGCTGGGCGACGCCAGCACGTAGTATTTCCCGTCCTGGCCGCGCTTCACGGTACGCAGACCCGGCCCGATGGGCTTGAAAACGCGCTTGCGGGCGGTCAGTTGGTCGTCCACCTGGGAAGCGACGGCCACCAGGACGCTGGCGAGGCACAACCCCGCGACGCACGCCACGAATTTTCCCGTATTTCTATGCATGATCTTTCAGATTGCAGCCAGACCGCTGTGGTTGCCTCTCCCGCAGCACCAGAGGGGCCCCTCAGATGTCTTGCGATGGCCCGTAGGCCGCTAAGGTGACAATAACTTGGCCTAGTCGATGCGCAGGCGCACGCGTTCGATGGACTTCGCGCGCAGGCGCCCCGCCTCATTGCGCGGCCCGGCATCATCCGTTTCGAGCAACACCGCATTCAACTGGATGTCGCCCGCCGCCACTTCAAAGCGCGCTGGCATTGCGTCCAGAAACTTCTTCAGAATCCCTGTGCGGTCCATGCCAATCACCCCGTCGTGCGGCCCCGTCATACCAACGTCAGTAATGTAGGCGGTGCCATTCGGCAGGACGCGCTCGTCCGCGGTGGCTACATGCGTGTGCGTGCCAATGACCGCGGTGACCCGGCCGTCGAGATACCAACCCATCGCCACTTTCTCGCTGGTGGTTTCCGCGTGCATGTCCACCAGGACGAAAGCCACCTCCGCGGGGAGTTTCCCCAGCGCACTGTCGGCTTTACGGAACGGGTCATCGATCGCCGGCAGAAAGATCCGCCCTTGCAGGTTCAGCACCGCGAATTTCACGCCATTCTTTGCCGTGCCCACATACAGGCCCGTGCCCGGATTCCCTTCCGGGAAATTCGCCGGGCGCAAGAGTCGCGGCTGGTGCGGCATGTACTCCAGGATTTCCTTGCGATCCCAACTGTGGTTTCCGCCGGTCAGGACTTCGATGCCATTCTGGAGCAGGCCCTCAGCGAGGCGCGGCGTGATCCCAAATCCCGAGGCGGAGTTCTCCCCGTTCGCAATCGCCAGGTCAATCTGGCGCTGCTCGACCAGGTCAGCCAGACGGTCATGGACGATTTGCCGTCCGGGCGAGCCCACAATGTCCCCTATGAAAAGAATGCGCATGAGGTAGGTTAGCGGTCCTCAGTTCTGAGTTTTCCGTTTCGGAAGCGCAAGCGCGCGCTGCCCCCCAGTAACCAACTTCTATCGTTCAATTCGCTGATCCTCACTGAGAACTGACCCCACATTCATTCCGCTAGAATCCGTGGTTGTACACTCTCGTTCCTTACTTAAAACTGACCACTGTAAACTGAAACGGAGCGAACCGCTCAGCCGTGGGAAGCTAGGCCGTGAACCTCTGAAATAAGTGGGCGCCACGAGCCAACCATTAGGCTTTCCTGCCCCGCTCGCGGGTCCGGGAGGGAACCCGCCAGCGGGACAGGCCGTGCACACAAGCTGGCTATCCGCAGCACCCCAGAGATTCATTACGGTTCATACGGCGTTCGCGTCCTCACCTGCCTCGAAGTACCGCTCCACCCGGTATTATCCTCCCACTCCCCGCGCACGTCCAACTTACCCCTACTCCCGCGCGTAGGCCTACCTCCTCCCACCCTCGTATTTTCCCCGGGAACGCCGATCTCCCGATTGGCAGGGGGCGAAACGCCATTCAGGAGAATAGCGTTCCCAGCGGCAAACCACAAAGCAAGCGGCAATCGGAGCCGACGCCGCTCCCACTGCTTGGCTGCGCCATACAAGCGCCTCCCGCAGGCCTTGTCCGAGGCGCGACTCAGGGCTTTGCGTAAAAGAGGAAATTGACGATCTGCGGTTCGCTGCCAGTGATAGTGACCTCGCGGCTCTGCGTGCCATAGAGTTCGTGCCAGGCGGTGACGGTGTACTTCCCCGGGGGTAGTTGCGGCAGGGTGTACGTGCCATCTTCACTCGTCACGGCGAAGTGGCTGGTCTTCAATACCGCAAAGTAACCCAGCATCCACGGATGGATGTTGCATTTGACGGGGATGAATTCTTCCTTGTCATAAGCGTACGAGAACGCGGGGGTCTGTGCGGGCTGGATGCGGTTCCATTCGCGATTGATCTTCGCGAGCGGATGAATACTGTGCGAGAGCGGATCGCTATTGGAAATGCGGATGGACTGGCCAGCGCGCACCGCCAAAACGTGCGTGGTGTAGCGGCAACCCTGCTGGTCAAAGTGCGCTTCGCTCATCCCTTCCGCGGGTGCGTCATCTGCGCCGGAGGAGATGTACACAACGACATTTCCGAGAGTGTTGCCCGAGCCGGTGACCACTTTTTCGGTCAGCAACGGCTTGGCGTGCAACTTCACGCACGCGGGGTCCTTCGACATGTCAATGGGTTCGGCCTTCGCCGGTGTGCCCACGAAGGTGACTTTGCCGGTGACCGCGCCGCTGCCGCTTTTCACCGCCCAGGGCACCATCGAAGCCAAGAGGACTGCCATGCACAGCTTCCCAGGTCGCATGCCTCTTTTCCTCCCATCCAGGAAATTCGCAAAAACATGGCCCGGCGGGGTTTCGCATCCTTACTTGCGTCCGCAAACGCTTCCGTCTGTGCTTTTCTCCTCAAATCCAGAGTTTCTATATATTCTACGGCGCGCTGTTTCCCGCCCCTGTCAGGAAATCCCCTCGCTGACCCCAATGAATCACCACGCGCGCCATTCGCGTCTTAACTTCGCTACAATGTCCTTCGGACGCACGGGAGATCCCATGAAATACCGCCGCTTTGGCCACACCGGTTGGCAGGTCAGCGAAATTGGCTATGGCATGTGGGGCTTGGCCGGTTGGACCGGCTCCGACGACGCGGAGACGCTCGCTTCACTGCACCGCGCGATCGAGCTCGGCTGCAATTTCTTCGACACCGCGTGGGCCTACGGTGCGGGCAAGAGCGAGCAGATCCTTGCCAAAGTGATCGCGCACTACAAAAATGATTCCAGCGTCGGCGGGCCGGACAAGCATCTCTACGTGGCGACGAAGATTCCGCCAAAAAACCAGAAATGGCCCAGCCGGCGCGAATTCACGCTCGACGATTGCTACGCGCCGGACTACGTCGAAGAGTTCGTCGAGAAAAGCCTCAAGAATCTTGGCGTCGAGACGATCGACCTCATGCAATTCCACACCTGGGAAGACCGCTGGCTGAACGACGAGCGCCTGCCGCGTTCCATCGAAAACATGAAAAAGAGCGGCAAAGTGCGCGCGTGCGGAATCAGCGTCAATCGCTGGGAGCCCTGCAACGGGATTCGCGCGGTTCTGGAACGCCACGCCGATGCGATGCAGACCATCTACAACATTTTCGACCAGAATCCCGAGGACGGCCTCTTCCCCATTTGCCGGATGAAGGATGTCGCGGTGATCGCGCGTGTGCCCTTCGATGAAGGCACGCTGACGGGAACGCTCACGCTGGATTCCAAGTGGCCCGCGGGCGATTGGCGTAACTCTTACTTTGTGCCGGAGAATCTGAAAGCGAGCGTGGCCCACGCGGAGGCGCTGCGCCCGCTGGTTCCCGCGGGGTCCACGATGGCGGAGCTGGCGTTGCGCTTCATCCTGACGAATCCGGACGTCAGCACTATGATCCCGGGGATGCGCAAGCTCAAAAATGTGGAGGCCAACTGCGCGGCGAGCGCCGCGGGCCCGTTGTCCCCCGATTTACACAAAAAGCTTCGCGGGCACCGTTGGGACCGCAACCCCACTTCGTGGTCGCAGTGAAAGAGAAAGAGCCATGAGCCGAGGCGTTAAAGTTCAGATTTACGGGCAGAGTTACACCATTGTCGGCGAGCTGGAAGAAGCCTATGTCCAGCAACTCGCCGCCTACGTGGATGCCAAGATGCAGGCCATCACCGGGATGACTTCGACAGTGGATACGCAGAAGGCGGCAGTGCTTACGGCGCTGGCCATCGCCGACGAGTTGCACAGCAGTCGCAAGGAAAAGGGCGTACACGAAGAGTTGCTGAAGGAACAAGCGGAGCGTTGCCTTACGCTCGTCGAGCGCGCACTGAAACAAACGGAGTAGTGTTGTTCCGGCTAGTGTGTTGTCTCGCAAGTTCGCGGGAATAGTCGAAACTGGCCGCAGGGGCTAAAGCCCTTTTCTTTGCAATGGCTCTTGTCAGGGCTGAAGCCCTGACCCCCTATAAAGATAGCGCACGAATTTCTGGGACGGCACACTAGGCCGCGCGCAGGGAGGCGCCGAGAGTTTTTTCCAGCGCGCTGACGATACGGCCGGAGAAATCATTGATCTGCGCTTCGGTCAGCGTGGCTTCGCGGCTCTGGAACGTGACGCGCACCAGCAGCGAGTATTTTCCCGCCGGCACATTCTTCCCGCGGAAAAGATCGGCCGCCGCAACGGAGGTCACTTCAGGAATACCCAGCGCTTCGATCGCTTTTTTTACTTCGGCGAAAGACTGGCCATCCTCGAGGAACACCGAAAAATCGCGCTCGACACCGGGAAAGCGCGGCAAAGGCTCGTACCGCCGGTTGTTTTTCACGCCGTAGAACATGCAATCGACCGCGCCCAGATCGAGTTCGGCGAGAAACACATCCTGCCGGAATTTGAATTTGTCGGCGACGCGCTTCGCCAGTAGCCCCGCGGCGCCAATCGGTTGATTGCCTTCCTGGCCCAGGCGCAACGTGCCGCGTTTCGCGGCGTTCAGCCACTCCGGGCCGCCGTCTTCCCAGCGGAAGCCGCCGGAAAGGGCGCCGATGGCGTCGAGATCGCCCTTCAGATCAGCGAAATTGTATTCGCGCGCGGCATCGTACAAACCTTGTTCGCGAGCCGCGCCGGTGGCACCAACGGTGAGGACGCGCGTCTCCACCGGCTTGCCGTCCACGAGGCGATACTGCCGCCCAATCTCAAACAATCGAATGTTGCGCTGCCCGTGATTTAAGTTCCACTCGATGGCTCCGGCCAGGGTCACGAGGCCGGTGGACTTCAGCACGCCCGCTTCCTCGGAAAGAGGATTCGCAAGTTTTGCCACCTGCGCGTCCGGCGGACGGAACAAGTCGTTGCGCTCCTCCGCCACGTGCGGGATGGTAATGATTTCGTGATACCCGAGCCCGATCAGGCGCTCGCGCAAGCGGGTCTCCGCTTCGTGATGCGGCAAACGCGCCGCGGCGATTCGGGCTACCGGCAAACGCGGCGGGAAGTTGTCCAGACCATAGACGCGCGCAACTTCTTCCACTAAGTCAATTTCGCGCTCGGCGTCCGCGCGCCAGGAGGGCTGCGTGCACTCCCAAGCGGCCAAGAGGGAATTCGCCGCGCCGCGATTGTCGTCGACGCGAACCGGGGCAAAGCCCAGCGCGCTGAGAATGGCCTCAAGGTCCTTGTCGGGTACGTCCGCGCCCATCACGCGCAGGAATTCCGCGCGCGTCAGTGTGATCTTTTTTGCGGCGCGCTTTCCCGGGTACACGTCTATAACTCCGGCGAGCAGTTCGCCGCCGGCAAGCTGCAAAATCAATTCCGCGCAGCGCCGCGAAGCCGTTTCCGCCATTTCCGGATCGGCGCCCCGGCCGAAGCGCGTGCTGGCCTCGGTGTGGAGTTTCAAAAAGCGGGTGGCGCGGCGAATGGCGATGGGATCAAACCAGGCGCACTCGATCAGCACGTTTTTCGTGGAAAACGAAATTTCCGTTTCGCCACCACCCATGATGCCGCCGATGCCCACGGCGCGGGCGCCATCCGTATCGCACACCAGGGGAATTCCGGGGTCGAGGGTGCGCTCAATGCCATCGAGCGTCTTCAACTTTTCGCCGGCTTTGGCGCGCCGCACGACGATGCTGTGATTCCGCAGCAAGTCGTAATCGAAGGTGTGCAGCGGATGTCCCAACTCTAGCAGCACGTAATTGGAAATATCCACGACGTTGTTGATGCTGGCCACGCCCGCGGCTTCCAGGCGATTCTTCAGCCAGGCTGGCGAGGGCTGGATCTTAACTCCTCGCACCACGCGCGCAGTGAAGCGCCCGCAAAGTTCCGGCGCCTCGATCTTCACGCGTACAGCGCCGCTGGCCTTCGCTGAGGTGCTTTCCGCAGGCTTGGGCGCGACGGGCTTCAGCGGCAGGCGATAAATCGCGGAGATTTCCCGCGCGATGCCGAGCATACCCAAGCAGTCAGGCCGGTTGGAGGAGATTTCAGCGTCAATCACGGCGCCGTGCGCCCCGTTTTCGATGCCCGCGATGTTGGTGCCGGAGAACGCCAGGCGCGAGGCAATCTCTTCCGCAGGAACGCTCAGGTCTACAAACTCTTTCAACCAGTTGTAAGCAACTTTCATGCGCTAGTTCCTGTCGAACTGCCCGAAATAAACTCGTGTGAAGTAGTCCATACGAACGCAGCCATCACGTTGATTTGCGGTGAAAAGGCGCCGCAACTCCGCCATCATGGGCGCGAAATTTGGATGATCTTCCTTGGGCGCGTAGGAACTGCTCCCCAAGCGCCCGCTTAGTCCTTCCCAATCGAAAATCTGGTGATTGGGCAAATCTCGCGTGCCAAGGCCGCCGTCGTTGAGGAATTCGTGAATGGTCTGCGCCTCCGGGTAGGCATCGCGGACGCTTTTGTAGTCAGTACCGAAGCGTTGCAGCAATGCTTCGTACTCGCGTGCGAAAGGAGTTTCGTCCATGCGGCGGTCATTCCAGGCGATCACAATCCAGCCGCCGGGCTTGAGGATACGCTGAAATTCCGCGCGGGCCGCGACAGGCTGGAACCAGTGGAAGGCTTGCCCTGCAGTGATGAACTCGACGCTGTGCGCGGCGAGAGTTGTGGCTTCCGCGGAGCCGCTCACGCTATGGAAATTCGCATATTGTCGAAGGAACGCTTCGCCCACAGCGCGCATTTCGGGATTGGGTTCCACGCCGCAAACACGGTTGCCATAGTCGAGAAAAAGTTTGGAGAGCAACCCCGTGCCGGAGCCAATGTCGGCAATGACGTGCTCGGGCCGCAGGCCGCACTCCTCGCGAAGCAACTGCACGACGCCGGAGGGGTAGCTCGGGCGGTAGCAGGCGTAATCAGTAACGCGATTCGAGAAGCGCTGTTTGGCGTCGGCAAAGGTCATAGGTCTCACAAATGCGTTCTTGGAGCGGTTGAAATCGAAGAGAGATCCCTCGACTCCGCGCCGACAGAAGGCGTCGGCGCTCCGCTCGGGATGACAGTAGTGCGACATCAGCGCATTCTTCCTCGATTACGGAAACTGGCGCAGGAAGCGCACGTCGTTCTGGAAGAATGCCTGAATATCATCAATGCCGTACTTGAGCATGGCCAACCGGTCGATGCCGATGCCAAACGCGAAGCCGCTTACTTTTTTGGGATCGTAGTTCACGAAGCCGTAGACGGCGGGATCAACCATGCCCGCGCCGAACAACTCGATCCAGCGCGAGCCCTTGCACTTGCCGCAGGTGCCGCCGGACTTGGCCGTGCCGCTGCCGCCGCAGAAGACGCAGGAAACGTCGAATTCCACGGAAGGCTCGGTGAACGGGAAATAGCTGGGACGGAAACGCGTCTTCACGCTTTCGCCGAAAAACTGCTTCACGAAATAGTCGATGGTACCGGTGAAATCGCAGAAGGTGATGTCTGAATCGACGGCGAGGCCTTCGATCTGATGGAACATAAAGGAGTGGGTCGCGTCCGGATTATCGCGGCGATAGACCTTGCCCGGCACGATGACCCGCACCGGCGGCTGGCGCTTCTCCATGGTGCGAATCTGCACGGGCGAAGTGTGCGTTCGCAGGAGCAGCGGACCCGGTGCCCCCTTCGGAAGTTCCAAGTAGAAGGTGTCCATGTCGTCGCGCACGGGATGAAATTCCGGGATGTTGAGTGCCTCGAAGTTGTAGTAGGGCGTCTCAATCTCTGGCCCCTCGACAACGGAGAAGCCGATGGAAAAGAAAATGTCCTCGATTTCCTGAAACACCTGGCGAATCAGGTGATGCGTGCCGACGGGGCGGAGTACGCCGGGGAGGGAGAGATCCGCGCGGTCCTTGGCGCTCGCCGCATGTTCCGCAAGAGACTCGACATCGCGTTTGCGCGCTTCGAGCGTGGACTCAACCTGGGCTTTGAGCTTGTTGAGTTCCTGGCCCACCGCGCGCTTGAGTTCCGGGGTCGCCGGCTTCAGCCAATTGTCGGTGATGAGGGTGAGGACGCCGGATTTTCTTCCCGTCCAAACCTGTTTGAGTGCCTCCCAGGTTGCGGGATCGAGCTGCTTCGCCGCCTGGTTATCAAAAAGAGCGCGCACTTCAGAGAAGAGCTGCGCAACTTCGTCCGGTGAAGCCGCGCCAAGTTCAGCCAGTGTTTTTCCTGCCGGATTGTCCACGGTTGGCATAGTTGCCAGCTAGATTACACCGTAGGGCACGATATATCGTGCCCTACGGGAAGAATTCTACGCCTCGAGGGGCCCGAGTCGCGACGCTCGGAAGAGAGATTCCTCACTTCGAGGACTCCGTTCGGAATGACGGTGCGCTTTGCTACGCCTTCTTAGCAGCGGGCTTAGGCGCGAAGGCCTTGGCCTTTTCCACGAGCTGTGTGAATCCGGCGGCGTCCTTCACCGCGATGTCTGCCAGAACCTTGCGGTCCAGAGTGATGCCCGCGGCTTTCAGTCCGTGGATGAGCTGGCCGTAGGTGATGCCATTCAGGCGGGCAGCCGCGCCGACGCGCTGAATCCACAACCGGCGGTACTGCCGTTTCTTCACGCGGCGGTCGCGCTTGGCATAACGATCGGCGCGATTGGCCGCTTCCTGTGCGGACTGGTAGAGCTTGCTCTTGGTCAGGAAGAAGCCCTTAGTCCTCCTGAGATACTTCTTACGCCGAGCCCGGCGCTTTGTGCCGCGTTTTACGCGTGGCATGGGTTTTCTCCTTCATTCCTTATGTATCTCACCCTCCCAGGGGTGAGGATTTTCGCTCGTTGCCGGGAAAACCCTCAGGCCTGAAGGCCTGAGCTACAGATTTTTATGGAAACAAAACAGGTTGCGGCGAAACGCGGTGAGGCGCTTCACGCAACGGGTTTGTTTCCAGTGGGATTCGTTGGCCGGGCGAACCCGGCAACGATCAGCGGCGGTCTTGAAGACCAGCGCTACGATCCCGCATTGCGGGATCTAACGGCCGGCAGGCACCCGCGTAGCGCTGCCTGGCAGGTTGTTGCGGAATGTTAGCTCCGCAATCTCGAATGTAGCGGCTGATTTGCAGATCAGCAGGCTTTCCCTCGGAAAGCGCCAGTCTAAAGATTGGCCACTACAAAAACCTTTGCGCCGCTGCGCGTCTCACGCCCCGTAGGGCAGCATCTGCCGCACGGCGGCCACGTCGGTCTTATCCACCTGCGTGAGCTTCTTCAGCTTGCGCATGCGCTTGGCCGCCTTGGTGCCGAGCAGGTGGCGCTTGCCGGAGTGCATGCGCAGGATCTTGCCGTTTGCGGTGATTTTGAAGCGCTTGTGCGCGCCGCGATGCGTCTTCAATTTTTTCTTAGGCTTCAGCGAATTGCGTGGCATTGCTTTGAATCCTCTCCGTGCGTTGATGCGGGCCGCACATACCCGGCTCCTGCATCTGAAATCTCCAGCCGAAGTGCTTCCGGCGAAAACAATCAATCCCGCGTGATACCGCTAGGCGTTCGGTTGTGCCGGCGTGGTGCTGCGCGTTGGCACGCCCGCACCTTTTTTCGGCGCCAGCAACGCCACCAGAACGTTACCTTCCATGCGGGGCATCGTTTCGATCTGGCAGTGTTCGCCGATTTCGCCCAGGAGCCGGGTCATCTTGGCGCGTCCTACTTCCTGGTGCGCCATTTCACGGCCACGATGAAAAATCATGGCGCGAACTTTGTGGCCTTCCCCGAGGAACCGGATAATCTGATTCTTGCGCACCTGATAATCGTGTTCCGCGGTTGCCGGACGAAACTTCACTTCCTTCAACTGCGAACCGCGGCTGCTCTTGCGCTGCTCGTGGGCCTTCTTGCTCTGTTGATAGAGAAACTTGCCGTAGTCCGTGATCTTGCAGACCGGTGGATCGGCGGTGGGCGAGATTTCCACCAGGTCCAATCCACGTTCGCGGGCCATGCGCACGGCCTCGAACGGTTGCATTACTCCAAGCTGGCCACCTTCTTCATCAATAACCCGGACTTCGCGCGCTCGTATCCGTTCATTGATGCGGATACGATCTACTTGCCGGAAATTCCGCTCAGCGATAAATCCCCCTTGGCATACTAAAGGCACCCGGCGAACCGGGTCACACCCCGTTTTGACACCCAATCCCCTGAGGCCTCAGCCAGTTCGGGACAGGTTGTACAGTATATCACGCCACGCGAAGCGTACAAGATAGGAATGCCCTCAGGCTCGCCGCTGTCGGCTACTGGATGGTTCTTTTCTCGATTTCCTGCTGCAAGGCGGCGACGAGGTCGGCGATGGGACGCGGGCCGAGGTCGCCCTTGCTGCGGTGGCGGACGCTGACGGCGCCGGCTTCGGCTTCCCTGGGGCCGACGACCAGCATGTAAGGGATTTTCTGGAGCTGGGCATCGCGGATCTTCGCGGGCAGTTTTTCGTTGCGGTCATCGAGATGCACGCGGATGCCGTGGTTTTTCAGCGTTTCGTGGATGTGTTTGGCGTAATCCTGCACCTTTTCACTGACCGGGCAGATCTGAACTTGCACGGGAGCGAGCCACAGTGGGAAGGCCCCGGCGTAATGTTCGATGAGGATGCCGAAGAAGCGCTCGACCGAGCCGAGCAGGGCGCGGTGCACCATCAGGGGCTGGTGGCGCGCGCCGTCTTCGCCGACGTACTCGAGGCCGAACCGCGCAGGCAGGTTGAAATCGAACTGCACGGTGGTGAGCTGCCAGGAACGCCCGATAGCGTCAATCAGCTTCACGTCGATCTTCGGGCCGTAAAACGCCGCTTCCCCCTCCATAAGCTTGTACGGAATCTTCATCCGCGCCATTGTGCTGGCCAGTGCGCTGGTGGCGCGCTGCCAGTCTTCGGGCTTGCCCGCGTAGCTTTCCGGATGCTTGGGATCCCAATCGGAAAGTTCCACCTCGAATTTGTCGAAGCCGAAATTCTTCATCACCGCAAAGGCGAAATCGACGCAAGCTTCCGCTTCGGCTTCAATCTGCTGCGGCGTGCAGAAGATGTGCGCATCGTCCTGGGTGAAGCCGCGGACGCGGAGCAGGCCGTGCAGAACGCCGCTGCGCTCGTAGCGATAGACGGTGCCGAGTTCCGCCAGGCGCACCGGCAAATCGCGATAGCTGCGCAGCTTCGATTTGTAGATCAGGATGTGGCCGGGACAATTCATGGGCTTCAACTGGTAATCGGCCTTCTCGACCTCCACGGCGCCGAACATGTTTTCCTTGTAGAAATTGGTATGGCCAGAGGTCTTCCAAAGGTCGAGGCGCATGATGTGCGGGGTGAAGACAAGGTCGTAGCCGCGCTTGAGCAACTCCTCGCGCAGCCAATTCTCCATCAGGGTGCGAATCAATCCGCCCTTGGGGTGCCAGAAAATCAGGCCCGGCCCGGCTTCTTCCTGAATGCTGAAAAGATCGAGTTCGGCGCCGAGTTTGCGGTGATCGCGGCGCTTGGCTTCTTCGAGCCGGTGCAGGTACTCATCCAGCTCCTTCTGCGAGTAGAACGCCGCTGCGTAGATGCGCTGGAGCTGCGGATTCCCTTCCTGGCCTTTCCAGTAGGCCCCCGCAACGCTCATCAGCTTGAAGGCCTGAATCCGCTTGGTGGAGGGGATATGCGGGCCGCGGCAGAAATCAATGAATTGGCCGGTGGTGTAGAAGGAAACCATCGGCTCGTCGGCCTTTTCTTCGATGAGCTCGCACTTGAAGAGCTGCTTGGAATCCTGATAGAGCTTCAGGGCTTCGGCTTTTGGGAGCAACTTGCGCTCGTTTTTCAGGTCCTGAGCGGCCAACGCGTGCATCTTCTTTTCGATTTTCTCCAGGTCTTCCGGAGTGAAGGGTTGCTCGCGCAGGAATTCGTAGAAAAAGCCGTTGTCGACAGGGGGACCAATACCCAGCTTCACATCGGGGTAGAGCTCGGTCACTGCGGCGGCCATAAGGTGCGCCGCGGAATGCCGGAAGACGTACAGGGCGTCGGGATCTTTCTCCGTGAGAATCTGCAGTTTGACGTCCTGCTCGAGGGGACGGCGCAGATCGAAGAGCAGGCTGCCGTCTTCCGCAGGTTCCACGGAGTTGGAAAAAATGCCGGTCTTTTCCTTTGCGCCGTTACCGCCGGTTGCGTACACCTTGGCCACGAGCGCGGCGTCCGCAAGGCGCGGCGAGATGGACTTGGCGATGTCGATGGGCGTGCTGCCTTTGGGAACGTCTTTGACGCTGCCATCGGGAAGCGTTACGTGGATCTGTTCCATGATGAGTCTTCCTAACCTGCAGAACATCTGCCAGAAATGTAATTAACTAGAGTATCGGCGGGTGAGGACAGGGTCAAGCCGCCGCGTTAGGAACTAGACCAACGTGACGCCGGACAAATTGGCGAAGTGCGAATCCGACGTGATCAACTGAGCCCGGTGATGTTGCGCCGTAGCATAAATGATCGCATCGGCCATGGGCAATCGAGTCTCAAGACTCGTTCGCGAGGCCAGAACCGAGAGCTCCAAAGTCAGATCGATTAACCTATCTCGGAAACCAAACGCTTGCGACAAGAAGATTTCTGCCATGTGCTGGCCCTGCTCGCGAACGAGCTTCTTGTAGACTTCGTAGACGATGATCGAGGGAAGAAGAAGATTCTCCGGGGATTGCAGATAAGAGGCAAAGGAGCTTGCTTTTGCCCCATCGCCCATATACTCGACCCAACCGGAAGAATCGACTACAACCCGATCAAAAACGCTCGGTGTGATCACGGTCTTCGTCCTTCCACACCATCCCTTTGGCGATGCCGCGGAGTTCCTTGATGGAGCGGGGACGTTGGAGGCGGACTGACTTGTCTAGGACGTATATCTGTAATTCCTCCCCCGGTTTGATCTCGAGGGCTTCGCGAATCTTCTTTGGGATCACTACTTGAAATTTAGGCGAAACTTTTACCGTATCCATAACAAACTCCTAGCCTTAGTATATCGGCACAAGCGCGTATGTCAATATGTCTATCGATTGACAAAACGTCATACGCTCGTATGACAACCGGGGTTGCATCCGGAGCACCATAGTTCAAGAACGCTGGCGATCCTTAGGGCGCAGTGCTACTTCTTGGGGCGTGCGGCTTCGAGCTGCTCCCAGGCGGCATCGGGGATCATCGCCAAATCGTTGAATTCGCCCGCGCCGCGCAGCCACTGCCCGCCGTCAATCACTACACATTCGCCATTGATATATTCGGCCATGTCGCTGATAAGGAAGGCGGCGAGATTGGTGAGTTCGTCGTGTTTGCCGAACCGCTTCATCGGATGCTTGTTGAGGGCGTACTCCTCAAACTGCTGCGAAGGCATCAGCCGCGACCACGCGCCTTCGGTGGGAAACGGTCCGGGCGCGATGGCATTCACACGGATGTGATATTTGGCCCATTCCACCGCGAGCGAGGCGGTCATCGCCAACACGCCCGCCTTGGCGCAGGCCGAGGGCACAACATAGCCCGAGCCGCAATTGGCCGCGGCGTAGGTCGTGGAGATGTTCAGGACATTGCCGCCGAGTTTTTTCGCGATACGCCGTCTGGCGAAGGCCTGGGTGCAATGAAAAGTGCCGTTGAGGACGATGCTAACAACCGCTTGGAAGGCATTCGGCGACAACGTTTCCGTGCGCGCCATGAAGTTTCCGGCGGCGTTGTTGACCAACGTATCGATTTCGCCCCAGTGATTCTCGGCGGTGGTCATAGCGGTTTCGACGGCGTCGTAGTCCCGGACGTCGCACGCGGTGTAAGCGGCCGCGCCGCCATCGCGGTGGATCTCTTCGCAAGTCTTTTTAAGAGGCTCTTCGCGGCGCCCGATGAGGAACAGGCGCGCTCCGAGCTTGGCGAAGTGCAGGGCCATGGAGCGGCCGAGGCCCGTGCCGCCGCCGGTCAAAAAGATGGCGCGGCCTTTGAGGAGATCGGGCTGAAACATGCGGCACCACCTTTCGGAACGAAATTGTATCAGGGCTACAGAGCAGACGCAGCGGCAACTCGGGCGGAGAGAGCCCTGCGATGACTGGGAAACTCGCGTAAAAAAGAGGCGGGGTGGGGACCTGGTCCCACCCCGCCGTCGGGCGCGGTAGCGGTTTCCCGCTATCCGCAATAACGCCGTGGAATGAACGCCTCTCTGCTGGCTTCCCGCTTTGCAGCCAGGACTGCACGACCTGCGGCCATGCACCTGCTCGCCTTATCCATCATCGAGAGATGGTCCAGTCCGGCTTTACCTGTTTTCTTCATGACGCCCTCGACGGGGTCATGAGCGCGGGGCGGATGAACACCCACGCTTCAGGGAAGCGCAGCCAGGAGCGTATCCACGGCGTGAATCAAATCCTTCCAGGCCACTTCGACGGCCTCTTGAAATTTTGCCAACTGGGCGTCGTCGGCATCCTCAAGGTCCGCAATGCGCCGCTTGAACTCTGCAAAGCTCGTGCGTACGTATTCGAGTTCCCAGTAATGCTCAAGCTTGACGCTGACCTTTTGCTTGGCGAATCGCCCCTTAAGCTGCGCCACACGGGCCGCCAAATCCTCGACTTCCCCAACCACCTGGTCCAAGTACGCTTCCTTCAGCAACATGACCGCCTCTCAACGCCAGAGGGAAAAGGACACAAAGAGAAAAATCCCTTGCGGAGAAGAAAGCAGTTGATTCGCCAAAAGGGAGTTGGGCTAAGGGACTGAAAACAGGATGGATGAGTGTTTCTCAGAGAGAGAACAGACGTGCGCATGGGTGGAAAAACGCAAACACCTACGGCAGTGGCTGAAAATCACTCAGTTTGTTAGCGGGGATTGGCGTTGCTCATCGGCGTAGCAGGCGGCAGGGGAAGCTGCGGTCCAGTTTTGTTCGACGGACGACGAGATGCGAACTAGAGTGAAGGACTCCAAAAGGCGAGCCGTCGGCAGCGTGATGAAAGCGCTCGTATGAGCGAATCCAGCGCGACAGAGACGCGGGAAGTGTGACCGCGGGTAATTCTATTGGGCCGGGCCGATGTAGGCAGGGATGGGACGGCCCAGGGCCTTCTCGTATTCCGCGATGTAGACGGGATTGCCGGGGAATTCTTCGGTGAGGTCTTTCAGGAGTTTTTGAGCGAGAGCATCCTGTTTTTCGCGGCGCGCGGAGAGCGCCAGAAGGATTTGGGCGAAGGGCTTCAGGTAGCGGCCGCCATCGACGGTTTTCTGCACCTGCTGCATGCCGAGTTGTTTGTCGCCGTGAATGCCGCCGAACCAAAGCATGAAGCGCGCCGACCCGGGCAGCGAGCCGATGATGTAGTTGGCGCAGCCGAGAGCGACATAGGCGTCGTAGGCGTCAGGGCGCTGCTGGAGGAGGAGTTCGGCGTTGATGTTTGCTTCTTTGAGGCGCTTCAACGCGTCGTAGTGTTTTTTCAGGAGCATGCTGTAGGCGTCGGATTCCATGCCGGCGGCAAGCGTAAGGACATACAGACCTTCAGGATCGCGCGGATTTCTTTTGAGACGCTGAAAGGCGAGTGCGCGGGCCCTGGCAACGGCAGATTGAAAACCCTGGATGCGGCCGGGGTCAGGCGTGCCGGTAATGCCACCGAGGAAGCGCTTGTCATTGAGGAAATAGTCGCTGGTGAGAACGTGCTGGAGATAAAACTCCTCGAAGAGATAGCTGGCAGCAATGGCGACCTGGCCGAAAGGCTCATCGGGATGATCGTTGGCCCATTTTTCAAAGATTTCGCGCGCTTCAGGAAATTCCTGTACGTAGAGGTCGTGAAAACCAGATTCCAGTTTGGGGACGGACGAGAACGCGGGCGTGTCGGGAGGCTGCGTCGGGGCGGCTTGCGCGAAAGATGGGGGAGCGACCAGAGTGAAAGTGAGTCCGGCAGCCGTCAGGAGTGCGTAGAGGTAGCGCATCATCGAAAACCCTTCAGAACAATCCCGGCACAAAACGAGGTTTGTCCGACATTGCGGCGCGGTACTGCGCATCGGCAAAGAGCACGCGCTCTTCGGTGGCGAGGCGCTGGGAAAGCACCAGAATATGGGCGAGCGAACCGGCAAGCGCGGTGATCCAGGCGGAGTGGATGAGCGGGAGAACCAGCATTTCCACGAAGACAGCGGCGTAGTTGGGGTGGCGAACGTAACGGAACGGGCCAGAGGTGACGACGCCGAGGCTGATGGAGTTCACGACCTGAACATTCCAATGATCGCCGAGTGTGCGGATGACCCACCAGCGGACGAGATTGGCGGCCAGGAAAATGACGAAGCAGATTGCGGCGAGAACGGGATAGAAAGGGCGGTGAAGAAACACCACTTCGACGGCGGCACCGATCAGAACAGCGGTGTGCAGGAGCACCATCCAGCGAAAGCGGGGATCATCCACTTTGGCGGCGCCACGGGCGACCATTTCCCGCTGGTGGCAGCGGGAAATGCGGAGTTCCACGAGGCGCAGGGCAGCGACAGCGCCGAGGAGGACGAGAAAAGCGATAACACTTAGTTCCATTGCAGCAACAAAAATTCGGCGCTGAAGCCCGGACCAAAGGCGCCCGCCAAGGCATATTCGCCGGTCTTGAGGGGGCGTTTCTCAAGCCACTCCTGAAGAATGAAGAGGATGGTAGCGCTGGAAAGGTTGCCGACGTTCTTGAGGATGTCCCAGGAAGGCTGGGTATCGCACTTGCAGAGGCCGAGTTCTTTCTCGACGTTGCCGAGAAGGCGCGCGCCGCCGGGATGGAGGATCCAACCCTTGATGTCGCTTTGGACTCTGCCGCAACGCGCCAGGAAATCGTGGACCAAACTCTCGATTTTGGCGCCGATCATCTCTGGGACGTCCTTGGCGAGAAGAATGTGGAAGCCGGAATCGCGGAGATCGAAGCCCATGGCGCCCAGGGAATCCGGGAAGGTATAAGTTTCGGTGGCGAGGATGCGCGGGCCGGGCTTCTCCTGGCCGGTAACCACCACGGCGGCGGCGCCATCGCCGAAAAGGATGGAGGAAATCAGATTGGCTTGCGAGATATCCTTGCGCTGGAACGTGAGCGAGGGCAATTCCACGGCAATGATGAGAACATTGCCGCCGGGATTGGCGCGAAGATAATCGGCGGAGCGGGAAAGCGCCATGGCGCCGGCAGCGCAGCCGAGTTCGGTGAAAGGCATGCGTCGGACATTGGAGCGAAAGCCCATCAGATTAATGAGGTGCGCGTCCAGGGAAGGGATCATGAAGCCGGTGCAGGAAACGGTGATGATCAGGTCGATGTCGGTGGGGAGAAGGCCGGCGCGTTCCAGGCACTTTTCGGCGGCTTCGCGGCCGAGCTTGACGGCGTGATCGATGTATTCATTGTTGGTTTGGGCCAGGGGGCGAGGCTCGATGGTGTAGTCGATGGGGAAAATCGCGTGGCGATGATGAACCTGGGCATTATCAACGATGGACATCATGGCTTCGAGGCGGCGTTCGGGGATATCAAAGACGCGGCCCATGTAGTACTTCATGTCGTCGCGGGTGATGGAGAAAGGAGGGACAGCGGTAGCGGTCGCGGCGATGGTGGCATAGGGGGGATTGCCGTTCAATGAAGCGGGACTCGGTTGACTCACTTGTACCATCCACTATTCTGTAGGAATAAACACAAAAATTCACGACCCAGCAACATGAATACGTAAGTGTACAGGGCGGAATATTCGAGGGGCTTACTTTACATCAAAATTGGCCGAAGAGGAAACGGCTCGGACACGCTAGTTGGTGACGTAAAGCACACAGGCTGAAAACGAAGGGGATAGAGATGAATTACAAAACGACGACCAGGAGCTGGGCAGTGGTGGTTCTGATACTAGAGATGCTTCTCGTTGGGGGAATGTTGCGGGCGCAGGAGAAGGCCAGCCCGCTTCTGGTGATGATATCGATCGATGGGCTGAGGCCGGATTACGTGACCGCAGCGGACGCGCACGGAGCGAAAGTGCCGAACTTGCGGCGATTTTTGAAAGAAGGTGCGTACGCGGAAGGTGTCACGGGCGTGGTGCCGACGGTGACGTACCCGAGCCACACGACATTGGTGACGGGAGTGTGGCCGGCGACGCACGGGATCCTAGCGAACACGACTTTCGATCCGCTACAGAAGAACTATCAGAGCTGGTATTGGTACAGCGAGGATATTCGCGTTGTGACGCTATGGGACGCGGCGGCACAGGCGGGGCGAACTACGGCGAGCATCCAGTGGCCGGTGACGGTAGGCGCGAAAATCACCTGGAACATTCCGGAATTCTGGCGCGCGGGAACCGCGGAGGATGCCAAGCTGATTCGCGCTGTATCCACGCGTGGATTGCTGGAAGAAGCGGCAGCGGAGATTGGGGAATACCGCGGAGGAATTGATGCGTCCGCGGAGGGCGATGAGGTGCGCGGCAAGTATGCGGTATGGATTTTGGAGAAGAAAAAGCCGGGCCTGCTGACATTGCATTTGACGGCGCTGGATCACATCGAACACGAGACAGGGCCATTCAGCGCGGAGTCGGTTGCGACGCTGGAATGGCTGGACGGAATTATCGGGAAGGTGCGGGAGGCGGCGGAGCGCGTGGCGCCGGGGCGCGCGATCGTGGCGGTGGTTTCCGATCATGGCTTTGCGAATTACGACCAGCAGTTGAATCTGTTTGCGGCGTTTCGGGAGGCGAAGCTGTTTACCGCCGATGGGGAAGGAAAGATCACGGATTGGCGGGCGATGCCGTGGCAGACGGGAGGGTCCGCGGCGATCGTGTTGAAGGATGTGCAGGATAAGGAGACGGTGGGCGAAGTGCGGGAATTGCTGGCGAAGCTCGCGGCGGACCCGGCGAACGGGATTGACCGCGTGCTGGAGGCGGAGGAGTTGCACAAAAGAGGCGGGTACCCGGATGCATCGTTTTTCGTGAGCTTGAAGCCTGGCTGGCGAACGGGGGCTGCGCTGACGGGGCCGGTGGTGGCAAAGGTGAAACCGGGGGGAACGCACGGGGAACTGCCGGACGTGCCGGAGCTGCGAGCGGCGTTTTTCGTGGTGGGACCGGGGATTCCGGCGGGGCGGGATTTGGGTTTGATAGACATGCGGGACGTGGCGCCGACGCTGGCCAAGGAAGCGGGGCTGGTGCTGGCTGGTGCGGAAGGTAAGGCGGTGCTGCCGTAGGGGCGTTCCGTTTTGGGACGGGGTGTACCCCCGCATTTTTTGTAAGTGTTGAATCTAGGACAGTTAACGGCAGAGGCGTCTGTAAGTGCTGATTCTAAGTGGGTTGTAAGCCACTTGTTTTGTTGCACTTTTGTAAGTGTTGATTCTGGAGGGGTTGGAGGAGGGGTTTGCTGCAAGTTCGGATTCTGAAGGGCTTAGCCCGGAAATCTCACAAGG
>DLMH01000162.1 GCA_002478115.1 Candidatus Acidiferrum typicum | reverse complement strand
AACCGGATAAGCATGAGTCGGCTACACGTGGAAGTAACTCCCTTCGCAGTCAATTAGCGGCTGCCTCCCGGGATTGCGCCTAGATGACCACCTCTTTCAACAGCCACGGGATTTATCATCAGCTAATTCTCTAATGCCTGATAAAATGCCCGTGTGTTTTCCGTTCGACAGCCCAGAGAGGAGATCCCCACCTCATGTTCTTCGATAACAGAGAGCGATCCACCCGAGGACTTTCCGCGGCCTTCTTCTCCGTTTTGACCTTCTGGCTGATGGTTTCTGCATCCGTCAGCCGCGCCCAAGAAGCTGACATTGCCAGCAAGCTGAACGGCTTTGACGCCTATATGGAGCAAGTACTGAAAGATTGGAATACGCCGGGGATCGGCGTGGGCATCGTGGTGAACGACAAACTAGTGTTCGCCAAGGGTTACGGCTATCGAGACTACGAGAAGAAGCTGCCGTTTACGCCGATGACGCTTTGCCCGATCGCATCAAATTCGAAATTGTTCACAGCCGTTGCGGCGGGCATGCTGGTCGAGGAGGGGAAACTAACTTGGGATAAGTCGGTGCGCGAGTCTGTTCCGACGATCCAGTTCTACAACGACCAGCTCAACAACAACGTTACTCTGCGCGATATGCTGTCGCACCGCACGGGCGTGACGCGGCACGATTTGATCTGGTTCAAGTCGCCTTTTACGAGGAAGGAGTTGTTCGAAAAGCTGAAGTACCTGGAGCCGCAGGCGCCGATGCGGGAGACCTTCCTGTACAACAACCTGATGTACGCTGGCGCCGGTTACATCATCGAATTGAAATCCGGGAAACCTTGGGAACAGTTCGTGCGCAAGCGGATCTTCACGCCGCTCGACATGAACACAACCACCTTCACGATTTCTGACATGACCCAGAATCCCGACCATGGCGTTCCGTACCGTGAAAAGCGTGACTCGTTTGAGTTGTACAAGATTCCTTATTATGAAGACACGGAGGGCGTGGCCCCGGCAGGCGCCATTATTTCTAATATTGACGAGCTATCGCACTGGCTGATCGCCCTGATGAATGATGGGAAGTACAACGGGAAGCAGGACCTGCCGCCAAATGTTTTGAAAGCCACGCTGCAACCGGCCATTAGTTTGCCAAACACACTTGGGGAAGCACAAGGTTTTTGGGAGCTGCTAAATCCGGACTATGGCATGGGACGGGAGACGGCGGCCTATCGTGGGCACTTGATGACCTTTCATGGCGGCGACCTTCCTGGTTTTCACTCGCAAGTTTCTTTCCTGCCTAACGATAAGATCGGCGTGATTGTTCTGGTCATCAGCGATCACAGCGCCCCGCTGTACAACATCGTCAGCTACAACGTGTACGAGAGGCTTCTTGGTATGGATCAGACGCCCTGGAGCCAGCGCCGTCTACAACAGCGGCTCGCTGGCAAGAAGGCAGGGACCGAAGCACGGGCGAAAGCCGGCGAGGACCGCGTTCCGAACACCAAGCCATCCCATGCGCTGGCGGATTACACGGGGGACTATGAGAATCCGGCCTACGGCGTTCTGAAAATCGGGCTCAACAATGATGAGTTGCAATTTGGATTTCACGCGTTCCAATTTCCGATAAGCCATTTCCATTACGACCGGTTTGACACGCCCGATGACGAACAATATGGCAAGTTTTCCGTCAACTTCCGGACGAACCCGCAGGGCGATATTGAAAACGCCGTCATGTCCCTGGACGAGGCTGAAGTCGTTTTCACGCGTAAGCCGGAGACGTTGGATCCGGCGCTACTCGAAAAGCTCGCAGGCACCTACATGACCCCAACCAAAGTTAAGTTCCAAGTGCTATACCAGCCGGGAACCGGTCTTTCGCTTGCTTTTCCGGGAGTACCTCCCCGCCAATTGATTCCCATGAAGGATCTCAAGTTTAGGACGCCGCAATTTGCGGATGTCATCTATCAGTTCGTGATGGAGGACGGTCAGGTGTCTGCTCTCAAGGAGCGCGATCCGTCGGGCGAATACTCGTATCCCCGGCAATGAGACGGGGCCAATGGCCTCGGTCTTTGAGTCACGGATTCAACAACCATCAAAACGGCGACGCTTTTTCCGGAATCCACCAAAGTGTGATTGGCTAAGCTGAGATCTGTACCGCTTCGTGATCTTGACGATTGTGCCCGAGTGATAGTCCAATCCGAAACCATCCACTTGGACGTAACGCACTAAGCGGAGAAGTACTGGGACGGCGGATGTCCGATAACGCTACCAGGAGTTAACCGCTCATCTAGGCAGTTGAGCGAAAGTTCTCATGCAGACGACGATGGGAACGACTGAAGGAGGGTACAGCCCATGAACGGAAGATTTCCGGAATCTGTCTCAGGGATTCAGGACAGCGCCGCGTCTGCTTTCAAGAAGTTTCATAACTTTTTCCACCTTGTCAGCCTGGACGCCCACTTCATTCAATGCTTCGCAAAAGTGTTTCAGAAAGCTATCGAAATTCCCGTCGTTTAATCCTTGCTCCCACACACGCGCATGGGCAGCAGCGATATCCTCGCCTGTATAGACGATTCGACCCCCGAGCAGCATCGAGATAAACATGCTCTGTCGCGCGCGTAGTCGCGCCATATTGGTACTTTCAAAAAAAGGAGCGGAGGGATTCATCCGCTAAGACTCTTCGATAGAAAGTCTCGGTGGCAGCCCAGACTGTTTGCTTTCCACCGATGAGGTCATAAAGTTGATCGATCATTTGATCCTCCCGAACTAGAAAAACGGAGTTGATTCTAGTTCGAAGGAGAAACCTTGCGATTGGCTATCCTTTTGCCGTGGTTAGTGTGAAAGATGCGATCGCCTCTTCTGTCTTGCCGAATATCTCAAAGACTGTCACGAGCCTTGTAATCTGCAGCACCTCTTTTGCGTGATTGCCCAGGTTGGCAAATCTGATGTCACCGCCGATTTTTCGGGCCGACGCGTAAAGAGCCACAAGAGTACCCAGGCCACCGCTATCGATGCGAGTGACATCACTCAGGTCGAGCACGATTTGGGGAGTTTTGTTCAACAAGTCTTTCACATGAATGAAAAGTGATTTTGACTCCTCGCCAAATAAGATGGCACCGCTGAGATGGATGACGGTAACCCCATCCACCCCGCTTTTGGTGATGTTAAGGGCCATGACACCCTCCCGCCACAACCGCGTCGGGACACGGATGTGACTGTCGATTGATCCGTTAGGGAAAGGGCCGATAGTCGCAACGTATTCCCTCGGGAAGCGGATGGCAAGCGCCGGGTAGGGGCCGGAACGTCTCGGCCCGCCTGCCAAACGTAGTTTCCGATTATGCGATCTAGTCTGCTGCCGGAGCACTGCCGATACAGCCCCATAGATTTCCCAACAAATAGTCAAATGGCCACCGGACAAATCGAAGTCCACGGAAGTTATTTAGAGAAGCGGCGGAGTAGTTGCTGGAAGCGCGGATCGTCGCGGAGGGACGAGAAACTAGAATTCGCGTCAATCGCGGGAGAATCGCGAAAACCAAGATCAATTGATTTTTGCAGAGCAGCAAGTGCTTTTTCCTTATCGCCACTGCCCGCGTAGAAAGAACTCAACCAGTAGACGAGAATCGCGGTCTTTCGTGCGCCTCGCTTCAGCATCGTGGCAACGGCCTCGCTATAACGTTGTTGAGCAGCGAGCGCTTGCGCACGGCCGACGTTCGCATCGTCGGAACTTCGATTTCCTTCCAACTCCTCACAGCGATCGAAGGCGGCCATCGCTTCGGGAAAGCGATTCTGAAGATAGAGGGCCCGGCCGAGGTGGTACTGCGCATTGCTGAAGGATGGGTTGAGTCGAACGGCTTCGCGGGAAGCTTTTTCTGCCTCCACTGCCTGAGGGGGAGTTTGGTAGGCCAGCGCCCAAGACAACATGTCCCAGGCCAGAGCGTTGTCGGGTTCCGCCAGGGTTGCCAGGCGAAACTCACGCGCGGCGTCGGCGTACTGGTAGCTGTAACCCAGGAAGCGACCGAGTGCGACATGTGCCTCTGGAAGTTCTGGGTCAATGGCGAGTGCCTGCTTGGCGTACTGCTCGGCGCGTTGGAGACGAACAGGAGAAGAGTCAAAGTCTCGATAGTAGCCACCTTCGACTTCGGAGAGACCGGCAAGAGCCGGAGCGTAGTTGGGATCGAGTCTGAGGGCCGCCTCAAAGTGCTTTGCTGCGGCATCGAGGGTCTGGGGCGAATTTTCACCGGCAGCCAGCGGGCGGCCCATCAGGAATTCTTCGTAGGCTTGCGGATTCTGGGTGTAGCGGTGCTGAACCGCTTGCTGCTCTTGCGGACTTAGATGGAGATTGAGAGCCTCCGCAATTTTGAGAGCGACTTGTTCCTGGAGAGTAAATACATTTTGCAGGTCGCCCGTGAAATCGTCGGCCCAGGTTTGAAAGCCGGTGGTGGAATCGATTAGCTGGACATTGATGCGGATTTGATTTCCAGCTTTGCGCACGCTGCCCTCGAGAAGATAGCGCACACCCAATTGACGGCCGATATCGGATGCTGTTTTATCCGCGCCCTTGAGGGCTGCGACGCCGTCCCTAGAAGCAACATCAGCACCCTTGATCTTAGAGAGTTTCGTGGAGATTTCATCAGCCATGCCGTCGCTGAAGTAGGAACTGTCCGGCTCGGTGCTGAGGTTTTTGAGCGGCAGAACCGCGATGGAAGGCCGTGCGGCCGGCACAGAGGAATCCTTCCGATACCAGAGGAGACCAGCGATGGCGAGCAGCAAAGCGAGTCCGATGCCGGCGGCATACGCGAAGCGGCGGCTTGTCTGAGTGGCGCCGGTGGCAGGCGCCACCTCCGGCGAGGAGGCAAGTTTCTGGCGGCCGCTGGAAATTCCAGCGGAAGGGATTTGTTCTTCGACGGAGGTCGGGCTCGCTGTTTTCACTTTCCCCGAGCTGCTGTCCCGCTTCAGCCGCTTCAGATCCGCGCGCATCTCTGAAGCGTGCTGGTAGCGCAAGTCGCGGTCCTTCTCCATCGCCTTATCGATAATTCGCTGTAACTCCGCGGGCACGCCCCTGTTCAGCCGCACCGCCTCTGGCGCTTCTCGGTGCAGGATCGCCTCGAACACCGCTCCCGTGCTCTCTCCCGTAAAAGGTAAAAAGCCCGTGGCCATTTCGTAGAGGACCGTACCAAAGCTGAAGAGATCGGTCCGCACGTCCAGCGGCTTCCCCAGCACCTGCTCCGGCGACATGTACGACACCGTTCCCAGCGCACTCCCGGGACTCGTCAACTGCTCTGTGTCCACTCCCATCGCTGTCAGCGTGGCCGTCGCGCCTTCCCCGTCCCTCGCCGTCCTCGCCGGACTCACCTTGGCCAAACCAAAATCCAGAATCTTCGCGTGCCCCTTCTTGGTCGCAAAAATATTCGCTGGCTTGACGTCCCGATGGATGATCCCCTCGCTGTGCGCGGCATCCAACGCGTCTGACATCTCAATCGCCAGATCCAGCAATCGCTCCAACTCCATCGGTTGTCCGTTGATCAGGTGTTTCAGCGTCACACCATCCAAATACTCCATGGCGATGAACGCCTTCCCCTCCGCTTCGCCAATGTCATAAACGGTGCAGATGTTGGGATGGTTCAAGGCCGAAGCCGCCTGCGCCTCTCTCTGAAAACGCGCCAGTGCCTGCGGGTCTTTCGCTAGATTGTCGGGTAGGAATTTCAGCGCGACGTTGCGGTGCAGGCGGGTATCTTCGGCCTTATAAACGACGCCCATTCCGCCACCGCCGAGCTTCTTGACGACGTGGTAGTGGGAAAACTCGAGGCCGATGAGGGAATCTAGAGATTCGACTTGGTCCGGCATGGGAAGTTCTCCCTCCCATTCACCATCTACGGCGAAGCATAGGCTTACGCCTGTTGCAAGTCAATGAACGTCTAACAGGTGATTTGATCACCTCTGTCCGTGGGCTGATTGTTTCCAGATCCCGGCGCAGTCAGAAACAATACACGTATAACAAATGTTTCAAACCTGCTTCGGCGAATCAGAGAGCTACTTCAGCTTCGCGTACTCGGCCGTGGTTTTCCAGAGATGGGGATATTGGGGATTAGGGCAGTTCCAGGTCCAGCGCATAGATTTCGTCCGTGCTCGTGTCGCGAACGAACAGCGGCGATCCTTCCGGAGTGATACCACTCCAAACGCCAAGGCTTCCAGTGCGAAATTGATGCAAATCCTTCAAGTCCACTACGAGTTCGGGACGGGTCTGTCCAATCTGGACTCGGTAATATCCCGGCGTATCCGTCTCCCAAGTCTCGAAATAGAGATATTTGCCATCTCGCGACCATGTAGGGTAGGCGAACCGATGTCCGCTGACCCAGTCTGACCATGTCTGTCTTTTAAAATCGAAAATCACAATCTTTGTCTGGACGGTGGTGAGCGCAGCGAGGTACCGGCCATCCGGTGACCAACGAGGAGAGTACAGGCCCTGTGAGCCTGGAATGATCGACACTTGCTTGGAATTCAGATCCAGTAGCTGGATCGTACTAATCTCCTCGGACCAACGACCAAAGACCATTTGCTTACCGTCCGGGGACCATCCTGGATCGCTCTCGGGGAGATTTTCGGTGAGCATTTCCTGCGCTGCTCCCCCCTGTGCTGAGATGAGCAAAATCTTCCAAGGTCGTCCCCGTTGTATATCCATGAACGCAATCTGCGTACCGTCAGGCGACCAGCGTGGCAGGGCAGCGAATACCGGTGGATTTGTGAGCTGTAGACGGTCGCTGCCGTCGACCCGGCTGCGCCACAGCGTTCCCTCGGGGTAGGACACGTAGGCAAGCCACTTGCCGTCACGCGAGAAACGCAGATCAGTCGCCCAAATTCCCGATAGAAACGGCACAAACTCGCGGCGCTGTGCATCGTAGCGGACGAGTTCGCCGCGATTTTGTAAACCCTGCGCGAACAGCTTCTTGCCGTCTGGGCTCCATGTCATCGCACCGAACAGCATCGGCCCAGCCGTGAGCTGAAACAGCCTGGAGGGATACTTGCGAAACGCACTATTCGATTCCCGTAAGGCCCATATGTTCGCTCCTACCAGCAGAGGATTGTCATATGCTAAGAAGAGAAAATAGCGGCCATCGGGTGACCATACGCCACAGCATTCAGCAGGCACTTTCCGCCAGCCCAGCAGCAAGGGATGAAGATTAGTGCCATCCGTTCGGATCTCCCAAATCGAATATGAATTTTCTTTGTCGTTAAAAACATTGAACCGAATGCGAGTGCTATCGGGAGAAAACTCAGGGCCGCCGGCCCCATTTGCCCCGGTGGACAACTTGCGCGCATCGGTGCCGTCCGCCCTTGCCAAGTAAACATTCACGCCTTTTATAAAGACTAATTGCCGGCCATCCGGGGACCACTTACCACCGTATCCCGTCACGTCGGCAATCCGACGGGGTGGTCCGCTGGGAAGCGGAAGTGCCCAAAATTCCGCTGGCTCGTTGCTAACCGAATTTGCCACCAGGAGCTGAGAATGATCGGGAGAGATATCCAGGACAACTACAGCAGGAAAAGGGGTGGGAATCGGCGAAGTCTCGCCTCCCGTAACGGCGGCTTGCGCTAGAAACTGACTCGGCCCTTTGCTTTCTCCGATATATAGCCGTGACCCATCGGTGAGCACTCTATCCTTCGGCACGCCATCTTTGGTGAGTTGGGTAGTAGCGAGCATCCTTGGAGGAGTCTGGGGCATGCGTAGCCAAACAAATGTTGCAGCGATCGCCAAAACAGCAATTACAGCGGCAAGCACTGCAATCCAACGCAATTTGCCGCTTGCAACCGGCGCGACTGCATCTACGGCAGCCGTCTTTCCAGACGTAGTGTCCCGCTTCAACCGCTGCAAGTCTGTGCGGATATCGGCTGCATGCTGGTAACGGAGATTGCGGTCCTTCTCCAGCGCCTTGTTGATGATTTGCTCTAACCCGGCGGGGATGTCAGGGTTCAGCTTAAGCGGCAGGGGTGGCGTTCGATTGAGAATCCCATCGAAGATAATCCCCGAGGTCTGGCCGCGGAATGGCAGCGTTCCCGTGGCCATCTCATAAAGCACGACCCCAAACGAAAACAGGTCCGTGCGTGCATCTAACTCCTTGCCCGTCACCTGCTCTGGCGACATGTACGCCACCGTCCCGATTGCAGTGCCGGGACTCGTAAGATGCTGCTCATCGATGGACAGCGTCTCCACACCATCACCGGAGGTCTGCTTCGAGGGCGTGGGCGAGGCGACCTTCGCCAAGCCAAAGTCGAGAATTTTGGCGTGCCCTCGGTCGGTCACGAATATGTTGGCGGGCTTAATGTCTCGGTGAATGATTCCTTTAGAGTGCGCGGCATCCAGTGCGTCAGCGACCTCGATGCCCAGATTCAGGAGCGTCTCCATATCTATCGGGCGGCCCGAAATTCGATGCTTCAGCGTTGCGCCATCCAAATACTCCATGGCGATGAACGCCTTGCCCTCCGCTTCGCCAATGTCATAAATGGTGCAGATGTTGGGATGGTTCAAGGCCGAAGCCGCCTGCGCCTCTCTCTGAAAACGCGCCAGTGCCTGCGGGTCTTTCGCTAGATTGTCGGGTAGGAATTTCAGCGCGACGTTGCGGTGCAGGCGGGTATCTTCGGCCTTATAAACGACTCCCATTCCGCCACCGCCGAGCTTCTTGACGATGTAGTAGTGGGAAAACTCGAGCCCGATGAGGGAGTCTAGCGATTGCGCCTGGTCCGGCATGGGAAGTTCTCCTTCCCATTCACCATCTACGGCGAATCATAGGCTTACGCCTGTTGCAAGTCAATGAACGTCAAACAGGTGATTTGATCACCTTTGTCCGTGGGCTGCTTGTTTCCGGGGCATCCTGTGCGTGACGAGCATCGATTTGCGCCTGCCGCGATAATTTCGCCGGGAGAATATCCCGAACTGATGGGGCATTCCACGGCCTCACCGTTGGTGTAGATGGTTGGCCTGCGATGGTGTTTCCAGTGGCACCCCGTTCAAGAATCCGCTTCATCCGCTTCGAGCCGGAGTTTTGCGGCGCGCGCGGTTTCCCGCAGCAGTGGGTCTGCGTGGTTTAAACAGTGCTCCAGTTCTCTCGCCATGCGTTTCATCCGGAAGGATCCAATTGCATATGCGCCGCACGATTTCAGCCACGGGTCGTCACTGGAAACGAGTTCTTTGACCGCCTGCTCGCGGCTCTCTAACTTCGTGCGCACCAACTTGTTCGCCAGCCGCGAGCGCTCTTTCGGCGTCACCCGCCCATCCAGCAGCGGCATAAGCGTGACGCGCAACGCCGACTTCAAAACGGTTTCCAGGAGCTCCAGCGCGTTGTCATACACGGTTCTGTCCTTGGATTGCAGTCCAATGTAAACCGCGTGCAAATCCACCTGGGGATACAACAGGCCCAGCAGCCGGAAGATCCTCTCCAATTCCTGCTGAAGTGACTCCGCCAGCGCCCCTCCCACCGCATCTTCGGTGGTTCCCGGACCCGAGAAGGCCTCCAGGATTTGATAGGTGCGGTAGTGCCCCAGGATTTCCGCCGCCAACACCGTCTCCAGCATCTGAAAGTCGAGCGGAATCTCCGGGTGGTCGCGGTGGAGCTTGTTCAGCGCACTGATGACCTTGAACCGCAGGGTCGTGTCGCCTTCCATCACGTTCTCCAACAACGCTTGCGCGGCTGCGGGTGTTCCGATGCCCGCCAGAACCACGGGAATTTCCCTGCGTTCCTCCGGCGGCCCGCCCGGATCTCCCAGGCGGTCACTCAAAAGTCCGACAATCAAATCCCCAAATGCTACGAGCGCCTGTGTCGCATTTTCATGAAGCGCCGGGTCACGAAACTGCTTCAACAATTCCGGAGCCAAGGCCTCTTTTCGCAGCAGACCCACGGAGCGAATCGCTTCGCGCACCACCTCGCTTGAGGGATCTCGCAGCAAGCGCGAAAGCAAGGGATCGAAAGAGTCTGGGAGCTCCCCCAGAAGCCGCGCGGCTTCCCGTCGCGTTCTTTGCCCGGCTTCTCCTTCTTCCCCAGCCATATCCTCCAATATTTCTCTTGCGGTCTCCATGTTCTGCGCTTCCCCCGGATGGGCCAAATACGCGGCCACCGCCGAGCGAACGGAAAAATCCTCAAATTCGCTCAATTCCTGAAGCAGCAGCAGCGGATCGACATGCGCGTGATGCACCAAATAAAGCATCGCCTCTGTGCGCACTGCGATCTCCGGATCCTTGAGCATCCCTTCTACCCTCGGCAAGATGGATGTGTCCTCGGATGCCGAGAGAATGGCAAGCGCCTTCTGCCGCACCTCGCTGGAGGGGTGCTGGAGGAGATCCCGGATCACTGGATGCACAGCTCTTCGCTGCTCCACTTCAAAAAGGGACAGCGCGTAAAGAATGTCCTTGGGATCGGATGCGGAAAGATTGGTGGCCAGAAGGTCCGTAGTCGACCGGTCCAGCACTGGCGCGCTGGCTTGTTCCACATCGAGGCGATGCTGGCTAATGCTTTCCCTCAGGGTAGCGACGTATTGTCGCCGCGCGACAGAAACTGCCACGAGCCAGCCGCTGGCCAGCAGCAGCACGATCCAGCTGATTTGACGCGCCGGCCAGTGCAGCGAGGTAGCAAAGATGAGAACGGCTAACCCGGACAGCCCATCGCCCAGGCGCCAGATCACCGTATCGATGAACCATTTCACTTGTAACTTCACGCCGGCAGGGATCGGCAGGTAGAGCAACTCGGCCGTAGACTTGTCGACCGAATAACGCAGCACCTGGTCGCCGCCCTTCAGCACCACTGCGGAAGCCAGCGTGCCAAAGGCCAGCAGGCCGGCCGAGCCCAGGGATACAGTGACGGGAAGAAGGAACAGCGCGGTGCCAATACCGAATCGGCGCAAAAATCTTGCAGTCAACAGCAACTGAAACAACAGCCCCAGTATGCCCGCGTAAAAATAAAAGTCACCAAAAAAAATTGCCATGGCGTCTTTCTTGACCAGGAACTGCTTCCCAATGGCTAAGAACTGCCAGCCCGTCAACGTCACTACAAGCGAGGAAATGCAGATGACCGTTGCGATGGCTAGCAAATAGGGCGAGGAGAACAGCAGCCGGATGCTTGCCACCAGGTTGCGCGGGACTGTTTCGGCAGATTTCCCGGCCGTTCCCTGCGCGTCACCAACCAGCGCCCGACCGCTGCGCCAGACCAAAATCACCAGCCCGCCGCAGATTAAAACGAACAGCGCCATGGCCAGCAGCAGGCTTTCCGTTCCGAACCTCTTGGCCATGGTTGTGGAGAGGAAACCGGCAAAAATCCCTCCCGCAATGGCGCCCCCGCCTACCATCCCGAAAACCCGCTTGGCCTCGCGCGTTGTCAGGACGTAATTTGCCAGCGTCCAGATCTGCGTTGCCCCGAGCACTCCGAAAATTTTCACCCATACGTAGAGCGCAGGAAAAACCCAGAACAGGCGGGAGTAGTAATGGGCCAGCCCCCAGAACAACGCCCAAGTGGCAGCGAAAAATATCATGCTGGCTACGAGCAGATCGCGGAAAAGAACCCGCCGCGCAATAGGCACGTAACCCGCTATTACCGCCGCCACCAGCACCGAACTGGCAATATCGGCGTAGGCAAGCTGCCTCGCCTGGAACCGCGACAGAAATAAAGCTGCCCCTGCCACTCCACCGATTTTGTAGCTACTGATGACCAAAAACAGGCAGGCGCATAGAAGGGAGCCGCGCCCCAGATCTTCAGGGTCAATGTTGAGAACCCGGTGAAACCACCGTTTCATCCGCAGAACCCTCTTTCGTAACCTTGTAAGTCTTATTGCAGTATGGCTGTTGTTGCGGAACAGATACGGTTGGCGGGTAAGACGTCTAGCTTTTCCGAGACCGTTGCCCCATCCCGCACGGCCGGGCGTTCCCCAGGCCCTCCGTTTTGAGGGGAAGACCCAGCGGAATCCAGAAGCACTACCTGCTGGTCCATATATACAGCGATGAATTTGGCACCGCCGCAGATTTCCAGAGCTGACGGCCTGCCCCCAGGGTAGTAGCTGCTGAGCATGCCGGTGTCGATCAGGAACACTTTGTTGCCAAAGCGCGGCCGGATGCGACCACCCTTCTGTACCGTGTGCCCTACCACAATGTGGGTCGCCTTGTAAGCTTCCAAGACCTTGCTCACCTGCGCTGCACCCTCTTCTTCGCTCCACTGGTCGTAACCGCGAAACCACAGCGGACCGTCAACCCGCACGCTGAGCCAATCTCCCTGCCTCAAGAACTCCTGGATCTTAGCTTGGCGCTCATCGTTGGCGAGGACGCGCGACTTGAGCCCAGCGATGACTTCCGCCTGAAGCACATTATTGATTTCCTGTAAATTAAAGAATGGCAGAATCAATTTTTCATTCTGCAGATACTGTTTCAAGGCATCAAATGCCTTGATTTCGTCGTGGATCCGGTTATTCATCGCATCAAGTTTCGTTTTGGCCAGGTCCGGATGAATTCCCGCGTGCAAGAAGATGATTCCTCTAATTTCGGCCAGGGCGGCATGTCCTCGCAGCCACTCACCGTATTCTCCCTTTGGTCCAAAGGCCTCGCGCTGCTCAATGAAACCTGCCGGATGCCGTGCCATCCACTCTGCCTCAGTCAACTCCATGGGCTGGGGAAGTTCGGCTAGTAATGATTTGTGACTACCGCTCCATTTCACATACTCGTCATACGCAGCCTTCTGCCGCTTCTCGGAATTGCCATCGGCAAAACTGGCATAGTTCAGGGGAGTGACATAGCGCAGGTCGCCCATCATATTCATCATCTCGTGGTTACCGAGCAGGCTTACTACCCGGCCGCCTGCTTGTGCCGCCTCTTTCTCGAGTGCCATCATCAGGTCCATGACCTCGCGCGGTTTGGGGCCGCGATCCAAGAGGTCTCCGACCTGGACGAACGTTGTCTTGCCGCCTGTCCAATGGTTTTGCTTATCTATAAGACCGGTGCGCTGGAGAATGGCGACGAAGTCGTCAAAGTCACCGTGGACGTCGGCGATGGCGACTATGGGTTCCGGCGGCTCCGCTGGGGCCTTGGCTGGTCGCGCCCACGCCAGCCCCGCCGACAACAGAACCAGGAGAATGGAAAGACAAGCGCGGTGGGGAGAAACATGGACCAGAGGGCGGACCATTTTCCTGCCTCCTATAGCCAAGCCCCGCCGGATTTGAGCGAAATCATTGAGTTCCGTAGGATGGCGAATTTTGGGTGCATATTAGGCTCCCAGAGTTGAACAAGTCCACAAGCTGAAGATACGCACAGAGGAATCCGCAAACGTGGCAACGGCCGCCACGTAGGCGGCCTGGAGTCCCTGGGGGGCAAATCCATCTCCACAGCCCATAGCTGTCCGCTCTTCGAGGTTAGGCATTGTGGACTGCATCTGACGTGGCGGTTCGTGATAGACCTCACGGAAGAGCCCAGTCGCGGAGCCATTAAATAAAGGCTCCGCAGCCTGGTTACGAAGTGAACCTCGATGCTTCCAGGAGATCCGGGCGTTTCAACTTGCGCTATACAAGACCGAATTCGTCTACTTGGGGGAGTGGGAGAGCCGCTTAGAGATTTGGGTGGCGTGGAGTGCGCCATCTTTATCCCAAGTGCCCGTGCAAATCACGCGGTCTCCGTCTTTAACCTGGCTGGCGTCAATGTCGTTGATCTTCTTGTCCGCGTGATACTGACTGACCCACTTCGTCGAGCTGTCGTACTTAATGGTCTTCTCGGACATCGAATCCACCTCACGAACAGTCAAGGTAGAGTTTTCCTTATCGCTTCTTACAATATTACCTTCCCAGCGCGCCTGCTTCGCCTGGGCAGCAGCCTCTTGCGCAAACAAAGCCCTCGCCACCGGGATGGTAATTACAAATGCGAACAGTAGAATAAGTACCTTCTTGAGCATTTTTTTCTCCTTATCACCGAATCATCAGAATGATCTGATGTGTAGCAAGAAACAGTAGAAGCCGTTGCATAACCCAATTTCGCCCCAATGGAATCAAGGAATTAGCCGGGTTATGCAATGCTCTCTAGACCCGGGGACCGAAAACAGCAAACTGCCTTTAAACTTGGGCATCCAATCCAGCCTCTCCGCTGCATCTCTCATAGTGGTTGCCCTGCCAGAACCTGAGCCCCCACAAAGGTACTCACCCAGTTGAGCGGTGCAGTGTGCTTCCGTGGTCGCGTGATTCAGTACAGCACTTCGTTCTCACCTTTCTCAACGATCAGCTTCTGGAATTGCGCCACAATCTTGTCCCGTCGCGCCATCACCGCTTTCACATCATCCTTGGTGAGATAGTTCTTGGTTTTTTCTGTCAGCGCGTTCCCGTCCAGCACCTTCAGTTTCTCCAACAACTGCCGGTCGCAGCGTACCAATTCGTTGGGGTCTTTCAGTTCTTTGTTGAGGCGAAAGGCGCGGGTGAAATCAATCCTCCAAACCTTCCAATTCTCACCGATGAGCACGTTGGTCAGGTTGGGATCGGTATCGTAGACCAATTGATCGAAGACCCGAATCTTGTACATCTGATTGTTCCAGGCGTCCGCATCCGGCGGCGTTAATTTCTGCTTGAGGCGCTCCCCTTCATCCATCTTCACCGGCAACCACCAACTGATCGAGCCTACATTGCCTCCCCATTTGCGCTCGACGTATACCGGCAGCATGTCGTCCATGCCAAGCAACTCAGCCAGCGCATACGCAGCGATGTTGTACTTGTAGGAATCCACGAAGTTTAGTTCGGTGCTGTTGGTGAGCTTCATCGTGGTTTTGTGTTCATCAATAGATTGGAAAGAGGCGTCGTGGGTCACGGTGCCGTCGGAGAGCGTAAGCTGCAAGGGGTGGGTGACACCTTTCTCAGACCGCTGACTGTGCACCACCTTGGCGGTGAGAAGGAACTGCTTAATCTGTTCCTTGGTTAGGGTAGGCTCGTCCGAGGCAACCGCGAAGGGTCGGTAAGTCAGGCACAGCAGCACGGCAAAAATCAACCCGCGCCACCGCAAATGAAGTAGCTTCATCGAAGATCCCCTACTCAACGAATGGGACTCTACTCCTTTACGCTCCATTGCACAACCCCAAAAATGGTCGGCGCAAAACCTATAGCAGTGCTGCTTCAGAACCAGAGGGAACTTGCACAACGGAGGCGACCGCCCGCTGGACATCAAGGGCCCGCAACCGTCCACCTCCGACGTGAATGCCGGTATTGGCTTTCCTTCAAGCTATAGGCGTTTTAGCCGAGCTGCCGGAGGCGAAGCTGACCGAGGTTGCCGCGTTTTAACCTGGATTGTGGGAGTCAAGCAAGTTTGGTGGGGGATGGTTCTTTTCAGTCCCAAGATCTATTGTTTTTGCCACCCACCGCAGTAGGCTCTTACTTTGTACTTCAGGGCGAAAGGCTGCACCTGATTCACACGACCCGCGCAAAAAAAGAATTGTGAAAACGTGAAGCCTTAAGAAAATAGACAGCGAAACATCATGAACAAGCGGTAGAAATAGCGACCCCTTTTTGGTGTAAGCCTGGCCCTGCAAGAGCCAGCAGCCACCAGTGGCCGATTTGTTTGCATGAATAACTCGATGGAGGAGCGCTTGGTATAAAACAGCTGAACTCAGCGACACCGCTGATTCAGCGACAACCAAGGAGGCTTCCCCATGCAGCATAGGTATTACACTGGGCTCGACGTTCACAAGAGATCGATCAGCTACTGCATGAAGGACGGTAGCGGCCGTATCCACGCGGAAGATGCGATTCCCGCCACACGATTGGATCCGGACACCTGGATGAAAACACTTCCACAGCCGTGGACGGCGGCCATGGAAGCGACCATCTTCACGAGTTGGATCTACTTTCAGCTCAAGCCTCATGCAGCCGCAGTGAAGGTGACACATCCGCTGATGTTGCGGGCCATTGCAGCGGCCAAGAAAAAGAACGACCGCATCGATGCCAACAAGATTGCCGACTGCCTGCGTTGTGATTTTCTGCCGGCGTGCGACATAGCCTCAACGGAGATTCGCGAGCGGCGGCGCGCCCTGCGCTATGGCAACCTGCTATTCCGCCAGGCCGTGCAGATGAAGAACAAGATTGCTGTTTTGCTGGTGGATGCCGGCGTCGCCTACAACAAGCAGAAACTGCACAAGGTAGCCGAAAAGATGATCATCTCGATACCCGAACGCTGGCACGGCTAGCAACAATCGCCCCTGGTTTGTTGAGTCCGGTGCGCCATCGCAGTGCAAAAGCGCAAATCCATCTGACGGTGATCCGCACCCGAGCCGGACTCGTCATCGCACGCACGGCGCAGGTGAATACTGCACGCGGGTTGACGAAGTCTTATGGCGAGCGGCTACGGAAGTGTGGCACAGGGCTCGGGAGCAGAAATCGCGCTCACTTTGAGAAACTGGCGACAGCGGCTGCTTCCGTATCGCAGACCTCGAATACCGTCAGCAGTTTGGTAATCTGCATCACTTCCTGGAACTTGCTGCCGAGGTGGCACAGGCGTAGCGATGCGCCCTGGGTTTTCGCGCTGCAATGTGCAGCGACCAATGCCCCCAGCCCCGAACTGTCGATATACTTGATGTTGTCCATATTCAGGATGATTTTTTTCTTTCCTTCGGCGATCAGCCTCTTCAATTTCTCACGCAGAGCATTGCTCTCCTCGCCGAGCACGATGCGACCGTCCAACGCCACCACGGACACGCCCTCCACTTCGCGGTTCGTCATCTTCAATGCCATGTTTGTTTCCTCCTCGTCGGGAAGTAGTTGGGCATCCAATCCAGCCTCTCCGCTGCATCTCTCATAGTGGTTGCCCTGCCAGAACCCGAACCCCCCAAAGGTACTCACCCAGTTGAGCGGTGCGGTGTGCTTCCGTGGTCGCGTGATTCAGTACAGCACTTCGTCCTCACCTTTTTCAGCGATCAGTTTCTGGAAATACGCCACAATCTTGTCCCGTCGCGCCATCACCGCTTTCACTTCATTCTTGGTGAGATAGTTCTTAGTTTTTTCTGTCAGCGCGTTCCCATCCAGCACCTTCAGTTTCTCCAACAACTGGCGGTCGCAGCGTAGCAGGGTCTTTCTGGGATCTTTCAGCTGATCGTTGAGGCGAAAGGCGCGGGTGAAATCAATCCTCCAAATCTTCCAATCCTCACCGATGAGCACGTTGGTCAGGTTGGGATCGGAATCGGAGACCAATTGATCGAAGACGTGAATCTTGTACATCTGGTGGTTCCAGGCGTCCACATCCGGCGGCTCTAATTTCTGCTTGAGGTGCTCACCTTCATCCATCTTTACCGGCAACCACCAACTGAGCGAGCCTACATTGCCATCCCATTTGCGTTCGACATAGACCGGCAGCATGTCATCCATGCCCAGCAACTCAGCCAGCGCATACGCAGCGATGTTGTACTTGTAGGAGTCCACGAAGTTTAGTTCCGAGCCGGTGGGAAGTTCAGCCAGGGGTTTGTGTACATCAATAGGTTGGAAAGAGGCGTCGTGGGTCACGGTGCCGTCGGAGAGCGTAAGCCGCAAGGTGTGAGTGATGCCTTTCTTGGTCGCCTGATGGTGCACCACCTTGGCGGTGAGAAGGAACTGCTTAATCTGTTCCTTGGTTAGGGTAGGCTCGTCCGAGGCAACCGCGAAGGGTCGGTAAGTCAAGCACAGCAGCGCGGCAAGAATCAACCCGCGCCATCGCAAATGAAGTGGGTTCATAGAAGATCCCCTACTCAACGAATGGGACTCTACTCCTATACGCTCCATTGCACAACCCAGAAAATGGTCGGCGCAAAACCTATAGCAGTGCTGCTTCAGAACCAGAGGGAACTTGCACAATGGAAGCGCCCGCCGAGGGTGTCCGGCTGACAGTTGAAGGTTGAAGCGGCGGCTGGTGATGCATGTTACGCGAACTTCTCCTGTAAGGTAACGGATTTTTTCTGCCGGCCCAGTGCGGCGGCCAGGGTCCACAGATTTTCGTACCCGGCGACCTTGCGAAAACTTTTCTCGGTGAGCAGGTACGCTCCCGCCACCCAGCGCAGCACCATCTCGCCATCTCTCCAGCGGCTCACGTTTCCCGTTCTTTTCCGCACTCCGGATTGCGGGCTTTCGATCAGGTTGCTTGTCCCCAGGCAGCGGTGCAAACTCGGCGGCAGCCCCAGGCGGTTGATCGTGAACGTCTCCTCCACTCCCTCGCGCAAGCTGGCTGCCGCAGTGGGATATTCCTGCTCCAGCCACGACGCCATCTTTTCCATCTTGACCAGGCTTTCTTCGGCGCGCTCCAGCTTGTACGCTGCGCGCATTAGGCTGCGCACCTGCGCGGGCTGCTCCTTGGGGAGTTCTTCCAGCACGTTGCGAATCTTGTGCGTGCGGCACCGCTGCACTGCCTGTCCCGTCCCGAACACCTCGTCAATCGCCGCGCGCAGTGCCTTCGCTCCGTCGATCACAAACAAGTAGCGTTTCCCGGTGTCCAGCCCGTGCTCGCGCAAATGCACCAGCAGGGACTTCACCGCCGCGGCGTTCTCCGTCGCCCCCAACTGCAATCCCAGCACGTGCTTGTCCCCTTGAAAATCCACGCCCACCGCGCTGATCACGTGCTGCGCACTGAATTGCATCCCGTCGATGTAAATCACCAGCAGCTCCGTCTCGTTCCAACAACGCTCCAGCAGCTCAGAAAGTTGTGCTGCGCTCGCTTCGATGGCCCGCTCGCTCACCGCCGACTTCGAGATCCCCACGCTCTCCGCCATGCGCGGCAGCACCTCGCGATACTGCCGCGTGGATACCCCGCGCAACAGCGCCCCGAACATCCGCCCGCCCATCGCCGGATTCCTCTGCAGCGCCTGATAGGCGGGAATCTCCACTTCGCCGCCGCGCTGCTTTCCCTTGCGCCGCAAGCGCGGCCGCCGCACGCTCACCTGGCGGTCTTCCAGACTCACCCGCCCCGCCTGGCTCCCGTGCCAGCGAACCTCCCCACTCGAGCGCCCCGGCGTCCGCGGCCCGGCGATCTGCTCGGCACTGAGTTGCAAAATCATCTCGATGGTCTGCTGGCTCACTTCATCCAACACCGTGCTCACCGTCAGGCGCGCTTCCTCGATCAACTCCACCAGCGGCAGCAGCATCTGCCCGTGGGCCTTGCAGAAAGCGGCCAAGGCTCGCTCGGCGCTCTTCCCCTTCCCCTCAATGACATGGTAGTTTTGCTTCACGGCGGTTCTCCTTTGATCAGGATTCTCAGGCGCGATTCTAACGGATCGCGCCCGAACCGCCGCTTCAACCTTCAACTGTCAGCCGGACACCCTCGACATTTTTCTATAACCCAATTTCAGCTTTGTTCAGAAAGACCAACTCTTTCAACAACCAGCTAACTCTCTAATGCCTCCCTGCATTGAAAACAACGATTTTGCGTTGTGTAGAGAGATTTACCGTTAGTACTCCACCAGTAATTCACAAAATCACAACTTGACCGGCCTTGCGCCGAAGAGTAAAAAGCGTTCAAAGCGTGAGGAGGGCACAAGCCATGCGACCGGTTCACACTTTCAGTGTAGTACCATCTTTGCCGCCCACAATCGAGGGATTGCGCATAGTGGCCTACGATCTTCGCTGGTGCTGGAGCCATGAATCCATTGAACTGTTCCGGCGTCTGGACCGAGATCTATGGGAAAAAACAGGACACAATCCTGTGCTCCTCCTCGGCACCATCGAACAAGCGAAGCTGGAACAGGCGGCCAACGACGACGCGTTCTTGGCGCACCTTCGCCGAGTTGAGTCGAATCTGGAAAGTTATCTTGCCGGGGATTCCACCTGGTTTCAGAGGAACTGCGCAAAATCCGTCGATGTCCCGCTCATAGCCTATTTTTCAGCCGAGTTCGGGTTAACGGAATGCCTCTCGATTTTCGCGGGGGGCCTCGGCATTCTCGCTGGCGATCACCTGAAGTCAGCGAGCGACCTGGGAGTGCCGCTCGTCGGCGTCGGACTGCTCTACCAGCAAGGTTACTTCCGTCAATATCTCAGCCAATCGGGGTGGCAGCAGGAATCGTACGTAGACAACGACTTTCACAATCTGCCGGTCAGTGTGGTCTATCACCCAGACAGGCGCCCCGTCATGATCGAAGTGGACCTTGCCGGACAGCATGTGTACGCGCAAGTTTGGAGAGTGCAAGTTGGACGTGTGCCTCTCTATCTGCTCGATACGAACATACCCTCGAATGCGCGTTCCGAAGACCGCGATTTGACCAACCAGTTGTACGGCGGCGACCGCGAGATGCGAATCCGGCAGGAGATCCTGCTGGGCATCGGCGGTTACCGTGCACTGCAAGCGATTGGCTTACAGCCCACGGTCTACCACATGAATGAAGGCCACTCCGCTTTTCTCGCGCTCGAACACCTATGGCATCTAATGAGAACTCGCGACCTCAGCCTCGCGGAAGCACGTGAGCTAGCTTCAGCCAGCCTAGTTTTCACCACCCACACCCCAGTCGAAGCAGGCCACGACTACTTTCATGCCGATCTGATCAACCGGTACTTTGGCGTGACCGCGCGACAGTTGGGACTCTCGCAGGCGGATTTCCTGGAGCTTGGACGCACGGCAGGCAACGGGGAATTCTGCATGACAGCGCTCGCGTTGCGCCTAGCTTCACGCGCTAATGGCGTCAGCAAGCTGCACGGCGAAGTCAGCCGGAAAATGTGGCAGTCGCTTTGGCCCCGTGTTCCGATTGAGGAGATTCCCATCGGGCATGTCACCAACGGAGTTCATTTCCAGAGTTGGATCTCCGCCGAGTTCAATCAGCTCTACGAGCGTTATCTCGGGCCTAACTGGCGCGAGGAACCGGCGAATAGCGAGGTCTGGAGCCGTGTCAAGTCCATCCCGGCTGAGGAACTGTGGCGAACTCACGAGCGCCGCCGCGAACGGCTTATCGCCTGGACACGGCGTCGCGTGCGGGAGCAACGCATGCGCCGCGGTGCTCCCCAGGCAGAGATCGATGCTGCTGAGGCGGTACTGGATCCAGATACGCTAACCATCGGCTTTGCTCGCCGATTCGCAACCTACAAGAGAGCCACTCTCATCTTTCGAGACATGGATCGCTTGCGCCGGATTCTGACCGACCAGGCGCGCCCTGTACAGCTGATCTTCGCCGGCAAAGCCCACCCGCAGGATGACGCCGGCAAAGAGCTGATCCGCAGAATCACCGAGGTCAGCCGAGATCCGGTGCTCGGTCGGCATGTCGTGTTCTTAGAAGACTATGACATGGCGGTCGCGCGATCGATGGTGCAGGGTGTGGACGTGTGGTTGAATACGCCGCTTCGCCCCAATGAAGCTTCCGGCACCAGTGGAATGAAGGCTGTGGCAAATGCCGTGCTCAACCTTAGTGTGCCGGACGGCTGGTGGGATGAAGTGTGGAATGATCCCAACACGTCTAAGAAAATGGGTTGGGCCATCGGAAAGGGTGAGTCCTATTCCGACGCAAACTATCAGGACCAAGTAGAAGCGGAGTCTCTTTACGCGCTGCTGGAGCGCGATGTGGTTCCGACCTTCTATGATCGCGGAGTTGATCGCATTCCCCGCAAATGGGTGGAGCGCATGAAGGACTGCGTGGATTCCCTGTGTCATTTTGTCAACACGCATCGCATGGTGCGCGACTATGTCGAAGGTTATTACGCCAAGGCACACGCTCAGTTTCGCGCACTGGAGGCCAACAACGCCCTTCGGGCTCGTGAACTCTCGGCCGCGATGGGGCGCATTCGCAGGGAGTGGCAGGATGTCTGGATTGCCAGAGTTGATGACGGACCGGCCAAGACGATCCCGGTAGCTCTAGCCATGCGGGTCCGGGCCCAGGTACATCTTGGCCGTTTGAGTCCGCAGGACGTGGTCGTGGAGCTTTACGCAGGGCGCGTCGACATGCGGGGAGAGCTGTTTGAAGGCAACGCCGTCGCGATGCAGGCAGCCGGACAAGATTCCGAGGGCAATTACAACTATGTCGTTGAGACCTCGGTTAGCCGCAGCGGTCTACACGGATTCACTGTGCGCGTACGTCCGAACCATCCTGACATGTCGGTGGCCTTCATCCCCCACCTTATCTGCTGGGCCGACGAGTCTCGCATTGCAGCAGCCACAAAGTAGCCCGGTCACAGGGAGCAGTGGACTCAATGCCTTCCATGAGAAGGCCGGTGAGTGTCAAGTCGGTTTTTCCTCTTTCTTCCTGTAGGTTCCATGAGTTCGAGCCGAGCCGCCTCTGTCGCCATCCTTCCATCCGTACTCTTTTGTTGAGCGATTTTCGCTCGGTGCAAGTTGGGCGTTCCCATTTCAGCAGGCGCTGCTACCTGATAATCGACCTCGGCTTCCCTTTCTTCGACGGAAGTTGGGCCAGGCACTAGTCGCTAAACCTCGTGTCGTTTGCCACTCAGAGCACACCGAAAGAATTTGGAACTCGCGATTCTCGCCTGCGGTCAAATTCAACAGTGCGATCCTCTCGCCTTCCCTCTCCGAGGAGTAGCGCACAATCGAAACCGAAGACGCGTCATCTTCCAGAAGGGAGGGCACCGGACGGAAGTGCGCAGCATCACACTGCCGTAGGACCTGAGTCACTGACAATTCTTTGTTCCAGTGCTAGGGACGTGCACCTAGCCAAACCTTGCGCGAGCGGGGGACGGAAAGCCACGGGTCTCTAATCAGTACCACCAGGACCCGAAGTAAAATTAGAGAAAGCCGAGTTGCCGCAGGTGGCTGCGCCAAACCACCAGTGGTGACGCGGTTTTTTTCTTTTGGAGGTCGTCATGCCAGTTACATCTTCTCTCAGTAAGCGTGCTGGTTTCGTCTCCTGTCTGCATTCGGCCGAGTTGTCCGTTTTTCCAGGTGCTGTCAGCGGGCGCCTCGGGGCTGTCGCGCTGGTTCTAGCTTGCCTGCTGGGCAGCCTTGCTCCGTGCCGGCTCCAAGCACAGAACATCACCCTTGCCCCCGTCATCACTACGGTGGCGGGCAACGGCAGTCCTGGCCACACCGGGGACGGCAGTGCCGCCACGAGCGCGGATGTCTACTACCCCACTGGCGTGGCGGTGGACAGGGCGGGCAACCTCTACATCGCGGAATTCTACGACAACTGTATTCGCAAGGTGGACGCCAGCGGTACCATCACCACCGTGGCGGGCAACGGCACAGGCAGCTACGGCGGGGACGGCAGTGCAGCCATCAGCGCGGAACTCAACTCCCCGCAAGGCGTGGCAGTGGATAGCGCGGGCAACCTCTACATCGCGGACACCAGAAACAACCGCATCCGCGTGGTGAATACGCAGGCGAGTTCGATTACGGTGGCGGGCGTGCCCATCGGGGCTGGGGACATAGCGACCGTGGCGGGCAACGGCATTGCGGGTAACAGCGGCGATACCGGTCCAGCTACCAGCGCGGAACTCGGCTATCCCACTGGCATGGCGGTGGACAGCGTAGGTAACCTCTATATCGCGGACAACAACAACAACCGCATCCGCGTGGTAAATACACAGGCGAGTTCGATTACGGTGGCGGGGGTGACCATCGGGGCTGGGGACATAGCGACCGTGGCGGGCAACGGCATTGCGGGTAACAGCGGCGACAACGGTCCAGCTACCAGTGCGGAAGTCAGCTATCCCCAAAGCGTAGTGGTGGACAGCGCGGGCCACCTCTACATTGCGGATTATATCGCCAACCGCATCCGCGTGGTGAACACGCAAGCGACCGATACTACGGTGGCGGGCGTGCCCATCGGGGCTGGGGACATAGCGACCGTGGCGGGCAACGGCACAGGCGGCTACGACGGGGACGGCAGTGCAGCCATAAGCGCGGAACTCAACTATCCCCTCGGCGTGGCGGTGGACAGCGCGGGCAACCTCTACATCGCCGACGAGCACAACTCCTGCATCCGCAAGGTGGACGCTAGCGGCACCATCACCACTGTGGTGGGCAACGGCACAGCTGGCTACAGCGGGGACAACGGCCCAGCCATCAACGCGGAACTTAATTACCCCTATGGAGTAGCGCTGGATAGTACGGGCAACTTCTACATTGCAGACTACGACAACTTGCGCGTCCGTAAGGTGACCAAGGGTCCGGTGAATTTTGGGCAAGTGAGTGTCGGCGGGAACAGCACGCAGTACGTGTATCTATCAATCAACACCGCGCTGACGCTCTCGAGTGTACAGACCAGTGGCGACTATTCCGTGGGGACCAACTCCTGCGTGGGCATGTTTTCCGCCCCCACCACCTGCACTGTGCCCGTAACGTTCACGCCCACCAAGCCAGGGCAGCGCTGGTTCCCGCTAGTGGTGACCGACAGCGGCTCCAATACGTACAGCTTCGGCCTCGAAGGGACGGGCGTAGGCTCCGCCCTGGCGTTCACACCCGGCATCATCAGCACCGTGGCGGGCAACGGCAGCTGCGCCATAACGGACACTTATGGGAATTGTTTCAGCGGGGACGGCGGACCAGCCACCAGCGCGGAACTCGATGGTGCAAGTGGCGTGGCGGTGGACAGCGCAGGCAACCTGTATATCGGGGACACCAACAACTCGCGCGTCCGCAAGGTGGACTCCAGTGGCACTATCACCACCGTGGCGGGCAACGGCAGCTGCGCCACCAAGGATACTTATGGGAACTGCTACAGCGGGGACAACGGCCAGGCCACCAGCGCGGAACTCAACTATCCCAGTGGCGTGGCAGTGGACAGCGCGGGCAACCTCTACATCGCGGACTGCCACAACTTTCGCATCCGCAAGGTGGACGTCAACGGCATCATCACTACCGTAGCGGGCAACGGCGCGGTAGGCTACAGCGGGGACAACGGCCCAGCCACTAGCGCGGAACTCTACTATTCCTGCGCCGTGGCGGTGGACAGCGTCGGCAACCTCTACATCGCGGACAGCCACAGCATGCGCGTCCGCAAAGTGGACGCCGGAGGCATCATCACTACCGTGGCGGGCGACGGCACTCAGGGCTACACGGGGGACGGCGGTCAAGCCACAAACGCGGAACTCAACTATCCCACTGGCGTGGCGGTGGGCAGCGCGGGCAACCTGTACATCGCGGACAGCAACAACATGTGCGTCCGCAAGGTGAACGTTAACGGCATCATCACTACCGTGGCGGGCGACGGCACTCAGGGCTACACGGGGGACGGCGGTCAAGCCACAAACGCGGAACTCTACTCTCCCTATAGCGTGGCAGTGGACAGCGCGGGCAACCTCTACATCGCGGACTACAACAACCAGCGCATCCGCAAGGTGGACGCGAGCGGCAACATCACCACCGTGGCGGGAAACGGAACTCTGGGCTACACCGGGGACGGCGGTCCAGCCACCAGCGCAGAATTTTACTTACCCATTGGCGTGGCGCTTGACAGTGCGGGCAACCTCTACATCGCGGACCAGGACAACTCTCGCATCCGCAAGGTGGACGTAACCACCTCGGCCCTGTCTTTCAGCACAGTAAGCGTAGGCCAGACCAGCAGCCCGCAGAGTTTGGCGGTGTCGGATGTAGGGAACGCGGCTTTGAATTTCACTTCGCTTGCCGCTTCTGCCAATTTCCAATTGCAGAGCGTGGGCAACAATTGTGCGACGGGGACTCCGCTGGCGATCGGTGCCACCTGCGCACTGGGCGTCGCCTTTGCTCCCACCATCGCGGGCAATCCCGTGACGGGCGCACTTACCGTTACCGATGATGCCTTCAACAGCCCGCAAATCGTCAATCTCTCGGGGAACGGCATCGCACTGACCCCAACCTTCAGCAATCTGACGCCATCGCCATCGATCCCGGCCGGAACTACTTCAATTACGTTGTCCGGCACGATCAGCAGCGGTGGGATGTATCCAGCCCAAGGTGAGCAGGTGTCCATCGCGATTGGTCTCGCTGAGGGGTCCGCGACCATCCTCGACCAGAATGGCAATTTCACTGGACCAGTCACGATCTCCAGCTTGGGGCCAGGGGTGTACCCGATTCTTTACCATTATTATGGCGACGCTACCTTTAGTGCGGTCTCGGATCAGACGACCTCATTGACCGTCAATCCGGCTCCTCCATCGAGCGTAACGTTGACGCTCTCCGCGGCATTGGGAACGGGCTCGGGAACGGTTACTGACGGTCCGTGGGCACGGATCAACTGCACCGATACGGCGGGAACGCTCTCTGGATCCTGTTATGCGGATTATCCGATCGGAGCCGGGGTCCTTCTGACCGCAACTCCGACTTCGACTTCGACCTTCCTGAGCTGGGGCGGCGCGTGCGCGGCCTCGACGTCAAACACGTGTTACTTCTTGCAGCTGAACACGTCACTCAGTGTTACCGCCAATTTTGCCACGCAGTTCCCACCTGCTCCATTGTCGTTCAATGCCGGGACGAATGTGAGCACCATGGCCACGTTCTGTCCAGGCAATGCCAGTTCCTGCTCACAGGATCCGAATGCGCATGCGTTCACACTGTTGATCACGCAAGTGAGCACGCCTTTTAACCTCTACGTTCAGGCGACGGAATATCCGGCGGGTGACGGACTTTGCCCGAAGGGCCAAGACGGGAACAGTTCTGACCCCGATTGTCGGTTCGTTGACTACTTCAATTACGGGACCGACTCGAATGGCCCGAATCCCAACATTATCGTCCCGTTGTGCTATCCCTATGCCAACGGGAATTGCGTCCACTACGACGTGTACTACCAGTCGCCGGGGACGGAGCCACCTACGAATTATTATAGTGGCTGGGTATTCTGGAAAATTGGATTTAACAACGACACCTATTCCCCGCCGTCTTCGTCTTACTGGGCAAACAGCGTGCCTCATATGTTCGACGATCCCAACGAAGATGTGCAAGTTGGGTTACCCTACGGCACTGACTGCAACACGACCATGCAGGTGGACACGGGGCAGGGCAACATAGAGGGTACGACGATTTACTGCCAGTACGACAGAGACATCACGACGTTCTGGAACCCGGGCTCAGGGCTGGACTCGACGAGCGGCGGAAAGACTAAGCAACCCAATGATGTGGTGGTAGCGTTCCCGCCGACCTCCGTCCCGTATCCAAACAGCTTAAACCCGATCCCCAATGCGCAGAGCGCGCCCACGATTTCCGGCAGTTGCTTGAACGCGTGCGTCCTCAGCGGCACCAACATCACGTTTACAGTGGGCACGGGAGGAGCGTTCGCGATCGCGTCGACGGGCTATCCGCTCCCAAGGATTACCATGACATCAGGTTCGCTGCCGAGCGGACTTACTTTCAACGCGACAACCGGGCTGATCAGCGGGACGCCAACAAGCGCCGGAACTTTCCCCTTCACCGTCACAGCCTCCAACACATTTAATGGCAACGTTGACTACGTCTCACAGAGCTATACGCTGACTGTGAATGCGATGGGACTTTCAACATCGAGCCTGAATTTCGGCACATTGCACCTGGGACAAGTCGCTGCCCAGCCCATCACCCTGACCAACACCGGGACCACACCGATCACCATTACGAGCGTTAGCATCACGGGCCCCGGTAACGCCGTCGGCGAATATGGGGACATCACTTTCTGTACGCCGCTATTAACAAAGCTGCCGGGCGTCTTGCCGGCGGGGAAGAGCTGTCCGATTTTCGTGGGCATTTTGGCCACGGCGAAGATCTTCAGTCCAACGGCCTCGACAGCCACTCTCACCATCACTGACAGCACGGCGGCAAGCCCGCACCTGGTGCGACTGACGGCCCAGGTGATTAATCCGCAGGCAACGTTAAGCGCAAGCAGCCTCACCTTCGCCTCACAAACCGTAGGCACGACCAGCGGGGCAAAGACGGTCACACTCACAAACACTGGGAACACACCGCTGACACTCGGGACCATAACGGTCAGCGGCCACTTCGCGCTGGCCAGCAGCGGCACGCCTTGCAAGAATAGCGGAACCGTCGCTGCCGGCTCCAGTTGTACGATCAGCGTTACGTTCGCTCCCACGGCCAAGGGAACTTGTACCGGCAACGTAAAGATTACAGACAATGCGTTGACCAGTCCGCAAACCATTTGGCTGTCGGGCACGGGAAAGTAAAGGTGGCGGAGGCCTGAGCACAGTGCGCCGCAGCAGGGAAACGGCTGCAGTCTCCCTATGGGTGAATTGGAGTAAGAAGCATACGGAAGCCGAGGTTAGAGACGAAGCCTTCCTGGAAGCTAGATGGTTGCGTGAGCGTAAATGGGGCTGAGGTCGCTCCGGCGTGGGATGGTGTCACTTTTGGCCTCTTTCTGAACTTCATCCAGGATTTTGCGGGCCTGCTTAAAGTGGTCCTGGGCCTCAGGGGCTCTGCCAGTGAGCTCGAGACTACGCGCCAGTAGGTAATGGCTTCTAGCGAGTAAGGCCCGCAGGCCGAACTTCTGGCTCTTCATTAGGGCGCTGTCGAGCTCTTTCCGGGCTGGCTCGTAGTTCTTCAGATTCATGAGCGCTTCTGCATGATAAATCGAGCATTCGACAGACACATATTTCAATCCCATATTGTCCGCATCCTCACACAGTTTGCTGAGTGAGTTTGCGGCCGAGGCAAAGCGCCCCTGCCTGACGGCGGCTTTCGCAACATTGAACTTCGAGACGAGTATCAGATTCTGGTCGCTGACCTGGGATGCCGTCTTGAGTGCTTCATCATAATGAGCGGCGGCCGTGGCGAAATCTCCCCGGTAGAAGGCGTTGTCACCCTGGTAACCAAGGATCTCGGCAACGGTAGCCTGGTTCTTTGATTCGCGGGCCACTTTCAGTGCTTCGTCGAGGCTCTTCTGCGCGTCGTCGTACCGGTCCAACTGAGCGAGAGCGTTCCCGTACATGCCGAGAATCTCTGCCAGCCAATAGCCGCGCTCCTGCAGTTCCCTGAAAGTCCTGAGGGCATCGTCTTCGGAGCTGAGAGCCGCGCCATAGCGGCCCTGATAACCGAATAAGATGCCCAGGCTCGAGGACTCCTTGGCAGTGCCACGCTTGTCACCGGTGCTTCGCTCCAGATCCAGCGCTTTCAAATATTCCTCGATCGCCACGTCAAACTGCCCCATCTTGGTCGAAGTTTCCGCCAGGTTATGTAAAGTCTCGGCAATGTCACCGGGGACCTTGAGTTTCTCGCGAAGCTGCAAGGCTTGCTCCCAGTAGATGCGCGCGTCCTGGTAGTCGGCTTTATGAAAATAGGCGTTGGCGATATTGTTCAGAACGAGTCCCTGGTTGTTCTGGTTTCCCACCTCGATCTCAGCCTGGAGTGACTCCTTAAGGAGCTTCAATCCCTGGTCATACTGGCCACGATCGACATAAAACTGCCCAAAGTCGTTCAGGACATCGGCGGTCCCCGCCTTGTCGCCGAGTTCCCGCCACAAAGCGAGGGCCGCTTGATAATCCTTCAGCGCCTGGTCCGGGTTACCCAGCACCTCTTCCGACCCTGCCATCGCATCCAGGCTCATGGCAGCGCCCTTTTTAAGTCCCAGCTTTTGTTTGATTTCGAGCGAATCTCGCAGGTTGCGAAGAGCTTCCGGGTGTTTGTTCAGCTCGGCATAGGCCACGCCCATCGCCTGAAGAATCTGGGCTTTTTCTTCGTCGTTGCCGGATTCGACTGTCAGGGCCTGGGCGCGCGTCAAGTATTCGAGCGCTTTCTGAGAGTTGCCACTATAAATTTCGACCCGTCCCATTGCGAGCAGAGCATCCACGCGTTTCGGATCGAGCGTCAGCACTTTCGTGTACTCCTCCCGGGCCTTGTCGTACGCGCTCGTATTCTCGTAGAGCCCAGCGAGTTCGAAGAGCACGTCGGCATTGCCGGGCGCGGCTCTTGTGAGATTCTCGTAGGCTTCGATTGCTTTGGGATAATCTCTCTGAATCCGATCGTAGCTTGCCTGGATCAGATACTTTTCCTGCGGGGGAAGCTCTTCGCTCAACTCGACGGCCTTCTGAGAAGCCTGCTCCGCCTCGTTGTCCTGGCCAAGGTTGGCGTAGGCTTTCGCGAGTTCCGAGTAAGCCAGCGCGAACCTGGGATCCTCTTTTGTGGAGGCTTCGAATCGCTTGGCCGCATCGAGGGACTTTCCAAGACGCGTGAGCTGCAGTCCGTCGTTGTAATCGCGCAGGGCCGGAAGAGAGTTAGTCGAGGGTTTGAAAGACTGCCCTTGGAGCTCTTTGACTGTGCTGCGTGAGAGGGCCAGGTTCGAACGAATGTCGCCGGCAAGACGGTCGATCGCAGCAAGAATATTGTTTTCGGTCGCGGACTCCGCCAGCGTGTTGGTGTGTCCGCTTTTCATGTCCTGGATCGTCGCGTCAATGCGAATCTGATCGCCAAACCTGGCGTACTGGCCCCATACGACGCGATCGGCGCTCGTGAAATCCGTGACACGGCGAATGGTCGGCGGATCCAGGACCGTCGCCGAGGAGATCTTCAAATCGCTGAAGAGTTGGTACAAACGGTTGGGGCTGACGGTGCGCAGTTGCGATGACTGTCCGACGTCGGTGCTCAGTATCTCTGCCAAGCTGGAACCCAGCCAATCGAGCGAAGCATCGCCCGAGGCATTCCGGAATGGCAGAATGGCGAGCGAAACCTGCGAATTAGCGGGAACGCTTGCGGTCGGCTGTGCGGAGTGGGTTGTAGATTTCTTCCAAACAGCCAAGCCAACAGCTAGCACGACAAGCGCTGCGGTCACGAGCAGCAGGGCGTTCCTCGGTCCACGCTGGACCGCAGTCGTCGCCACAGTAACCCAACTGTGATGTGTCCGTGCCGGCGCGTGGCCGGCTTCCAAATCCGCCAGAATCTCGCATGCGCTCTGATAACGCAGAGTGACATCTCGCTCCAAGCATTTCTGAATGATCCGAGCCAGGTACTCCGGCAGATCGGGATTGAGCCGCTTCGGATCCTTTGGTGTTTCGTGTACACGCTGGTACATCATCTGCATCGTCGACTCAACATGCTCGAACGGCAGATTGCCGGTCACCAGTTCGCATAAGATCAATCCGAATGTATATAGATCGCTGCGATGGTCGACTGGCCCGATTTCGGCCTGCTCCGGAGACATGTAGCGGGGTGTGCCGAGAAATTGACCCGTACGCGTCATTCCCAGATCGGACTCCAGTGACTTCGCCAGGCCAAAGTCGGAAACATAAATATGGTCGTGCTGATCGACGAGGATGTTCTGCGGCTTCAGGTCGCGGTGGACTACGCCCTCAGAGTGAGCCGCGTCGAGCGCTTCGCAGAGTTGGCGCGCGATGTTCAGCGCACGTGGCAGCTGCAGTTGTCCCTCTTTCCTCAGCAGTTGATTGAGATCTTGACCCTCGACGTAAGCCATCGAGATGAACTTCGTATCTCCGGGGCCGTCGCCGAGATCGTGAATGCGCAGAACATTGCGATGAGAAACCTTGCTGGCTAGCAATAGCTCCTGCTTGAAGCGCTCGGAAATGTTGAGATCGTGCGTGAGATCACGGCGGACCAACTTCAGCGCCACCGTGCGCTCCAGTTCTTTGTCCCATGCCTTATATACCGTCCCCATGCCCCCTTCGCCCAGGACGCGTTCCACGCGGTAACGCGGCCCGAAATCGGGAGTTCTTTTGGACAGGTCGGACTGCGCCACATTCGGTTGAGGCAAAACTGAACTTTCCAGCGTCTCTGCCGAAGATGGAGGAGAAGAACTGGAGACCGAAATTGGGGCGTCGGGGGTCGCCGAAGCGCTGGACGAGATAACCGTCTCCGCAGCGGAGCTGCCCAGCGCACTGCCACAGTTGTTGCATGTCGAAGCAGCAGCAAGGGCATGGGCACCGCATTTCGGGCAAACTACAGAACCCGCAGGCGTCGCGAATTTGGATGGCAGGGGCACACCGTCGATTCCTGGGTCGTTATCCGTAGTCTCCCACTTCGGCCATTGCCCTGTAAACCTCTGTCTTAGCTCCTGTAAACCTCATCGCTCACGCTCCGCTGTGACAGCAACACCTTAGGTAAACTCAAACCTTAAAGCCACCTTGATCGAAGGAATAGTTCATTATTGGTGCATACCTAGACTTTTAAGCAGCGACATCTGGGAAGTGAAGTAACCTGCGGACGTCTCCCACCCGGACACCTTTGGGTTCCAGAGGTTTAGGCCGCACCCACGCGTGCTAATCCGTGATACTTGCGCATGGCTCCCAACGGCGTCAGTTATAATGCTTACATCCGAATCAGCCGCCTGCCGCCAAGCCGAAACCGCCGGAGGCCCACGCGGAAATGGAAGGCACTTCTCCTAACGCGAACGGCAAATTGGCTATGGGCCACAAATCACCATAGGAGTTCGGCACAAGCCCGGAAGAGGAGCGTCAACCGTGCGAATCAGAAAAGCGGTCATCACAGCAGCAGGAGAAAATCAGCGGGCGCTCCCGCTCCAGACTCTCATCCACAACGGAGCGGAAAAATCCGTTCTGAGCATCCTTGTCGAACAGGCCCTCACCGCGAATATTGGCGCGATCTGCGTCGTGGTCTGGCCCGGCGACGAGGCTCGCTACGCCCAAGCCGTCGGCAACCTCGCTGGCGCCGTGCGATTCGTCCCCCAACAGCAGCCGCGGGGATACGGCCACGCCATTTACTGTGCGCGCGAATTTGTGGCCGATGAGCCCTTCCTGCACATGGTGGGAGATCACCTGTACGTGAGCGCAACGAAGCCCGGCGTCCAGCGCCTGGTGGAGTTGGCGGAACTCGAGTCGTGCTCCGCCTCCGGGGTCCAGCCCACCCACGAAAGGCTGCTCTCCCGGTTTGGGGCCGTGGCGGGACGCCGCATGTCCGGCCGGCCCGGCGTTTATCGCGTGGAGACGGTACTCGAAAAGCCCACGCCCACGGAAGCCGAACAGCGCCTCATGGTGCCGGGAATCCGCGCGGGCTACTACCTCTGTTTCTTTGGAATTCACGTTTTGACTCCCACCGTGATGGAGCTCCTGGGACGGAAACTGGCGAGTGAGCCAAGCAGCGCACTCTCGCTTTCCGCTGCTCTCGCCGAACTCGCCCGGCAGGAGCAGTACCTGGCGCTGGAAGACACGGGACGACGTTATGATCTCGGTGCTCGCTACGGATTGCTCACCGCGCAATTGGCTCTGGCGCTGAACAGTCGCGACCGCGACGAGGTACTCACGCACTTTCTGGAGCTACTGGCGGAGCGTGAGCTGACCACTCCGTCTGCGGGGGGCGAGCGGTGAGCCTGCTTACCGAGGTCATAACCGCTCGCGATACGGAGACTCGCAATCGCCCGCTGGACGCATTTTGCCGGGCTGCGACACTGGAAGAGCTACTGCTTGAATGCGAGGCGCTCGACCGTTTCCGGCGCGGCAGCGACAATCTCTACGAGCGCGTGCGAGCCCTTTTTTTCCTGTACGCCATCCATCGCTTTCACGTCTCCACGCGCAAGTTAGCGGCTTCCCGCGCGCTGATTCCTTTCGCGGGTTACAGCAACCTCCTCAAGCGCAGGTTCGAAGAAGCTCTTGATATTTTCCTGGCTGCGCAGGCTGTCGCCGGACCGAGCGCTGCCCTTTCCAGCGCGCTCGCCGCGGGCTACCGCTCGCTTGGTTTCCAGACTCTCGCTGACCAAGTGCGGCGTAGCGTGCGTTCGGTCCGCGGCAATCAGTGGATGTTCCGCGCCGCTTATCCTGAAGACGCACCGCTGCGGATTCGCCCCGAGCTATTGAAGCGCGAAACCGCCGATGATCTCTTCCCCATCCTGCGCGAGGCTACGCCGGTGCGCATGGACTTGAGCCACAGCGGGTGGAGCGATATTTTCTTCCTCGGGATGGATTTTCCCGAAGGCGCCCGCGTGCTCAACATTTCCATCGACTTGAGCGTGCGCAGCGTGGGCGCCCCAAAGCCTCCCGTTGAAGCATGGTTCCGAGTCATCGATCAGCCGGTACTACGCTTGGTCAGCGTTGACCTTCAGTGCAGCGCTGAACTCGGCTCGATTGCGGAGGTTTTCGATTTCGCGCACGACTACCTGGGCTTGCTCAAGGCCGCAGTGATTGCCTCCGGCATCATGCCACCGGGGATGGAGGGCGCCACGCAGCCCCTCACTGACCTACTGACCCATTTGACGGGCCGGCCCGGCCATGGCATCGAAATCGTCAGTAAGGTGAACGATATTCCCCGCGGCTCGCGCCTGGCGGTGTCCACCAACCTCCTGGCCTGCCTCATTTCCTTATGCATGCGCGCGACCAACCAGATCCGCACGCTCACCGGCGGCCTTTCCGAGGATGACCGCCGCTTGGTGGCTGGGCGCGCCATTCTGGGCGAATGGCTGGGGGGCTCGGGAGGCGGCTGGCAGGATTCCGGCGGGGTGTGGCCGGGAATCAAGCTGATACACGGGGTCTCAGCCCAAGAGGGTGATCCGGAATTCGGCATCAGCCGCGGCCGGTTGTTGCCGAACCACCAGATTCTCGGCCCCCAGGAAGTGTCACCGGAAACGCGCAAGCAACTTCAGCAAAGCCTGGTGCTCGCCCACGGCGGCATGGCGCAGGATGTGGGCCCCATTCTAGAGATGGTGACGGAGAAATACCTGCTTCGTTCAGAAAGTGAATGGCAAGGCCGGAGCGAAGCCGCACTCATCCTGGATGACCTCATGGCACACTTGAAGACCGGGGACATTCGTGCCCTTGGCGCGCTAACGGAGCGGAATTTTACCGGCCCCATACAAACCATTATTCCCTGGGCCGGAAATCTCTACACCGACACGCTGATTCGCCGCGTGCGCCGGGAGATGGGCGACGACTTCTGGGGCTTCTGGATGCTCGGAGGAATGTCGGGCGGAGGCATGGGTTTTCTTTTTGCTCCGCATGCGAAAGCGCTGGCACAGGAGCGCTTGCAGGCCATCATGAGCGCCACCAAGCGCGAGTTGGAACATGCGTTGCCCTTCGCCATGGAACCCGTGGTCTACGACTTCGCGGTCAACGAAGATGGCACTCAGGCCACGCACCTCGCTGGCGACTCGGCGCTGATGCCGCCGGGGTATTACCAAATGGTTGTGCCCTCGCTTCTTCGCCAGGAATCCCGTCTCCTTTCGCCCCTGCGCCTCCTTGAGCTCGCACGCTTCACCGCCGCCTGCCACACTGTGCCGGAATTCCAAGGGATGATGCAGCACGTCTTCGAGCACCTCATCCCGCAGAGCCCGCAAAAAGCCGACCTCTCCCAAAGCCTCGATGCGCTGCTCGAAACCCATGGATTTGATCGCGTGGAGCATGAGCAGATCCAAGCGAGTTTGCGCAACGGCCGCGTGGGGCTGGCGCAGAATCGTCTTCCCATCACCAGCATGATCACCGACGTTGGCGCCGCAGATCTCTTTGACGCCACCGACGGTGTCGCAGCGAAATACCACGAAATTGGCAAGGAGGCCCTGGCGGCAGGAATGGTGGCGGTGGTTTCGTTCGCCGGCGGCACAGGCAGTCGTTGGACGAAAGGCGCGGGCGTCGTCAAGGCCCTTAACCCCTTTTGCCGACTAGGCGGCACATGCTTATCCGGTTGTTTCAGC
>DLMH01000144.1:3433-5941 GCA_002478115.1 Candidatus Acidiferrum typicum | reverse complement strand
GGCAGGCATTTATACGCGCACTCAGTCTCGCGCCCAGGTTCCGATTCCATCGCTTGGTAGATCACTTAGTATTCTTCAGTTCTTAACGGAGAGGCGATGTGCGCAAGTCCATCGCTCTCTGAGCCAAGCCGCGGGCTACCGACGTAAATTCGCTCCCACTCCGAATTCCAGCTGGGGAAGAAGCGCACGCAACGACGGTGTTTCGCAAGCATCCCCAGCCTAGAGCGCGAAGGTTAGAAGGCGGAGCCTAAGTAACGATCAGTCCGAGCTGGTCAAGACGATTACACTCTTAAGTACGATGACTACGATCAGCCGACGCAGATTCCTTGCCTCAGCTGTACTATCTCTTGCTGCAACCCGTCTTCGCGCGCAGCGCGGGGCAGGAGCCCAAGTCACTCTGAAGGTTTCAACCGAAGCCACAGGGCCCCTTATGCCTGCCGACTTCGTGGGTCTTTCTTATGAGGTGCAGCAACTAACCTACCCGAGTTTCTTCTCGGAGAGCAATATCGGATTGATCCGCCAGTTCAAAGCTCTGGCGCCTCGCGGAGTGCTGCGACTGGGCGGCAATACCAGCGAGTTCACCTGGTGGAAGGCGACGCCCGGCTCTTCTGAACCTGAGCATCCGCAGACTCGCGTGGTCGAAGGCGAGCCCCAACGACAGTATTACGCCGTAACCCCGGAGGCGGTGCGGAATCTGGCAGGTTTTTTGAAAGCGACCGGCTGGACCTGCCTGTATGGCATCGGCATGGGAACCAATACGCCTGAGCGTGCGGCCGAGGAAGCTGCGTTCGTGGCACAGACTCTCGGTGCGAGCCTGCAATATTTCCAGATTGGCAACGAGGCCGATCTGTTCGGCCGCCACCTGCGCGATCCAAAAACGTGGTCCGCGAAAACTTACCTGCAAGAGTGGCTCGCTCTGGCTCGGGCCGTGAATTCCCGCGCGCCGGGCGCAAAGTTCGGGATGCCGGATGTTGCATCGGATGTCGCATGGTTAACGGAGATTGCGGATTTGTGGCCTGCGATCGAGAATCCACCGCACGTGACAACGCTTACACACCACTACTATTTCGGCGGGCCAGCAACAAATCCCGAGGTCAACATTCCGAACCTGCTGAAGCCAGCTACGATGGCCAAGGTTCAGAAGACGGCGGATACCGCGACCGCCGCGGCGAATAAGATGGGCGTCCGCGTGCGCATGACAGAAGGCAACACTTGCTATCGCGGCGGCAAGCCAGGTGTGTCCGAGGTTTTCGCTGCGGCACTGTGGTCTGCTGACTATTCGCTGTTGCTCGCCAGCAACAACTATTCCGGAATCAATTTGCACGGTGGCTCCGGCAAGTCCGTGGCAAACTCCGTTGGAGGTTTCCTCCCCGGCGATGTTCTTCTCAAAGAGAAAGGCGAAAGCCCGGATCAGATCGCGACTCATCCTCACCCCTTCTACACCCCCATTGCGACGTTCGGCTCAGAGTATGTGATGGAACCGGTGGCCTATGGGCTCAAGTTCGCCGGCGAGCTCAGCGGAGGCCGTTTTCTCCAGGGCGACTTCACCTCACTACTGCAGGCAACGGGAGTTGACGCGACCGCCTATGCCGCGACACTTCCCAGCGGGCACGTGGCTGTCATTATCCTGAACAAAGACGCGGAGCAGAATGTGGAAGTAAGTCTGGACTTTGGAACGGGAAGAACAGGAGCGGTGGAGACCAAGACGCTGCACGCCCCGGCGCTGGATAGCCGCGGAGTTCACATCACGCCGTCTCCTGAGCCTGACCGTCTCCGGGATGGCAGGTATGCCGTGACAGTTCGCCACGCGACGGGAGTCTGCCTAACCATCAGTTGATGATCCAAGAATCCTGCTCACCTGCCGCGGGATTGATGCTGCTGAACGTTAGAGATTTGAGGAATACTGCTGGACGGCTATCTTGCGCCTTTGCTCGTTTGGGAAGTTGGCGAACACATTCGGGGTCGCTTCAATTGGCGGTGTGGGGACTGCATCGAAGTGTGTGATGTTAAGCAATCCTAAACGGGAGATCTTACTTTCGGGGACGACCCTTTGACCAATAGAGTGTCAGCGCCTTGTCCTCGGCGGTTCGCAACCACTCCGCGACGTCTCCCTCTTGGAAAGGTCGGTCCCCTCGGTCCAGCTCACGATTGAACAGCTCGGTGATTTCGCCGGCGGTGCTTGGTTTCCTAATTTTGTTCAACGCTCGCGAAATATGCTCGCTGAGATGACGATTCGAGTTTGGGGCCTTCTTCATTAGGGAAGGAGGGTTTTCCAGGAAGCCGCCATGACGGGGTCTAGAAGAGGAAACTACAAAAGGTAAAGGCTGTGACATTGGTTATGCTCTAGCCGCCAGCTCCTGCGAGGGAGCTAACAGCGTGGAGGCATGCACCGTCACAGCCCTTGATGCGATCACCGCTTTCGCGGTTCCAAACCCCAACTGCCCCTCGCAGAGCCGTCGGTTTTTTCAGGTCTGGCTGCTCTTCGGGTTGCCCCGCCGAGCTGATCAC
>DLMH01000144.1:0-3375 GCA_002478115.1 Candidatus Acidiferrum typicum | reverse complement strand
CCAACCCTTTCAGCCGTCGACGAACGCCACCTTAGAGATTTGCTTGAAGATTGTCAACGCCCGTTTTCAGTGCAAAGTCTGAAATTCACGAGCGTGCCCACCGAGGATGCAATCCGTTGAATTGTTGACGCTTAGTGACTAACGGATAAATTGTCCCCACTTCTTCACAGCTTAATTCACAGTACACGAAGAGCCCGCCACGACCACCAGGAACCAAGAAACTCTTAACCTGGACTGGCTCGTTACTCGCGGTTCTGATCTCAGTTGATTGAGACGGCAGCGGTCCTATAGGTTTGTGTTGGAGCTGCGCCCTGGACATCTATCTAGTCGACGGCACATACGAACTATTCCGGCACTACTACGCTCTGCCGTCCACGAAGGATTCGGACGGACGAGAGGTCGCCGCGGTCCGAGGTGTTCTCGCTTCGGTTCTGGGCATGATCAAAGGCGGCGCCACGCACATCGCGGTTGCGACCGATCACGTTATCGAATCGTTTCGCAACGAACTGTGGCCGGGCTACAAGACTGGTGAAGGCATCGAACCGGACTTGTGGGCACAATTCCCGCTGCTCGAAGACGTCCTCTTGGCAGCCGGCATTATCGTCTGGCCGATGGAGGAATTCGAGGCGGACGACGCGCTTGCTGCGGCAGCAGTTGCGGCCGCTCGAGATGCGCGTGTCGAACGCGTGATCATCTGCACTCCGGACAAGGATCTCGCCCAATGTGTGCGCGGCACGCGGATCGTCCAACTCAATCGCCGGACGCGCGTCACCTTAGACGAGCCCGGTGTGATCAAGAAGTTCGGCGTCCCGCCGGTATCGATTCCCGACTATCTGGCACTAGTGGGTGATGCGGCAGACGGCTATCCGGGACTTACAGGTTGGGGCGCGAAGTCGTCGGCTGCCGTCCTAGCCAAGTTTGTCCATCTCGAATCCATCCCTTTGGATAGTCGCGAATGGCGTGTGAACGCCGCCAACGCGAGTGCCCTCGCAGACACTCTCTCCCGCGAGCGGGAGCGTGCACTACTCTTTCGCACTCTTGCCACACTTCGGACCGACATCGCGCTCTTCGACGATGTGGATCAGTTGCATTGGAACGGTCCCACGCCTCCCTTTGCCGCGCTCGCGGCTCGATTGGACGCGGCGCGCACCGAAACGAGGCGGACAGTGCCACGCCGTTCCCGGGTCGCGCCGATTCTCGGATCCGCGACGAGGCGATAATCGGCCATGCCCTGGTCAACTAGAACTGTGGAGCCAATTGGTGCCACAACCAAGAGGGACGATGCCGCTAAGTTCTTTGAAATGTGGTGGCCAGGGACGGAGTTGAACCGCCGACGCTAGCCTTTTCAGAACTCATCTTTCCATTGTTTCCAACAACTTCAATGGTTGCCGTGGGCTGCTAAACACTGGGAAATACGGGCAACATGGATGGATCGTGGGTGATTGCCGTGGGTGATTGTGGGAATTTGGTCTTGACAAGGTCTGGTTGCGGGGGTGGATTTGTTCCCCAGTCGCTCACTGATTCCTTGGAACTTACTGATTCTACGATGGTCCGGAATGCCAAAAACGGCTACAAAGGCAACTTCTTCATTCAGTTTTCATTCAGCTTCCATCGTTTCATGGTTCCGATGAGGGTTTCTTGCTTACAACACGCCGGTTTTGCTCCATGGCTACCTGCAGAGGTATCGTCATAAAAGAACGGCCCATCCATCGCACAGAGATTTTGGCACGGATGGGGAAAACAATTTCCTCATAACCGACGATCCGCATGGAATCTTCCGGATCAACTCTGCCGGAATCATTTCCGGTTGGGCAAGTCACTGGTTGTACTTCTTCTTATAAAAATCGAGTTGTTGTTGAAGTTGCTCTTTGCTGAGGCCTTTTGTCCACTGGTGGTAAGGGCTGTTCATAACGTCTGCGGTCACGCCGGGAAGAAGCACCTCAGCTTCGGGAATGAATTCCGTGTAGAACGTTTTGGCGACCTCGTAGAAGCCGTGCCACTGCGTGTAGTCCGGGCCCATCATTGCCGTGCCCATCCGAGCCCGCCGCCCCTGGTGATGCCAGAGCTCATAGTAGGTCCATTCGATCTTTTCATCGAACGGTGTCTTCGTCAGCTTATTGGCGGCATACAGCTTATCCATGATCGCTTTGGCTGGCTTGGCAAACTTTTCGTTGTAAAGATCGACTGTGTTCTCGTATTGCTTGTAAAAGTTGTCTACCCAGCCGGTCGCGTGGCAATTCGAGCAGACGTCCTGCATGGCAGCCCGACGCTTTTCCCAGTTTTCCAGCTTGAAGCTAACGACTGGCCGGAGGGTGAAGCTGATACGGTCGCCTACATCGTGTGTCACTGCCTGATTGCTGGTCGCGCTCATGTGACATGTTGCACAGGTGGGCGCCGCCGAATAGTCCCTCCCAACCACCCAGGACTTTGCATCCAGGTTCATCTTCGCAATGTTGGCGCGGAACTGAATGCCGTGTTTCGATTCGGTGTAGATCTCCATTTGCGGATGATCGGGACCCAGGTGACACTTCCCACAGTTCTCAGGCTGGCGAGCCAGTGCTGAACTGAAGGAGTGCCGTCCGTGACAGGCAGCGCAGGAGCCGCGGCTGCCGTCAGGATTCACGCGCCCAATGCCACTATTCGGCCAAGTCTCCGCATCGAATTTGCCGTCTTTCAAGTACTTGACCTCGCTGCCGTGACACTGCCGGCATCCGTTTGCTGCAGCTGGACCGCCCTCAACTACCTCTCCCAACATGTTGTCCAGAGAGCCGATGAATTGTGCCGCCTGAGCATGACGACTTTTTTCGAACTGTTCTACTTCTTTGCCGTGACAGCGCCCGCAATAGTTGGGTGTGACAATCACAGCAATGCGATGGCCGTAGTGATCAAATGTTGCGGGATCTTTCTCACTGGCACGATGGCACGAGTAGCAGTCCACGTTCTTCTTGGCGTGGGCGCTTTCTCGCCACTGCTCCACAATGCCTGGCGTGCTACTGCTGTGGCAATCTAGACATGCTTGGCCTTCTGGGGAAACCTGGGCACGAGCAACTGTAATCAGCGGGAACAGGAGAAAACCGAGAAGAGCTGCAAAGCGCATGGAAACCTCCGCTCGACAACATTTTTACTGCAATCATATCCTCAGCTACCCTCGTGCCTATAGCCGAGGAACTGCACCAGCAACGTCATCATCCGCCACCCGGACTTTGTAGCGCGGTTCGTCCACTGCGCTCGCCTCAAATACACCAACCGCCAAACCGATGCGCAGAAGTTGCCACTGGCTGTGACCAAAGTCACAGTCAGACACATTTGGGCCGGCCAGCCTCTTTCTCAATGCGCGTCGCTAGTGTGGACATGGCTTCCAGCTTCGGTTAGTGC
>DLMH01000127.1 GCA_002478115.1 Candidatus Acidiferrum typicum | reverse complement strand
TTTTTCGCCAGTTGAGCGACCTAACAAGACAAACAGATTGGCCTTAATATTTGTATCGGCGCTTGCAGTAGTAGAGCACTACAACTACGATCGCCAGCACAGTGACTTCTCGCCAAGTGACCGGGCCATTGATATGTCCCGTGATCGAGCTGGAGACAACCATGCTTTCCTCCTGCACCTCCGAGGGATTATCTCTCACATTGATGCACCTCTTGCAATGACTGTCGTAACCAGCCGATTTCACAAGCTTGCGGCGCCGTCAGTTCGCCCGTCAGCTCGGGTGTTGAGCGTAATGGGGATGTTTCACCAGCCAACGCCAGCGAGCGCAAGAATGCTCTGCGTTCATTGATTGGAGCACCTCCTAGAAGGGTTCTGGATCGATCTTTTGATCGAGATAAATCCAAAGCACACGTGAAAGAAACGTCAGCATGGGGGCGAAGGGCAGGAACAACAAGACCGCCCAGATTGCAATCCTGTCCAAACGCCAACCGGTCAGGGCCCAGAGGGCGGCGCCAAGAACAAAGGTGAAGGCGAGGGCCAAGCCGTAACTGATGTACATCGCACCGAGAAAATATCCCGGCTCGCGATTGAAGTGGAGACCGCACGTCGGACAGCAATCATGCATTTTGGGGAAGCCCCAATAAATGGAAGAACGGAAAATTCTCGCAGATCGGCATCGAGGACAAAGCTGGCCGAAGATGCTGCGCAAGGCGGATGGACGAGAATGGGACAAGAACGAATGATAGTGGATACGAACAATTGCGGTTGACCAACGTTGGGGGTCAACGCGAATCCGCTCAGCAACCCATCAATGAGCGTAATCGGGATTTTGCAAGAGCGACGACAACGCGGACTGTCTAATTTGCTTCAAGTGCAGTGAGAATTTCTTGGTTGCTCATAATGGCGGCGATTTTGTCTTTCATGTACTTCATCGAAATGTCATGGTGTTCTCGGTCGTAGGAACCGACGCAGTCCGCCGCCACAATAGTTTCCCAGTCTCTCTGATATGCATCAATCGCCGTCACCCGGATGCAAGCGTGCGTATTAATTCCGGCAAGAATAATTGCGTCAGGCCGTAGTCGTCGGAGCAACTGATCAAGCTCGGTCTGATAGAAGGCGCTGTACCGTTTCTTTATCAGCACGGGGTCTGATGAAGCAACCGCCAGATCAGCGGCAATCTGGCATCCGCTCGTCCCTTTGATGGTGATCCGAATACCCTTAGTTCTCATTTCTGGAAAGGCATCGCTGAGATCAGACTCGAACTCCTGGCGAACCCAAATGATTGGGTGCCCATGTTGACGCATAAGGCCAACGAGGTCGTTGATCGACCGGACCAGCTGCTGCTTCGGGGCCGGTAACCATTTCTCAAGAAAATCATTCACCATGTCAATGACGATTAGGACTGGTCGTCGCATGGTTAGAAAAGTTAGCACACCTGCGCTTTTGAATCGCGGCGAATTCAGACGGGTCAGTTGGCGAAACGAGGCGATTATACGCATTGATCTCTCCCGCCCCGCTAGCGTCGCGCTCCCGCCTCTGTTGTGCGTCATTTGGTGGGTGCAGACACGGACGGCTACGGGAGCGAATAATCGAAGGTCCAAGTGTGTTTACCCTGAGCGTCGATATGGACCATGAGCGAGCCAGTGAGTCCGGCCAGTTCTCCAGTGCCGGAATTGGGTACAACCGTCACGCTCAGCTCTCCCGCAGAGGGGGCATCGCCTTTCATCATGCTGGCGCGGTGCACGAAGGTGAAGCTGCCCTGTCGGCCGTTAAGCTTGCCTGTCATGCGCTCAATAGCAACGTAGGCCAAGGAGCCGGTGCTCGCGGTCGAGCCAGTGATCATTTCTCCATGGCTGACGCCTTCGAAGTCACCGTGCCAAGTCTTGTCGGATGTGAACCGAGTAATGTCGTTCGCCTTCTCGAAGTCGGTTGGTTCGGCCGGAGTCATTTTGATGTCGAAAGAACCTTTGGCATGGACCATGTGCATCTCCTTCTGGGCTGCGACACTCAGCGCGAGACTCATCACCGCCGCTGCCATTGCGAATCTCATTCTCGTATCCCCCCGAAATGCAACTTACTGAATTCTTGATCCCAGCTCGAACTCTCCCGATGAGTGTTCGCTTTCACGACAGCAATTTACTCCGAAGTACAACTATTTTCCAAATTGGTTGACGCTATCAGGCGATTACACTCAAAACCCACGGGCCGGGGCATGATGAGTGTAATGGGGATGTTACGACGGTTACGGCCCGCAGTGACTGTCGGTGATAGCGTTGCTACGGTCTACTTCACCCCAACAATCCTGGAGTTGACTTTGAATTCGTGATAATTGCGGAAATCGATGGTGTTGTGGCTGCACCCTGGGCTGCCCCGCTCACAGCCCAAGCTCTCGGCGTGGGCGGGAAGCAGAACTGAGGCCCCGGCAATGGTCACGTAGGAATAATCCACCGCGGATTCGACCCTATCCATCGGGAACTCCGACGGGATGTTGACGGCCTGCATCTCGATGCGCAAGACGCGCGCGGTTTCCGGATCCACCCATACGGAGCCTTGGTAAGCCGGATGCAGAGTCTGCGACTCGGCCTGCACCCTCCAATGCGAATTTTCACTCCGCACTCGAAAGTCGTAAATCTTGGCATATTGACCCGCAATGCGAGACACACCGCCGGGCTGGAACTGCGCGTCCGTATAAGGAGAAAAAAGATCGAGCAGTGTGGAGGCAAATTCTCCCACGGACCAGGAGCCATTTAGTTGCTCGATGCCCTTATCCGTGGGGTGCTGATCGAGCTTGACGTTGCGATAACTTTCTTGTCCCTTGTTGTACGTGACTTCAGCCGAAACCAGGTCCAGGAGCCTTTTGTCTTCGCCCTGCTGGGCATACCGCGCCATGTACTCCTCGCAAATAAAATTGGGAAGCTTTTGTGAAAACTGAAGCGCCGCGTCTCTGGCCCTTTCGATCAAGGGTGCGGCGGGATTCGGCAAACCTGAGCGTACGGTGTCCGCAGGGGGCGAAGCGTCCGGCGGCGGGTCGGGACAGGGAGGCAGATCCGGCTGCGAGCCTCGTTTCAAGATGGGGGGAGCGTTGGAGCAAGGAGGCGCGCTCTGCCCTTGCGATTGCGATTGTGTTGCGGGCGGCTGCGCGGACGATCCACTTTGCGCAGTCAGGGAAATCGAAGCAATCAGAAACAGGGAGAAGAGCGCGCCGAGACAAGCGAATCTCCGACCCCAGTAAAAACTTCGATGATCATTCCTTGGATTGGGCCCAGGATTCAGGATGCCCATTTTGCCTTCCCATCTGGCATACAGCATACACCCCTGTGTTGGATACAGTGCGAGCGGGGGTTATCTAATCCATGAATCGCAGAGAGTTTCTGCATTACACGGCCATAACGGCCGCGCTGGTCGGTATGCCGAGAGTCAAGGTGGCGGTAATCTAACGTGGCGTGAAGTGAATGCGCGCATTCTGGCCGCGCTCGCCAGCAACAACAAATTTTCGGGAAGAACGTCGAAAGGACGATTCTGCCGTGCCGCGATAAGCAGCAGAACACACGTCAACTGTTTCTATCAGGCGTTAACGCTCATTGACCCGACTGCGGCCCCGGCCAAATTTCTAAAATTTTCTCGCCCGCGGGTCCCATCCCTCATTCGATGGCCACCCCCCGAGCGATAAGCCTAAACCTAGCGAGAAAAATCTCACGTTATCTCCGTTCGAAGGGCTCTCCCGCTGTATTCATTGGCAAAAACAAACTGGCCACTCGGTTGCCATCCCGAATCGCGGGAGGGCAACATGGAAAACAAAGCAACGGAATTAAACTCTGGCATTCGACGCACAATAGAACAACTTGCGCAAGAGACCGACGCAGCAAGGCAGTCTCAGCAATTCCGCGATTACCTGAAAACGTCTGCCGCGTTCTGGGATTACTCCTGGCATAACCAGATGCTCATCTGGCGTCAGAAACCAGACGCGAGTTTCGTGGGTGGATTCCATACCTGGTTGAAGTGTGGACGCTATGTCCGGAAGGGAGAGAAAGGGATTGCCATTCTCGCACCGATGTTCTTCAAGGACAACAGCCAGATGGCAGATGGAAACGACGCTGAAACCACTCGCATTTGGTTCAAAGTGGTATACGTCTTCGACATTTCGCAAACGGATGGTACTCCATTGCCAGAGCTGCCAACGAAGTCTGTAGGCGAACGCGGAGAATACATGCTCAATCGACTGTTGGGCTTTGCGGAGTCTCGCGGCATCTCAGTTCAGTTCGTCGAAAAGTGCAAGCTGAATGGCGCGGCTGGCACGTCTAGGGGGACGGAAATCGAGATTAGAACGAGCGAGACGGATGTAACGACGCAAGCTGCAACGCTAGCCCATGAAATCGCGCATTCGCTGTTGCACTGGTCAGATGACGGCAAGAAGATTACTACCCGCGACGGGAAGGAAATCGACAAGAAACAGCGAGAACTGGAGGCTGAGGCTACGGCCTACGTCGTTTGCTCGTATTTCGGAATTAAGTCGCCATCAGATTTTTACCTAGCGACCTACAGCGTTACTCCTGCCATGCTGCTTCAGGCAGTCGAGACGATTGCGACCACGGTAAAGATAATTCTCAGTGGATGCCAGCGCGAGCAGGAGCTAGGCCTACCTTGCGCTGCCTAGAACTTATGCCTGATGGTTGGAAATTGTGACGTGACTTGTGACATAACCCTCGCATCCATGCCCCTGCAAGTGGTTGCAAATGGCTGCTACGAGAACCAAGTCGATTGCGGCTGAAATAGACATAGAACTTTGCACCTCTACGACTTGCGCCTACTCCTTCTCATTCTCTCCATCATCGATCGGAGAATTGACACGGTAGAGGTCAGGAGTTCGAGTCTCCTCGTGCCTACCATTTCTTTTCAATCATTTGCAGCGGTTGCGGTTTTGCTCACCGATTCCAACTCCCGATTCGACTCCCGAACAAGCTTTTCCAGCACAGCACCCTGAGCCTCAAGCTTGTCTGACTTAAAACCGTGCGTGTAATGGCTGAGCATGTTGAGGTTCGTCCACCGGAGCATCGCACGAACGATCTGCGGATTCTCGTCGTTAGCCATGAGCCACGACGTGAGCGAATGCCTGAACGTGTGGAACCCGAATCGCTTGACCAGTTCCCCACCGATGTACGTCTTTCCGTCCTTGACCTCGATCACTCCGGCTCTGACCGCAGCGGGCTTGAGATGATCCGCTACAACCATAGACCCGCGACGCGGTTTGCGTCCCTTGAGCTTCCGAGATGCAAAAACGAAGTCATCGTCCGAGGCATAGGCGGATTCGGCTCGCCATTCCTTTAATAGCTGCCCAAGCACATGGTGCATGGCTACCACGGACTTTGACAGCCTTGTTTTCGCGCCCGTCTCCAGTTCGCCGTACACATACGTCCTGCGGATACGAATCTCCCCACGCTCCCCAGATATGTCCGACCATCTCAGGCCGAGCATCTCGCTCATGCGCATTCCGGTGGCAGCGACCAACACGAGCATGGTGTACTCGGGCTGTTGTAGCTGTTGCAGAACCTTGAGCGTCTGTTCCGGCGTGAGAACCGCAGCCTCGTATTCAGACGTGGACTCGATACCTTTGACGTAGTGAACCGGGTTGTATTGCTCGCCGAGTGGCAGAAGCCCTTCGGACTGCGCGAACGTGTACAGGGTAGCTGTTGCTCGGCGAACTCTCACATGTACGATTCCTGAAATCGGCTGAGGTTACATTCTATCGAGCAGCGTGACCTCATCCGTCTGTAACGAATTCTGGACCCCTGAACCGGTGCTGGTGAGTGCTTCCTCTGGGTTGGCTGAACTCAGAGTTCGGAGGTGGTTCAAAAGGGGTCTCGCCAGTGCCCCCGCAAGTCGTTGAGCAATAAACGACAGGACTAGCGGTGTGAGGTGGTCAGGAGGGTAAAGGTTCTGACCAGCAAAGGTCATGCATCTCTGCCGTTCGTACGCTCGGAGATCACGGACGCGGCCAGCATGCTGGTATTAGTATGGGAATTGTCGCGGCGTTGGGGGCTGATGGGTGACGGAAGCTCCTGACGCAGGCAAACTTGTTCAAAGCGTGAGGTTAAGGTGCGAACCCGCTTTGCTGGAATTCTCAGTACTCTTTTGTTGCAGACTGCGATTGGTCTGTGGGCTCAAGTAAGCGATTCCACGGGCAAGCCCGCTGACTCCCCCGTGCTGCACACAGGCGTAACAGGTCGCATCAGTGCTTCCGGCCTAAACGACCCTCAGTACGTGCTTTCGTTTCCTCCTGTCCAGCGATTGCTGCTTCGTGCGACTCAACATTGCCTTATGCAAAACGAGATACAGAAGGAACTGCTGGATCAAGATCAGCGTGATCGGCAGGAAAGTCGGGGCGGACGATCTCGATTCGCATTAGGACTGTCACTTGCTTTTGCTATCTATTTCCTATGCTGATCACGGAAGAAACCTTCGAAGCATTTCTCAAATGCGAGACCAAGTCTCACCTGTACTTCCAACGCGCTGTCGGCGTTCAGTCTGAATTCAGTGAGTGGCAACGGAACCTGCGGCAGAACTTCAAGGAGACGGGCTGGGAGCGACTCCGTTCTACTGTTCGAGAAGACCAGTGGTGTGTCGGAACACCAGCCCTGCAATCGCTCGAAGACCGCCGCTACCGCTTCATTATCGACTACACGGTGGCTCTGCCGGAAATTCACTCTCGCATCCATGCGCTAGAGCTAATTCGTTCTGCGAGCAAGACGCGTGACCATCTCTATATTCCGCTCCGCTTCGTTCCGAGCGAAAAGCTCTCAATCTATGACAGGCTGCTACTGGCGTTCGATGCTTTCGCCTTGTCGCAGACATGTGGCAAGACACCGCACGTCGGCAGAATTATTCATGCCTCCCAATACGCAACGGTAACAGTCCCCTTGGCGGGGTTGCTTGAGAAGGTTCGGCTTGTACTTGGCAATATGGCTCAACAAGCCAGCACCACGGCTCCCCCACTGGTCCTCAACAAGCATTGTGCGGAGTGCGAATTCCGATCACGTTGTCGCCAGACCGCCATTGAGAAGGACGACCTCAGCCTGCTTCCGAATATCGGCGAGAAGGAGCGTAAGAAGCAGAATGACAAAGGAATTTTCACGGTGCTGCAACTGTCCTACACATTCCGCCCGAGGAGGCGTCCTGCCCATGGGTTGCTGAAGCATCAGCCTGCGCTGAAAGCCCTTGCCCTTCGGAAGAATCGGATTCACATTCTCGGCACGCCTGCCGTCAGCCAATCTGGAACTCCCGTGTATATCGATGTCGAAGGCGATCCTGATCGCGATTTCTACTATTTGGTCGGGCTAAGGATTGGCTCCGGTGGCTCAGCCGTCCGTTACTCCTTCTGGGCAAATGACCTAGCGGACGAGCGGACGGTGTGGGAAGGCTGCCTCGGTGTTCTCAGCAAGATCGACAACCCACGACTGATACATTACGGAAGCTATGAGACCCAATTCTTGAAGCGGATGAGAACCAGATACCCAGACGTTGAGAGCCCGTCTTTTCTCGGTCACCTTATTTCGTCCGCTCTGAATCTGCTGTCGGTGATCTACGCACACGTGTATTTTCCCACTTATTCCAACGGTCTCAAAGAGGTAGCCAGCTATCTAGGGTTCCGTTGGTCTGATGGCGCTGCTTCCGGATTGACGGCACTCGTCTGGCGGTCTCAGTGGGAATCCTCCCATGACCCCAGTCTGAAAGAGAAGCTGCTCACCTACAACGCCGAGGACTGCGAGGCAGCCGAGAAGGTTACCGAGGCAATCTGCGCGGCCTGCCGCCCACTGTCTTCGGAGAAAGCACCCAAGCTTGCCGCCGTAAATGTGGACTCGTTGAAACGTGAGTATCCGCAACGCTTTGGAGAAGTGGAATTCGCTTTACCTGAGTTTCAACAGATCAATGAGGCTGCCTACTGGGATTATCAGAGAAATAAGGTGTACATAAGATCGAACCGGAGGTTGAAGCGACTCACTCGCCAGACTGCCATGGAGCACCCTCTAGCAGGGGTTCCCGTCAACAAGGTCATCACCGTTGAAGAGCAACGGCCCGCTTCTTGCCGCTGCTGTAATTCCACGTTGATTTACAAATTCGGGAAGATGAGTCAGATTGTCTATGACCTGATGTTCTCGACTGCCGGTGTGAAGCGTTGGGTAACCCGGTACTCGTTTTCTCGGTACATCTGTTGGCACTGCAAAGCAACCCTTCAGCTATATGTTCACAAGCACAAATACGGCATTGGTCTCCGCTCGTACCTGCTATACCAAATCATTGAACTCCAAATTCCCCAAAACTCCATATCAAAAGTCGTCAGACAACTCTTCAGCCTGCCTCTGTCCCGTGGAGCGGTCAATTGGGTGAAAGCCACGGAAGCTGATCGGTATGAAGGGACCTACAGGGCAATCCTTGATCGTGTCGCCGCTGGCAATCTGGTGCATGCGGATGAGACTAAGGTCGCAATCAACGGGAAGGATGGGTACGTTTGGGTGTTCACCAACTTGGAGGACGTGGCGTTCTTATACAGCGAAACACGCGAGGCCAGCACAGCCCAAGATGTGCTGTTGAGTTTCCGTGGCGTACTCGTCTCCGACTTCTATGCTGGGTATGATTCAATCGAGTGCCCTCAGCAGAAGTGCTTGATCCATCTGATAAGAGATATGAACGACGATCTCTGCAAGCAGCCGTACAATGAAGAGATCAGGAACATGGCGCAGGCATTCAGCGATTTGGTTAAACCGATGATCGAGTCCGTGGATCGCTTCGGTCTGAAGGCGCACCATTTGCGAAAACACAGGCGTTCGGTGAATCAATTTTACGACGCACTATCCAAGCACGACTACCAGACCGACGTGGCGGCTAGCTACAGGAAACGGTTCGAGAAGAACAGGAACAAGCTGTTCACATTTCTTGATCATGATGGGGTCCCGTGGAACAACAATAACGCCGAGCACGCTATTAAGGCGTTCGTGAGACTCCGCAGGAGTATCGGCGGGAAGAGTTCCGCAAAGGGCATTCGGGATTACCTTGTGCTGCTAAGCATTTCTGAGACTTGCAAGTACAAAGGAGTGAATTTCTTGCGCTTCCTCCGATCTGGGCAAGTTGATATCGATTCTTTTGCTGGCGGTTCATCGAAACCAGCGCATCCGTCGCGAACTGTTCGAGTTGAACAATCCGAGTGAAGGGAATCGGCGTTGTGTGGTCAACAAGGTATACGTCTGAGACGACGACCAACCGGGAGAAACATGGGGCGAAAGGTCGCGAAAAACGAACACCCAGAATGACGCCTTCTTGACCACCAGCTTGCAAGCCCCAGAAAACAATCGAACGCGACACTTTTTGGCAGCTTTCCCCGCGCCTCCCCCGTCGTTGACTTCGCTTTCCAGTAATCCGTACCATTCCACGTGAGTTCCGCACCCATGATCGGTCAGACCATCTCGCACTACCGCATCGTCGAGAAGTTGGGCGGCGGCGGGATGGGTATTGTCTACAAAGCCGAGGACACCGAGCTTGGGCGATTCGTCGCTCTGAAATTCCTGCCCGAAGACCTAGCTCAAGACCCGCAAGCACTCGAACGATTCCGTCGCGAGGCACGTGCCGCTTCCGCATTGAATCACCCGAACATCTGCACCATCTACGAAATCGGCAAGCACGAAGGTCGGTCGTTCATCGTCATGGAGTTTATGGACGGATTGACGCTGAAACACCGGATCGGCGGCAAGCCGATGGAGATTGAGGAGGTGCTGTCAGTTGGGATCGAGATCGCCGATGCTCTCGACGCTGCTCATTCTGCTGGCATCGTTCACCGCGACATCAAACCTGCCAATATCTTCGTCACGAAGCGTGGGCACGCCAAGATTCTCGATTTTGGGTTGGCGAAGGTCACACCCGTCCTCGGCAACGTGGGGCAGCCGAGTTTGACGGCAGAATCAACAGTGACGCTGGAAGAGCACCTGACCAGCCCCGGCACGGCGGTCGGCACTGTCGCCTACATGTCGCCCGAACAGGTGCGAGCCAAAGAATTGGATGCCCGCACCGATTTATTTTCGTTCGGCACTGTTCTGTATGAGATGACGACCGGAATGTTGCCCTTCCGAGGCGAAAGCACGGGCGTCATTTTCAAAGCCATTTTGGATGGGACGCCAACGCCAGCCGTGCGCTTGAATCCCGACCTGTCGCCCAAGCTAGAAGAAATCATCAAGAAGTGCTTGGAGAAAGATAGGAATCTGCGTTACCAGCACGCCTCTGAGATTCGCACTGACCTGCAACGGCTGAAGCGGGATACGGAGTCGGCGCGGACACCCGCAGCGTCAAGACTTGCAGCCAGCACTCACCTACGAATGCACTGGAGGGTCACGCTCTCAGTTGCATTAGCTGTGGCGGCACTCGCAGTCGGCGGTTACTTCTACCTTCACCGCCCGCCCAAACTCACCGACAAGGACACCATCGTTCTCGCCGATTTTGCCAACGGCACGGGCGATGCAGTGTTCGACGATACGCTGAAGACCGCGCTCAACCTATCCCTGCGGCAATCGCCTTTCCTCAATGTGCTATCCGACAGCGCGGTTGCGAAGACCTTGCAGGAGATGACCCGTCCCGCAAGCACGAAACTCACATCCGAGGTTACTCGCGAGGTTTGCCAGCGTGCCCAAAGCAAAGCGTATATCACTGGCTCGATTGCAACTCTAGGGAGTGAGTACGTACTAGGGCTTAAGGCGGTGAATTGCCAGAGCGGAGACACGCTGGCGCAGGAGCAGGTGACGGCGGCGTCGAAGGAGAAGGTGCTGGATGCGCTGGGTGAAGCGGCATCCAAGCTGCGTGGTGAACTGGGCGAGTCTCTCGCTACGGTGCAGAAGTTCGATGTTCCGCTATCCGAGGCTACCACTTCTTCGCTTGAAGCGTTGAAAGCGTACACCCTTGGCGAAAACGCCCATCGCGAGAAAAGCATATCCGCCGCGCTGCCTTACCACCAACGAGCCGTCGAACTCGATCCAAACTTTGCCATGGGCTATGAGGAAATGGGCAAGGATTACTTAACTTTGGGTGAGGCAGGACGCGCCAGCGAATATTTCACGAAGGCGTTTCAGTTGCGCGAACATGCCAGCGAGCGGGAAAAGCTAGACATCATCGCTGGATACTACGCGAACGTGACTGGGGAACTGAATAAAGCGGTACAGACCTATCAGGAGGAAATCGAAGCCTACCCGCGAGATTACAGAGCACATCTCGATCTGGGTAATCAGTACTTGTCGTTAGGTCAGTATGAGAAGGCGAGGGACACCTATAGCCAAAGCCTGCGCCTCGCCCCGGACAACGTCGCCCCATACGTTAATCTCGCCATCAGCCTGCTCGCCTTGCAGCGGTTTGACGAAGCGCAGCAGCCAGTTCAGCAGGCGCAAGCGCGAAAGCTGGATAATTACCTAATACACCAAGACCTCTACGCGCTGGCATTTCTTCGGACAGATTCGCAAGCGATGGCAGAACAGCAACGGTGGTTCATGGGCAAGCCGGAAGAGAACGACGGGCTTGCGCTCGCATCTGACACAGAAGCCTATGCAGGTCACCTGCACAAGGCACGAGAACTTACCAAGCAGTCGATAGATTCTGCTATCCGCGCTGACAGCAAGGAGACTGGAGCAATATGGGAGGAAATTGCCGCCCAGCGGGAAGCCGCGTTCGGCAACGCAACAGATGCGAAGCAGGAAGCAGCACAGGGCTTGAAACTTTATCCAGTAAGCCAAGGGGTTGAGGTGGAAGCGGCTCTGGCGTTTGCGATGGCGGGTGACACGACACGAGCCGAATCGCTGGCGCAAGACCTCAACCAACGCTTCCCGCTGGATACGCAGATGCAGTCGCTCTGGCTGCCTTCGATTCGTGCGCAGTTGGCACTGAACAAGAAGAACCCGGCTCCCGTTCTGTATACTCTGCAACCTGCTTCGCCCATTGAGTTGGGCAGCATCGCGTTCGGCAACAACACTTCCTGCCTCTATCCGACCTACATTCACGGGCAGGCATATCTCGCGGCTGGACAGGGCAGTGGTGCCGCCGACGAGTTTCAGAAGATTCTCGACCACAGCGGGATTGTCTGGAACTGCTGGACGGGAGCATTGGCACGTCTCGGAGTGGCTCGCGCAAACGCTTTGCAGTCGAGAACCTCTCTAGCGGATGCCGATGCCGCCCGGACTCGTGCGCTCGCAGCTTACAAAGATTTCCTCACCCTCTGGAAAGACGCTGACCCCGACATCCCCATCCTGAAGCAAGCCAAAGCCGAGTACGCGAAGCTGCAATAGCTGTTCGGGCTATTATGTTCTTGCGGATAATCGGACTCGCCCATGCCAAAGAGCACAATCAACTTCGACACCGTGCGAAAGATCGGCTTGGCATTGCCCGGCGTGGAAGAGAGCACAGCCTACGGGTCACCCGCGCTTCAGGTAGTGGGTCAGTTTGAATTACAGAGTGAGAAAAGGGAAGCACCATATTTGACGATGGATGCTAACTACATCCGAAGGGGCCACACATTGCCCCTAGTGTCATCAGAGAGCAGAGGAACGCACCCCCATTGACCAAGAGTCCGCTCCAGCGACTCCACCCAAGCCCAGACAGGGAGGCCATAAAGAGAAGTGGCGATCCG
>DLMH01000019.1:4961-7673 GCA_002478115.1 Candidatus Acidiferrum typicum | reverse complement strand
ACGCCACTCGATTTTGTCGGGTGGAATACAGGTAACGACCCGCATAGTGCGCTCCCGGATTTTGCCAAAGTAATCAAGAAACGACTGGATCGTGTTGATTTCCATGTGAATCATGGTACAGCACACTCATTCGTCGCTACTCTTAGTGTTGGCTTCCCCGCGCATACAATGGCGGCATGGAAGACCTGAAGAATCGAGTTGCTCTTGTAACTGGCGGCAGTCGCGGAATCGGAGCCGCAGTCGCAATCGCACTGGCTAAGGCGGGTGCCGCTGTCGCCGTTAACTACCGTGAGCGTGCCGACGCTGCGAATGCGGTGTGTGCCGAAATCGCCGGGATGGGACGGAAGGCAGTCGCGGTTCGGGCCGATGTGTCGGTCGCCACCGACGTGAAGCGCATGGTCGCAGAGGTCGAAGCGCAACTTGGTGCCATCGACATCCTCGTCAACAATGCGGGGATTGCCCATCCTCGCAAAATGGACGAGATCACGGAAGCAGAATGGGACGAAGTGCTCACGATCAATCTCAAGTCTGTGTTCTTGGTGACGCAAACGGTGATCGGCGGTATGCGACAAAGAAAATGGGGACGGGTCATCAATATGTCCTCCGTGGCCGCGCAGACGGGCGGGGCTGTGGGGGCGCACTACGCGGCGTCCAAGGCGGGGATTATAGGGCTGACCCACTCCTGCGCCTCATCATTCGTTCGAGACGGAATCACCGTGAACGCCATTGCCCCGGCTCTGATTGAGACCGATATGGTGACCAGCAATCCAAATGCGAGTCCCACTCTGATTCCGATGGGACATTTCGGCTCGACAGACGACATCGCCTCCGTTGTTGTGATGCTGGCGCTGAATGACTACATGACCGGGCAGACGATTTCGGTGAATGGCGGCTGGTATATGACCTAGTTCCCACCAACTCTGCCCAATGGTCGTCGTTCCGTTTGACCCATTCCCGCTTCGTACTAGATGATTGAGACGGAATGGACGCCGAGCAGACCATTGCTGAAATCGAGTCGCTGGAGCGCATCTTCGCGGTGCGGGACACCAGACCGCTGAGCCTGAGCGATCTTGCGGCTGCGAATCGGCGGCATGATGAGCAGCAATCCAGTAGCCCTTGGTTTCGGCTGTGGCAGCGGTATGGCATCTGTTGCCGACATGAGTCTCCCGCGCTCCGACTAGACGGAATTGAAGGCTAAGCCCCCGCAACAAGTTCAGCATTCAGACGAAAAATCGATTCTGAGCCACCGCGACTTCCACAGGTCGCGAGCACTCCTCGTCGTCACGTGCCACGTGATTGACCCTACTGCTTGTGCGCGACAAACTGCCGGGTGATTCCGGGTGATCCCATTCACTTTGTTTTCCATAGAGACGGTCATCGTCTTTCCGTCAGCAGAAACCGTAAAGCAAGTGACCTCGACAATCTTGCCCTCGCGTTTATCAGTCTCTTCAATCGTGTGCTCATCAATCGGCTTAACCGAGACCATAGTGTTGCTGGGATCACCCTTGTACGGCGTCACCGTTCCGTCCAACTTCGCCGCATAGCTCTGCCCAGTCGGATCGGCAAAGCTGAAGGTGTCGCCTTCCAGCTTCAAGGTCACAAGGAGCGCGTTGTCGGATCGGCTCATGCGCTTCGTGATCCGCCACGAACCGGAAACGCCATGCGCTCCACGCGGACGTTGCGACACGCGAGCCATGATGTCTTTCCCCGCAACCACGTCACCTTGGGCGTTGCAGCTTTCCGTCCACTCAACTGTGGCTGTATTTCCGTCGAGTGAGACAGTCATTCTTATAGTACCAACCGCTTTCCCATTTCTCTTGTCAGTTTCCTCTGTCGTCCGATCATCTACGACTTTGACACTGACGGTGTCATAGCACGGTTCTCCGGTGATCTTATGGTCACGGCCATCAGCCGGAATCTCAAGCGGCAGATCACAGGTTGGGCACCGATATGTGCCGTCCTGCAACAAATAAACTTCGGGCTTCGTCGAAGACTGAGATTCGGCGAGGTTGATCCTCCATGTGCCATCAAAGGGACTCTGTGCCAACGCCTGCACGGGCATCACCAATGACAGAATCGAACCAAACCAAAAAAGCCGCTTCATCCTCGGCCTTGTTCGCGGCGTGCTTCCGACCGAGACGTTCGCAACAATCTGCTTCCTCCGCGACAATCGGTAACGTCCGCACATGCCGAGATTATGCCAGATGGGCAGCTGAATCGCCGCACTGCGTTCAGACATCGAAGAATGGAGGGACGGAGAGCCATGAAGTACGTGAAGAGAGTCGAAGACGTTATGTCTGGGTGGCCTGACGTATCAGCTCACCCACACCGCTTCGGTGGGACGGAATTTCTGTTTGGCGCAGCCGAAATCGGACACGTTCACACGAACGGAGTAGTTGACATACCCTTCCCGCGTTCAGTACGCGATGCATTGTTGGCAGATGGTCTTGCTGAGGAGCACCTCTGGGTTCCGAATTCCGGCTGGATCACCTTCCGCATCCGCTGCGAAGAAGACCTCGATCACGCAGTTTGGCTCATACGGCTGTCGTACCTCCGCTACGTGCTCAAGGCCGCAGCCGATCCACGCAAGGTCTTCGAACAAGAAAGTGAGCAACTGCACCTGAGTCCTCGCTTCAAATCGTTGCTCGAACCGTTCGTTCCAATGACTGCTAAACAAGTTTCGGCTGAGCCAATCCCAGCGTAGGTGCGGGC
>DLMH01000019.1:0-4881 GCA_002478115.1 Candidatus Acidiferrum typicum | reverse complement strand
AAGGGGTCGCCGAACCCAACCCGAACTTTGAATTGCCGAAGAGGAGAGCATCTTGGCCGCAAGAATTCTCATGGTTCTTAGTGCGAGCATTATCTTTACGCTCGGAGTCGTCCACCTCGTCTATACATTCTGGGGGCCAAAGCTCACGCCCCGTGACCCCGCGCTGCAAATCAGCATGAGCCAGATTTCACCTGTCATTACGAAAGAAACAACAATGTGGCGGGCTTGGGTGGGCTTCAATGCCAGCCACAGCATGGGACTTATTTTGTTCGGCTTGGTTTTCGGTTTTCTCGCATTGGCTCACGGCCAACTCCTCTTTCGGTCACCGTTCCTGCTCCTCGTCGGGTTGGCAGTGCTTGGTGGTTTTGTTGTGCTCTGCAAGGTTTATTTTTTCAGTGCGCCTCTCACAGGCGTCTGCATTTCTTTGGCCTGCTATGTCGCCAGCATTGCGCTATCGCGAGTCTAACGATGCGCTCCAGCAGACCCACAACCCTCAGCATCGCTACCCTCCTGACCACCCCGCACGGCTGATCCCGTCGTTTGTTGCTCAACAACTTGCGCGTATGCTGGCGAGACCCTTTCGGACTGCCCTGAGAAAACGCCGAATCAACAGCGCCCTAAGCCGGGTGACTGCCGTCACTGCTCTGCGATTGCTCCTGCCGTGACAATTATTGAGGGGCGGATACTACTCGAACCACGGGAGTGTCATCCGATGAGCCTCAAATCGAAATTGGCTCTTCGTTTCTTGCTTGGATTCGTCGTGTTCGGCGCTCTGCTGTTCATTCCCGCTGGTTCCTTGAGGTTTTGGCAGGGCTGGGCGTATCTAATGGTTTGGTTTGTCCCAACGCTATTCGTTTTTGGTTATTTCTGTAAGCACGATCCACAATTGATCGAGCGCAGGCTGCAGAGGAAGGAAAAAGTGCACGAACAGAAGCTAATCATGAAGTTCGCCTTCGTGACTTGCTTGATCGGCTATTTGCTCCCCGGTCTCGACCACCGATTTGGCTGGTCTCACTTGCCCTTGTGGTTGACGATCCTTTCGCAAGCATTCGTTCTTGGCGGCTGGCTGATGGTGTTTTGGGTCTTGAAGGCGAACAGTTTCGCTGCTGCCACCATTCGAGTCGAGCCCGACCAAAAAGTGATTTCGAGCGGGCCTTATCGCATCGTCCGCCATCCTATGTATTTGGGTGCCAGCGTGATGTTTTTGTTCGCGCCTTTGGCGCTCGGTTCGTACTTCGCCTTACCTGTGTTTGCCCTCTTCATCCCCATCATCGTTTTCCGCCTGCTCAATGAGGAAAAGGTTCTTCGCCAAGAACTACCCGGCTATGCGGAATACTGCTTTCACACTCGCTTCCGCCTCATCCCGCTCGTTTGGTAGAGCGTCACCGAAATGAGCGTGCCCTGCTCACTGACTTGCTGTTGCCGCTGTGCTACGATTCGCGTTCAGACCTAGACAAATCGGTCAGGAGGGAATCATGTTGGGAGGTCTGCTCTTGGTGGTGTGTGTCATCCTGCAATTTCATTATCATGACACGATTCCGTGGTACATCTGGGTGCTCGCACTGATCGCACAGTTTGTTGCGTTCGGCGAACCAGCGATGCGATCTGCCATAGCTTCGAAAAGGAACTGAATGTGCGGCAGGTTACGCAGAGGGGGGCGGCACGATGTAGGAAGCGCAGTTTCTGCATTGTGGAAGCAAATGTGAAGGCTGGCACTGCGAGGATCAAGCTACCAAGATATCCACTTTTGGCGTGGCATCGAACGTTTCATCACTCGCCATCACGGAAAAACTGCTTCAGGCAACTCTCTGCACGTCACGCTCAGATGATATATGGCACCAACGCCTTCACCTGTCGAGAGTAGGCCTCATACGACTCGTCGAACTGCACACGCATCCATTTCTCTTCAAGCCTAAGTTTGTGCCATAGTGCGCCGAAAACAAGGGCTGAAGCGAGTAGCCCGCGCCATTATCTCGCTGCAGCCACGGCTACGCTTCACAGCGCAAGTGCTTTGGGGTTTGCCAGAACTGCCATTCGTTGACTGTCCGCGGCAGTGTCCGTAAGATGTAGCGACCGGAAAGCCGGGTGCTCTTAGTGATCGACCAGACCATATCGCACTACCGCATTACCGAGAAGTTGGGCGGCGGCGGCATGGGAGTGGTTTACAAAGCCGAAGACACCCAACTCGGGCGCTTTGTCGCGCTGAAATTCCTACCCGATGACCTCGCCCAGGACTCGCAGGCACTCGAGCGTTTTCGACGCGAGGCCCGCGCTGCCTCAGCGCTGAACCATCCCAATATCTGCACAATTTACGAGATCGGCAAACACGAAACCCAGTCCTTTATCGCCATGGAGTTTCTGGACGGGGTAACGCTCAAGCACCGCATTACGCACCGCCCACTGGAGGTGAACCTGATCCTGACGCTTGCTATCGAGATTGCCGACGCGCTCGACGCCGCTCACTCCAAAGGGATCGTTCACCGCGACGTTAAACCGGCAAACATATTCGTGACTGAGCGCAATCATGCCAAGATCCTCGATTTTGGATTGGCAAAAGTTATCGCGGAGCGCGGCAAGGATAAGGATATAGAAGCGACAGGAACTCTGGCTGGACCGACGGTTGGAGTCAGCGCCGAGCAACTGACCTCGCCGGGATCTGCGCTGGGCACTGTCGCGTACATGAGTCCGGAGCAGGCGCTTGGCCAAGAACTGGATGCGCGCACAGACGTGTTTTCGTTCGGCGTGGTGTTGTACGAAATGTGTACCGCCCGTCTGCCGTTTGAAGGCAACACGTCCGCGGCAATTTTCAATGCAATTCTCAACAAGCTTCCAACCGCGCCAGTCCGCTTGAATCCCGAGCTTCCACCGGAACTGGAGCGCATCGTCAATAAGGCGTTAGAAAAGGATCGTGACCTGCGCTATCAGAGCGCGGCCGACATGCGGGCTGATCTCAAGCGCCTGCACCGCGACTGGCATCCGTCATCGAGGCAACTGGCCGCGGTGGCGGAGTCGGGTGTAGCAGCGGCTCCGGCCTCGGTACCGAAGAGCGCCGGAGGAGCGACGAAACGCATCAGCCTGTCGTGGCTGGCCGGCACCGCCTTGGTAATGCTGTTTGCCGGCGCAACTGCAGGAATCCTTATTGGCCAGCGATCTGCCACAGGGCCCGTGCCCACGTTTCACGAACTCACATTCCGCCGGGGCGCTCTGACGTCTGCGCGATTTGCTCCGGACCCGCGCTCGGCCATTTACAGCGCCTCTTGGGAAGGCAATCCGCAAGCAGTGTTTATCAGTTCCCCAAACTCCACCGAATCGCGCGATCTGGGGCTGGTGCAGACGCAAGTCCTGGCGGTCTCCTCGGGCGGGCAAATGGCCGTATTGCGCCGCTTTCGCGTCGCCGACAATGCTTTTACGTATGTCGGAACCGTGGCTCAGCTGTCCATCGGCGCCGACGCCCCCCGCGATCTGCTGGACAATGTTGAGGACGCCGACTGGAATCCTGAGGGTAATGCGCTGGCGGTCGTTCACACCGTCGGCGGCAAGAGCCGCCTGGAATATCCGATTAGCAAGGTGTTGTATGAGACCGCCGGCTGGATCAGCAATCTTCGTTTCTCCGCCAAAGGTGATCGCCTTGCCTTTGTTGACCATCCAACGTTGGGGGACGACGGTGGGACGATCAGTGTCGTTGATCTTAGCGGGAAGAAGACAGACCTTACCGAACGCTGGGCCAGCGCAATCGGTTTGGCCTGGGCGCCTTCCGGGGACGAGATCTGGTTTACCGCTACTGCCACAGGATTCAGCCGTTCCTTGCGTGGTGTGACTCTGTCGGGCAAATCCCGCGAATTGCTCACCGCACCGGGGACGCTTACTCTGCATGATGCCGGTGCTGGCGGCCGCGCCTTGATTTCGCGCGACGCACTGCGCGCGGGCGCGATCGGCCTGGTCCCCGGCGAAAACAAAGAGCGAGACCTGAGCTGGCAGGACTGGACTGTGCCCACGGCTCTCTCCGAGGATGGCAAGGTCCTGCTCTTTATCGAAGCGGGGGAGGCCGGGGGCGGCGACTATGCGGTATTCACTCGCGAGACCAACAGCACTTCTGCCGTTCGTCTGGGCCAGGGAAGTGCGCGCTCGCTTTCGCCCGATGGCAAGTGGGCCGTGGTCCTGCGGCAGAATATGTCGCCGCCTGACTTCGTGCTGCTCCCCACCGGAGTGGGACAGCAGCGGGTGCTGCCCACCGGGAAGGTGATTCCCCGGTTTGGTCAATTCTTCCCCGATTCCAATCGTCTTCTATTCGACGGCCACGAGGCCGGCCACGCTTCCCGGATCTACGTCATGAATTTGGACGGAGGGCAGCCTCGCGCCATAAGCCCAGAAGGATTTAACCTACGCGGGCATTCGCTGTCACCTGATGGCAAACGCATTGCCGCTATCTCAAGCGATGGAATGGCCTTACTGCCATCCGATGGGGGAGAACCGCAGTTGGTGCGAGGTTCACAACCCGGTGACATACCACTACGCTGGGAAAAGAACGGTCAGACCTTGCTGGTAGGAACTCGTGGCGAAATCTCATGTCCGGTGTCGCGCTTGGACCTTGAAACCGGCGCAAGGACACCTTGGAAAACGTTCAGCCCGGTCGACGTCGCGGGTGTCGTCGGTGCCTCGTGTCCTCTCATTTCCGATGATGAGGAGCACTACGTTTTCGGTTACACGCGCAACTTATCCGACCTATTCCTCGTGGAGCACCTGAAGTAGCCGAAACGTCGAGCTAGACGGGATTCGGCCCGCTAAAGCTTTGTAAACGGCCAAACCATAAATAATCCAGCGTAAGAGTAGCCGACACTTGGGGAGTTAGGAATTGTTGGGTTTGTTTCAAACGACCCACTG
>DLMH01000143.1 GCA_002478115.1 Candidatus Acidiferrum typicum | reverse complement strand
AACAACCGGATAAGCATGAGACTGCTAATGCAGAAAAGAATTCCTTCCTTCGCGGTTCCCCGGTAGCTCAATGGTAGAGCATTCGGCTGTTAACTACACAGCCGAACATCATAAGCCTTTGTTTTGGCGTCGGTTAGCTACCAAGCTGTCTCCTCTAGTTGTTCCCCAACAGTGCCCCACGCCCTTGCCACATACGTGGGCACACTAACCATTTCCTACAACTCCGTTCTGGATCCTGACATCAGTGACGCACATCTCTGACTCGCTGACTACCCGTCTCCGTCACCCCTGGGATCGGGTCGCAAATCCGCACCTCTGCAAGAGCGCCATGGGACAATCCCTCGAATGGACTTGATGCCTTACGACAAGACCGCGAAGTGAGAACGATTCTCGGTTGAAAATCTGGAGGCGGGATGTATCATCCTCGATCGTCACGCAGTGCCGTGAATGTGAGTTTGCATGCCACTAAAATGTGCTGCGGGGCCGATTCAAACGGAGGCGATCGTGAAAAGAGAGACTGCACTGCTGGCGGTTTGCGTGATGTCTCTCGTTATACCAATCCAGGCGCAGGCGCCTCAGCGCCCGCGGGTCCTTGCACGACCCATGCTAGAAACTTCAGAGGAGAATTCGCAAGCCATGAAAAATGACGAACAAGAGCACGCGAAACTCAATCCCAAGGCACCCCCAGAACTGTCTCGATTTGCCTTTCTTATCGGCAAATGGAGTTGCAAGGTAGAACTAAAGGAAGGCGACGGAACTTGGGAGAATTTAGAAGCGACATGGGAAGGGCGCTTCATTCTTGACGGCTTTGTGATTGCGGACGAATACCGGATGACTACGCTCACCGGCGAGCTCCTGGTGCTGGGCATAAACCTTCGCACCTATGATGCAAAGAAGAAGACCTGGAATATAAAGTGGCTAAACGGTCTGGGTGGCACCTGGGTGGACCTAGGAACAGAAGAGCTGGGCGGCGTGAAGATCGATGAAAAAGGAATTACGTACAGCATGAAGGAGCCCATTGCCTCCCATGTGTTTACGCGCGCTACCTACACGAACATCTCCGAGAATCATTTTACTTGGCTAGGCGAAAGATCAGACGACGGCAAGGCATGGGAAAAATTCATAGTGATTGAGGCCTATCGCAGCAAGAACTAACTGGCGGGCTTCGGTTGCGTTGGTGGTAGATCACAGGCTTGGGGTTCGTGCCCCAAGCCGACTCGTTCCTGGCTTCCGTCGCAGAACGGCTTCTTAATGGAGTGCCTCCAACAGCAAAGGGAGTCCCACGACAAGGCCGCCTAAGAGAACGGCCTTGTTCGCGTTAAGGCGTTGAGTGGGAAACCACATCGATATAGCGTTCATTTACCCTCCCTGAAACATGCCGAAAGTTCTTCCGGGACTCTCGCCAAAGATTTATAGTGGGCCATGCAAACTGCAAATCCCGGCAGGAAATGACGCGAGGAACCCAGTTGCCACGCGGATTCAAAGCCGTTGGCGTCTTCTTGTTTTTCGGATTCGTCATGGCCTCCCTCGCAGGGACGACCTTGCTTTGGCGAGGCACACCGCTGGACCGCATGTGGGCGCTCAATCTGCGCGCCTACAATCAGCTCGCCCCTCGTGGGAGAGTCGTCGGGGTTCTTTTTCTCCTGCTGGGCAGCGCTCTATTCGCAGCCGGAACAGGCTGGTTCAGATGCCGTCTTTGGGGGTGGCGACTAGCAGTGGCCATCATCGCGACCCAGGTCTTGGGAGATGTAGTGAGTGCCTTCATGGGTGATCTCGTGAGAGGCGCCGCCGGGTTCATCGTTGCCGGCGCTTTGCTCGTCTACCTACTTCGTCAAGACGTCAGAACTGCTTTTGGGAGTGGGAATGCGCCAAGCGTTCGTTAATGAAATCGAGCAATTCGAAAGTGGTGCATTTCTGAAATGACGCCAACTTCCGGCATAGAATTCTTGGTTTGGCTGCTCATCGCCGCCGCGATCATCGCGATGCTGGCGAAGCGCCTGCGCATTCCCTACACCGTATCCCTCGTATTGGGCGGGTTGCTCCTAGGATTCATTCATATCCCAATCTTGTCGCCACTGCAGCCGGGTAACCGGCCCGATTGGCTGACGCCCGATGTGATCTTGATACTGTTTCTTCCTGCGTTGGTCTTCGAAGGCAGCGTGAAGCTCGACTTGCGGGAACTGCTTCGGAATTCCGTACCATTGTTGCTGCTCGCCAACCCAGGTGTGCTACTCGCCGCCCTTGTGACCGGATACGTCGTGCATTGGTTGATCGGCCTGCCTGTTCTTGTTGCGTTTCTCTTCGGCTCCATCATCTCCGCCACAGACCCGATTTCTGTGCTGGCCATTTTCAGAGACCTGAACGTCAACAAGCGGCTGTCCCTCATCATGCAGGGAGAGAGTCTTCTGAATGACGGAACGGCGGTCGTTCTCTATGGAATCTTCTTCGGCGCTGTCGTTGCCGAAAAGTTGAGCGTGCCGAAGGGCGCCGGGCAGTATTTCCTAGCCGTCGCCGGCGGAGCCATCCTGGGTTCAGTGTTGGGATATCTGGCGAGTCATATTACGGGGGCGCTCGATGATCCCCAGATTGAAATTACTCTGACAACCATTCTTGCGTACGGCAGCTATCTGCTCGCGTTTCATCTGCACTTGTCAGGCGTGATCGCGACCGCAGCCGCGGGGCTGATGCTCGGCAATTTTGGCGCGAAAAGAGGGATGAGCGCCCGCACGCGGACCGCAATGCAGTCGTTCTGGGAGTACATTTCGTTCGTAATGAACTCTCTCGTGTTTCTCTTGATCGGCCTGGAAATCCATGTTCGTGAACTCCTACAGAATTGGACCTCTGTCGTGTTGGCCATCGTTGCCGTACTTCTCGGACGCGTGCTGTCGGTCTACCTGCTCGTTCCTCTAAGCAATTCCTTCTCAGAAAAGATTCCGTTTCGTTGGCAGCACATAGCCGTTTGGGGTGGACTCCGTGGAGCTTTGGCGCTGGCCCTCGCTCTGAGCTTGCCCAGCACGTCTCCCTATCGCGAGCAAATCTTGAACCTGACATTCGGCGTCGTTATCTTTTCCATTCTGATACAGGGTCTTACTCTCAAGCCGGTCTTGAAACTCCTTAAACTCGCAAACGGCGACAATGCAACCCCAGCTTGAATGCGAAAGTCTCGTCCTGGCATCGTGAGTGCCTGATCGTTGCGTCGTCGGTGAGATATGCTAGTCCCTGGAGAAAGGCGGTCCATGAAGGAACCCGAAGAGCAGCCGAGAGCGATCTGGTGGAATGCACCAATACGTCAATGGAATCTACTTCTGCAAGATCGTGAGGAACAAGTCTTCCTGGTACTGACGCTGCTGATCGGCGCATTGGTGGGCGCCATCGTTGTCGCGTTCATTCTGCTTACCGAGCGATTTGGCGCACGACTCTACCCGGCGGGTGGCGCCGCCTGGCGGCGGCTACTGGTTCCTGTGACGGGCTCATTAGCGATGGGTTATTTGTTGTTTCGGTACTTTCCGGAAGCTCGCGGCAGTGGTGTTCCTCAAACAAAAGCTGCCCTGTTCGCCCGGGAAGGTCGCATTTCGTTGAGCACGGTTTTTGGGAAATTCTTCTGCACCTCCGCTACATTGGCAAGCGGAATACCGCTGGGACGCGAGGGCCCAGCTGTTCAAGTGGGCGCGGGACTAGCGTCCGTGTTGGGTCGAAAGCTGGGATTGCGCCCCGAGAAAGTGAAGGCGCTCCTGCCGGTGGGAGCAGCGGCAGCAATCGCTGCCGCGTTCAATACACCTCTAGCGGCAGTCCTGTTTGCACTCGAGGAAGTCGTTGGGGATCTTCATGCGCCGGTGCTGGGGTCGGTGGTTCTGGCCTCAGCCACTTCCTGGGCGATGCTGCGCCTCTTACTTGGGAATGATCCGCTTTTTCGGGTGCCGCAATACCAATTGGTGAGTCCGCTGGAATTTGTTGTGTACGCCGTTCTCGGAGTGGCCGGAGGGCTGGTGTCCGTGGTTTTCACGAAGCTGCTTCTCGGCATGCGGGAGCGCTTTCTGCGATTCCCCCGAAAAACCGTATGGGTCCAACCCCTGGCAGGCGGCTTGATGGTTGGAATAATGGGCTGGTTCGTGCCTCAAGTGCTAGGTGTGGGCTACAAGCATGTCGGCACAGCTTTGAACGGCGGGATGGCGGTCAGGCTGATGGTTCTGCTGCTAGTCCTCAAACTTCTGGCGGTAACTACCAGCTACGCCTCGGGCAATGCTGGCGGTATTTTCGGACCGAGCTTGTTCATCGGGGCGATGCTCGGCGGAATCGTTGGCAGCGTGGCGCACACTTTGCTACCGGCCTATGTCGCGACCCCAGGGGTTTATGCACTGGTCGGAATGGGAACCGCGTTTGCCGGGATTGTGCGCGCGCCGATGACGTCCGTCGTTATGATTTTTGAGATCACACGCGATTACGCGGTCATCGTTCCGCTGATGATTTCAAATCTCGTCAGCTTCTTCATCTCCTCACGGCTGCAACGGCAGCCCATCTATGAAGTTTTGGCGCGTCAGGATGGCATTCATTTGCCAAGCGCCGAGGCGCGTCAGCAACAGGGACAACGCCAAGTGATCCACGCGATGCGCGCTGCCGAAGAGATTCTGGCAGCTCGGATGACGGTCGGAGAGGCTCTCGAAAAAACACAATCCAGTCAATGCCACAGTTGGCCGGTTATCGATGAGCGAGGGGTAGTCGGTGTTGTCAGCCGGAGTAATCTCCAGCACGCTCTTGCTGAAGGTGCCGCCACTAGACGGTTGACTGAGCTTGTTGACTCACCTGATTTTCCGCACGTCCACATGGACCAGTCGCTTCATTTTGCGCTGGAGCGTATGGGCGCAGCCCAGTTGGACACTCTGCCAGTCGTTAGCCGCGCTGACGTGCACAAACTTGAAGGCATCGTAGCCTTGCAGGATGTTTTGGACTCTTATGGTGTCGGTGGGCAAGAATCTGATTGACGGACTCGTCGAGATGAACACGCAGCACATGCGTGCATACCGCTCTTCAGTATTGATTTGGCCGATTTTCTTCTCATCTCTATCGAAACTGAGCGCTCTCACTATTGGCTGCCATTGGGACCAGTATTTCGAAGCTCAACCTGTGGCGGACCTGGCGCGCGGCAATTGGATTACTTCCGAGTTCTCCATAATCCGTTCAGTGTCGATGCCAAGCGTGGAAATCACTTCCTAAAAGCCCGGTACTAAGCCGGCCAATTTCCTCGAACGCCGTTTGAAC
>DLMH01000045.1 GCA_002478115.1 Candidatus Acidiferrum typicum | reverse complement strand
ACCGGATAAGCATGAGTCGGCTTCCAAGAAGCGACAGACCTACTCTTTCACAAGGACCAAACTCTGCCAAAACATTCCAACGGAATGCGCTTCTCAGCATTCGACCAAGCAGGGATAACGATTCACGAGGCCCTCTACTACTCCATTGGCAGCGGCTTCATTATTCGTGAAGGTGATGAGAGTACACCTATCGCGGACCGAACAATCCCCTATCCCTTTGGCAGCGCTGCCCAGTTGTTGAACTTGGCTGAAGAACGTGGGCTGTCGATTTGGCAAATTGTTTTCGAAAATGAGAAGGCTTCCCACAATGAAGGGGAGATTCGGGATTACGTGGATCGCATCTGGAGTACGATGTGCCAATGTGTCGCGCGAGGATTCCGAGCGGAAGGCGTCTTGCCGGGAGGACTCCGGGTTCGTCGGCGGGCCCCTGCGCTCCCGCGAAAACTCGAGACGGAGGGAGAAAAAGATCCGTTGCATGCGATGGATTGGGTGAATGTCTTCGCAATGGCTGTCAATGAAGAGAACGCAGCCGGGGGACGAATGGTGACCGCGCCCACGAACGGCGCGGCTGGTGTCGTTGCGGCAGTAGCGCACTATTACTGGATATTTGTCGAAGGAGCTTCCCGCGATGGACTTTTCTGGTTCTTCCTGACCGCGGCCGCGATTGGGATTTTGTACAAGGAAAACGCTTCCATTTCCGGTGCGGAAGTCGGCTGCCAGGGTGAAGTCGGCGTGGCGTGTTCTATGGCTGCGGCCGGGCTGGTGGCGGCACTGAGTGGGACAAATCAACAGATCGAGCATGCCGCGGAAATCAGTATGGAACACAACCTGGGCATGACCTGTGATCCCATCGGAGGTCTTGTGCAGATTCCGTGCATTGAGCGAAATGCAATGGGGGCTGTGAAGCCGATCAACGCTTGCCGCATGGCGATGCGGGAGAGTGGCGAACACAGCGCTTCGCTCGATCAGGCGATCAAGGCCATGTATGAGTCCGGGAAGGATATGCAAACCCGCCACAAGGAGACATCGTCGGATGGACTAGCGACGTTGAATATCATCGAATGCTGAGAGTCCGCACTGAGAAAAGGGAGTCGGTACTACTTCGGTATAACTGAGAGTGAGTTTTCGGGAGAGAGAAGCCGTAAGCGACGCTCAGCAAAGCATTTGGAATTCCTGCATTCATTGTTAGAAGGCAGACGCTCTATCCAACTGAGCTACGGGCGCTCTCTCCTTAATTTCTCATATTACAAACGCTTACGCTACAAACTGCTCGAATTCGTCAGGGGAATCTTGCACGGTGGGCGCGCGGGAAATGGGGACCGAAGCACTGTCCAGTTTGTCGGTAGCTTCTTCGGGGTGCTGCTCGCCAGGCGAAAACGTGACCCAGGCAGCGGCAAAGTCAGAGCCTCTATTGGATGGCGCCTTGTCTCTTCGGGCAAAGCCGTCTCGCACCAGCCTAGCGGAAGGCCAGAATCTGCATATCGTGTCCAAATTGCGGTAGCTCATGCAACGGATTCAACTGCCCGCGCCTTCGCTCGCCACCAGGCCGAAGCCTTGGCTTCCGGCCTCGAGTTTGCACGCAAGCGGCCTGAATTTGTCGCATTTCCCCCTGAGCGGTGTCAGAGCAGCAACAACGAAAGTACTATCGCAATTGGGACTTCCGCCAAACTTCCCACCAAACCCATGCTGCGAGATTTCCTGCACCTCTAGGCGGAAAGCCGTCGGATGCCGCGCAATTCCTTATGAGCCAATCGCTTAGACAAAGGCGTCGCGACGTCCTGCCCATCTGAGTTTGTTCTCATCCTCCTAAACCTTAGTAACTGTCCCGCTAGGAAGCGCGGACGGGTGCACCCCCACTGCTCCAAAGCAGTACTTTCGTCCAGTTGCTGGCTCACACTTCAATGCGATACCACTAGCTTAGCTTCCAGTATCGGCGGAGCGGGTGTAGTCGACGCCGCGGTCTAGCGTGATGCCCCTTAGCCCAGCAAATGGCCGGGGAAGGGCGGCGGGAAACACCTGGCAATCCGTCGATACCGCCATTTCGGAAGCGAATGTCTTAGTGAAGGGGAGTTGCCCATGAATCACAAAAATAGAAAAGAGCAGGGCTTCTCCTTGCTGGAAACCCTTATCGTAATCGGCATCATGTCCATTCTAGCGGGCATCTCGCTTTTCAAGAGCTTCGGCACCATGGAGAGTTATCAGGCCAACTCAGCCAAGGACGTCGTCATCGGCCAACTGCGTGTAGCCAGACAATTGGCCATCAGCCAACGCCGCGCCGTACAAGTCTGGTTTAACACTTACTCTACAGCTAAGGAACCTTACACAGTCAGCTACCAGGTCCAAGCGCGTCCGAATGTCAACGGGGACGTTGCCGGGCCTCTCATCACTATGCCCCTGCCGACGAACACACAGTTTGTAATGGAAAGTGGTGTTCCCGATACGCCGATGGGATTTGGCACCTGTTCCGGCGCTTCTCCGGTGTGTATCGGAGGCATCAGTTGCTGCCCCACGACCATGTATTTCTCCTCGACAGGACAGTTTAGCGCGGATGAATTTGGCACCACGGTCTATAACGGAAGCGTTTTTATCGGTATCCCAAACCAGCCCGCGACGGCGCGAGCTGTCACGATTATGGGCAGTACCGGCAGGGTGCGCCCCTACACCTTCATCGGTCCTCTCAACGGGGCGCCATCACTGGTTTGGATCGAATAGGAGCATCAGCCCATGAAAAACAGTCGGCCGCGAAAACAAAGAGGATTTACGCTTATCGAGGTGATGGTCGCCATGGCCGTCCTTTCCTTCGGCGTTCTCTCCCTCGTTTCCATTTTCACCCAGGGTCTCAGGGCTTCCTACCAGACCCAAATTCAATACATCGCACAACAAAAAGCACAAGAAGCGATGGAGACCATTTTCACAGCGCGCGACACGCGACTCGTCACCAGCGCGCAAATCAACAACGTGTCGAATGGCGGCATTTTCAAGGATAATGCGCAGCCGCTGTATGCGCCAGGCCCGGACGGCTTGTTCGGAACCGCGGACGATGACTCCACCAATCCTGACTCCATCGTAGTCGCTCCGGGGCCGGACGGCATTTTCGGGACTGCCGACGACGTCTCAATCAATTTGAATCCCTGGATGACGCGCACCATTCTGATCGCCCCGGTCGCCAACACGCCCAACCTGAAGAGCATCACGGTGACCGTCAATTGGACGTTTGAAGGGCAAACATTCCAGTATCAAATCTCCAGCTTAATTTCCAATTTCTCATGAGGCCTACGATGACAGTCCAACCAAATAAAAAACTCGCGGGCTTTACCCTGATCGAATTGATGATCGCCATGGGTGTCACACTGATCCTGCTGTACGCAGCCGTAATCGCGTTCCATGATGCGTCGCAGTCGAACCAGGTGGTCGCGCAAGGGTCAGACATGAGCGAAAATTTGCGGGCTGGGTTGAACATGATCCAGTTGGACCTGCAGCAGGCGGGCACGGGAATTCCTACCGGCGGTATCTCCATCCCATTCACGGCTCCGTGTGGTACCACCCCGCGGATCAATCGGCCCATGCTCAATGGCACGAGCACGTTTCCCTACCCGGGGGCGACCTGCGAATCCTCGATACCCGCTGTCGAGCCGGGCAACGGGATGGGGCCCTTCATCACGGCTCCAGACGCGACCACTGGTACGGCCGCGAATCCCAACAGCATTACCGACGAAATCACCATGCTTTACGCGGACAATACCATCGGCCTTGATGGGGTGCCCATCAATCAACCGGCCTCGACGGGACCGCCGGCAGTCGCGGGATGCCCGAATGGCAAACTCCAATTCAGCGGCACGACCGTCACCGCCACGTTCGATATCAATTGCGTAAACATTTCCAGCACCACCACAGCCAATTTGATCACGATCAATACCGGTGACCTCATCATGTTCAGCAACCCCAAGGGAACCGCCCTCCTGTGGGTTACGAGTGTTAGCGGGCAGGCGGTGACCTTTGGCCCGAATGACCTGTTTGCTTTGAACGGCCGCACCGAGAGCGGCGGCACCATTCAGTATTTGCAGACCAGCTCCAACTGCGGCGGCGCTGCTTCCTGCTTTCCCGCGACTCTCGCCACGCGGATCTGGATGATTACGTACTACCTGGACAACATCAGCAGCCCGCCGTACACGAGGTTGATCCGCCAGGTCAACATGAAATCTCCCACGCCTGTCGGAGAGACTCTGGAAAACTTGCAGTTCACCTATAACTACGTCGATGGGGTCACCAATCCTTCGAACCAGAATTCCGTGCCCACGGGGAATTCCGAGGCGAATATTCGCTCGGTGGACGTCTATCTCGGCGCGCGCTCGAGTCAATCGGTCCAACAAGCCAACAAAACCATCTATGCCCGAAGCAATTTGATGACACAGGTCAGCCTGCGCAGTTTGGCCTACGTCAATCGTTACCAATAAGAGGAGCCGGAAATGAGCATGAATTTATTCAAGAAATCGAAACTTTTGCGTGATGACGCTGGCGTTGCCCTCATCACATCGCTTCTCTTGCTCTTTCTCATGTCCAGCCTTCTGGTTGGTTTCTGCGTCCTGCTGATTACCAACCAGCAACTGAGTGGCTCGAACAACGACGATGTGACCGCTTTCTACGCCGCGGAAGCCGGCATGGAGCAGATGACGGCCAATCTCGGAGACCTCTTTGCACAAACCTATTCACCGACGATAGCCCAGATCAATACCGTGCAACTCAACCCGCCACTGCTTCCCAATATTCAATATCTGACCAGCAACGGCTCGAGCGGTTACACGATCACGCCGGGGGCCTACGACGCCTATGGCAATCCTGCTCCGACGATCTCCACCATCAAATCGGGCACCTATGCCGGTATGACCGCCATGCTCACGGAATACACCATGTACGTGAATGCCCGAACCAGCGCGGGAAGAGAAGTGAAGTTGCAGCGCACCGTCCAGACCGTCGGTATTCCGATGTTCCAGTTCGGGATTTTCTCGAATACGGACCTCAGCTTCTTTGCGGGCCCGAACTTCCAATTCGGTGGCCGCACGCATACCAACGGAAACCTTTTTCTGGCTGAGGGAAATGGCGACACCCTGACCATGTCCGACAAAGTGGACGCTTACAAGGATGTCATCCGCACAAATCTGGAGAACGGTTGGGCCGTCAGCACGAACTATACGGGTACGGTTCAAATCACCACGCAACCTGGTGGCAGCAACTACAGGACTTTGGGAACCGCGGAAGGGAGCCTGACGGGAACTATAGGCTCGTCAGCAGATGCAAGTTGGCCCACCATCTCAACAGGAAACGCCCCGGCAGACTACAACAGTAATCTCACCAACGGGCAAGGCAGTGCCTATCCGCAGTTTTCCACCGGCTCAAAACTGTTGAATCTGGGCATCGTCACGATCGGCAACGGCACCACACAGTCCATCGACCTCATCCGGCGCCCGAACCCCGGCGAAGCTGCCACCGTCACCGGCGAGCGCTATTTTGCGCAAGCCAGCTTGAAGATTCTTCTTTCCGATAATGCGCAAGACATCATGAGCTCGAACGTGCCTTGCATCGGCGACAGCACGCCGCCGTTTGACTTGAGCTCGATCGCAATGCCGCCTGGCGTTGGCGGTGTTAACTGGACCGGAGCTGCAGCGACCCTCTATACAAAAATGGTGGCAAAAGGCGTGACGCCGCTCCCCTTAGCGGCTTCGGGCGCGGCCTCCGCGCTGCCCCCAGGCGCTTATAACACTCTTGACGGTTACTGGACGCCGAACCAGGGGCCCAGTGGGATAGCTTACACTTGGCCGGTCATCAAGGGGTTCCTCAAGATCGAGGAGCAAACGGCTTACGGCAGCCCCTGTGGCACATGGAAAGACGTGACCTTGGAGATCCTCAGCTACGGCTACGTCGGCCGCAATATCAATCCCGTTCCGCAATCTTTGGACGGAGCCACGCTGAACCCGCAGTGGAATCAAAACGCCACTCTAATGCAAACTGGCGCAGCTCCGAACATTACGGTCCCACCTGCTGCCGCGCTTGGCTACCAGAACGGCCCACTTGTGGCGACCACGAATTATGGGATAACCGTTTTCAATGCAGCCTCCGTTTCGACGCCGGCTAATCCACTGACCTGCCCCGATCCTCATCCTTGGGCAGTCATTCGCCTTGAACGCATCCGAGACAACCCATCGTCCGTCTACTACAATTCCGGAGCGCTCGTTCCGGCCACCAAAACGACAACCGGCAACCTGCCGTACCAGTCCTATCTAGGCGAAGCTTGCGGCGTAGACCCGAATACTGCCACCAGGCTACCCGCGACACGCAACACTCTCGCAACCAATGGCGTCACAACTACCTGGGTTCCGCAGACCTACGACTTCTGGCCAAACGTCCTCTTCGATTCGCGCGAAGGCACATTGCGCGACACCCTGATATCGGCCGCGAACCTTCCCACTTTGAATGGCGCCATGCAATACATTGAGCTGGATGGCCAGAACCTGGCGAGCTGGTTTGGCGGAAAAATCAACACCATGGCCACCACCGGACAGAGCACCAGAGACCCGGTCGTGGCGCCAAATAATTACGTGGTCTACATTTCTGACCGCCGCGGAAACTACGAAGATCCTGCCGTCCAGACGATCACCGGCGGCTGGCCTCCGCTTTCCTTCACACAACATGAAACGGGCGAGTACGGTTGGAATGACATCGTGAATTTTACCCCAAACCCGACGACCGGTTGCCCGGACGGTGTTCTGGACAGCGGTGAGGACCCGAACGTGGGAACTACCTTCGCAGGTCAGTTCTACTATTACGGCGCGAGCCAGGCCCATATCCATGCGCTGGGAGCACAAAATACCACGACCAACCCGTTACAGCCAGGCCAAATCGGCGTCTTCTCCACCCTGGCGACCAACGGTCTCCAAGCCAATTCCGTTTGCACGGCTGTACCCGCTTACTCAACCACCGACAAGATTTGGCCAATGATGGTGGCCGCGAATACAAACTCGCCCCGCGAAAACGCTCCGCTCTTCTTCCGGCGCGCCGTCAAGATCGTCAACGCAAGCCTCCTGACGGCTGTTGGCACCTGCCCGGGTGGTGCGAATTGCGGCTTGACGATCGCCACGGAGAATCCGGCCTACCTCCAGGGTGACTTCAATTCCAACTCCGCCGGAAATGATTTCACTGATCCATCCATCGCGGCATCGGTGGCGGCCGACGCAATCACTCTTATTTCCGATAGCTGGAATGATGTCAATTCCTTTGCCTTCCCCTACAACTCGGGGAACCGCGCCGGTATCTCCACGGACTATCGCTTGGCCGTCGTTGCCGGAGCGAACCCTTACTTCCAGAATCCCACTGGCGTGATCTATCAGGACTATGGCACCGACGGAGGCGTGCACAACTTCCTCCGCTTCCTCGAAAACTGGAACGGCACTCTGAGCTACGAGGGTTCCATAGTCGACTTGTACTATAGTCGCCAGGCCAATGGCACTTATAAGTGCGGCAACATCAACGCGGTTTACCAGCCGCCCACCCGTGGCTATGTCTTCGACAGCAACTTCCTGACTCCGGCCTTGTTGCCACCGCGCACGCCGCTCTTCCGCGACGTCAACACGACGGGTTGGACGCGGCTGTTGCTACCGACCCAGTAAAACCAATCTCAGCGGCTTCACTTCCGCGAGCGCCCCGGTTACCGCCGGGGCGTTTGCTTTGTGTGCCGCTCCCTGCCCGACCACGACCTTGCGCTTCCGTGGTACTTTGAAATGTACCGCCCAAATTTGATCCGAGCGCTCGCGCGCGGCCATGAACCCTATCGAAACCCTTAGCCTGGTCCTTGGCGCCGGCTTCTCTTCCGGCCTGAATCTCTATGCCACCGTCGCGACGTTGGGATTGCTGCAGCGCTTTGGCGTGATTCAACTGCCTGAGCACCTCCGCATCCTCTCCCATCCCGTGGTGCTGGGAATCGCAGCGGTCCTTTATTTGCTGGAGTTCCTGGCGGACAAGGTTCCTTATATCGATTCGATCTGGCAGGCCGTCCATACGTTCATCCGGCCACCGGCTGCGGCACTTCTGGCGTTCGGCGCAACCGCAGCGGCCCCCGACGTCTGGCGCTGGGGCGCGGCGCTGCTGGCGGGAGGCATCGCGCTGACTTCCCACGGCACCAAGGCCAGCGCCCGTGCAGCCGTGAACATGAGCCCGGAACCTTTCAGCAATTGGGCGCTCAGTCTTGGAGAAGATGTGCTGGCGGTTTGGCTGATCTGGTTTGCCACGGCGCATCCCACGGCCGCCATCATCGTGGTGACAATCCTCGTTGGCGTCTCACTCTTCCTGCTATATCACCTGTTTCGATTTCTGCGGCGCACGCTGCGGAAACTCGCGGAGATTTAGCCGCGTTTGTGGCACAGTCACTCCCGTTTACCCTGCTTGCCCCGACCTTCGAGGGGAGCCGCGAAGGGCCTGTGCTCATGGGTTTGCTTTTGTAGCGGCCGCCAGGCGTTTACCCTGACCCGGTCGGGGAGGCGGGCGCGTTCACTACCCCGCGGCCTCTACGCCATTTGGACAACGCATATACCACCGTCATTCCGAACGGAGTCTGCGGAGTGAGGAATCTCTCTTCAGGTCGTGAACGAAGAGGCGTACGTGCGTCTTCTCTCCACTCCCGCGGCTACTTCACGTAGGTCGCCAGCCAATCGAGGAACGTCTTGTACCAGAGCTGGCTGTTCTGCGGCTTTAGCACCCAGTGTCCTTCATCCGGGAAAATCAGAAGCTTGGAGGGCACGCCCTGCCGCTGCAGCGCACTGAAAAGTTCCAGCGACTGCGTGTACGGCACGCGGTAATCGCGTTCACCCGCCACCACTAGCGTCGGCGTCTTGTACTTGCCGAGCTCCGCGGCGTAGGTGGAAGGCGACCACTTCTTGTAATTCTCCGGCGCCGTCCACGGCGTGCCCTGCATGTCGTGCTCTTCAAACCACAGCTCTTCCGTCGCGTACATGGACACTTTGTCGTACACGCCCGCATGGCTGATGATCGCCTTGAAGCGATCGGTGTGCGTCGCCAGCCAGTCCGCCATGTATCCGCCGTAGGAGCCGCCCGCTGCGGCCAGCCGTGTTTTGTCAATGAAGGGATATTTCGCGATGGCTGCGTCGATTCCCTTCATTATGTCAACATACGCTTTGCCGCCCCAATCGTTGGTGATTTCGTCCGTGAACTTCTGCCCAAAACCCGTTGAGCCGCGGCGGTTGATCATCAGCGTAACGTAGCCCGGAGCCGAAAAGACTTGCGCATTCCAGCGGTAGCCCCACGCGTCATCCCACATGGTCTGCGGCCCGCCGTGCAGCAGCACCAGCATCGGATATTTCTTTGTGGCCGAAAAATTCGGGGGCCGCACCACCATCGCCTCCACTCTCGTCCCCTCGGCCCCTTCAAACCAGAAGCTCTCCGGCGCATTCATTTCCAATTGCGCGAGGATGGCATCGTTGTGATGCGTCAACTGCTTCAGGCCGCTGCCATCGCCCGCGGCGACAAATAGTTCCGTCGGTGATGTCAGGGTGGTCCGCTCCGTCACCAAAACGGTCGCGTCGCCGTTGAAGGAAAATGCGCCGTTGTAGCCATCGAGCAGCTTCTTCCGCGCCGCGCCGGCGCGCGCCTCCACGGCATAAATCGGCTGGAGCGTTTCGTTTTCCGCTGTGAAGTAAATGGTTTTGCTATCCGGCGACCACGCCAAATCATTGGCACTGCGGTCGAATCCGGCTGTGAGATCCGTGCTCTTCCCTGTCTGGCGGTCGTACAGCATGACGCGCCACCGGTCGGCCTCATATCCCGCGGTGAGTTGCGCATGGTAGGCGATCGCGCGTCCATCGGGCGAATACACGGGATTGCCATCGAATCCGGGATTGGAAGTGATGCGTTTCGCTTCGCCGCCGGAAATAGGCACGACGAACAGATCGCCATTCGTGCTGATGGCTTCCACTTTGTCCGTTACCGCCGTGTAACAAATCTCCTTGCTGTCCGTTGAAAAATTGATGTCGCCGGAGCCGCTGCGCTCGTCCGGCGGAATATCGTAGTCGGCTTCCGGCGTGAGATCGCGCGCGGGCGAACCGCCGTCGGCCGGCATGACGAAAAGGTGGCTGCGCTTGCCTTCGGACCAGTGATCCCAGTGGCGGTAGAGAAGGTGGTCGTAAATGCGCGCTTTTACCTTGCTCTTTTCCTTTTCTTCATCACGCTTGGCGTTGCACGCGTCGTCTTTGCAACCCACATAGACAGCCGATGTGAAGGCGATGCTCTTGCCATCCGGCGCCCATCTGAAGAAATCGGCTCCCGTCGAAAGCTGCGTCAGCTTTTTCGCTTCGCCTCCCTCCATCGAGAGCAGATAGACCTGGGAATTGCCGTCGCGCGCGGAAAGAAACGCCAGCACCTTGCCATCGGGGGACCATGCGGGGGAAGAGTCGCGGCCGCCCTGGGTCACCTGAATGGCTTCACCGCCCGCCGCGGGGATGATCCAGATATTGTTGACCCCGCGGTTCAACTCCATGTCCGGCGTGGACACCGCGTAGGCCACCCATTTGCCGTCGCGCGAGACCTGCGATCCCGAGGCGCGATGCATTTTGATCAGGTCGTCAAAGGTGATCGCGTGTTTCGCCGGTGCCTGCGCTTGTGCATGTACGGCCAAAGCTACGCCCAGCGCGATGGCCAGAATTCCACTGCGCATTGCTATGCGATTTCTCATTGTTCCTCCACCCGTGCGGCGATTTTCCCCGCAACTCCCAAAACAGTGCATGATGTCACGATTGCGCGGCGAATCCAAGGCGGGAGCCTGAAGTCGAGGCCAGGCAGTGCCAACGATTTGTCATGGAATCACCTCCGCACCACCAGCCAGTTTACGAGCGCCACCACGCAAGTAGTTCCCACAATTACAAATTCACTTTTGCCCATTTGCGTCAGCAGCAGCAGGGAAAAGATCAGACCGAGCCCTGCGAACAGATATGGCCAAGGGAGAACAAATTGTGCCTGGCGATCGCCCCGCCGGCGCAGCAGCGGCACCGCCAGGGCCATGGCGCCATAAACCGCCAGGCGCGATACTGCCGAGAGAACGGCGTTCCACTCGAAATCTCCCAGTGCCGCGAACACGAAAACTAAAACGGCGTACAGAAAGATGGAAACGTAGGGCGTTCTGTATCTTGGATGGACCGCGCCCAAAAATGCGGGGAAGTCACCCTGCTCGGCCAGCGCAAAGGTGACGCGCGGGGCATGCAACAGGTTCGCGCTCAAATAGCCGTACGCGGAAACCAGGGCGGCCAGCGCGATCGTGATTCCGCCCGCGGGTCCCAAGAATCGCTGCGCGGCATCGGCAAGGGGACGAGCTGATGCTCCCGCATCCGGCAAGATGGCCACGACGGCGAATTGCACCGCTGTGTAGATCAGGCAAACCACGCCGAGCGCCGTCAGTAAGGCGATGGGCGTATCGCGCTTCGGATTCTCTGTTTCGCCGCCGACAAACAGCGCACCTTCAAAGCCACCGTACGCATAGACGAGCAACAGCATGGCCTGAAACCAACTTTTCGCGGAAACAGCGGGAAACACGATCGCCACGCGGAGTTCCGGCTTGATCAGCAGAGCGAGCAGCGCCGCCATCACGAAGAACAGCAGGAAGCCCACCTTGATCGCAGTGAAAAAGTTGCTGACGATTTTCCCGGTCTTTACTCCGAGGTAGTTCAGCAGCGCCAGATGGCCGATCAGTGCGCCCAAAAGGAGCAGCTCGCCCCGGCGCGTTTCCAATGCGGGGAAAAACTGCGCCGCGTAGGTGCAAAAAAGATTCGCTGCCGCGGCAGGAGCGGCGATGCGCGTCAGCCATGTGAGCCATGCGACCAGCAGTCCCGCGAAGCGCCCCAGCGCGTCCCGGGCATACAGGTACAGCCCGCCGGTCTCTTCGTAGTAGGAAGAAACCTCCGCGATACATCCCGCAATGATGAGGATTCCCCCGCCGGCGCCGAGACAACTGAACGGGCTGAGCCCGCCCAATCGCGCCGCCAAATCGCCGGGCAATTTGAAGATGCTGACGCCGACAATCGAATTGACCATCAGAGCCGTCAGGCTCCAACGGCCGATTGTGCGTACCAATGCGCGCGAGCTTTGCGCCAACCGTGGCAATCCTTCCTGCCAGGCGATTTCCTAGTATGTCTTCGATACGCTGACCGGAGCCGCTTTCATGCGCGCAATTTCGCCCAGCACATCGCTCTTTCCGTCGATCGCTTCGAGATGCGGATTGCGCTCGCCGCCGTGATAATCGATGCGGTAGGTCTTGTAGTAATCGGCGCTTTCGGCGAGCAATTCGATGGGTTCTTTGTTGTCTTTCGCCCACTGGATGGCGCTGCGCAAAACTTCCGGCGACCACTTCCGGCCGTTCACGGCCACCAGATGCATTCCCGGTGCCAGCCCCGCCTGATCCGCCGGCGAACCGGGAATCACGTCCAGGATGCGGTCGCCTTGATCACCACCGGGTGCGTGCACGTCAAAGCCCAGTGAAAAGCCGAAGCCGGCCACTTGGGTGACGATTTCTTCCGCCTTCTCGTGTTCGTTGGGAATATCCGTAAACACCACTCTCCAACCAGAATTCTCCAGGCCGCCGAGCGGCGCGCCCGGCCCGTGCGAGCGGAGGCGCTCGGTAAAAAATCCCCGCCAGTCGTAGGGCACAACCTCGTTCATTCCCGCCACGACATCCTCGAACGTGTAGGAAACGACTTTCGGCCCGGTATTTTCGCCGCCATGAAACTTCCGGCAAAAATCATCGAGCGACTTCTTGCCTCGGGTTTCGCGGCGAATAATCGTATCGGCCTCCAGCCAAATCAGGGTGCTTTCATCGTAGTAATCGACGCTGCGGCGCCGCGAAGCTCCCGCCAGCGGCGCGCCGTAAAGGATCTGCGCGGAAATCGCCGTGTCTTGCAGATCTCGCCAGGTGCGTCCCGGCCAGTCATTCAAATACGCGGCGGTGGCCGCGAGATACTCGCGGAGTCGTTCCGGCGTCCAGAAGCCGCTACGCGCCGCCAACATCACTCCGAGATATTGCGTCAGTCCTTCATAGACCCAAAGCAGATCACCTTTGAGCGGCGTCTGATAATCGGAGGCGACCAGGCCCACGGGACGGCGATACTTGCCGTTCCAGGAATGTGTGAATTCATGCGCCAGCAGATCCATCTGCGTTTCGAGGACCTCGGGATCAAGAAACAGCGCTTCGGGCGCGCGGTCATCGCTGGATTCGTGATGCTCCACGCCATCGGGAGGCATGACGTCGCTTAAGGAAAGCAGAAAATCGTAGCGGCGATAGTGCCGCGCACCGAATAGCGCTCCCGTCTCCGCCACCAGTTGGCGCATGTGCTGCACTTCCGCAGGGCTCACCTCCAGCGCCGCGGGTCCATCCGCCGCGATGTGGACGAAATGTTCGGGTTTCTGTCCGGGCGCCAAATTAATGGTGCGGAAATAGGCTCCGGCAATCACTGGCGAATCGATCAGCGTGGTTAAGGAAGCAGGGGCGAACTCCACCGCGTCCGATGTCTCTTTCGCCACCGGCAGCGCCGTGCCGTATTTCCATCCAGCGGGCAGGCGCAAACTCGCGACATAGGTCAAATCGTCGGTCTTCGGCCCCCGGGGATAGAGCGTGACAAGGTACCAGTCCAACACCGCAATCTGCGCGGTCGCGGAAGGAGTCTCGCGCGACCCGCTCGCCTCCGCCGGCGACAGATAGTCCAACGCCACCTCCAGGGTGTTGGCGCCTTCCGGAACTTCCAGATGAAAAGCGTACATGTCCACATCATCGCGGCGCCATGCCACTTGCTGTCCCGCGGCCCGCATTTTCAGGCCGGTGAGATCGACGATCGGGCCCGTCGGCGAATGCTCGCCCTGAATCCACTTCGGGTAGACGAGAGTGAGCGGCCCGGACTTCACGGGAAACAGGAGTGTCGCGTGAAAAAGGTGCTTGGCGACGTCGCGTAAATCCACGGCAATTTTCACCGGCTCCTGTGCGGACTGAGCGCGACTCCCGCTGATCGCAATGAAACCCGGCGCCAGAAAAAGAATGAATGAACGAAAACAGCAACGCGTGAACAAGTGGAATCCTCCAAACCCGCGAAACAGTATCACATGACTGTGCGGCAGGGTCACCTTCAGGTGTGGCCGCCTGGTTTGCTACAATCACAGTATGAGCACGGCCACACAATCTTCTCCGCTATTTTCCCGCAATCTTCGAAAACAGTATCCGCTGGCGGTGCGCGGCGAAGGCAGTTGGATTATTGCCGCCGACGGGCGCCGCTATCTGGACGCTTCCGGCCAGGCCGCGGTTGTCAGCATCGGGCACGGCGTTCCGGAGATCGGCCGGGCCATGGCCAAACAGTCTAACAATATCGCCTTCGCGCACACCTCGCAATTTCATACCGCGCCTGCAGAAGAACTTGCGGCCCGCGTACTGGCGCTTGCTCCAAAGAATTTCCACGACGGGGGGCGGGTCTATTTCACTTCGGGCGGTTCGGAGGCCACCGAAACCGCGATCAAACTGGTGCGGCAATATTTTCTGGAACGCAAGCAGAATTCGCGTTACCGCGTGATTTCGCGCAAGCAGAGTTATCACGGGAGCACGCTCGGCGCGATGTCCGTCAGCGGCAATGTGGCGCGGCGGGCGCCGTATGCGCCGATGCTTCCGGAGTGGGGCCACGTCGCGCCTTGTTTCTGCTATCACTGTCCGTTCGACAAAACATTCCCGGAATGCCAAGTTGCCTGCGCGGACGATCTGGATGCGTTCCTCCAGGCAAAGGACTCTTCCACGGTTGCCGCGTTTATTTTTGAGCCTGTTGTCGGTGCGACGCTTGGCGCGGTAGCCGCCGTGGATGGCTACACCGCGCGCATCGCCGAAATCTGCCGCAAGCACGGCATCCTGCTGATCGCGGACGAGGTCATGAGCGGAATGGGCCGCACGGGCAGACCCTTTGCGAGCCAGCACTGGGGCCTCCAGCCGGACATTATTCTTACCGGGAAGGGCATCGCCAGCGGCTACGCGCCTCTTGGCGCGGTTCTTGCGGCGTCGCACGTGGTCGAAGCGTATGAAAAAGGCACCGCGGCATTCATGCATGGCTTCACATACCAGGCGCATCCGGTGTCCATGGCCGCGGGGAATGCGGTGTTTGACTATTTGGAAACGCACAAATTATTCGATCGCGTGACCCCGGCGGGCGAAACGCTGCGCAAAGCGCTCGCCGCGCTGGAAAGTCACCCGCACGTCGGGCAGGTGCGCGGTTTGGGCCTGCTGCAGGGCGTAGAGTTCGTGAAGAACAAGTCCACGCGCGAGCCGTTTCCGAAAGAAGCGGGCATTGCCGAGAAGATTCGCGAGGCCGCGCTCGAGAAGAATGTGCTCACTTATCCCTCGCAGGGCTGCGTGGACGGCTCGCGCGGCGACCACGTGCTGCTTGCGCCACCCTTCATCATCACGGCGGAAGAGTGCCGGCTCATAGCGGAGGCATTGCAACACGCGCTGGCAAAAGTCTTTCCCGCCTGAGCGGCTCGCGCTACTCTTTTGGCAGGACCTCATCATCATCCATTCGCTTGTTCATTTGGGAGATGCCTTTCATGTGCCGTCCTCTGCCGTTCTTTGCCTTGCTGCTCGGTTCTGTTCTTATTGCGATTCCTTCTTGTCCGCAGGAAAAAAATGCAGCCAAACCACGCGCACGCGATCTTGGTGTGCCGTTCGATGGGACACCCGGCCCATTCAATGCCATCACCGATGTGCCGGGCGTAACCGTTGGCCATACAACGCTCATCTCCGGTGAAGGAAAGCTGGAGGTCGGCAAAGGGCCGGTGCGCACGGGTGTGACCGCGATTTTGCCGCGCGGAAAAGATTCGTTTGACGGAGCCGTGTTTGCCGGCTGGTGGTCGCTGAATGGCAACGGCGAGATGACCGGCACGACATGGGTGGAAGAATCCGGTTTTCTGGTGGGTCCGGTGATGATCACGAACACGCACAGCGTGGGAGTGGTGCGCGACGCAGTCATTCAATGGGTCGTCGCGCATCGCAGCGTGGGACCCGAAGATGATTGGTGGTCGCTCCCGGTGGTTGCGGAAACGTGGGACGGTTGGCTGAACGACATTAACGGCTTTCACGTGAAGCCGGAGCATGCATTTCACTCCATCGAATCCGCGCATGGCGGCGCCGTCGAGGAAGGGAACGTTGGCGGCGGTACGGGGATGATTTGCGGTGGTTACAAAGGCGGGATCGGCACGTCCTCGCGCAAATTGACAGCGAAAGATGGCGGTTACACCGTCGGCGTGCTGGTGCAATGCAATTACGGGTCGCGGCAGAATTTCCGAGTGGCCGGCATTCCGGTGGGCCGCGAGATCTGGTCAGAGGATCCGTACGCCTACCAACCATCGGAGATTTCCGAGCGCGGCTCGATCATTGTCGTGGTGGCGACGGACGCGCCTTTGGTATCGCAGCAACTCAAGCGCCTGGCGCGCCGCGTTTCTCTCGGGCTTGGCCGGAACGGCAGCATTTCTGACAACGGTTCGGGCGACATTTTCATCGCGTTTTCAACGGCGAATCCCGGGGCCGCTGCGACAGACCACGTCGTGGATTTGAAGATGTTGCCGAACGATATGCTAGCGCCATTGTTTGCGGCCACGGTGGAAGCGACGGAAGAGTCGATCGTCAACGCGGTGGTAGGCGCCGAATCCATGACCGGAATCGAAAACCATCACGTCACCGCGCTGCCGCACGATCAACTCCGCGCGGTGCTGAAGAAATACAACCGGCTGAACCCGTAAGATGCCCTTGTAGAGGCGGAGCGCCTTGGTGGCTCATGCCCGAGTAACTTTGCAAATGGAATCGCAGCCGTGGATTAGGCCGACGCAGCGTGGCTGTGCTCCGTGCACTTAAAGTGCGAGCGCTGCGGTCTTGCGCGGTGGATTGAAAAATGGCAAAGGCACGATTTTGGCGGAAACGGTTTTGCGCGAAGCTTCCACCGTCAATTCCATGCTGAGTGTCTGGCCCACGGTGGCGTTTTCCCGGCTTATGGTCGCCAGCGCAATCATGCGTTTCAGCGTGGGCGACCAGGTCGTGGACGTGGCCTTGCCCACCTGACGCCCGCCGCGATAGACCGGCACGGCCACGCGCGAGGCAGTTGACGGCACTTGCGGCGCCATGCCGATTTTTTCGTAGAGCGCTTCGACTTCGCTCCAATTGATTTCCAAGCCCACCAGCGAGCGTTGCGGGCCGCCCTTCTTCGCTTCCAGCGCCAGGGCTTCGCGCCCGACGAAGTTTTCCTTCTTCAAATCCACGAGTTTGCCGAGGCCGATTTCGCCCGGCGAGTATTTCTGATCTTCGATCAAGGCGCGCTTGCAGGAGATATAGTCCACTTCGATCAGGATCAGTCCCGCTTCGATGCGCGCGATATCCAAGGCCACCATGCCTGCGGCGTGGATATCGAAGGGCTTGCCCTTGTTCATCAGCTCGTCAAACACTTTGACCGCATCATCCCAGTTGACCCAGATTTCGTAGCCCAGGTCGCCGGTGTAGCCGGTGCGCGAAATGTCCACGGGAACGCCGGCAATTTTGCCGTGCGTGACGCGAAAATATTTCAGCTTGGCAATGTCGGCGTCTGCCACGGCGTGCAGCAATTTGCCGGAGGTAGGGCCTTGCAATGCGAGCGCCGCAACTTTCTCGGAAATGTCCTCAATCTGCACATCCAGGCCGAGGGCGTTCTGCCGGAACCAGCGGAGGCTGGGGTCGGCGGCGGTCCAGCGGTAGTCGTTTTCGCCGAGGCGCGTGATGGTGCCGTCGTCGATGACCTTGCCGTGGGGATCGCACCAGCAGCAGTAAATGACCTGATCGATGGCCACTTTGTTGATGTCGCGGGCGATGACGCGATTGACGAGCTTGGTGGCATCGCGGCCGCTGACGCGGTATTTAAAAAGCGGCGTGATGTCGATCAAAGCCGCGGTGCTGCGGATGGCGTTGTACTCGTGCTCGTGCGTCATTTCGTAGACGCTGGCGGTGTAATAGCCCGACCACTCCTTGAAGTTGAGGCTTTCGCAGAGCGCGAGAGTTCTTTCGTGAAAAGCGGTTCCGACGGGCACGTTCCCTCCGATACAGAGACAAGAAGACTTCAGGAGAACCTGGCAGAGGCTCCCGGGTTAACCTCGGATTATAGTTTCGAGCTCATGGCGGCTGCAAGCACGGCAAATTGTGAAAATTCAAGTCACTCTCTTGTAAGGTGCGCAGGCTCTCAGTAGAATGATGGGTTCTTCGATCCATTTCGGTCCTTTCTATATACCGGAGTCACAACGCATGCCCCAGTTTTATGATGTGGTCGTCATTGGCGGCGGTCACAACGGTCTGGTGAACGCCGCATATCTAGCCAAAGCAGGGAAAAAAGTACTGGTTCTGGAAAGCCGCGGAGTTCTCGGCGGAGCCGCGGTTACCGAAGAAATCTTTCCCGGCTTTCTCTTCTCCGAGCTTTCCTACGTGGTTTCCCTGCTGCGCCCCGAAATCATCCGTGAACTCGATCTTCCGCGGCACGGCCTGGAAATCCTTCCTCTCGACGGCACCTTCTCGCCGATGCTGAACGGCGATTACCTGTGGCGCGTGAACGACCACGCGAAAACGCAGCGCGAAATCCGGCGGCACTCGCGGATGGATGCCGAAGCTTACGACGAATTCTCAAAGCTGATGACGCCGATGTGCCGCTTCGTGAAGCCGTTGCTTTCCATGATTCCGCCGGACCCGACAACGCTGAATCCGAAGGACTTGAAGCAGTTGAATTTCCTGCTGCAGCGCTTCCGCGAGCTTTCCTCCGACGAACGTTACACGCTGGTGCAGTTGATGACCATGAGCGCGGCGGATTTCCTGGACCAGTGGTTTGAGACGGACGTGCTGAAGGCGACGATGTCCGCTTCCGGGATCATCGGCACGTTTCTGGGTATCCGTTCGCCGGGCACGGCCTACGTGCTGCTGCACCACTACATGGGCGAGATTGACGGGGCGTTCCGTTCGTGGGGTTTCAGCCGCGGCGGTACGGGAGGCATCTCGCTGGCGATTGCATCGGCGGCGCGCGAAGCGGGCGCGGAGATCCGCACGCAGGCCGCAGTCAGCAAGATTCTGGTGAAAAACGGCCGCGCGTGCGGCGTGGTGCTGAAATCCGGCGAAGAGATCAGTTGCAACGTGGTTTCCTCCAGCGTGGATCCGCACCTGACGTTTGAAGCTTTCCTGGAGCCGAAGGATCTGCCTTCTGATTTTCTGGAAAGCGTGCGGCGCTACAAATACCGGGGCTCCTCCGGAAAAGTAAATCTGGCGCTGGACGGACTGCCGAATTTCAGGGCGCTGCCCGGCGTGGGCGCGCACTTGCGCGGCGCGATGTCCATTTCACCGAAGATGGAGTACATGGAGCGGGCGTACGACGATGCGAAGTATGGCCATTTCTCGCGCCGGCCGTACATTGACATGGTGATTCCGAGCCTCACCGATCCTTCGGTGGCGCCGCCGGGCAAGCACGTGCTTTCCTGTTTCGTGCAATATGCGCCCTACAAGCTGGCCGAAGGCACATGGGACGATCAGAAAGAAGCTTTCGGCAACAACGTGATTGACACGATTGCCGAACACGCGCCGAACATCAAGGACATCATCATCGGCAAACAGTTCGTGACGCCGCTGGATATGGAGCGCGAATTTGGCCTGACACAGGGCAACATTTTCCAGGGCGAGCTTTCGCTCGAGCAGCTTTTCTTCCTGCGGCCGGTGCCGGGTTGGGCGTACTACAGGACACCGGTCAGCAACCTTTATATGTGCGGCTCGGCGACGCATCCCGGCGGTGGCATCATGGCCGCGAACGGGCGCATCGCGAGCCAGGTCATCCTGAAAGAATGGAAGAAGGCGGCGAACTGACCATGCCCATCGGACAGAAGGTAGTGCTCATTGGCGGGGGTCACAACGCGCTGATCACCGCATATTATCTGGCGAAGGGCGGGTTCAAGCCGGTGGTGCTGGAGCGCCGCGAAGTGGTGGGGGGCGGCGCGGTCACGGAGGAATTCCATCCGGGATTCAGAGTTTCGACGCTGGCGCACACGCTGGGACCGCTGCGCGCGGACATCGCGCGGGACATGCGGCTCGAGCGTTTCAAGTACGGCATCTTCCATCCCGATCCTCGGATGATTGCGTTGGGGCTGGATGGCAAGGCCATCGTGTTTTATAACGATGCGGCGAAGACGGCCGGCGGGATCACGAGGATCTCCGCGAAGGACGGTTCGCGCTACACCGAATTTGCCGAAGCGCTGCAAGAGCTTTCCGGCGTGTTCCAGCAGTTGACGTCCATCACGCCGCCGGCAATTGATAAACCGACGCCGTTGGATTTGTGGAACCTGCTGCAGACGGGCCGCGGCATACGGAGCCTGGGAAAGAGCGGCATTTTCGACCTGCTGCGTTGGGGACCGATGTGCGTGGCGGATTTCGTTTCGGAATTTTTTGAGACGGAGTTGCTGCGCGCGGCGGTGGCGGCGCGCGGGATATTCGGCACAAATCTGGGGCCATGGTCCGCGGGCTCGACGGTTGTGTTGCTGTTGCGCGCCGCTGCGGATGCGCATCCCATCGGATCGGCGGCATTCCCGCGAGGCGGGCTGGGCGAATTCACGCGAGCGCTTGGCGACGCGGCGAAAAAGGCCGGCGCGGAAATTCGCACCAACGCGGAAGTGCAGTTGGTACGCACAAAGGAAGGGCGCGTCACCGGCGTGGTGCTGGCGGATGGAGAAGAGATCGCCAGCGAAGCAGTTGTCTCCGGCGTCGATCCGAAGAGGACGTTCTTGCAACTGCTGGATCCGGCAAACCTGGATCCCGTGTTCGCGACGCGCATCAAGAATTACCGCTCGGTGGGCAAGGTAGCGAAGGTACACCTCGCTCTCGGCGGGCTGCCGAATTTTCCGGCGCTCGCGGATGCCATGGGGCCGGATGGCTTGCGGCAAGCGCTTTCCGGGCGCATTCACATCGGGCCGGACCTCGAATATCTGGAGAAGGCCTTTGACGCGGCAAAGTATGGCGATATTTCCGGGGCGCCGCACCTGGATGTGACGATTCCGTCGCTGCTCGATTCCACGCTGGCGCCGGAAGGGAAGCACGTGCTCTCCGCATATTTCCAGTACGCGCCGTACAAGCTGAAAGAAGGGAACTGGAGCCAGCGGCGCGGGGAACTGGCCAACATTGCGATCAAGACGCTGGCGAACTATTCGCCGAACCTGGCGAGCCTGGTGGAAGCGGCGCACGTGGTCACGCCGGAGGATCTGGAAACTATTTACGGCTTCACCGGCGGGCACATTTATCACGGCGAACTGGCGCTGGACCAGATTTTCACGATGAGGCCGGTGCTGGATTGGGCGCGCTACCAGACGCCGGTTAAAGGGCTGTTCCTCTGCAGCAACGGCACGCATCCGGGAAATGGATTGACGGGCGCTTCCGGGGCGAACGCGGCCAAAGAGATCATCCACGAATTGCGATAACCAGGTAGTCCAAGTGAACTCGACGGCGCTCTCTTTGTGCTTGGGAATGGGAGCGGCGGTAGTTCCGATTCGGGAGGGAAGTGTTGGCGATGGAGTAACCCCCTCCCCCCGCCTGTTTTTGTGAAGTGTATCAAAACAAAGTGGTTGCAGGCGCGAGTGTGCGCAAGTATGTGAAAACAAGGGACTTAGAAAATGCCTGTTTTGATTTATAAAGCCTTTGTTTTGATATCGATGCGCACTGTTGGTGTAGAGGGTAAATGTGTTGGGGATCTGTGGAGCGCGGGCGGCCTTGTGCCGAGTATTCACAACGCATTATATCGCACTATTTACTAACTATCAATAGATATTGTGAGGTACTAAGTCCGAAACTGGCATGGGGAAGGGAAAGGGTGGAGGGAAGAGAACCCCAAGACCCGCCCTCAAACTTCGAGGACGGGGCACCCAGCCATGGCTTTGCATTTATCGTCCGGGCCAGCCTGGTTCGCAAGCAGGGCAGCTCGGGCGCCCCCCTGATGGACGCAAGTTCATCGCTAGGCTGATTGAGCACCTTGCTCCCCCGAGGGATCGGGGGATCTGAACAATGAATCCTGATCGGAAGTAGGCAGATCGAATAGATGGCTGGTGGAACCAGAGTCCACCCAAGATTCACGAAGCGAGCCTTGGTCGAAATGAGGGAAGAGTCCCTTCTAGCTAAGAAGAAAACGAGCCGCTCGCGGCTCGCTCACTCGAAGTGTCTCTTGACAGCACCGACACCGTCATAGAGGGTGGCGCAGCGTTCGGCTTGAACTTGGGTTGCACCTGGGCAGGATACCACTTTAGAAAATAACTGGGGAGTCACAAAAGGCAACCCGATGTTGCCTTAGCGCACTAGGGCTGCGCCACCCACCGAAGAGAAGAATGTCCCACCCTTGCATAAACCAAACCCGCAAGGGTAGGCCACCCGCCAGCGCAGCCGACGCTGACAACTGATCAACGCTAAGGAGCTGCCGACAATCTCACAAATAGCGTATCGTCCGAATTAAAGACCGAGACTATTAAGTGGTCGGATAACGGTATGCCTTTGCTTGTGAGCGTCATTTGATACTGAACCACATCATCCTGAAATGAGTCCGAAGAAAAAGAGAGATTTTCCCTCAGATGTTTGTAGCCAAGGAGCACAAAACCGTCTACGGGTCGTAGGCGCGTGCCAACTTTCCACTCGACCTTAAACTTAAGTGAAGAAAGAAAATCGTCGGACAGGACAAGCAATTCAAGGTCACGAGGGGCTCCCTGAGCCGTGCACCGGAACTTCGATACCCGCAGCGTGATACTAAGCTGGTCGGGATACTCGGAAACAAGCCTACCGCGCTTGTAAAATCGGAAGCCGTCTGGCGACTCCTTTCGCCGGAGTCCACTAAAGAAATCACCACCCTCAACATTCCCACCCCCAAAAAAGCACTTGCCATTGAGGATTAAGCGCTGAACTCCGAAGTCCAGGGTATTCCGATCGTCGGGATTCCTAGTACTCGGGAAAACAGGTTCTATGACCAGAGACAGCAGAAGCGCTACGCAGAGGCCCAAAGCGGCGGGTGGCCCGGCCGGAATTCGGGTGATTGGATTGGGCTCACGCATTGTTGGCTAGGATACCACTGTTACTTTCATTGCGAAGCGGCATGGCGCGCGCTCTAGAACGCAGCGGACGCAATAGGCGCGGATACCCCGCCTGCCCACTCGCCATCTCTTCGTGGAAGGATACTGCCGCGATCCCTCCACTTCGAGCCGCAAAAGGCGCGGCTCTCCGGTCCCTCCTGCGGCGGGCAAGCGGGATGACACAACAGGAGAGGAGCGGACCTACCCTTGCACAAACCGCAAGGATGGGCCACCCGAAATTGGTTCTCCGCGTTGAGGGTGTGCCGCAGAACGCCTGCCTTGGATTTTCTGTTGGGAGTCCGAAACCGTTCGCACTCCATCAGCGGTGACGGGCATCACAGAAAACATTCTGTTTTTATGGCGAAATCTGGACTTACCTCCCGGTGGTCGCGCGGCAGCCGTGCCCACGCAAGAGCGGAAGCGGCCATCAATTGAGACTGAGTTGAGAACCTCGCGTGGCGTCTTTTGAGACGCTCCCGTTCAGTTCTAAAGGGAAGTGTGGGTACCATGAAAAATTTGTTGTTTTGCGTTCTTGCCCTATTCGTTTGTCTGCCCGTAGTGGCGCAGCAGACGGATATAAACCGTTACACCCTCTATACCGGATTCGATTCGATGATCAGCCCGGCGCGCAGCCTGACGGAGTATGGCTTTGACGTCGATTTCGGCGTCACCGTAAAGCCCTGGGTGGCTCTCGGCGGAGATTTCAGCGCCATGGGCAACAGCATCATCAGCGGCTCGGGAACGATCAACGGGAGCGAAACGGTCTACGCGCCGACGCTGACCGCAGCCAATGCGGCAAATCCGGCGGTGCCGCTTCCAAGCCAGGTGAATGTGCCCTTCACTTCGACCACCTACACATTTGCGGCAGGCCCGCAATTTTATTTGCGCAAGTGGCAAAAAATTACCCTGTTTGCACGCCCCGGGCTCGGGGGAATTCATGAGTCGGCAGACCTTACTTTCCCGGTGGGGTTGCCCCAATTGCTCGGGGGACTTCAACTCCCGGTCCCAAATACTCACCAGACCGACACCACCTGGTTCATTGGCGTGGGTGGCGGCTGCGACTTCAACTTGTCCCGGCGGGTGGGAATGCGAGTCTCAGTGGACTACATCAATACTCATCTGTTCTCCAATTTGCTGACCGACCGGCAAAACTACTTTCGGTTCACGATTGGCCCGACTTTTCGTTGGGGACATTTGTAGCAGGCGGGTGGCCCGGCCGGAATTCGGGTGATTGGATTGGCCTCACGCATCGTCGGTTAGGATTCCAGTGCAACAATTCACCGCGAAGTAGAATGGCACGCCCTCTTGAGAAGGGCGGACGCAAAAGTCGCGGGTGCTCCGCCCCCGTTTTGGGAGCTTGGGGCTTGGGGTTTCTGATGCCCAGTGGACTGCAGCGCTACTACAGTTCGAGCCACCAGCCACCAGGAATTGCCTTCGCATTTGTCGCCCGGGCCACGCGCCTCCGAAAAGAGCAGGGAACTTATCATCGGACACCTGCGTACATTTTGTAGGGATGCGGGAGATTGCTTGGCACGGTTTCGAGCCGGGTGTTCAGATGCACTGTGAAACGGCGACGGAGAGGAAAGAGTGGAGTTACGAGGGTTGGGAAGCTCTCGTTCAAGAGGCGCTCGCCGAATGGGAAGAGTGCCCGGTCTGCCTGCCACCGTTTAAAGAAACGTTCACCGTCGCCGAGCAAGCAGCCAGAGAAGCTCGCCTGGAAGAGTTTCTTAAGAGTGTTGAAGGCGATTTGCGCCGTCCGCCGCGCAGCAAATCTGGCCGGAATGCCTTGCGGGAACGGGTGACCTTAGCTTTTGAACGCTTTGCCAAAGCGGGACTTGACCTGGAGGACGAGCATCTTGGCTTGCTGCTGAACGGTGGCTTTTCGGCGATGGGCACTCAAATGGCCCGCGAGGCGCGCCGGTTCGATCCATCCATAAGCCCCGCCGACGTATTTCAGGCCACCCGGAGCGCCTGGACGGCAGGCGGTCTCCAAGTGCTGCTGGGCCGAGAAATGCGCCTGACGCCAGCGATCTTCGCCTACAGCATGCTCTACCCCTACACGGATAATTATCTCGACGACACGGGGGTGCCTTCGGAGGAGAAGGTCAAGTTCAACGCGCGAATCAGGCGGCGTTTGTCCGGGGAAATGATTGCGCCCGTGCGTGGAGGCGAAGCCAGGCTATGGCAGCTATTCGAGCTGATTGAAGGGCAGTATTGTCGCGCCGACTGGCCTCAAGTGTACGCGAGCCTGTTGGCAATTCATCAAGCTCAGGAAAACAGCATGCGACAGCGCGGATCACCGCCGTCCGTACACGGATCCGATGTCATTAAACTCAGCTTCGAGAAGGGCGGAGCCTCAGTCCTCGCAGACGCGCATCTGGCTGCGGGATCACTCTCCCGCGAGGAAGCGCAGTTTGTGTTTGCTTGGGGCGCGCTCTTGCAATTGGTGGACGATCTCCAGGACATAAGACAAGACCGCCGTGAATGCGCGCTCACGATTTTCACGCAGGCTGCCGGGCGCGTTCCACTGGATGAGCTGACGACACATACCCTGAGTTTCGGGCAGAAAGTCATGCGCCGCATGGACCAGATGCCTATCCGTTGCCAGGCCTTAAAAGAAATGATTCAGAAGAGCTACATGTCTTTGCTGGTCTGGTCCGCAGGGGAATGCGGCGAGTTGTACACCAGGGACTATCTGGCTGAACTGGAAACTCACTCACCGTTCCGGTTTGCGTCCGTTGCCGAGCGGCGAAAACAAGTTGCTAAGTTGACTGGCCCCTTGACGCGATTGTTTGAGGCGTTCCTGGAGGACGAGAAGGACCAGGCGGTGTTCACGCTACCTGCCGGGTGGCCAAGCCGGAATTGAAATGGTTGTTGTGAGTGCGGACATCGCTTGTCAGGATACCGCTGCAACAATTCACCGCGAAGTAGAATGGCGCGCGCTCCAGAAAAAGGCGGGCGCAAAAGGCGCGGTTGCGTCACCCTCGTTTTGGGAGGGTGGGGCTTGGGGTTTCTGATGTCTAGACGAAGAATGAGGGTGAAGAGTGAAGAGGAAGAGTGAAGACGAAGAGAAAGACTGAAGACGAAGAGCCCACCCTTTGCATAAGGCGCAAAGGGTAGGCCACCCGAGATATTTCAGTGCGTTAAGCTTGGGCCACCCGGCATGATTAGAGCGATTACCCAAGGACACGCCGAGTGGAGCGCGAAAGTTACATGAGGCCGCTTTGGCGGGCCAGCTTTAGGGCTTCGATGGCGGCGCCACGGGCGCCGGCGGTGTCGCCATTCGGCATGACGTAGATGGGAATATTGGCTTGCTCTTCGCGCTGGGCTGGCATGCCGACGCGGATCTCGTTCAAGAACCGCTGTTGGAACTCTTTGCTCGCCTCGAGGGCGCCACCGCCGACGATTAGCGCATCGGGATCGAACGTATTCACCATTTCGTCGAAGAAAAGTCCCAGGGCATGGGCCTGAACCCGAAAAACGTCCTTGCACAACGCGTCGCCCTTGTCCGCGAGACCACGCACGAGTTTTGCCGCCTGGTGGGGGTCCAGTTTTGCCAACTCGTGGCCGGGATAGCGAGGGAGAAAATAGGGCAAGAGATTCCTTTCGATCGCGGTGAGTGAGCAGAGCGATTCGAGATCGCCCGTGCGTCCGCAATTGCAGTGCGGCCTGATGCCGGGGGTTCCGGCTATGCTTTGATAGGGAATGAGCACGTGGCCGAGTTCACCGCCAAAACCGTTTTTGCCCTTCACGACGCTGCCATCCAGAATGATGCCGCCGCCGTTGCCCGTCCCGATGACGATCGAGATTGAGGTTTCCCGGCTGTTTGCGCCAAAGATCGCATAGTGTCCCCAAATCGCGGCCGCGTTTGCATCGTTTAGATAGGAGACCGGTTTGCCGAGCTTCTGCGCCAGTCCCTCACGAATATCGAATCCCGCCCAATGCGGATGAACAAAGTTCGTGGCACCCCGCGTACTGAGCTGGCCCGCCGCACTTGCCGGACCGGGAGTATCCAGGCCGACTGCGACGACGTCCGAGAGGAGAACACCCGCCTTATCGGCGGCAATCTTGAGACCATCGGCGATCTGGCGGAGGCAAACCTCAGGCCCCTGTTTTACAAGAGCAGGATGCTCGCACAGACCGTCGATGAGAAATTTTTCTTGCTGATCCAGCAACGTATAGTTAACGGCAGTTCCGCCAAGATCCACTCCGGCCACGAGTGACACGCTTGTTCTCCTCTATGCTTAAATGGTTGCCCGGCCCAGCGTAACAGGATTGGGAATCATCGTCCAACGCTGTGCGAAAACGAAGACTTGCTGGCAAGGGAAGCCAACCTTGCTATAATTCTGCAAGGTGTGAGGCAGTGTGAGCCGCGCAGGCGAGGTGGACGCGGCGGGGGGCTGATTGCCAATGGCTGAGAAACCTCTGACAGGAAGACGAAGAGGCTGGGTGTTGGGATGCGGCTTGCTGCTTGGGCTGGCGGCCGCGCTCGCGGGGCACCAGACCGTGAAGTACACTTCGACGGACGCATTCTGCGATCAGGCGTGCCATGCGCACCCGCACGCAGAGCAATTCTGGATTCAGTCCGCGCACTACTCCAACCGGCACGGCATTGTGGCCCACTGCACAGACTGCCACCTGCCTCCTGGCGGGCTGCAGTATCTGGCGGAAAAAGCGCGGCTCGGGGCGCGCGACGCGTATGCGCAGCTCTTTCGCGACGTCAGCAAAATCGACTGGGGGCGGGAGCGCAAGCTCGACCGCGCCGTGACGTTTACGTACGACGAGGCGTGCGTCCATTGCCACAATAACCTGTTCACCGAAGGGCTCTCCAAAGTAGAGGGCACGCTGCCTTCCGGCGAGCAGGAAACGGACGCGCAGCAAGTGCGTGAGATGCGAATCGTCGCGCGCCGGATGGAAGCGCATCTCTATTACCAGCGGAATCGGGAAAGGTTGCACTGCGTCAACTGCCACCTGTTCACCGGACATCGCATGGAGACAAAGATGGCGCCGGAGGCGATGGCTGCGGTGGTGGATGCGCAATTTCCGCTTGCCGCATCGGGATTTCGGGACTACACGGAGGCCGTGCCAGGATCGGGCGTCAAGTTCCACATGATTGCGGTGCCGGGTGGAACGCTTGCAGCGGGAAGCCCGGAACTGGGAACTTGCCGCTTACGAGACGCAGGGCCCGTGCACGCCGTCAGCGTGAACGGGTTCTGGATGGCGCAGGCCGCGGTCAGCAGCCACGACTTGGAATTGTTTTCTGTTCAGCATGGATGGAAGGAAAAGCCAAGCGGTGTGACGCCGCAGATCGTGGATGCCTACACGCATTGGTTGTCGCAAGCGACGGGGAAGAAATACCGCCTTCCGACAGAAGCCGAATTGGAGTACGCGTGTGTGGCCGGCGGCACCATGCCCGCCTGGGAGCGAACGGCAAGCCGCGCGGAGTCCCGCGTTCCCGGAATGGCCGTGGTCAATGCCTGGGAGTTTTTCGACCTGCCCGGCAGCAGCCCGGAGCTTCGGCTTGACGGACCCGATGAAGCTGAAGGCGTGGGGCTGGACTTGCTCCACACCGGTGTGAGCTTCAGGGTGGTAAGGGAAGTTGAAGAGAGACCGGCAACCAGCGCGAGGAACGAGCCATGAAGGAGTTGCGAGCAATGAAAGACGCACGCGATCACGAACTGGGCATGGACCGCCCCATTACGCGCCGCGATTTTCTGAACGGGGTCGCCATAGGGTTCGGCGGGCTGGCGTTGAGCAGCTCTCTGGGCGGGTGCACGCGGCACGGCGGCTCCGATTCCATCGCTGCGCAAGACGGTGCGGGTTACAACCCTGCGGCGGCGAGCGGAATGCGCGGCGATAACGCCGGGTCGTTTGAAGCGGCGCACGGGTTGCGTGACGGAACTTTTTGGCAAACCGCCGGCGCGGCGAGCAATACGGATGACACCTACGACCTGATCGTGGTGGGCGCCGGTATCAGCGGGCTGGCGGCGGCGCACTTCTTCCGCAAGCAGGCGGGCGCGAATGCGCGCATCCTGATTCTGGAGGCGCACGACGACTTCGGGGGGCACGCGGCGCGGAAAGAGTTCCGCGTGGGAAACCGTCTGTTGCTCGGCTATGGCGCCCAGTCGATTGAAAGCCCGTCACTTTACAGCGCGGTGTCCAAGGGCTTGTTGGCTGACTTGGGCGTCGACGTCCAGAAATTTTATCGCTACTTCGACCAGAGTCTCTATCCTTCGCTAAAGCTGGGAAGCGGCATTTTCTTCGACCGGGAGACATTTGGAGAAGATCATCTGGTGGCGGGCTTCGGCAAGATTCCTCACCGGGAATTTTTTGGCAAGGCCCCGCTTTCCGATCGAGCGCGCCGGGACCTGGTGCGCATTTACACCGACAAAGTGGACTACTTGCCGAGGTTGACGCTGGCACAGAAACGGGCGGTGCTCGACCGTACCAGCTACGCGGACTTTCTGACCAAAATTGCCAAGGTGAGTCCCGAGGTGCTGCCCGTTTTCCAAACGCGCACCCACGATTTGTTCGGCGTGGGCATTGATGCGGTATCCGCGCTGGCCTGCTTCGAAGAGGGCGATGACTATGGTTACGGTTACCCCGGGCTGGACACCATGGGATTGGGAGGCGCCAGCGATCGCGGCGAGCACAAGCCCGATCCTTACATCTTTCATTTTCCGGATGGCAATGCTTCGATTGCCCGCTTGCTGGTGCGCTCGTTCATTCCGGAGGCAATTCCGGGGCACACCATGGAAGACGTGGTGGTTGCAAAGGCCGACTACAGCCGGCTGGACCGCGCATCCGCGCCCGTGCGCATTCGTTTGAGCAGTACTGCCGTGGGCGTGCAGCACGACGGCGACCCGGGGTCGGCGAAAGAAGTGGAGGTGACGTATGTCCGCAAGGGGCAACTCTTTCGGGTGCGCGGGCGCCGCTGCGCGCTGGCGTGCTACAACGGGATGGTTCCCTATCTCTGCCCTGAAATTCCCGCCAAGCAGAAGGAAGCACTGGCGTATGGGGTGAAAACCCCGCTGGTGTATTCCCACGTTGCGATTCGCAGTTGGGTGTCGTTCCAGAAGCTGGGCGTGTACCAGATTGCGGCCCCCGGAAGCTATCACGTGCACACGGCCATCGATTTTCCGGTGAGCCTGCCGGGATACAAGTTCCCCAGCCGGCCGGAAGAGCCGATGATCGTGTTCATGTTGCGCACACCGTGCCAGCCAGGTTTGACGGAGCGTGAACAGCATCGCGTGGGACGGGTGGAACTTTACGACACGCCATTTGAAACATTCGAGCGAAAGATCCGCGACCAACTCGCGCGCATGCTTGGCCCAGGGGGCTTTGATCCAGCGGAGGATATCGAGGGCATCACCGTGGGACGCTGGGCGCACGGCTACGCCTACGAATATAACTCGTTGTTCGATCCTGACTTTGCCGAAGGGGAAGCGCCCCACGAAGTTGGACGAAAACCATTCGGGCGCATCGCGATTGCCAATTCCGATGCGGGCGCCACAGCCTACATGAATGTAGCCATTGACGAAGCCTATCGCGCGGTGCAGGAGCTCTCTCGGTACCCAAGCTGAGTGGTTAATGGAATGCGGGAGCTGCGAGTTACGAGATTCGAGAACAACGAAATCCAGTAGAGAATTTCTGAGCGCCGAACGGAAGAAGCGAGGTCAATACAGGCCGGGAACAAGGCGTTTCGTGGCCTTACTGTACGCCACGTAATCGTCGCCAAAGGCTTCAGCTAAGGCGGCTTCCTCGACGTGAATGCGGTAGAGAAGTGCGGCAGTCGTAGGCACTAGCACGGCAGCAAAGCTAATCCAATTGCGTGAATGCAGGCCGACCGCAAAAAACACCAACAACAGGCCGAGGTAGGAAGGATGGCGCACGAATCGATAGAGTCCCGTGCGCGTAATCTGCTGCGAATCCTGAATGGCCACGTTTGAGCTGAAGGATTTGCCAAGAGTGAAGATCGCGGTCCAGCGAATGGCCAGTCCCACGAACATGACGAAGACGCCAGCGGTCTTCAGTGCGTGGGCGCCGCCGAACATATTGGGTGCATGAGTTTCACTGATCCATTGACACGCTGTGACGGATGCGGCGATGACGATCCACAGAATCAGCAACGAGCCCCGGTCCTGCACTTTTCCGCTGCTGCGTTTGGTGCGTGTCGCGATGCCGACGAGAATCTCTGACGCAAACCAGCCATAGAAAAGCAGTTGCCAAAAGAACGATAGGGTCATCGTGACTCCAAGGGCAAAGGCTTAGGAGTGTTTGGGTCGTTCGGTTGGAGGAAATCCCATTTGTTGCCGTAGAGATCCTCGAAAACGGCGATGATGCCGTAGGATTCATGGCGAGGAGTCTCTAAAAACTTAACGTTAGAGGCCTGCATTAGACGGTAATCCCGCAAGAAATCATCGGTATGGAGAAAAAGGAAGACGCGGCCACCGGCTTGCTTGCCGATTTGTTGGACTTGCTCGGGGGTGTCCGCTTGTGCGAGGAGCAGACTTGTGCCGCCAGAGCCGGGCGGAGCGACAACGAGCCAGCGTTTGGCGACGGAGAGGGGCGTATCTTCGATGACGCGGAAACCGAGGGCTTCTGTAAAGAAGACCAGCGCTTCCTCGTAATTGCGGACCAACAACGTGACGTGAGCCAGCGATTGTGGCATGACCCATGATTATCCCACGGTTGCGAGGGAGCCGCCAAAAGTGGGGGTTGCTTGTGGGGGTTGAGGGAGCGGCCCTATAATTGAGCGTTAAGCAACCAGGAGGCAGAGACGCCATGGCGACAGCGAAAGCGAAATTGAAGGTGCGGGAATTCACAAACGAGCCATTAAGCGATTTTTCGAATGCAGCGAATCGAAAAAAGATGGAGAAGGCGCTGGCGAAGGTGAAGGCCGAGTTTGGGCACGAGTACCCGATGTGGATTGGCGGGAAGAAGGTGATCACGGCGGGAAAAAGGAAGTCCACGAACCCGTCGCGACCGTCGCAGGTCGTCGGGGTATTCCAGGATGCGTCGAAGGAGCACGCGATCGAGGCGATTGAAGCGGCGAACAAGTATTTTAGCGTGTGGAAGAAGGTGCCCGTCCAGCAACGCGCGAAGTGTTTGTTCAAGGTGGCGGCGCTCCTGCGCGCGCGGAAGTACGAACTGGCCGCGCTGGTTTGCTATGAGGTAGGGAAGACTTGGTTTGAAGCGGACGCGGACATCGCCGAGGCGATCGATTTTTGCGAGTTTTACGGGCGCGAGATGCTGCGGCTGGGGCAGCCGCAGAAGCTGACGCCGATGCGCGGCGAGCGGAATTACCTGGTGTACATCCCGCTAGGCGTAGGCGCGGCCATTCCGCCGTGGAATTTCCCGTGCGCGATCATGGCGGGGCTGGTGGTGGCATCCCTGGTGACCGGGAATACCGTGGTGCTGAAACCGGCTTCGGATTCGCCGACGATTGCGGCGAAGTTCGTGGACATTCTGTTTGAAGCGGGCATTCCGAAGGAAGCGGTGCAGTTTGTGAGCGGGTCGGGCGGGGCGGTCGGCGACACGATCGTGCAGCATCCGAAGACGCGATACGTCGGATTCACGGGCTCGAAAGAAGTGGGCTTGCGGATCGCGGAACTCGCAGCGAAGCCTTCGCCGGGGCAGATCTGGATCAAGCGGACCGTGCTGGAAATGGGCGGCAAGGACGGCATGATCGTGGACGAGGAGGCGGACATTGACGCGGCGGTGGAAGGCACGGCGCAGGCCGCGTTTGGGTACCAGGGACAGAAATGCTCGGCGTGCTCGCGCGTAATCGTGAGCGAGAAGGTGTACGACACATTCCTGAACAAGCTGGTAGAGCGGACGAAGAAAATCAAGGTGGGACCGAGCGACGACCCGAACAACTACATGGGCCCGGTGATCAATGAATCGGCGATGAAGGGGATTCTGGACTACATCGAGGTTGGGAAGAAGGAAGGAAGGCTGGTGGCGGGCGGCGGACGCGCGCCGGGCGAAGGGTACTTCGTGGAGCCGACGATTATCGCGAACGTGGATCCGAAGGCGCGGCTGGCGCAGGAAGAAGTCTTCGGACCGGTGCTGACGGTGATCAAGGCGAAGAACTTCGATCATGCGATGGAGATCGCGAATAACACCGAGTTTGGGCTGACGGGTTCGGTGTACTCGAAGAATCCGGCGAAGATTCGCCGCGCGGAGCAAGAGTTCCACGTGGGGAATCTGTACTTGAACCGGAAATGCACGGGAGCCATGGTGGGAGCGCATCCGTTCGGCGGGTTCAATATGAGCGGAACGGATTCGAAGTCCGGCGGGAAGGATTATTTGCTGCTGTTCCTGCAGGGGAAGGCCGTCGCGGAGAAGGTCAAGTAAGAGCCGAAGAGGAAGCCTTAACGCAGAGTTCACCCCGACGGGGTCGGGGTAAACGCCGAACGCAGAGTTCACTGAGAAGAGGAGGGCGGATGAGAATCCGCCCTCTTTTATTTTTGCAAGTGCGAACCCGCTGGGAAATGACTCGAGGGCAATACTCTTTGCCTGAGTTGTAAGTTGAGATCCTTCGCCCATCCTTGTCGAATGGGCTCAGGATGACAGCCGTTTTTTCTGGTTATTGGTTATATGAAAAGAAGAAGACACATGCCTCTCAAAGGCGCCCGCCTCAGAAGGCGGCCGCTACAAGGGCTCGGCGGAAGCGCTGCTGGAGACCAATTTTAGCACGCGGTAAACGGGATAGCTGCAGGCCAGGGCGATGAGCGTGAAGATGCTATTGGCGCGGTCTTCGCGGACGGCTTCGATTAAGAAACCGATGGAGCCGAGGAGCGCGAGAGCGGTTGTCCACGGATAGCCCCAGGCGCGATAGGGTCGGGGCATTTCGGGTTCGCGGAGGCGGAGAAGAAACATCGAGGTAAAGGAGAGCAGGTAGTTGGTGACGAAGAAGAAGGCGAGCATGGCGATGACGCGCTCGAAACTGAAGATGGCGAAGGCCACGCCGACGAGGGCGCTGAGGAGAAGGCCGAGGGTGGGCGTGCCACCCTTGTTGATGCGAGAGACGCTGCGGAAGAAGAGGCCGTCGCGGCTCATGGCGTAGATGACGCGTGCGCCCATGAGGTGGAGAGCGTTGAGGGAACTGAAGAGGGCAAGAACCATGATGGAACGGAAGACGGTGTCGCCATGCGGGCCGAAGACGCGCTGGGCAGCGAGGCCGAGGGAGAAATTGTTGCCGGCGATTTCGCTCATGGGGAGGACGTAGAGAACGGCGGCGTTGATGAGGAGATAGATGGCCACGATGGAAAAGAGGCTGGCAAAAATGGCTCGAGGGACGAGGTGGCCGGGATTCTTGATTTCGTCGCCGAAGTAGATGACGCCGTCCCAGCCATCGTAAGTGTAGATAGTGGCCTGAATGCCGAAAAGGAGGGCGGTGATGAGTGCCGCGCCGACGGGGATGACGACAGGAGCGGCGCTCTGGGCGAGCGGTGCGGCTTCGGCAACGTGGCGCACATGGCCACCCAAGGTGAAGCAGGCAATGACCATGACGAAGAAGACCAAGCCCTTTAGGACAGTGGTGAAGTTCTGCACCTTGCTGCCCATGCTGATGCTTCTCCACTGCAGCAGGGCGAAGAGAACGATCGCGGAAACAGCGGTGATCTTGATGCGCATGGCGCTATCCAATGCGGGGAAAATGTGCGCCATGTACTCGCCGACGACGATGCCGATGGCGCCGGTGGTGCCGCAAGTGGAGAGCCAGTCGCTCCAGCCGACGATGAAACCCGCATAATCACCCAGGGCGCGGCGAGAAAAGTTGTACTGGCCGCCGCTCTTGGGGATGGCGGAGCCGAGTTCAGCAAGCTGGAAAGCGCTGACGAGGGCGTAAAAGGCGCCGGCGAACCAGACGCTGAAGAAGAGCCAGTGATTGGGGAGGCGCGCGGCGATGTCGCCGGGAGTGCGCACGATGCCGGCGGAGATGGCATTGCCGACGGCGACGGCGATGCCAAAGCCGACACCGAGGATTTGCAGGAGCTTGCCGCGGTCCTTGCGGGAGCGAAGGGACGGCGTGGATGGGTCGGCAGACGAGGTGTCAGCAGGCAGCGGCAAAGTGAAGTCTCAAAGTCCTTGGGGAGTACGCGTCATCATACGTTCGCGGGGCAAAAAAGCAAACTGGAATTGAAAGCGCGGCGAATGCTTGTGGATGATAAGGGCAGGAGGGGTGGAGGCAAAACGGGTCCTTAGTACAGGTCGTGCCTGAAGGTTACTGGCAGATTGGGCCGGGGCAAGGAAGAGCGATTAACTCATTTGCGGGATACGGGGATTGCGGGAATCGTCGGCGAGGTCAAGGGCAAGTTCGCGGGGAGAGGGAGGGACGGCGAGGCGGATGGAGGAGCAATCGTTGACGATCCAGTCGGCGCCACCGGCATGGAGCTCGGAATCGCGGGTGGTGGTGCGGATGGCAAGGACGCGGCAGCCGGCGGCTTTGCCGGAGCGGACGCCGGATGGGGCGTCTTCGATGACGACACAGTTGGCAGGGGGAAGGCCGAGAGCGGCGGCTCCGGAGAGGTAGGGCTCGGGATCAGGCTTGCTACGCTGGATGTCGCTGGCGGTGACGAGATGGCCGACGAAATCGAGGAGGCCTGCGGCGCGGAGGCGCACTTCGGCTAGGGGGCGCGTGGCGGAAGTGACGACGGCGAACTGGCTGGCGGGGATAGAGGCGAGGAGTTCACGCGCGCCGGGAAGAGCGATGACGTCGGCGACGTCGTCGATTTCTGCTTGCTCGAGCCAGGAGTTTTCCTGGTGATGAACCGCATCGGAGGCGCGCGGGAGGAGTTCCTGGACGGAGACAAGACTGGTGCGGCCGTGAGCGGTCTTGATGACGAATTCGGGAACCATGCCTTGCTTGATGGCCCAATTGGACCAGGCGCGGGCCACGGCGGCGGTGGAATCGACGAGAACACCGTCCATATCGAACAGCAGGGCAGAGCAGAGGATACGGGTCATTGGGCACCAGGGACGCGAAACAGATATTGTGGCGTGAAAGCGGGTGGAAGGAAAGGCGGGGTAGGAGGTGAGTTCCGATGAGCGAAGAGATTCGACGCCGCGGGAAGGAGCTACGCCGGCGTCCAGATTAATTGTCGTTGTCTTAAAGGAGCTATTTGGGTGGGAGGGCGGCGATCTTGTCAATGACGATGGCCTTGGAGCCGCCGCGCTGATAAATCTTGCCGGTGACCGTGACTTTTTCTCCCGCGAAGGGAAGCAGTTTCGGATTCTGTCCAGTGGATGGCATGGTGTCGGCGATGGGCCAGTAAATCGTGCCATCTTCGGCGAGGATGACGAGCTGGGAACCCGCTTTGGCGCAAGAGATGGCGCACTCCTTGCTGATGGGCTTGTCGAGGCTCTTGGTGAAGGCGCAGGCGGAGTCCAGGACGTAGCCCTTCACGGTAACTGCCGGCGTATCGGCGAAGCTGAGCAGAGCCAGCCCCACAACCGGGAGAAGCAGTGCAGCACGCGACGCCAGTCGATTGATTTTCATTTCCTTTGCCTCCTGTGCGCATTGAAGTGCGGTAGCGAGGACACTATAGGAGCCTTGGCAACGTGTCTCTAGTGTTTTTGTAGTATTGCCGCTGCTGCGGTTCGCATGCAAAGTGCTCCGGCACGCATCGGCGAGACGACTCCACCCATGAGCGAAGTTGTGAGCGAAACAGCGGCTTCCAAAGCAGCAGTGCAGCATGAATCGGAAATGCTGCGCGAGTCCGGGCTGCGGCGGAAACTGAGTCCGCGCCAGGTGGCGATGATCGGGCTTGGGTGCACGATGGGCACGGGGCTCTTCCTCGGCAGCGCCATTTCCGTGAAGCTGGCGGGGCCCGCGGTATTCCTGAGTTTTCTTGCCGGAGCGTTCATCGCCCTCACGGTGATGTGGGCGCTGGCGGAAATGTCCGTGGAGCATCCGGCTGCCGGTGCCTTCGGCCTGCACGCGGAGATGTACCTGCACCCGTGGGCGGGCTTCGCGGTGCGCTACACCTACTGGATTTGCATGGTGGTGATCATCGGCAGCGAAGTTGTGGCGGCTGCGATTTACTGCCAATACTGGTTCCCGCATGTGCCGGCGTGGGTGTGGATCGCGGGGTTTTCGCTGGCGATGATTTACATCAATACCGTAAGCATCGAGAGTTTTGGCACGTTTGAATTCTGGTTTGCGATGATCAAGGTGGTCACGGTCGTCGTTTTTCTGGTGCTTGGCGCGGCGCTGCTTTTTGGAATTGGATTCCCGCGCATTGGCACGGCGAATTACACCGCGCATGGCGGTTTTTTGCCGCATGGATGGAGCGGTATGGCGCTGGGCGTGACCATGGCGCTTTTCAGCTATATGGGCCTGGAAATTGTGGGAACAACCGCGGGGGAAGCGGCGGACCCTAAGATTGCCGTGCCTCGGGCGCTGCGGGAAACGGTGCTGATCCTGCTTTTATTCTATGTGGGCGGACTGGCTGTGGTGGTGGGCATCGTGCCGTGGACTCAGATCGGGCTCGGCGAAAGTCCGTTTGTGCGGGTGTTCGAGATTGTGGGCATTCCCGCTGCGGGACACGTCATGAATTTCGTGGTGTTGACCGCGGCGCTTTCCTCCGCCACCTGCAATCTCTATTTCGCTTCGCGGATGCTTTTCTCGCTTTCGCGGGGAGGTTACGCGCCCGCGGCGCTTGGGCGTCTCAGCAAACGCGACATGCCTGTTACTGCGGTGCTGGCCTCCAGCGTGGGCATGGCGGCCGCGCTGATTCTTTCGCACTTTTCCCAGAACTCTGCGTTTGTTTTCATGATTGGCGTGGCATTTTTCGCCGCGCCATTCGTCTGGATCATAATCCTCGCGACGCATCTGGCGTTTCGCCGCGCCACTGCGCGAGCGGGTAAGAAGATTCTCCGGTTCGCTCCGCCGGGGCCATGGAGTTCACTGGTAGGAATAACTGCACTGCTCGGCGTCTTGATTTCGACCTGGTGGGTGCCGAGTTTCCACATCACGCTGCTCGCCGGGGGACCGTGGCTCATGTTCATCACACTGTGCTATCTCGGGTGGGGAAGGGTGCGACACGCGGCCCACGAAAAACCAGAAGCTCGTGGAGTTCCTGAAGTGGATGCCTGGGGAGAGCCTGATTTAGAGGAATAAGTCTTGTTGGGGTGGGAGATGGGATTTGAACCCACGACTTTCGGTGCCACAGACCGACGCTCTACCAACTGAGCTACTCCCACCACTCGGTGTAGTTTAACACGACCCCGGAGCGCGGGAAAACGTGCCGCGACTTGATTGGGAGGTGAGGCAAAAGGATATCAGCGATCAGGAACCAGCGCCAAGAAAGCAACGGCAAGGGGCCAGCTCATAAGGAAGCAACGGCAAGGAATTAGCACGCAGGAAGAACGCGGGTGGAGGAGCGCAACTCTGGGAGGGTTTTTGGGTTGAATAGGGTGGAAGGCGGTTTGGAGGAAAACGAAACACCGGGCACCTTTCGGGTTGGAGGCAACGCCGAGAGAAGGAATCCGGGGATCGGGGAAAGCGATGAGATATCTAAAATACATGGTTTTGCTCGGCATTTTGCTGATGGGCGTGGGCTACGCGCAGGCGCAAGTTAGTGTGGGTGTTGGAGTTGGCCCGGTGTATGCCGGGATTGGCGGCGCGCCCGTTTGCGATTATGGCTACTACGGGTATTACCCGTATGGGTGCGCTCCGTATGGTTACTATGGGTCGCAGTATTTTGTGGGCGGCGTGTTTATCGGAGCGGGACCGTGGTATCACGGCTGGTACGGGCGAGGCTATTCTGGCCGGCCCGGGTACGGCTACGGTCGTGGTGGATATGGCAACGGTCGTGGGGGATACGGCAATAGGCCGGGATACGCCTATGGTCGTGCGGGATCCGGAAATCGCCCAGGCTACGCCAATAGGGGCGGTGCGGGTCGCGGCTATGCCGGAGGCGGGTACCGCGGCAACGGTGGTGGCGGGTATCACGGTGGCGGAAACTTCCGCAGTGGAGGTGGATTCCGTGGTGGCGGCGGGGGCGGCTTCCATGGAGGTGGCGGCGGCCACGGTGGCGGCGGCTCTCATGGTGGAGGTGGCGGACACGGAGGCGGACACCGCTAAATCGTAGCGACTCGTCTAGGAGAAATACGAACGGCTGACAACGCGTGTTGTCAGCCGTTTTGAATTTGGGGGACGGATATCAGCGATCAGGAAGCAGGAGGGTGGCAGGGTTGGGATCATGCCTAGATGGGGTCCAGGGGTGCTGGCCCCTACACTTCTTTGGCGACCGGAGTGGGTGTCGCTAAAGCATGTGTAAGTTCCGGGCCGCCTCGGAAGGCGGGCCCTACCAAGGCGAACCCAAGAACACAGTCAGGAGTGACTGTGCCACAGATGCCACCGCACCAAAGCCTAGATGGGGTCCAGCGGTGCTGGCCCCCTACGGGAGGAGTGGTGGCGATTGTCGGATTTGCTCTTAACGGGGAGGAAACGCGGGGCGGGTGCGCGGCAAAAGGGGGCGGAGGAGTTGATAGACTGGACAAGGGAAGCGTGTCCCCGCGCATGAACCCGCAATCGTCGGATCGTATCCATTTCGATTTGCAGCTGGCCTACGCGCGGCCGGTGGTCGCGATGCTGGCGGTGCTGTGCCTGATGGAATTGCGGGCGGCGCGGGAAGTGGCGCGGCCGCTCTCATTTCTGATCGCCTATTTCGTCGCGGCAATGGTGATTCTGCTGCTGGAGCGGGCGCTGCGGCGGTACAACTGGCGGCTGCCGCTGCTGTGCGACATTCTGGTGACCGGGGTGTTCCTGTACATTTCGCCGGAACTCCTGCCGGCGTGGTTTCTGCTGTTTTTCATCGCCTTTGCGGCAGCGTACCGGTGGAACCTGCGATTTTCGTGCTTCCTGTGTTTTGGGTTGTTGTTGCTGGGGCTGGCGCTTTCCATGCACCGGGGTGCACCGGGAGCCCCAACGAAGGACCTGCTGTACTCGATTTCGTTTTTTGCAGCGTCGTTTCTGGGAGCCGCGGGAATGGCGTTGCTGGGGGACCGCAACCGGCGGTTTGCCTGGCAACAAACGTTCCTGACACGCCTGGCGAACACCATGCACGTGGACCTGGGACTCTCGGAATCGCTGCGATTGCTGCTGGAAGAGTTGTGCGGGGAATTTCAGACCGAAGAGGCGCTCCTGGCATACCGCGACGTTGATCTGGAGCGCATTTTCCTGTGGCAACTGAAATCGGGCGAAAGCGAACGGCTGTCTCCGGAAAATCTTCCGCTGATGCGCGCGGACGGATTCCTGCTGGATGATATGGAAGCGTCGCTGTGCTGGAATTCGCTGGAAGGCCGAGGCGCGGGATTTGGCTGGGACCGGCGAAGCGGGCAGGCGCTGAAAATCCTGCCGCGGGTCCCGGGTCCGACACAGCAGGAATTCGGGATCAGGAATTTCCTGAGCGTGGCATTCGATCAGGAAGAGCACGCGGCGGGGCGGCTGTTCCTGGTGAATCGCCGGCCGGGACGCGCGGGGTTTGTGCAGGCGGATCTGGAGTGGTTTGAGCGCATCGCGCGGCATGTGAGCTCGTCCATCGAGAGCGTTTTTCTGCTGCGGCATTTGCGGGCGCGGGCGATTGAGGCGGAACGCTCGCGGATTTCGCGCGACTTGCACGACGGGATCCTGCAGACGCTGTTGAGCATCGAGATTCAGATTGACGTGCTGCGGCGGAAGGCGGCCACGCAACCGGACCAGGTGGAGTCGGGTCTGGCATCGCTGCAGCAGACGGTGAAGAATGAGGGCGGGGAATTGCGGCACATGGTGACGGACCTGCGGCCGCTGCGCGTGCAGTCGGCGGACATGGTGGACCTGATGAGGGGTTTCGCGGAGAGGTTCCGGAACGAGTCGGGACTGGCGCTGGATTTACTGATTGATTCGGTGGAATTGCACGCTCCGGACCGGGTCTGCCGGGAGCTTTTCCAGATTTACCGAGAAGCACTCAACAACATAAAAAAGCATGCCAAGGCTTCCCATGTCGTGGTAAAACTGTCGCAGGACGATAGCCGGCTGGCTCTCGTAGTGGACGACAACGGCGAAGGATTCAGCTTTGCCGGCCGATTCACGGGGGATGAGCTAGACCGGCTGCGGCTGGGTCCTATTTCCATCAAGGAAAGAACGCGCACGGTCGGGGGAGTTTTGACCGTGGAGTCGAACCCGGGTCATGGTGCGCGTCTGACGATCGAGGTACCGCTCGGCTAATATGGCGAAGACGAAACAGCAGATACGCATATTAATGGCGGACGATCACGCGATCTTCCGCGACGGCCTCCGGAAGCTGCTCGACGGCGACGAAGAGATCACCATTGTCGGCGAAGCGCAAAACGGCACGGAGTGCATTAAGCTGCTGGCCAAGCTGAAGCCGGATATCCTGCTGCTGGACCTGCGGATGCCGGACAAAGACGGGCTGGCGGTGCTGGAAGAAGTGAATTTTGACCAGATGCCGACGCGCGTGATCGTGCTGACCGCGGCGGAGGACGACCGCGACGTCGTGCGGGCGATGCGGCTAGGGGCGCGCGGCGTGGTTTTGAAACAGTCCGCCACGGACCTGCTGGTCAAGAGCATTCACCGCGTGCACGCAGGCGAAATCTGGCTGGACAACCGCATGACCGCGGAGGTCATGAAGGCGTTCGCGAAGTCGTCGGAGTCTGGGCCAAGGCGGGAGAAGCCGCTGCTTTCCGACCGCGAGAAAGAAATCGTGCAACTGGTGGCGCAGGGGTTCCGGAACAAGGAAATCGGGGAGAAGCTGTTTATCTCCGAGCAGACGGTGAAGAATCACCTGCACAATATTTTTGACAAGCTGGGCGTGTCTGACCGGCTGGAACTGGCGCTGTACGCGATTCACCATCGCTTGATTGACCATTCCTAGGGAAAAAACAAAAGCACTTAGAAGAAGCGCGCGCGAAGGGTTACGCCAGGAGGCTGGTGTGTGCGGCGCAGGGAGGGTGGGGAAGGCCGGGGAAGTCCAGCGTACTGAGTGAGTTACGGCGGCCTGGCGAAAACCACGAAATTAGCGGATTCTCGGAAATTAGGACGGGGGTTTACCCGTTCTAGTACATTGGTACCGTTTTTGCCGGGAGCGATTTTGAATCCCGAGTTCTATTGTTCCCTGGCCCCACCCCGGCTACACTCATTTCTTCAAACATGGAGGTTTCCTTGACTGGGTCCGAGCGCCGCACTACACAAAGATTTTCCATGCGGCTGCCGCTTACGGTGAGATGGACCACAGGCGCGGCAGTTGGCGAAACAATGACGGAATCCCGTGATGTCAGCTCCCGCGGGGTTTATTTCTTCCTATCCAAGGATATCAAAGAAGGCTCGCCCGTCGAGATTCTGCTGACATTGCCTAATGAAATTACGCTGGCCGGACCGGTGCGCGTGCGCTGCCTGGGCCGCGTGCAGAGGACGGAACCCCGCGATGAAGGTGCGATTGGGGTGGTCGCGGCGATCGAGCGGTACGAGTTTCTGCGCGGCACCGAAGAAGTGTAACTGGCGGAATCGCGCGAATAGAGATTCAGTACAAGTTCCTTGCTCGCTCACTGCGGAGGCGGGCAGGAATAGCCGGGGTGCCTCGGCCCCTCAGCGGAGCGCCCCGGCAGTAGTTTGTTAGGAAGCGGTCAGGGTCGTGCCGAAGTCGAAAGTCAAAAGTTGAAAGCCAGACAGTGCGCCCCCCTGCTTCACCACGTCTCGCAGATCCCCTCTGAGAAACCCAAAGCTTAAATCCCCAGCTCTTCATGCCATTGTGTGCGCGATTCATTTTCAACTGACTCCTTGTGTTCGCGGGTCCCGTGCTGCAGCGGGCGTCATTTGCCATAGAGAACAAAGAAAGCCCCATACTCTCCGGGGCAGGGGAGCATGGGGCAAATGCGGATTCGGCAGGGGCCTTACTTGGCGTTCTTGTTGGCTGCTTCGGCCGCTTCCTTCAGTTCGTGGTTCACCTGCTCGAGGAGTTCCTTGGCTTTCTGCGCGTGGCCTTGCATATCCCACTCGTTGGCCTTTTGCGCTTCGATGATTTTTTCATAGGCCTGGGTGGAGAGGCGCTGTGCGGCCGCCAGGTTCGGATGGCGTCTCCCACTGACATTGTCTTTTGGCATTTGCGCCAGGACCACACCGCCGCCAAGCAACACGGCAACCACGGCGCTGGCAACCAATGATCTCTTTGTCATTTTTTTCTCCTCGGATAAAATCGAGTCTCTTTCAACAAAACTCCGGCGGATTGGGCTACGACCTTCTTCGTTGGGCGTTGCCACCACTGTACGATGAGCGACAGATGAGCCAACAGAGAAAGCGGGAGACTGTTGCCAGTTCGTAACGCGGCACGGCGAAGCAGAGTGTCCTTCAGGTGTCGCCTGTACTTTGGGTCAGGCGATTTCCGCGGGGCCATGGGCGATCATGGATTGAGCCTCGCCCCCCGGGAAATCTCACAGGCCTTTTGGTGAAAAGGCGACAGGAAAGTGTGCCATGCCGGAAACGCCGGCGAACCAACACAAAGAAGAGCTCAAAGACCATTCCGCCGAGCGCGCCGCGGAGCGCCTGGCGACACCAAAAGAACTGGCGGAGTTTGGAACGATCAGGCCCAATCCGGAGCTCGAAGCGAGGATTCTGGCGTTCCTGGAAACGGAGATGACGGAAGGGGAATCGCCGGAAGGGCGGCCGCTGGAAACGAAACAGACTGAGATGGTGATTGAGGTCCGGGAACCGGCGATTGTCGAAGTGCCGCTCGAACCGCGGGCGGCAAACACGGCGGAAACAGCAAGCGATCCGGACGAAGTCATTTCTGAAAAAACGGAGATCATCGAGGAGAGCCCCGAAGAAACCCCGGCCGGAACGCCGGGGGAATCGCGGGCGGCGGGCTCAGATCTGCTGGTGTTTGCGGAAGTGCTGGACCAGCATCGCCAGTGGGTGGAGAGCGGGGGAAGCGCTGGCGCGCGAGGCGATTTTGCGGGAGCGGACCTGGCGGGAGCCGACCTGACGGGCGTGAATTTGCAGGGCGCGCAACTCCAGAAAGTGAATTTGCGCGGCGCGGATCTTTCCATGGCGAATTTGCGCGGGGCGAATCTGGTGGAAGCGGACCTGCGCGAAGCGAACCTGCTGGGAACGGAATTTTTGGGCGCGAATCTGATGGGCGCGAATCTCTATGGCGCGCAGGGATTGTGGGCCGGGCGGTTGGGTGGGACAAACCTGTTTGACGCAACGCTGCCGGAGGCAGTTTCCGCGCACGACGGCGGCAAAACGATTGCACAAGCGACGCAGTCGGCGCGCGGGTTTTACCTGCTGGTGATCGCGCTGTGTCTGGCTACGTGCGTACTGGTGGCGCTGACGACGGATGTGCGGTTGCTGCTGGACCTTTCCGCGACACCGACTTCACGGATTCCGAACATTCTGCCGTTGCAGGGATTCTATCTGGGGGCGCCGCTGCTCCTGACGGTATTGTTTTTGCGCCTGCAGTTCCTGCTGCTGCGTTTGTGGGGAAGCATAGCAGCGCTGCCCGCGGTATTCCCGGATGGGCAGACGCCGGAAAAGGATGGGCGTTGGTATCTGGTGGGACCGATCCGGCCACACTTGCGGTGGTCGCGCGATCTACGGTCGCCCCTGGCGCAGGTGGAAAGCGTGATGGCCCGGCTGCTGGTGTACTGGGCAGTGCCGGCCGTCCTGTTCTTCCTGTGGCTGCGCTATCTGGTGATGCAGGACTATCGAGGGACGCTGTTGCACGTATTCCTGATTACGCTGGCGAGCGCGGCGGCTTGCGGAACGCCGCGGATTGTGGCGCGGGTGCTGCGGCCGGGCGACTGGAACGATGAAAGCACGCCGCATTTCCTGAGGGATGTACTCTCGGCATTGCGGGGGCCGTTGGCGGCGGGGTTGGCGCTGTTCCTGCTCTCGCTGGGCGTGATCCGTGGTTTGCCGGCGGACCCGAGCATACGCCCCGAAGTGAGCCAGGGCGATCCACGGCGATGGGCGGCGACGGCGCTTCAATTGGTGGGCTTCCGGCCGTACGCGGACATTACCGAGGAGAGCGTCGAGGGAATACCAGTGAAGGCAGGGAATGGCGACCCAGGAACGAGCGATGCGCCGGGACCGCGGCTCAACGAGATCAACTTGCGGTACGCGCGGGGTTATCGGGCCGAGTTTGCGAATGCGCGGATGTGGCGGGCAAATCTGGAAGGCGCGAGCCTTTCCGAAGCGGATTTTCGCGGCGTGAACTTGAGGGAGGGAGTGCTGCGGTCGGCAAACATGGACAAGCTGCAGGCGAGCAAGATTAACCTGGTGTCGGCGGACGCGCAGGGAGCGAACTTCGCCGGCGCGGATTTCCAGAATGCGGACATGTCTTACGCGAACTTGGCAGGAGCAGTGCTGAAAACGGCAAATCTTGCGCGGGCGACGCTGTACGCGGTGAATTTGCGGCAGGCGAACCTGTTGCGGGCGGATTTGTCGCACGCCGATTTGCGCGACGTGAAAGCGGAACTGGCGGTGCTTTCGCTGGCCACGCTGGAACAGACGGATTTGTCAGCGGCGAAACTGGCGGGCGCGAACATGACCGGGGCGCAGTTCAAGGGAACCATACTTCTGGAGGCGGACCTCTCGAAGACGGATTTGCGGGGGGCCGCGTTCCCAGGGGCGATCCTGCGCCAGGCGCACCTGGATGGCGCAAACCTGGAAGGAGCGGACCTGCGTGGGGCGCTGGGATTGGAAGCGTGGCAGGTGTGCTCGACAAAGGGTTGGCGCGGCGCGCAGTTGGATGCGGACGTGAAGACGGCGACCGAGCAGTTGTGCGGAACGCCGCAAGCAATTCCTAAGCCGTAACAGCCCTGGCAGGCTGCGGAAAACTTGCCGCCATCAGCGGCTCAACTCATCTTTTCTATACTCATCCACATAGATCGTCATCGGCTGCTGTAGTTCGTCCCGGTACAGCCCCGTCTTAAAATAGACATAGCCGTGGGCAGAGTAGCCGCGCTGCTGTTGGTAAACAGTCGGCCCTCTGTAGTGGACAATGGGTTCGCCGTTCAGACAGGTCTGCGTTGGTTAGTAATTCGAGCAAGGCAAATGGGTCAGAAGGGGCGGGGAGTGCCGGAACTGGAAAGGCCGGCTTGGTATTTGGGCCAGGGACTGTTCATGGGGCTTACCCGCTGCTGCGGTGATACGCTGGAGGGCGAACTTAGAACAAACGAGCCCGCTGTGGTTTGAAAGGCGGTGAGCGATGGCGTCTGAACAGTCGCAAGGCAAGCGGGAAATTCCCGCTGCCGAAGCAGTCTCCGTCGCGGGGATGGTCAATTACCAGGAAGGGGCGGTGGTCAGCCGGACGCTGATCAATCGTCCGGCGGCGACGATTACGCTATTCGCTTTCGACGAAGGCCAAGGCTTGAGCGAGCATACCGCGCCGTTTGATGCTCTGGCGCAGGTGCTGGAGGGCGAAGCGGAGATCACCGTCTCCGGGAAGCCATCGGTAACGAAAGCGGGCCACGCCGTGCTCATGCCGGCCAACCAGCCACACGCACTGAAAGCGCTGACGCGCTTCAAAATGCTACTGACGATGATCCGCTCGCAGGAAAAATAGGAGTTTTGCGCGAACTACTGCGCCGGTGGCAGCGACGTGTCCCCATCGACATAAGCGGTTAAGGTGGCACCCTTTTTAATTTCCGCGTCTTGGCCGTGTTTGAGCAGGAACGCGCCTCCCACAACCGGAATCAGCACTTCAGCATTGGGAGGTTTCGCCTCGCCTTCCAGGAAGACCGTGCCGCGCAGCTTGACGGAGGTGCCATTCACGTCGAGAGAGTCCGCTTGAAACGTCAAGTCACCCGGCTGGCCGCCCAGGCCCGTTTTGTCCACCTGGATTATCCTGCCGGCAGCGGGCGTTCCCTGCTTGACCAGCACCACATCGTCAATCATCAGGTCTTCAGCAAGGGTCAGCGGAATTTTGTCGCCCACCGAAGCGGTCTTGGAGCTTACATCAGCAGCGAACGCGAGGTGCACCGGCGTGTTTTGAACCAGCACGAGCTTATTGGGGGATGGCGTTACACTCGCATTCGATGGAGCTGAGGGAACTTCCGAAGCGCGCGCGGGCACGGGTGCCGGGGCAGGGAATTTGTATTCCGCTTTGGCGACGAAACTCCGGCGGTAATACGGCACAACCGCGATGGCCTGCAGCGTGGTGGTGGAATCGACCGTGATCGGTCCCATGTAACGCGGGGAATCCTGCGTCGGCGTCCAGCCATCCGTCGTGTAGTAGATGATGGCGCCACGAGTCGAGTCTATGATTTTCACCGTTCTTGGCGTGGAGTAGGTCCCCGGCTTTACGGAGAATTTCGGCTTCGCGGCCAGGGCGCAACATCCCGGCCAAAACGGCGTGGTTGGTTGACTCGCCTGCATCGCCTGTTGCGCAGCTTGCTGACTTGCTTGCTGCATCGCCTGAATGGCCTGCTGGTTGGCCTGAATTGCTTGTTCCGCGGCTTGCTGGGCCGCTTGCGCGCCGGGGTCGGTCTGGGCAAGTGCTTCTGAGGCTAGGAGAGCGAGTGTGATGAGAGCTGTTAGCAGGATGCGCATCGTATTCTCCTTCTGTTGTATACGACGTATGACGTGCTTCTCCGGTTACAACTTGGATGGAGAGTTTGGGAAGAGGTGGCGAAAGTCGCACGGACCAAGTGGAGTGATGAAGTCGCAAAGGGAAAAGGGGCGCCAACACTGCGCGCCCCTTCTGGAAAGCAAGTTGGATTTCGCTTACGGGATCGTGACTTCCTTGCTGAGATATACGTCCTGAATCGAGTTCAGGAGCTTCACGCCTTCCGCCATCGGACGCTGGAACGCCTTGCGTCCGCTGATCAAGCCGGTGCCGCCGGCGCGCTTGTTGATGACGGCGGTGGCCACGGCTTCCTCGAAGTCGTTGGCACCGGAAGCGCCGCCGCTGTTGATCAAACCGGCGCGGCCCATGTAGCAGTTGGCCACCTGGTAGCGCGTCAGATCGATCGGGTGATCGCTGGTCAAATCGGTATAAATGCGCTTGTCGAACTTGCCATAGCTGGAACCGCCGTTGTTCAGCGCCTGGTAGCCGCCGTTATTTTCCGGGAGCTTCTGCTTGATGATGTCGGCCTGGATGGTAACGCCGAGGTGATTGGCCTGTCCGGTAAGGTCGGCGGAAACGTGATAGTCCTTGTCCTTTTTGAAAGCGTTGTTGCGGAGATAGCACCACAGGACGGTGGCCATGCCGAGCTCGTGAGCCTTGGCGAAGGCCTGGCTGATCTCCACGATCTGGCGGGTGCTCTGTTCGGAGCCGAAGTAGATTGTCGCGCCCACCGCGGCCGCGCCCATGTCGTAAGCCTCCTCGACGGTGCCGAAGAGCACCTGGTCAAAGCGGTTGGGGTAGGTCAGCAGTTCGTTGTGGTTGATTTTCACAATGAAGGGGATCTTGTGGGCGTACTTGCGCGCCACGGAGCCTAGCACGCCGAAGGTCGAAGCAACGGCGTTGCAGCCGCCCTCGATCGCCAGCTTCACGATGTTCTCGCCATCGAAATAGTCCGGATTCTTGGCGAAACTCGCGCCGCCGGAGTGCTCGATGCCCTGATCCACCGGCAGAATGGAAAGATAGCCGGTGCCGTGGAGCCGCCCGTTGAAGAACATGCGGTGAAGATTGTTCAACACGCGGAGATTGCGATCGGATGCCGCGTAGACCCGGTCAATAAAATCCGGGCCGGGAAGATGCAGGCGTTCCTTGGAAATCTTGGGAGACTTGAAGCCCAGGAGGGATTCCGCCTTTGCGCCCAAGAGTTGTTCGATTGCACTTGTAGTTGCTGTTGCCATGGTTCTCTCCTCAATTTAGTCGCGAATTCCGGTTGCGAGCAGTGCTCCCGCGGCCTGGTCCACCAGCCAAAGCAGCTTGCCGTGCGCCGGCTGAATCAATTGCGCCGGAAGCTGCTCCGGCTCGTAGGGTCCTTCCAAAACCGCTTTCAAGGCCGGAGCCTTGTCTGCGCGAGTCACCAGAAAAATTACCCGGCTCGCCTGGTTGATGGCGGGAGCGGTGAGCGTGATGCGCTCCGTATAGAGTTTCCCTATCCAGTTGCGAACCACAATGCGATCGGCCGGAGCGTGTAGAGCTTTCGTGCCCGGGAAGAGCGAAAGGGTGTGACCTTCGTCACCCATGCCGAGCAAGACCAGATCGAAGCGAGGAAACTCGCCTTTCTCTATTATAAAGTATGCGCGAAGAGCCTGCTCATATTCCAGTGCCGCTTTTTCGGTGTCCGCGTACTCGCCCTTGATGCGGGTAATGCGCGAGGGCTTCACCAGGGCCTTGGAAAAGAGGGATTCGTTGGCCATGCGGAAGTTGCTGTCCGGGTGATCGGGCGGGACGTGGCGTTCGTCGCCGAAAAAGAAATGAATTTTTCCCCAGGGAAGCTGCGCGCGCAGGCCGGCATCGTCCGCAAGCAGGGAGTACAGATTCTTCGGCGTGGAGCCGCCGGAAAGCGCAACCGTGAACGAATCGTATTCAGCGACCGCTTCCCTGGCCGCCTGAACGAAAAGCTCCGCGGCGCGGCGCGTGATCGCCGCAGCATCCGGCAGAATCCGCACTTCGCGTTCGGAGGGGCCGGTCATCAGGGCGTACCTACTTTGTCCTTGTCGTGTGATGCGTGGGGGCCGTGCAAGTCAACATCTTCTTCGCCGATGCACCGCCACGCCCGGCCGTCGCGAAAGAGAAGCTCTTCCGCATCGACGGGGCCCCACGATCCGGCGGCGTAATTTGGAAAGCCGCGAGCCGGCAGCGCGCGCCACACATCAATGATGGGCTGGATCACATTCCAGCCGGCCTCGACCATGTCCGAGCGCTGAAACAACGTGGCGTCTCCCGCCATGCAGTCGCGCAGCAATCGTTCGTAGCCCGTACCATGCTCGGCGCCAAAGTAGGTGGCGTAGTCAAAATCCATGTTGACCAGACCCAGCCGCATCACGGAACCAGGCACCTTCGCGCCGAAACTGAGCGAAATGCCTTCGTCCGGCTGAATGTGAATGACCAGACGGTTGGTTTCCAGATTGCGCACGGCGGTATTGCGGAACAATACGAACGGCGTGCGCCGGAACTGGATGACGATCTCCGTGGCGCGGCTCGCCAATCGCTTCCCCGTGCGCAGATAGAAGGGCACGCCAGCCCAGCGCCAGTTGTCAATTAGCAGCTTCAGGGCGACGAATGTTTCCGTGTTCGAATCGTGCGCCACGTCCGGCTCGTTGCGGTAGCCCACCACGCGCTGCCCATCCGCATTGCCTTCGGCATATTGGCCACGCACCATGCAGGTCAGTACGTCTTCGGGGCTGAGCGGCTGGACGGCGTGCAGGACTTCAGCTTGCTTGTTGCGCACTTCGTCGGCTTCAAAGGAAATGGGCGGCTCCATCGCGGTCATGGTCAGGAGTTGGAACAGGTGATTGGGCACCATGTCGCGCAACGCGCCCGCCGTTTCGTAAAAGGCGCCGCGATGCTCGACGCCAACGGTTTCGGCGGCGGTGATCTGGACATGGTCCACGTAATTGCGGTTCCACAGCGGCTCGATGATGTTGTTGGAAAAACGGAAGACCATGACGTTTTGCACGGTTTCCTTGCCGAGATAATGGTCTATGCGGTAGATCTGTTTCTCGTTGAGAACCTTTTTGAGTTCCGAGTTCAACTGCCGCGCCGACTCCAGGTCGTGGCCAAAGGGCTTTTCGACGATCACCCGCGCCCAGTTGCCGTTCTCCTCTTGCGTGAGGCCCGCGGCGCCGAGTTGTTGAACGACTGGCGAAAAGAATCTCGGCGCGACAGCGAGATAGAAGAAGCGGTTTCCGGCGATATCGTGCTGCTTTTCCGCGTCGACAATCTGCTGCTTCAAGCGCTGGAACGCCTCCGCGTCTTGAAACTCGCCCTTGATGTAGTAGATGCGCTCGGCAAGCCATTTCCACATCTTCAAGTCGATGGCCTCCGGCGCGAATTTCGGAATCTCCTCGCCAAGAACTTTGCGGAAAGAATCCGTTGTGTAATCGTTCATCGCGAATCCCACGATCGCGAATTGCTTCGAGAGCAGATTCTCCTGCGCGAGGTTGATCAGCGCGGGGATGAGTTTGCGCTTGGTCAGATCTCCGGTGATGCCGAAGATGACCATGACGCATGGCGCGGCCTCGGAAGTAGCATCCACGTGATTCGTGCTCATCGATGGTTTTCCTGTCTGCAGGCCCGCGGCCTTCAGCCGCGCCGCTCAGTGCCCGGATTTCTTTTCGACGTGTCCACCGAACTGGAACCTCATGGCGGAGAGTACTTTTGCGGCGAAATCGTCCTCGCCGCGCGAAGTAAAGCGCTGGTACAGCGACGCCGTCAGCACTGGCGCCGGCGCCGTCGATTCGATCGCCGCAAGAACCGTCCAGCGGCCTTCGCCGGAATCGGAGACACGGCCGGAGAAGCGCTCCAACGTGGGCTGATCGAGCAGGGAAATGGCCGTCAGGTCGAGCAACCAGGAGGCCACAACGCTGCCGCGCCGCCACACTTCGGTGATGTCCGCAAGGTTGAAATCATACTGATAATGTTCCGGATGGCGCAGCGGGGTGGTTTCCGCATCGGCTTCGCGATGGGATTTTCCGGCGTTAGCATGCTTCAGAATGTTCAGGCCTTCCGCGTAGGCGGCCATCAGACCGTATTCGATGCCGTTGTGCACCATCTTCACGAAGTGACCCGCGCCGGAGGGACCGCAGTGGAGATAACCCTCTTCCGCCGTGCCCGATGCTCTTTCGCGGCCGGGCGTGCGATCAATCTGCCCGCGGCCGGGCGCCAGCGTCTTGAAAATGGGATCGAGATGCTTCACCACGTCGGTTTCGCCGCCAATCATCTGGCAATAGCCGCGCTCCAGTCCCCAGACGCCGCCGCTGGTGCCCACATCCACATAGTGAATGCCCTTGGCGGAAAGTTCCCTGGCGCGGCGAATGTCGTCAATGTAATAGGAGTTTCCGCCGTCAATCAGGATGTCGTCCTTGCTCAGTTTGGGAAGCAGGTCGGCAATCGTGGCATCCACGACCGCGGCCGGAACCATCAACCAGATGGCGCGGGGCTTTTGCAGCTTGGCCACAAACTCCTCGAGGGAAGCGGCGCCCGTGGCGCCCTCGCCGGAAAGCTGCTTCACGGAATCGGCGCTGCGATCATACGCGACGCACTGTTGTCCGCCCTTGATCAAGCGGCGCACCATGTTGGCGCCCATTCTTCCCAGTCCGATCATTCCGAGTTGCATCGTGAGCGTCCTCCGCGAGGATATTGTCTGACGGGCCGGTGAATCAGGATAGCGCTTGCTGCACGGCTTTCGCGAGCTTGGCGAGATCGCCCTTCACATTCTTGCCCAGGTGCACACGCAGGGCGCGCCGGCCGCGTTCCGCCAGCACCGCGAAATCGCCGCGGGCTTGCGCTGCCTTGACCACACCAAACGTGTACTTTTGCCCGGGCACCGGAAGGTCGGCGGCATCGTCGCAGGTAATCTGGAGGAACACGCCGCTATTCGGGCCGCCCTTGTAGGCTTGTCCCGTGGAGTGCAGGAAACGCGGGCCAAAGCCGAGGCAGGTGGCCACTTTCTTGGCGTCCCGCACGTGGTGGCGAATGCCCTGCAGCGCGCGCTCATTCTCCGGGTTCATGGTGATGTAGCCGAGCACGGCAAAATAGTCGTCCGGCCCGATGCGCGACAAATGCGCCCGCAAAACGTCCGTGAGTTTCCCGCCATTTTTAAGCGCGGCCGTGTTCTTTTCGTCCGCAAACAGTTTGATACCGCCGGATTCAAAGAACGGCGCTTCCGCAGGCAACTTTCCGTTGGCTTCGTATTCCTCGGTCAGCTTGCGTGTTTCGATTTTGCTGGCTTCCACGTCGGGCTGATTGAACGGGTTGATGCCGAGGATCGAGCCCGCCACCGCCGTGGCGATTTCCCAGCGGAAGAATTCCTGCCCCAGGTCGTACTTGTTCGCCAACACAATGCGCAAGACGGGGTGGCCGGCTCTCTCGAGCGCGTTCACCGCCGCTTCTTGCGCCTTGTTGGTTTCGTTGCTGAGGCGCAGATAGGCGAAGACGCGGTCGTTGCCGTAGGCCGCGGGCTTGACGAGTTTCTCGCGGTCCACGGGGATGATGCCCTTGCCGATTTTTCCGGTGGATTCGGCGATCAATTGTTCCAGCCAGGCGCCAAGATCGAAGATTCCCGGGGAGGTCAGAATGGTGAGTTTGTCGCGGCCGTGATTTGCCGCCACGCCCAGGATCATTCCGAGCACCACGCCGGGGTTCACGTCCGCAGCGGTCCCCGGACCGCATGCTTTCACCATCTCTTGCGTAGATTTCAGGAATTTGGCGAGGTCCATGCCCATGCTGGCGCCAGGTACAATGCCGAAATTCGAGAGTGCGGAGTAGCGCCCCCCGATGCTGGGAACGCCCGCGAAAATGTGCCGGAAATGATCCGCCTCGGCGACCTGTTGCATCTTCGAGCCGGGATCGGTGACGGCGATGAAGTGGCTGCCCACTTTATCGGGACCGACCTTGGCCTTAATTCGTTCAAAAAAGTATTGCTTGAAAATGTTAGGCTCCAGCGTGCTGCCGGATTTGCTGGATACGATGCACAGCGTTTTGCGCAGATCCAGCTTCCTCTCCAGCGCTTTGATCTGGCCGGGGTCGGTGGAATCCAGAACATGCAATTCCGGGAAGCCGGGGATTTTCCCGAAGGTCAGGCGCAGCACTTCGGGACACAGGCTGGAGCCGCCCATGCCCAGCAGCAGCACTTGGCGGAACTTGGCCTTCTTTACTTCCTGCGCCAGCTTCCGGAAGGTAGCGAGATTCGCGATTTGCTCTTGCGTGATGTTTAGCCAGCCGAGCCAGTTGCTCTCATCTGTGCCGCTCCAGAGCGAAGCGTCCTTCTTCCAGAGGCGCGCGACCTTGTTGTTGTTTTTCCAGTCCGCAAACGAAGCGTCAACTGCTGCGGACAGGGCTGGCGGCAGTTTGTAGGTAAGTTTGTTCAGGCTCACGCGCGCACCCCTGCGCTTTTTCCCGTGGCGTCCAGCAATTGCTTGAACGCATCCGCGAAAAGCTTCACACCGTCGACAAGCAATTTGTCCGTAACTTCCTTCATGGAAATGCCGGCCTGGCCCAGGTTGTCCATGGTTTTTGCGGCGCCGGCGACATCTTCGGTGAGGCTTTTGCGCAATTTTCCGTGTTCGCGAAAGGCGTCAAAAGTGGCGGGTGGAATGGTGTCCACGGTATCCGCGCCGATGAGCTCTTCCACGTAAATGACGTCGCGGTATTTCGGGTTCTTCGTGCTCGTGCTGGCCCACAGCAACCGCTGCGTCTGCGCGCCCTTGCCTGCCAGAGCCTTCCAGCGCGGCCCGCCAAAAAGCTCTTGATACTTCTTATAGGTGAGCTTGGCATTGGCGATGGCGATCTTTCCGCGCACGCTTTCCAGCAGAGCCTTCGCCGCGCCGCCGGCCGTCTTTGCCAATTCGTCCACTTTGGAATCCACCAGCGTATCAATGCGGCTGACGAAGAAGCTCGCCACGCTGGCGATGTGGCTAACGTCCAGCCCCTTGGCGGCGCGCGCTTCGAGTGCGGCGATAAACGCTTCCGCAACTTTTTCATACACTGACTGCGCAAACAGCAGCGTGATATTGATGTTCAGCCCCTCTTCAAGGAGTTGGCGGATAGCCGGGATGCCTTCGGGCGTGGCCGGCACCTTAATCATCAGGTTTTCGCGGCCCACCGCTTTCCACAGCCGCCGCGCCTCTTCCAGCGTGCCCTTGGTGTCATTCGCAAGATAGGGAGAAACTTCCAGGCTGACGTAGCCGTCGCGGCGCTTGGATTGCTGATAGACGGGCTTGAAAATGTCGCAGGCATCCTGGACGTCGCGAATGGCGATTTTTTCGTAGAGACCCTTGGCATCAAGAAATTTGGCGTCCGGCGCATTGATGATGTCGGAGTAGAGAGTGCTTCCGGTGACGGACTTCTCAAAAATGGCGGGGTTTGAGGTCATGCCCCGCAGCCCGTCGTTCTCAATCATCTTCTTCAGCTCGCCGCTGGTGAGCAGGTCGCGGCGGATGTAGTCCATCCAGGGCGATTGCCCGAAGTCCAACAAACCCTTCAGGGGGTTGGTACCGGACTTGCCTCCGACATCAGGAATGGTTGCTGAGGTGGTCATGACGCTTCTCCTTTGTTCGAGGGCCGCAAACTTAAATTGTACGACGGGCAGAGGGCGCGGCACGCGCTGGATTTCAAATTTTTAACATCTTATCTTCCAACGCTTTAACCTTCGCGAGGCGCCGCATGTGGCGCTCCTCCCGGGTGAACTGCGCGCCCAGGAAGGCCTTCACCAGGTCTTCCGCCAGCTTGACGCCCACCACGCGCGAACCCAGCACCAGGACATTGATATTGTCGTGCTCTACACCTTGATGCGCCGAATAGGTGTCGTGGCACATTCCCGCGCGGATGCCCACGAGTTTGTTCGCGGCGACGCTGGCGCCCACGCCGCTGCCACAGATCAGGACGCCGCGCTCGGCACGTCCATCGAGCACCGCGCGGCCCACGGCCTCGGCAAAGTCCGGGTAATCGGAAGGTCGTTCGTCATACGCGCCAACATCGAGCACATCGTGGCCGAGCGACTTCAGCAGGCTGGCCATCTCGTTCTTCAGTTGAAAGCCCGCGTGATCCGATCCCACGACCAGTTTCATGGTTGCCTCACTTGCCCAGGAGCTGTTTCGCCGCCGCCACAACCGTATCTACATCAAAGCCAAAGAGCTTCAGCAGGTCCTTCAGTGGAGCGGACGCCCCAAAGCTGCGCATGCCGATGATTTTGCCCTTGGGCCCGGTGTAGCGGTCCCAGCCAAACACCGAGGCCATTTCGATGGAGACACGCGCGGTCACGCTCGACGGCAGTACGCTTTCCTTGTAGGCGGCATCCTGCTTCTCGAAGAGTTCCCAGGACGGCAGGCTCACCACGCGAGCCTTGATGCCCTCGGCCTGCAATTTCTCGTACGCGCCCACGCACCACTGCAATTCCGTGCCGGTGCCAATCAGGATGACCTCCGGTTTCCCGCCATCCGCATCTGCGAGAACATAGCCTCCTTTCGCCACGCCGGAAGCAGGCGCATATTTTGTGCGGTCCAGCGTGGGCATGGCCTGGCGGCTGAACACCAGCGTTGATGGCCCGTGCGTGTGCTGGAGGGCGGCTTTGTACGCCTCCGTCACCTCGTTCGCGTCGCCCGGGCGCAGTACCAGCATATTCGGCATGGCGCGCAAAGAAGCCAGTTGCTCGATCGGTTGGTGCGTCGGTCCGTCTTCGCCCACGCCGATGGAATCGTGCGTGAAGATGAAGAGCGCCGGAATCTCCATCAACGCGGCGAGGCGCATGCTGGCGCGCATGTAGTCGCTGAAGTTGAAAAAGGTCGCCGCGAAGCCGCGCAAGCCGCTGAGCGTCATGCCATTGACCGCTGCGCCCATGCCGTGCTCGCGCACGCCGAAGTGGACGTTGCGCCCCGCGAACTCGTCCGGGAAAAACTCGCCCGCGCCCTCAAAGAGCAGGTTGGTCTTGTTCGATTTCGCCAAATCGGCGGAGCCGCCCACCAGCCAGGGAATGTTTTGCGCCAGTACGTTCAGCACCTTTCCGGAGCTTTCCCGCGTGGCCATACCTTTCACGTCCGGAGGAAATACGGGCAGATTCTTGTCCCAACCGGCGGGCAGCTCGCGGCGCTGCATCTTGTTAAGATGCCCGGCCAAATCGGGGAATTGTTTGGCGTAGTCGGCGATAAGCTTCGCCCACTTGCCGCGCGCATTCGCACCGCGTGCGCCGAGATGCTCCTGAAAATGTTTGTACACGCCGTCGGGCACGAAGAACTTCGCGTCTTCCGGCCAGCCGTAATTCTGCTTCACCAGCTTGATTTCCGCTTCGCCCAGCGGCTCTCCGTGCGCTTCATAGGAATCCTGCTTGTGCGGCGAGCCGTAGCCGATGTGTGAGTCCACAACGAGCAGCGTCGGGCGATCCGTGGTCTTCAAAAACGTTTCGTATCCCCGCGAAAGCTCCAGCAAACTATTCGCATCGGCAACGCGCGTGACGTTCCAGCCGTACCCGACGAACCGCGTCATCACGTCTTCGCTGAACGACCAGCTTGCCGGGCCATCCAGCGTCACGCGATTGTTATCGTAGATCCAGCAAAGATTCGATAGCTTGAGGTGCCCCGCAAGCGACGCCGCTTCTCCGGCCACGCCTTCCATGATGTCGCCGTCGCCGCACACCGCGTACACGCGGTAATCGAACAACGCAAATCCCGGACGGTTGAAATTTGCCGCCAGCCATTTCCCGGCAATGGCCATGCCCACGCTGTTTCCCACGCCCTGCCCCAGCGGCCCGGTGGTTGTCTCCACGCCCGTGGTGAGGTGCGATTCCGGATGGCCGGGCGTCCTGCTGCCCAGTTGGCGAAAGCGCTTGATTTCGTCCAGCGAGACCGAGAGTTCTTTCTGGACTTCACCTTTGGCGTTCACCGCGCGTACTCCGGCCAAATGCAATGTGGAGTAAAGCAGCATCGACGCATGCCCCGCGGAGAGTACGAAGCGGTCGCGGTTTGGCCACAGCGGGTCCGTGGGGTCGTAGTGCAAAAAACTTTGCCACAGCGAGTAAACGACCGGTGCCAGGCCCATGGGCGCGCCGGGATGGCCGGAATTGGCCTGTTGCACGGCATCAATGGAGAGTGTCCGGATCGTGTTGATGCACAGTTGATCGATGGTTTGCTGGCTCACGATGTCTCCCTTGCGGATCAGGGGATGACCGCAATGTGGGTTCAAGGGTTAGATGCAGCACCCGCAGATAAAGCACCCAAATTGTACAGCAAAAAAGGCTGGGCTGGCTTATGCGACTGGCGTCCCGGCTATTTTCAGGTGTCCTGCAGTGGAAGGGTCGCCGCCATCAGCAACACAAAATCAGGGCACTACCCCGGGATGCAGGTGCTGGTCTTTTCCGCCAAGCCCTGAGGCACGCTCTCTTCGCTCGTATTGCGCTACCCCTTCGTATTCGCTAGATTGGAATGGCCGGCGCCCGGGTGGCGGAATGGCAGACGCTGAGGACTTAAAATCCTCCGGGGATTTTTCCTCATGTGGGTTCGACTCCCACCCCGGGCACCACTCTTTCCTATTGAAAATGAGCGAGTTGTTGAGTCGCTGCTTTCCGTGTACCTCTGGTGTACCCCACCATGCAAGAGAACGAGCGGGTCGCGGCTCCAGGCGCTAGCCAAATCCGCTTCCAGTTGCTCCTGGCGCGAGCGTACCCACGGTGCGTAATGCTTCTCTGTGATCCTCACGCTTTGGTGACCCAGGAGAATCGAGACTCGTTCCATGGGCACTCCGGCCAGAAGCAATTCGACCGCGAACGTGTCGCGGAAGCGGTGCGCATGTCCGTTCGGAACGTTTGCAAGTTTGAAGACTTTGCGCAATCGAGTTTGCCAGCTCCGCACGATGCTTTCTAGCTTTCCCCTTCCGCTCCAGAAGAAAAACTTCTCTGTGACTTTTGGCGTTGCTTTCAGCGCCGATACGACAAATTCCGGAAGGATTGTGTTCACTGGGACACCCGTCTTCTGCGTGTAGAGGAAGAGACGGTTGCTTTCGAGCCTATCTGTGCTGAAGTTGACCGCATCTCCAATTCGCATCCCGCTGTAACGAAGTAAAAGAACAAGACCGCGAATGCGCCGTCCGTTCTCGATCCCGTGACTCGGCATCTCTTCTTTGTATTGGTCAACTGCTGCGAGAATTCGCACCACCTCTTCACGGCTGAATGGGAGAGTGGGGCAGAGAGTAATTTTCGGGGCCTTTAGATCGAGGGCAGGATTCTCAGGTACCCACTTGCGTTTCAGCGCGAAGCGAAAGAATGCTCTCAATCGTTCGAGTTTTTTCGCGCTCGAACGAGGACCGTCCTTCCATTTGGAACGAAACTGACTCACCTTGGACAAGTCAAAGTCCGCCAGAACGTGCAGGCCGCATAATTGGGCAAAGTCTTCCATTTGCCGTTTCAATAGTTTGTATTTTCTTACGGTGGAGTCGTTGAGTTTGCGGGCCTCAATGTCCGCCAGGAATTCCTTCCACGCTTCGTGTGTAGATTTCCTTGTCGGTTGAGACGTGCGGCGATTCTCGATCTCCCATTCGCGGACTAATTCTTGGGCTCGCTGCCAATCCCGGACCTTGAGTGATTCACGCAGTTCCGTTCCGCCGAGAGTCCCATCAACCCAAATGGGGCACTGGCAATGGCGGTACTTTCTGCCCTTAGCGCGCTGTTTGCAGCTTTTGCGGTGACGGCGATAGATCGTAAGCATTGCGTTGTGCTCCTACCGGACGCCTGACTTCGATGATAAGCGAGAATGGACCCTTTCGAGCACGGTTTGAGGAACGCGTAGCGTGACGTATCGCCTCTTATGGCGGGGAGTTCGCTCTCCAATCACAAGCACCCCCGGCTCGTTCTCGAAAAGCTCACGAACCTTGTCGGCACTTAGACTCCACATTTCGGCGATTTCCGTAACGGCGTAGTGCCGTTCGATGTGCACCGAGGTCTCGATTTGGGATGATACCGCCATTGCGCGTTAGTGACTCCTATAGGGTCGGGAAGATCGACGACTGCCTCGTCGAATTAGCTCCTCGGCTTCCGGGGGAGCGGTGAAAAAAGATTCTTCTTGCATTCCGCTGCCAAGCGAGCTACGATTGCGTAAACATAGTACGATAGTGTAGGTACTTTGTCAACCATGATGTCAATCCTAAAGAAGCAGCCCCGGCACGAGGTCATTTCCATCCGCCTGAGCGAAGACCGGCTCAAGCTCTTGGAACGTTACCAGAAGCTCCTCAGCGACCAATTGGGCCGTTCCGTGTCATTGGGTGAGGCCGCGTTCCTCGTTATCGAGGAACGCGTTGTCGGCATGGACCGCGAGACGGCGCGCCATGAAATGCTCAGCACGCCAACCGCATCGCTCTACCACATTCGCAAGAAGTGGGAATCACAGCACACCCTGGCCATTGCCGAATGGGATGTCCTCGCGCAGTACGTGCAGCTCGGCACGGAGGAAGAAGCTCAGGAGCCCCCTCTGCTTTGGCCCGCGATTCCGTGCAGGGAGACTTATCTCACTTTGCTCGATGCTTTCGGGGCCGTTTATCAGAACCGGAAGAAGCAGGCTTCGAAACACGTCTGGTATTACTTCGGAAACCTCGGCGGCCACTCCACGGATGTTCGGCTCTCCGATGATGACGCCGAGCAGAGGCACCAAGCAGTTCTGAAGCAGATTGCGATTCGCAAGGAACTGCTGAAACCGTCCGAGAAATGGCAGAGCCCTGGCTCGGTCGGCGGATGCTTCCTGACCGCGATCCGTGATGAAGGAGTTGAGAGTTCCAGACTCGACCAAATCCTTGCCCCCTATTGGGCGACTCTTTGGGGCCTTGCCGCCCGAGGGCATTGGGTGCGGCATGACAGCCAGCCGGTGCGACCGGCAGGCCCCAACGAGGATGATTTCCGCAACCGAATCATCCTGCCCGAGCCATTGAAATCGGGTGAGCTGGAGCTGTCGTTTACAGGGATTGGACGCCCGGAATTGGGTGTCCATATCGACCTCGGCCCAGTACGCCGGGTGAGTTCTCTCATTGCCCGGTATCCCAACCTGGCCGAGTTCCGCGCCATGCTCGAAGGATGGTTGGCCAAGCGTTCTTGGAACGGCAGGCATTTCCTCATGACGCGGGCCAAGGAAAAGGGGCCAGCGAAGTTCACGCTTTGGCTTCGGCAGAGCGATGTTGGTATCGACTTCACCGAGAGCGAGTGGGACGCCCTGCGCGAACTGTTCCAGCAGGCGTGGGCGGTCCCCGAGGTTCAGCGCTGGTTGCAGGAGCTTCAACTCGAGTATGGCGAACAGGGTTGATTGCGCGAATCGCTGGTGTGCGCCGCGTTTTCGAAGAGCGGTGCCTTCGGCACCGGGTGGGGGGCATGATACGTCACCCCGTTTCGGGTGCTG
>DLMH01000167.1:690-12783 GCA_002478115.1 Candidatus Acidiferrum typicum | reverse complement strand
CGTGAAGGATTTTCGACCCTGCAGCCACCAATCCGTCAACTCCCGGTTGGCCGACCAACCCGACGCTATCGCGCGCTCCGTTCTGCGCTAGGTTCATTCTCCGGAGCAGGGCCTGGAAGCGCGGGTCGGCGCGGTAGGGATCGATGGCGATGCAGGGTCAGCGGCTGAGCCCGTGCCAGAGTTCGAAGATCTGGGCCCCAAATCCCGCGAGCACTTGTGCTGCCTTCGGGCCGGGGTCTCCATAAACCTCGAAGCGGCTGATGCTCGAGGCCGCGAGAATTTTCGGCACAAATTCCTGCACCACCGGGCCCGTCACGTGAGCCAGCACAGCATCTGCATCGGCGTAGGTTTCGAGAATCCGGCACTGCCTGCGATCACCACTCAAATACCAATCGTAGCCGAGGGCGCCTGGTTCTTTCTGAGTGCCCACAATCATTGCTTGCGCAATACCTTCAAACTCATCAAACTTTCCTTCGTTGATCGTGAGATAGACGGTGAAGCGCACCGTGTGCTTGATCATGCTCAAATCCTCCTTTGTGTCGCACGCCGACTGATTGTCCTGTCCGTGGGCTTTTCGACGTCGTGGCTCAATCGATTAGTTCCGGTTGGCCAACTGCGCGGAAGTTGATGGGCAAGCTCTCAAGCTTTGCGAACGCCTCAACCTTCACCTCTTGGGACGGATAGCCAAACTGAAGTTTGCGCTCCATTCACCGGGAGAACGCGTCGGAGGCATGCAGAGTCGCGTTCGGAATGTTATCGGATCGCATAACCGCCATCGACACGGATCGTAGCACCGGTAACGAAGTCCGATGCCCGCGAGGCCAAGTACACGGCTGTTCCGGCAAGTTCTTCCGGTTGGCCCCATCGACCGGCGGGGGTCCGCGCAAGAATTTCATCGTTCATGGGCATTGCACGTACAGGCGCCGTCATGTCCGTTTCAATCCACCCCGGCGCAATCGCATTGACTTGAATGTTGTGCGGGGCGAGTTCAATGGCCATGGACTTGGTCAGTTGGACGATCGCTCCTTTCGCGGCGCTATAAGAAGGGACGAGCCCAGATCCAAAGAACGAGTACATGCTGCCAATGTTAATAATCTTTCCACCTTTATTACTGACCATCGATCTGGCAGCCAGCTTCGAAAGAAGGAAAACTGAGTTGAGTTGCGTCTCAATGACGTTGTCCCAATCTTCAGGTTTTTCCTGCAACACACCGCCGCTCAGCGACACGTTGCCGGCATTGTTTACCAGAATGCCTATGCCACCGAGTTCGCTCTCGACCCTGTTAAGCGCGGGTTCCAGTCCAGCACGATTGGTCACATCAACCATTACAGCAATCGATGGAACACCGATTGCTTTCAATTCGGAAAGCACTCGCTGGTTCTTTTCGTCGTTTCGTCCAAACACCGCGACGGCAGCCCCGGCTTCGGCCAATCCGAGCGCGATGCCACGACCAATTCCGCCATTACCGCCAGTCACTACAGCCACCCGACCGGTTAGGTCAAACAATGCATGCGTTTTCATCAAGCGCTCCCTTTCAAGGACCAACGAACAAGATTGATGCTGCGAAATAATTCAAGTCAGACCGTCAGAGTGAACCCGCCATCCGGTGTCAGCGTGGTGCCCGAGATGTAGCTGGCCTCGTCGGAACACAGAAAGAGGATTGTTTGGGCGATCTCATCCGGGCGGCCTGCCCGCCTGGTATGAACACGTGGTATCAGAACCTTGTCGTACAAGTCGTCGCCGACGATGCCGCGCGCCCGGTGATGCATCGGCGTATCGATGAATCCTGGGCACACGAGGTTCACCGGATTCCCTGCGGCGCCAGTTCCGCGGAAACGCTGGTCGTCAGCCCAACTTGCCCGTGTTTGGAAGCGACATACGCCGAGCCGCCGGGGAAGCCGAGAAAAGAGTTTACGGAACCGACGTTGACGATCGCACCACCATGTCCACCCGCAAGCATTGCGCGGGCCTCGTACTGCAAGCACAGGAAGGTGCCCTTCAGGTTCGTATCGAGAACTCGGTCCCAGTCCTGCTCAGGCAGGTCTGTGACGCCTGCTAACTTCCCCTCGATGCCGGCGTTGTTCACGGCGTAGTCGAGCCGGCCAAATGTCTCAATCGCATGCGCCACCATCCGTTCGACATCCTTGGCGATTGCGACATCCGTAACCACGAAGCTTGCTTTCCCTCCCTGCGCCTCTATCTCAGTCGTGAGCGTCGCCAACTCATGTTCGCGCCGCGCCGCAAGAACTACCTTGGCGCCTCGCGCCACAAAGGCCTCACCGGTCGCCCGGCCAATCCCACTGCTCGCTCCGGTAATCAGAGCTACTTTGCCATTCATGTCTGACATCCAGATCCTCCAAGGGGCGGTTGGCCTGACTCTCGCTAACGTTGCTTCTCCAGCGCTGCTATTGGCGATGTTTTTCCGTTGCGCCGTAGGATTGTGATTATAGCGAAGGGAGATACTCCTGGAGTCTTGCGATTTCGGACTTACCGTCGATACGTCCCGGTTGGACGGTTAGTGTTTACCGAGGCATGTCCGTTCCGAGCGGATGACGGGCAACCCTTACCTAACCCGGTAAGGTAAGGTTGGCTGACCATCCGCTCGGAGGATTCATGAGCGGGCGCTTTCGAGGTTAAAGCGTCTTATTATTCTGTCTGGGATGCGGGCTTGGTGGGCGCCGATGATTGCTCGCTGGTAATCTCCAGTCCCGCTTTGCGGAGGCCATCGATATAATGCTCGACGAGTTCCCGATCGTGGTACCTCCGGAGACCTTCGCGCGCCCACACGGCTATGCCCGGCCTCACCCTTAGCAGATCCCGCAGCTCTTTGCCCGCCGCGTCACGTTCCCCAAGCTGCGCGTAGGCAGCCGCCATGAACAAATGCGTAGCGAAAAAACCCGGAATATTGAACTTGAGTCCGGCGCTCACCGCGCCGTGGTAGTCGCCATTGCGGTACGCCTTGTGGAAGAGAGGAAACAAGTACCATCCTGGATGGCGCGGAAGGAGTTGCATGGCCCGCTCCACCAAGGCGCAGCCGTGCTCCCAGTCGCCCACGTACGCTATCAAGGTGCCCATGGCACAAAGAGTGGATGCGCTCATCGGGTTTAGTTCGATGGCCAGTTCCGCCGAAGTTCGGAAGGCCTGAAAATCCTTGCGGAAGAACAGAGCCCTGGCCAGGGCTTGGTGCGCAAGGGCATTTAAAGGTGCGGCGTCGACCGCTCGCTGCGCGGCTTGGAGTGCGCGCCCAACAGAATCGGGTAGCACATTGTATTCCATGCCGTACTCTTCCGCATACAGCCCCGACAGCATGGCCCAGCCATCGGCATAACCCGGCGCCTGTTGAACGGCCCGCTCCATGCAGGTCCGCGCCGCGGCATGCTCTTCGGGAGTTACGCGGTAATTGAAATCAATGCTGCGCAGAAACGCCTCATACGGGCTCAACTGGTCCGAGGCCTTGCTCCGAACCACTTCGCTCATGCTGCGCGGCAGAACACCGTGCATGTCGGCGACGGTCGAGACGATGCGTGGCACAAGGTCATCCTGCAACTCGAAAACCGCGTCCGGGCTGAAAGTTCGTTCGTAGTTCTCAGCCCACAGATGCGCGCCCGAGACTGTGTCCACGAGTTGCACTGCAAGCCGCAACTTGGTTCCTGCCTGGCGCAGGCTGCCTTCCATGACATAGCGCGCGCCAAGTCCCTTGCCAACAGTCCGCAAATCGGTTGCCTGGTTTGCGTAGTGCAGCGTCGAGCCGCGTGCGATCACCCGCAGATAAGAGAAGCGCGATAAGCCAGTCACGACGTCCTCAGACAGTCCGTCCGCCAACGCGGTGAGGTCAGCGTTCCCGCCGCTGTATTTGAAGGGCAGCACGGCCACCCAAAATCCTTCCTGGGCGCGAAGCGCTCCCGAATCGGACACCTTTGCGGCAAAAGAGTTTCCCGCTGTGCCTCCAATCTCAAGCCCCGCCTTGCGGAGGCCATTCATCAACTGCTCCACGAGATCCGGCTCGATCCACCTCCCATGTAACTCGCGCGCGACCTGGGCGTAGTTCGGTTTCAGCGCGAGCATATCCCGGAGCGCCTTGCGCGCCTCCTGCATCTGGTCAAGTTGCGCGTAGCAGATGGCCAACACCGCATGCGTGTAGTAGTTCTTTGGGGCGTTGAGGTGTAGAGCCACGTCCAGAGCTTTGCGGTAGTCTTTCTTGCGGTACGCATCGTGCCATGCGGCGTAGCGGTACCATCCCGGGTGATTGGGATTCAGTTGCGAACCTTTATCCGATAGAGCACAGCCGCGCTCCCAATCTCCGGCGTACGCAATGAGCAAACCCATGAACGCGGCAGTGGCTCCATCCATTGGATTGAGCGAAACGGCCCGTTCCGCGGCAACCCGGAAAGCCGGAATTTCTCGCCGGAAGAAGAGAGCCTGAGCCAAGGCGTAGTAAGGCAAGGAATGCAACGGTGCCGCTTCGACCGCCGTCCGGGCGGCTCGCAGTGACCGGTCGAGGGAATCCGGCTTCGCGTTGTCCCAGTGCCCGTACTCGTTTGCGTACATCACCGACAGCATGGCCCAACAGTCGGCGTTCCCAGGGGCCTGTTGGACGGCTCGTTCCAGGCAGGTCCGCACTTCGGCAAGGTCTTCGGGGGTGAAGCGCTCGTTGTAGCCGAAGCTGCGGAGCAGCGCTTCGTATGGGCTCATTTGATCGGCAGCCTTCAGCCGCACAGCTTCGCTCATGCTGCGCGGCAAGACTCCGTGCATGTCGGCGACCGTAGAAACGATGCGGGGAACGAGGTCGTCCTGGAGTTCGAAAACCACTTCGGCACTAAACGGACGCTCATAGGTTTCAGCCCACAGTTGCGCGCCTGTGGTGGCATCGACGAGTTGCACCGCTAATCGGAGCCGGGCGCCAATCTGGCGAAGACTGCCGTTCATGACGTAGTGGGCTCCCAGATCCTTACCCACCACTCGCAAATCGGGGGACTGATCGGCGTAGCGTTGCGTCGAACTGCTCGTGATCACACGAAGGTACGAGAAACGCGACAGTCCCGCGACGATTTCTTCGGACAGGCCATCGGCCAGGGCTTTGAGTTCTGTGCTTGTACCCGCGTACTTCAACGGCAGCACAGCGACCCAGAATCCTTCCTCGGCGCAGGCCGCGCCCGAGTCAGCGGTGGGCACGGCACGCGATGTCGGGGGCGTTGCCGGGACCACCTTCTGTGATGTCTGTCGTGCCAGATCGCGAAATTCGTTGCTGACGTCGCGCGCCGTCTGCACGCGGTGTCGCGGATCCTTCTCCAAACAGCGCCGGATGATGCGGGCCAGATCGCTCGGCAGATCGGGGCGAACGTCGGTGACGGACGGTGCAGTGTCCCGCAGAATTGCGGAGACCAACTCGGCGGAAGAATTGCCATCGAAGGGCCGCCGTCCCGTCGCCATCTCGTAGAGCACGACGCCCAGGGAAAAAATGTCGGTGCGATGGTCGAGGGGGCGACCCGATGTCTGTTCGGGAGACATGTAGGCTGGCGTCCCCATTACCACGCCCACTTGGGTTTGGCTCGCCGAGGTCAGCGTGGCATCGCCGGGGTTGGCTGCGCGAACATCTTTTGCTAATCCAAAGTCCAGCACTTTGACGCGGCCTTCGTTCGAGACCATGACATTGGCGGGCTTCAAGTCGCGATGTACGATGCCTTTCTCATGCGCGGCCGCGAGCGCGTCGCCCAGCGCACTGGCAATTTCGACGATCTGCTCGATGGGAAGGCCACTTGCGGGGATCAGGCGGTCGAGTGGCTGCCCTTCGACCAACTGCATCGTCAGGAAGTGGACGCCGTCGCATTCCTCCACCGAGTGGATGGTGACGATGTTCGGATGGTCAAGTTGGGCGAGAGCTTTGGCCTCACGACGAAAGCGCGCGAGTCTCTCCGGATCGTGCGCCATTTCGGCGGGCAGCACCTTGAGGGCTATGTCGCGACCGAGTTTCGTGTCGGTGGCGCGATACACCTCACCCATGCCACCTGCGCCGAGGGGCGCAAGAATTTCGTAGGGTCCCAACCGAGTTCCGGGAGTCAGGGGCATGGAGTGTCAAACGATTGTACCCTTCGGAAGTTTGAGATACAGGATAGGGGCTGCGGTTCAGGCCTTACCACTTGCGAACCGCTCGATAAGCTCAGCGGCCTCCTGGGCTCCGCCAAACTTGCGCATTGATTCGGCGACCCGGCGAGCGGAGCTGAAATAGCCGGGATCGTTCAGCACGCGGTGCACCTTAGCGCTGAATTCGGCCACATCGATGTGCTTTTCTCCGTCTGCGCCGTCAACGGGCAACACAATCTCGCCCGCGCCCAATGCCGCAAGACGACGAGCGTTGCTCTCGCGCTCCGTTATGGTAGGGATGATCACCGCCGGCGTGCCGGCAGACAATCCTGTTATGACCGAGCTGTGACCACCATGATGCACCATCAGGTCGCAGCGCTCAGCCATCGCTCTACCTGGCAGGTAGGGGGCGTGATGAAAGTTTGATGGCAGAATGCCAAACTCCTCCGGCACGTCCTGGTAGCCGGTTGTCAGTACTACTTGCACCGGCGCATCACCCAAGGCCGTGATTGCCGCGCGAATCACCACGATCGAGTCACAAGGAGTCGGAACTCCGGCATACCTGGGATTGCCGGAGTAGACCCATATCAGAGATTTGTCGCGGCCGAGCGCAGCGACCCAGTCGGGAAGCGTGGCATTGCCGCGCTGCCAGACAATTGGTCCGATGTAAGCGACAACTGCGGTAGCCGGCAGCGGATCCGTTTCTGGCGTGCCGACGATCAGGGAAAGATCGCCTGCCAGCAGATCAGCGCAACGCTCAACGGGTGCGCTTCCGTATTCCGCGGCAACCTTATTGATCACTGCGGCTGCACTGGGTAATCGAGCGGGGCGGTCTTTCTTCCACCAGAGAAATCCATCGCTGGCTGGATGAATATTGCCCTGAAGCACGGTTACGAGCGGCACGGCAACTACGCGCGCGGCGAGGCAAGTAAGAAGCCCGAATGAGTCGACCACAACATCAGGATCGTAATCGCGGATCACGTCCACGTAGACCGCCGTTTCGCCGCGAGTGGCTTCCTCGTCAAGATACAGAGCGGCAAAAAACTCTTCCACATCCCATGCGGACCCAACTTGAGCCAAGTCCATCACCGGAGCCGGCATAGGCCGCGAGGGCATGGGGAGGTTTTGCAATCCCGCCTCAGCGATCAGCTTTGAAGGTGCTGGTGCAGGGTTGAAGACGGCGACGTCGTGGCCACGATCTACCAGCGCTCGCGCGATGGGAACCATGCGCGTCGGCAGACCGAGGTCGTTCGCCAGCAGCATAGTAAACAAGAACTTCGCCATCGAGCACCTTCCGAGAGTCGTCTATGTGTATTCTCAACCCAGCTATAAGTCAAACCTCGGCCTGTGTGAGCGTCACTCCCGTTCTCATACCAACGTGGCTGCACGGGCGAATCACAAGCATCCAAATCTCCCGAAGTGCGCCCGGCGCGCTTTCCACTAGTTTGTAGAGCCACCGGACACTAGAAGTCGGATAGGACATGGAGGTCTTCGAAGTCCGAAGAAAAGGAGTTCGAAGCTCCTTATGCGATCTGTACGATTGTGGGCGGATGACGTTAGTGCTGTATCGCTGTGACCTGAAAGTTGCTGAGATGATTGTCTGCAGAAAGGATCAAATCATCAGACGTGCTGTCCCATCAGCACTACCCTACGAGGCATGGCGTGAAGGTAACGACTCGTCATGGAACCCTCCGACAACGTATCCCGCGATCGAGAGATCGGCATCGGAACCGCGAGGGGATGGTGCAGCTGCTAGCATCAAGGTGGCCAGGGGCTAGGGTTGATAGCATGGCCAGCATATGCAAATTCCCATAAGCGTCGCGTCCGCCGCGCGAGCGGCTTCGTTCTGACGGGCAAACGTGAAGTAATCCCAAGGTAAGGTTTGCCGACCACTCGCTCAGGACGGGTTCTTCGGTGTTCGGTGACGTGGCAAAACAACTGTCCGTACCGAACTCAACGCGAATGTCTCCCTTTCTGCATCGGTTTCGAATTGAGGTATCGAGAGATGTCAAATGACCAGGGAGGCTGGTTGGTTAACGGCAAGATTTCTTCGGGTGTTCCGTAGCCACGATCATAAGCCTCGTGCGAGACCTCACAGGCTTTCGTTTCTCCCCATCTCCAAGGGCTGACGACCCGCAATCCTCTGCAACAGCAATAGAGTATGTATTGCTCCGACGAGCCATACACCGTGGGAACCAGGTAGGATCCATTGCTATAAGGACTGAAGGCAATGAGATACCGCGTTAGACAGTTCGGACATTCCACACAATGGCGAATACGCACGTAGGAAATACCCCGAGGGAGACCGGTGGTACACCGATCGATGCTTCTAGACTTGTTCCGAAAATGGTCGGAAGCAATACCCACTTGACTGGATTTGGACATAACCATTACGATCCGAGGAAATGAAGAGGGTAGCTTCTGGGATTCTCCCTATGATCGAGGTCAACCGGAAGGCCCCGAAGGCTCTTCATCAGCAGATCTATGACGCCTATCGCGCGGCGATTGTCGATGGTAGCCTGCGGCCAGGACAACGAATTCCGTCGACCCGAGTGCTTGCCTCCGAAATTCGTGTTTCGCGCTTTCCCGTTCTCAATGCGTACGCCCAGCTTCTTGCGGAAGGCTATTTCGAGAGCCGCGTGGGCGCAGGAACTGTCATTGCCAGTTCCCTTCCGGACCAACTGACGTCGAGCAAGCCCGCCGGCAGCACCCATGCGCCAACCCCTTCTGGGCCTCGGCCGGTCGCTAGGCGCTCTTCGGTCCTTCCCCGTGTTGTTCGCTTCCCATGGCTGCAGAATTGGGGAGCATTCCGTGTAGGGCAGGTGGCATTCGACCAATTTCCGCTCGGCGTCTGGTCCAACCTGGTCGCGCGCCGTTGCCGAAGTTCGGACGCGGATGCATTTCATTACGGCGATCAGATGGGCTCCATGGCGTTCCGCGAAACGATCGCAAACTATCTGAAAATCGCCCGATCGTTGCACTGCGAAGCTGAGCAGGTCATGATCGTCGGAGGTTCCCAGCAGGCGCTTGAGATTTCGGCTCGGGTTCTCCTCGATCCTGGGAATCGTGTGTGGGTGGAACAACCCGGTTACCGATTGGCACGAGAGGTCTTTGCGCTGACCGGCTGTTATCCCGTGCCTGTGCCGGTCGACAAGGAAGGTCTGGATGTTGCCGCCGGCATCAAGCAATGTCGCAAGGCGCGAGCCGCATTTGTTACGCCCTCTCATCAATTTCCACTGGGCGTGACCATGAGCGCCTCACGACGCCTGCAATTGGTGGATTGGGCACAGACCTCGGGCTCCTGGATCATCGAGGATGACTATGACAGCGAGTTTCGGTACGAAAGCCTGCCGATCGCATCCTTGCAGGGGCTCGACTCCAACGCCCGCGTGATCTACATCGGAACCTTCAGCAAAGTCTTGTTTCCGTCTTTGCGTCTCGGATATATCGTTATTCCTTCGGACCTCGTCGATCGTTTTCACGCCGTCCGCCGGGTCATGGACCTTGGCCCCCCCAGCTTCTATCAGGAAGTGGTCTCGGACTTTATTCGGGAAGGGCATTTTGCACGCCACATCCGAAGAATGCGGATTCACTACGGCGAGCTAAGGAGTGCGTTGGTAGTCAGCCTCAGCAGAGAACTGGGCCCTTTGGTCGAATTGCTCGGGGACGAAGCTGGCATGCATGTGGCTGTGACGCTGCAAAACGGGAGTTGCGATCTGGAAATCGCCGAGCGAGCCGCCCGCCTGAACCTTTCGCTATGGCCGCTGTCTCCTTCCTATATGGGCGAGGCGTCGCGCCAGGGCTTCATCCTGGGTTTTGGCGGCACTAGGTTGACGGAGATTCCCAATGCTGTACGCAAGCTCCGCAACCTGCTCGCCATAAAGTGAGAAGTTCCGAGTTGTGGAACGTGGTCATGATCAAAATCTATTAAGTGGCTATTGCCGATGCATGCAGGTAGACAAGATGATTTCCTAAACTGCGGTGGTCAATGAGCCGATAGCTGTCTTCGGGACACACCGAACTCGGGAGACACCGAACGTGGACGAGCGGAAGGTGACGACTTCAAGGTAGCGCACGTATCTCAAAAGAAGTCTGTGTTTGTCGAAGTACCGTTCGGAATGGCAAACTCGATGTAGGCCGGCCTTGTAGCTTCGTCCTCCGCGCACCCGGGCGCTTTTCCGGCCATCGTTGTCGGTGGTCTGATTGTCGGCGCCGTGCATCTTCTCTAGGCGATTGCCGTGTACAGTCCTCGCCACCCCATTCTCATTCCGCAGACCATTTCGCGAAAGAGGTTCTGAAGCTTTCATCAACAAATTTCTGGATGTGTTTTGCCGGGCTTATCTATCTTGTCGCCGGAGTTTTTATACTTCGAAAAGAGATCAGCGCGGCTCGCGGCTGGAACAAGCTCATCACCTTGGGCTGTGTCTTCATCGCCGTTCCACTCGCTGTATTCGCGCCCGAGCATTTCCGCGACCCGGAATTTATCCAGAATATGGTCCGTCCTGGATGCCGGCGCACTTGGGCGTGTTTTGTCGGATGCGCGCTGCTCGCAGCAGCTACCAGTCTTACTGTGAGGAAGTTCGTACGCTTGTCGTCCACCCTGCTCGGATTGATGTTCTTTCTATTTGTCTGCATGATCTATATACCGTATGCGCTCGCGCATCCCAAAGATCGATTCGCGTGGGCCTACGCGCTAAGAGATCTCTCTTTTGCCGGAGGCGCATGGGCTCTCGCCGGACTGCATAGTCGCGCCTCGTCGCCGCAACAATCGAAATGGATGATCCTATTTGGGCGCATCGTCGTAGCGATTGCTGCGATCTTTCTTGCCGTAGAACATTTTCTTCATCCAGAGTTTGCGCCCGGCGTTCCTTTCCGGCGCAGGAGATTTCGATGGCGCGCTTGGCGGTTTGCTGACCGCGAACGTCTTTGAAGTCCACGAGAAATTCCTGGGATTCGCGCAGCAGGGCGTCGCCATCGGCTTTGAGGGGAGCGATTCGTTTGCCGGAGTTCACGAAGTGGATACATCCAGCAACGAACGCACCGGGTAAACGTCGACTCGCCAACCATGGCGGCTTCACGGGCGTTGGCTTCGGGGACGACGAGGCGGGAAATTTTCCGGCCGCGAGCCTCAAGGGCGATCGGCAGCGTGCCACGAATGCCGCGAACGCCACCGGCGAGCGACAACTCTCCCACAAAGAGGCAGTCGGAGATCTCCTTCTTCGTGAGACCGCCGTAGGCGCCCACAATACCGAGAGCCATCGGCAGGTCGAATCCTGAGCCCTCCTTCTTAATATCCGCAGGGGCGAGGTTGATAGTGATACCTTCGCCACTCCGAAGTCATAGAATCTTCGCGTGACACCGCTTGGTAAAGAAGACGTTGGCAGGCTTGATGTCGCGGTGAACGATGCCAGCCGTGTGAGCGGCGTCCAGCGCATCGGATGTCTCGACTCCGAGCGACAAGAGAGTTTCAATTTCCAGGGGGTGCCCGGCAATGCGATGTTTGAGCGTGACGCCATCGAGAAACTCCATGGCGATGAATGCCTGCCCATCCTGCTCGCCAATGTCGTAAACGGTACAGATATTAGGGTGGTTCAGTGCAGAAGCGGCTTTGGCTTCGCGTTGAAAACGGGCCAGAGCCTGCGAGTCACGGGCAACTTCATCGGGCAAGAACTTGAGGGCTACGAAACGGTGGAGGCGCATGTCCTCAGCCTTGTAGACCACACCCATGCCACCGCCGCCCAACTTCTCCACAATGCGGTAGTGCGAGACGGTTTGGTCGATCAACGAAAAAACCCGGCCCCGTGTGCGACCATCGTAGGGGCCTCGGTTGCGCCGAGTCAATGCATTTCGGGCAAGCACAGCACGGCGGCTAGATTCGGCTTGTCTGGTTGCGGAATTGAGTTCCGACTGCGAGATTTTCTCCCAATTTGGCCTGACGTACCTAGTTCTCCAACAACAACGGTTGTTCAGGCCCCAACCGGGGCAGTACGATGATTTGAGTGATATACCGTT
>DLMH01000167.1:0-624 GCA_002478115.1 Candidatus Acidiferrum typicum | reverse complement strand
TGGATTCCCCATGATGCAGGCCTCTTCCGCTAGTCCTCGACCCTCTCGACCGCCTCAAAATCTGGAGCGGGAAGAATCTCAGCTTTGGCGATGGATTCTCCTGTTCATGGTTTTGCTGGCGGCGGGCTTTGCCGCGCTGGCGTGGGAGCGCCTGGAAACCCTGCCGTACCACCTGGGCCCGATGGCGGTGGGAGTATTCGTGTTGTCAGTGCTTCTGGCCGTCTATGCGTACGGACGGCGGCGGGAAGTAGTCGAGTTAAAGTTGCTTCTACAGGATTTGCAGGAACACGTGGGCGCGGCCCCGTCGGAAGAGCAACTTGATCAACTGAACGAGATGATTGCGCGCTCGCAGCGCAGCTTCAAAGAGCTGATCGATTCCTTTGACGATGCCGCTTGCGCCGTCTCTCTGGATGGCACCCTGCGCACGGTGAATAAGCGCGTCAGCGAACTGGTGGGACTTCCCTACACCGCGATCGTGGGACAGAAGTTCTTCGAGTTTCTGGACGAACCCACGCGCGCTAGTGTGGAAGCGGGACTCATGCGTTTCCTGGAAAAACGGCACTGGGTAGGCACGGTGCGCGTGCGTTTCAAGAACAACGACCGGCCCCATTACTTTGACTGCGT
>DLMH01000164.1 GCA_002478115.1 Candidatus Acidiferrum typicum | reverse complement strand
GATACCCGCCTCCAACACACCAATGCCCCAGGGGGGTGACATTTTCATGTTGCCATTAGGGTGACAAATTCACGTTGCTACAACACATCAATCGCAAACTGCCCCTTTGTTCCTCTGGCATCCTCTTAATGGCGGTTTGGGAGACGCGGTATAATGGTGGTTTCGGCTGGGGGCGATGGGCCAGCAGGAGACGCTCAGGATGAATTTCAAGCTGCACAGCACGTACCAGCCGCGCGGGGATCAGCCTGCCGCGATCGAGCAGCTTATGCGGGGCTTGAAGGCGGGAGAGAAGCACCAGGTGCTGCTGGGCGTGACGGGATCGGGCAAGACGTTCACGATGGCGAAAGTGATCGAGGCCTCGAACCGGCCGGCGCTGGTGCTGGCGCACAACAAAACGCTGGCGGCGCAGCTCTATCACGAGTTCAAGCACTTCTTTCCGGAAAACGCGGTGGAATATTTCGTGAGCTACTACGATTTCTACCAGCCGGAAGCGTATGTGCCTTCCGCGGACATGTACATTGATAAAGAAGCGACGATCAACGATGAGCTGGACAAGCTGCGGATGAGCGCGACGCGTTCGCTGTTTGAGCGGCGCGACGTGGTAATTGTGGCGTCGGTTTCCTGCATCTACGGGCTGGGCTCGCCGGAGGCGTATTACGGGATGCTGGTGATGCTGGAAAAGGGGCAACAGACTTCGCGGGAAGCGCTGCTGCGGCGATTCGTGGATATTCAATACGAGCGCAGCGAGGACTTGAGGCGCGGAACGTTTCGCGTGCGCGGCGACATCATCGAGATCTATCCGACGTACGAAGACCAGGGCTACCGAATCGAGATGTGGGGCGACCAGATCGATACGCTGCGGCAGATTGATCCGCTGACGGGCGAAATCCGCGCGGGGCAGGAAGACATTGCGCGCGTGCCCATCTATCCGAAAACGCACTACGTGATGCCCCAGGAGCAGCGCGACCGCGCGATTGTGGGGATACAGGAAGAGCTGGGATGGTGGAAGAAAGAGCTGGAGAAGCAGAACAAGTTCGTGGAAGCGCAGCGGGTGGTGCAGCGCACGATGTTTGACATCGAGATGATGCGCACCATCGGCTACTGCCACGGAGTGGAGAATTATTCGCGGCACTTGAGCGGACGTTTGCCGGGAGAAGCGCCGCCGACGCTACTGGATTATGTGCCGCAGGATTACCTGTTGTTTGTGGATGAAGCGCACGCGACGATCCCACAGGTGGGAGGGATGTCGCACGGCGACAGATCGCGGAAGCAGACGCTGGTGGATTATGGATTCCGGATGCCCTCGGCGCTGGATAACCGGCCACTGACATTCGAGGAGTTCGAGCACCGCATGAATCAGGTGATTTACGTATCGGCAACGCCGGGTCCGTATGAGTTGACGCGGTCCGGAGGCGTGGTGGTGGAGCAGGTGATCCGGCCGACGGGACTGATCGATCCGGAGGTGGAAGTGCGTCCGGTGAAGGGCCAGGTGGATGACCTGCTGGAGGAGATACGGCTGCGCGCGGAGAAAAATGAGCGCGTGCTGGTGACGACGCTGACGAAGCGCATGGCGGAAGACCTGAGCGAATATTTTTCGGAGATTGGCGTGCGCTGCCGGTATCTGCACTCGGAGGTGGAGACGCTGGACCGGATCAAGATTTTGCGGGATTTGCGGAAGGGCGAGTTTGACGTGCTGGTCGGGATCAATTTGCTGCGCGAGGGCCTGGACCTGCCGGAAGTGTCGCTGGTGGCGATACTGGATGCGGACAAGGAAGGCTATTTGCGGAGCACGACATCGCTGATCCAGACCATGGGGCGGTGCGCGCGGCACATTTCCGGGAAAGCGATTTTGTACGCGGACAGGCGAACGAAATCGATGAACGAAGCGATCGGCGAAACGTACCGACGGCGCGCGAAGCAGATGGAGTACAACAAGGAAAACAACATCACGCCGCAATCCATCGTGAAGGGCGTGGACATGGAGTTGGCGCACATCGTGGAGGCGGATTACGTGACGGTGCCGCTGGATGCCGGGGAATTGGATGCGGCCACGGCGAACATTCACTCGGAAGCACAGCTCGCCGAAATTCTTGGAAAACTGGAAGCGCAGATGCGGGAGGCGGCGAAGAAGTTCGAGTTTGAGAAGGCGGCGCAGTTGCGGGACCGCATACGGTCGTTGAAGCAGCAGGATTTGACGGGGATGTTTGCGAAGGAGAGCGGGGGGGACGCCGGCGGCGATTGAGCCTGAAATCCGAAATCGAAGAGGGATTCATCGCACAAAAAACGTGCGATGGAAAATCGTATCTCCACTCCGGGACGGCCAAAACCGCCGTTTCTCCGGTCGGACTGACAGATCTTTGGTCAGCTTCGGATTTCAGGATTAGGGTTTGTTGGCGGGGCGTGCAGGTGTAAAAGCGGCGGCGAGCCGCCGCACTCCAAATTAAGTGGATCAACTGCCGCGACGGCGGAGTTCGTCCAGGGAATAGAAGGTGCCGCGCCAGGTGATGCCGCCCTGGCGCAAAGTAACGAAGGTGGAACGCAGGAGCATGTAGGTGAAGAGGAGCGCGCCGAGGGGGAGCGTGAGGCAATAGAGCGGGGAAACGCGCATGACGATGTCCACGCCGATGTGAAAGCACACGGCGATCAGGGCGGAGATGCCGGCGAAAGCGCGAACCCAGCCATGGCCAAAGAGCATGCCGGCGAAGGGAAGTACATTGAGGGCGAGCACGCTTAAGCATTGAGCGGCAACCAGCGGCCCACTGAATTGAGCGCTGGCGAAGAAATTTTTCTCCACCCCGCGAACCAAATTGCCGATGCCTGCGTGCCAGCGCACGGAAACCGCATCCTGGGCGACGGCCACGCCAGAACGGAATCCGCCCAGCTTGATCATTTTGCCGAGCTTGACGTCGTCAATCACTTCCATAGCCAGGCGGCGGTGGGTGCCGCAGGCCTCGTAGGCCGTGCGTTTAACCATCTGAAAGGCGCCGACACCGACGTAGGCGCGCGAACGCGGATTGCCAACCTGGTGCGGGTCAATGACCATAACAAAAGAGAGGCCGAAGAAGGTGATGAACACTTTTTCCCAGAAACCGACCATGACTACATCGCCAAAGAGCGTGAGATGGCTGAGCTGGCGATCGCGAGCGAGGGCGACGGCGCGGCGAAGCGTGTCCGGCAGGAAGCGCACATCGGCGTCGGTAAACAGCAGCCAATCGCCGGAGGAGGCTTCGTAAGCCTTTTGAAGAGCATGCGGTTTGCCAAGCCAGCCTTTGGGGAGTTCGGCGATATGAACGACGCGGAGGCGGTCGTGCGTGGCCGCGAAGTCGTCGAGGATGCGGGAGGTGGCATCGCGCGAGCGGTCGTCAACGGCAATGATTTCGAGGCGGGGATAATCGATTTCGATGAGGGTGGCGAGGGCGGCGGGCAGCTTTTCCTCTTCATCGCGAGCTGCGAAAATCAGCGAAATCCGTGGGCAATCGGCGTCTTTTGCGGGGCCATAGCTTTTGAGCCAGGGCAAACGCACGGCGCCATAGGCCACGCGCAAACCGTAAGTGACCCAGAGGAAAGCGATGAGTCCGAAAAGGAGCAGCCAGAAAAGATGCATGCGGATTGGAGTCGAGAGCCAGCCTCAGGTTATGCTAACACGGATGCCAAAGAGCATTGCCATCGTGGGGGCAGGACGCGTGGGGCGCGCGCTGGGGCAGCGGCTGCGTGAATTGGGCTGGAGGATTGGGGTGGTGGCGGCGAGGACGGAGGCCAGCGCGCGGAAGGCAGTGCGCTTCATCGGGGCGGGAAATCCGCAAGCGGGAGTTAACCGGCAGGTTTTTGGGAGCCGCACGATTCTGGTGAGCGTGCCGGACGATGTGATCGCCAGCGTGGCGGATGAACTTGCGCGGATGGGCGGCGAAGAACTCTGCGGCAAGGTTGTTTTGCACACGAGTGGGGCGCTGGATGCAAGCGTGCTGCAGTCCGTGCGGGCGTGCGGCGCGGCGGCTGCTTCCATGCACCCGATGCAGACGTTCAGCGGCGTGGGTGTGCCACCATTGGAAGGCAAGGTATTTGCGATTGAAGGCGATGAGACGGCGGTGCGCGTGGCACGAGGGATTGCGCGCGCGCTGGGAGGAACTCCGGTAAGCATCGCGGCCGCCATGAAGCCGCTGTATCACGCTGCGGGGGCATTTGCGGCGGGACACCTGCTGGCGCTGGAAGAGGCCGGGGTGCAAATGCTGATGACGGCGGGAATGAAGAGGCGGGAAGCGACGCGGGCGCTGCTATCGCTGTCACGTCAGGTGATCGACCACTACGAAAAGTTGGGGCCGCACCAGGCGTGGACTGGGCCGCTTTCGCGGGGCGATTACGGTGTGGTTGCCGGTCATGAAGAGGCTTTGCAGCAACTCACTCCGGAATTTCTGGAAGCGTACCAGGCGGTGAGCCGGCTGGCGGCGCGCGTTCTGGCACACGATCCCACGGCTATGCTCGAGGAGCTTGAGATCATCTCCATTGCTTCACGGCAGTTATCGAAAACCAAAGGGGGCCAGGCTTGAGGCGACTTCAGATTCCCATACAGAGCGCCACGCTCAAGAACGGATTGCGCGTGGTGATCGCGCCGGATGCGACCGCTCCGGTAGTGACGATCGGGGTGTACTACAAAATTGGGTTCCGGCTGGAACCGCAAGGCCGCAGCGGGTTCGCGCACTTATTCGAGCACATGATGTTTCAAGGCTCGGAGAACGCGGCGAAGATGCAGCACATCAAGCTGATCAATTCGAGCGGGGGCGTGCTGAACGGCTCGACGATGTACGACGTAACGAACTACTACGAAGCGGTGCCGTCGAATGCGCTGGAACGTGTGCTGTGGCTGGAGGCGGACCGCATGCGCGCGCTGAAAGTGGATGACGAGAATCTGCGGAACCAGCGCGACGTCGTGAAGGAAGAGGTGCGCGTGAACGTGCTGAACCAGCCCTATGGCGGTTTTCCGTGGCTGGACATGCCGCCGGTGGCATTCCGCAACTGGGCGAACGCGCATAATTTCTACGGAGATTTCGCGGACCTGGATGCGGCAAGCCTGGCCGATGTGCAGAAGTTTTTCCGGACGTACTACGTGCCGAACAACGCGGTGCTGTTGCTGCTGGGGGATGTGAAGCCGGAAGAAGGATTTGCAGTGGCGGAAAAGCATTTCGCGCCGATTCCGGCAGGGGCGGCGCCACCGTTTGCGGATCCGCAGGAGCCTCCGCAGAAAGAAGAACGGCGGGGACACGTCGAGGAGAAATTCGGGACGCTGCCGGCGATGGCTATTGGCTATGTGCTGCCGGCGCGGCGTACGCCGGAGTGGTTCGCCATGGCGTTGCTGGACCAGGCGCTGCACGGGGGCCGGGCCGGACGAATCTACCGCGAACTGGTGCTGGAAAAGCAGATTGCCGTGGAAGCGGATGGAGGGATCGAGGATCTCTACGGGTACAACGGGCCGACGCAATTGACGACGCGAATTCTGCACAAGCCGGAGCATTCGGCGGAGGCTACATTGGCCGCATTTGACGGGGTGATTCTCGAAGTGCAGGAAAAGGGCATCAGCGAGGACGAATTGCAGCAACTCACGGTGAAATGGCGCTCCGATTATTACTCGACGCTGGAGGGCGGACGAGGCGGGTACATGCCGCGCTACGGGCTGATGCACCTGCTGGCGTGCTTTACGCTGTTCGATAATGAGCCGCAACTGGTGAACACGATTCTGGACGGTTTCCTGGAGGTGAAGCGCGAAGAAGTGCAACGCGCCGCGCAGAAATATCTGCGGCCAGAGAATCGCGCGATTGTGTTCCGCACTCCGGTGAAGAGCGATGCGAAGGAGGCGGCGTGATGGCGACGCGCGAAGCAGAGGTTCCCACATTGGCGCCGGCATTGACGCCGGAACGCCCCGTAAGGTGGCCGAAGCGGACGAGAGCGCGGCTGGCGAATGGACTCGAGGTGGTGCTGGCGGAAGCGCACTCCATACCAAAGTTTCACGGTGAGCTTTATTTTCGCGCGGGGAACGCACTGGTGGTAGACCGCGCGCCATGCCTTGCTGAAATGACGGCGACGGTGGTGCGCACGGGAACGGCGAAGCGCGCCAGCCGGCAGATTGAAGAGGACCTGCGGCGGCTGGGCGCGGACCTGGGCACGAGCGCGGGACAGGACACCAGCGCGATTTCGTTTGCCGGGCTGAGTGAGTTCGCGGAGCCCCTGCTGCAATTGGTGAACGAACTGGCGCGCGAGGCCGCGTTCCCGGAAGCGGAGTTCGAGCGGGAGCGGCGGCAGAAGGTTGAGGAAGTGAAGCTGGAGAGAACTTCGCCGGGTTTTCTGGCCGGGGAAAGGTTGCGCAAGGTGTTGTTTGGAGCGCACCCGTACGCGCAGATCTCGCCAAGCGAAGAGCAAGTGGCGGCGTACCAACGCGAGGATTTGCAGAGCGTGTATCGCGAAATCTATACGCCGGAAAATGCGCTGCTGATGCTGGTGGGTGACTTTGATCCGCCTGCGCTTTTGAAGACGATCGAGAACGTGTTTGGTAATTGGACGGGGAAGAAGCCTGTGGCAAAGGAAGCGGTGGCGCCGCCGAAGCCGCGCGGGCGCCGGGTGTATCTGGTGCACAATCCGGGTTCGGTGCAAACGCAAATCCTGGCGGGCTGCCATGCGATTACGCGGAAGCATCCAGACTGGCTGCGGCTGGGGTTGACGAACAGCTTGTATGGCGGGGCGTTCAATTCGCGGCTGGTGATGAACATCCGCGAGGACAAGGGGTACACATACAGCCCGCGCAGTGGCGTACTGCCGCTGCGCCAGCACGGGTACTTCTCCGTGTCCGCGGCGGTGCGGAACGATGTCGTGGCGGCTTCGCTGACGGAGATTTTCTACGAGATCGACCGGCTGCGTTCCGTGCGGGTTCCCGAGGCGGAGCTTACCGATGCGCAGAATTACCTGACCGGCGTGTTCTCCATGGGGTTGGCAACGCAGGAAGGGCTGCTCTCGCAATTTTCCACGGTGGAGCTGAATGAATTGCCGGCGGACTATTTGGAGACCTACCGGGAGAGAGTGAAGGCGCTGACGGCCGAGGATTTGCTGGCGACGGCGCGGAAATATTTCGACTCGGCGAACATGCAGATCGTTGTAGTTGGGGACCGCGCGCAGATCGAGGAGCATGCGGCGTTGTTCGGGGAACTGGAAGTCTACGATACCCAGGGGAAACGCGTGGAGTAGGTGCGGGCGATTTTTTTGTTCCGCAGTTCGGCCACGCGGCGCGAATAATTTTATCGTTGCTCCAGCCGGGTGTGAGTGTCATTATTAAGTAGTTATGTCATTGCAGGGGAACTACCGACTCGCGTCTTCCTTGCTTTTGTTTTTCAGTATCCTCTACTGCGCCGACGCTGTTCTCGCCAAGAAGAAGCCGCCAACACATCCGATCAATTTAAATTCGGCTAGCGCGGCGGAGTTGCAGCAGGTGCCGGGAATTGGGCCTTCGACGGCGGACAAAATTCTTCAAATGCGGAAATCCTATGGCGCGTTCAAGAGTGTGGATGATCTGCTGGCGATCAAGGGGATCGGCCCGAAGAGGCTGGAAAAGATGCGAAAGTATCTGACGATCGGGAAGGCGCCGCAAAGCAAAAAGGCGTCCACGAACGCACAATCGGCGCCGGCGCAGCCTCAATCGCCACCCGCAAAAACGACCGCCGCGAAACCGCCGGCGAAAAGTAACCCTCCCCCAGACCCAGCAGCGAAGGATGACGAAGAGCCGTAGAAGCCATCAAGCCGATCCACTACTCTTGCCGTATCCGTGGGTTACAGGCGCTGGTGGGTGGGCTTGGGGGTGGAGAGTTGGAGGGGGACCTGGTCGGCGATGCGGATGCCGTAGCCTTCGAGGGCGACGACTTTCTTGGGGTGATTGGTGACGACGCGGATATCCGTGAGGCCGAGGTCGATCAGGATTTGCGCGCCAATGCCGCTTTCATGCTGCACCATGCGCTGACGGGCAGGCTCGCGATCGAGCTGGCCGCGGGAATGAAAGTGGATTTGCGGCAGGGTTCCGGGAGTTTCCGGCGTGTCAATGGTGTAGCCGCGGCCGGTGTGGTGCAGATAGAGAAACACGCCGCGGTCTTCCTCGGCGATTTTTTCGAGGGAACGCGCCACAAGGTCCGGACAATCACACGCGGTTGATCCAAAAACATCGCCGGTGAGGCAGTGGGAGTGAACGCGTACGAGCGGAGGCACGGGACCGCTCAGCTCTCCGCGGATCAGCGCGATGTGCTGATCGTGGTCCACGTCGCTGGAGTAGGCGATCATGCGGAAATCGCCGTAGCGGGTGGGCACGATGGCTTCCCCGACGCGGCGGACATAGCGTTCGTGCTGCATGCGGTAGCGGATGAGATCCGCAACCGTGAGCATCTTCAGGTTGTGCTCGCGGCAGAATTCGATGAGCTGCGGCACGCGGGACATCGTGCCGTCTTCGTTCATGATTTCGCAGATGACGCCGGAGGGATTCAGGCCGGCGATGCGCGCCAGATCCACGGAGGCTTCGGTTTGTCCGGCGCGAACGAGCACGCCGCCATGGCGCGCGCGAAGAGGGAACATGTGGCCGGGACGCGCCAGGTCCTGGGGGCGGGTCTTGGGATCAATGGCGGTGAGGATGGTGATGGCACGGTCGGAGGCGCTTATACCGGTGGTGACGCCGACCTTCGCGTCGATGGCCTCGCAAAAGGCGGTGCCGTGGACGGAGGTGTTGATGGGCGACATGAGCGGGAGATTCAGCTCTTCGCAACGCTGCTCGGTGAGGGCCAGGCAGATCAGGCCGCGGCCGAACCGGGCCATGAAGTTGATGGCTTCGGGCGTGATTTTTTCGGCGGCCAGGGTGAGGTCGCCTTCGTTTTCGCGGTCCTCATCGTCCACGAGGACGATCATACAGCCCTGGCGAATCTCCTCGACCGCTTCTTCTACGGTGGCAAATGGGGAACGTGGTTCAGGCATAAGAAAAGAATAGAGGCAAGGATGCGGGGAAGTAAAGTCGCAACGAGGTGAGAGGCGAGCAGATTCATAAGGCCCAGACGACGCGCTGCCAGCCCGAGAGATTAGTGCAGGACCGGTACGAGGAAGTGATAGATGGTGGCGCCGAGGAAGGCTGCGCCGGGGATGGTGAGGACCCAGGCCCAGACGATGTGGCGCGTGACGCCCCAGCGCACGGCGGTGAGGCGGTGAGAAGCGCCAACGCCCACGATGGCGCCGGTGATGGTGTGGGTGGTGCTGACAGGAATGCCAAAACGCGCGGTGGTAAACAAGGTAATCGCACCGGCCGTCTCCGCGGCAAACCCGCCGAAGGGAGTGAGTTTGGTGATGCGCTGGCCCATGGTCTTGATGATGCGCCAGCCGCCGGCCATCGTGCCGCCACCCATGGCGAGACAGCAACAGATAATCACCCAGTAGGGAACAGAGTAGTTCTTCATCAATCCACCGGTAACCAAGGCGGCGGTGATGATGCCCATGCCTTTTTGCGCGTCATTGGTGCCGTGACCCAAACTATACCCTGCAGCAGAGACCAATTGCAGGCGCCGGAACCAGCGATCCACGCGGCGAGGCCGCTGATTGCGGACAACCCAGGTGGTGAGGACGCTGACCAGCCAGCCAATCAGCATGCCGATGATGGGCGAAAGGAAGATGAAGAGAACCGGCATGGTCCAGCCAGCGAGGATGAGAGTTTTAAAGCCAGCGTGAACGACAGCGGCACCGCCGTAACCGCCCATGAGCGCGTGCGAGGAGCTTGTCGGCAGTCCCAGCGTGAGGGTAGTGAGGTTCCACGTGATCGCGCCGAGGAGGCCGGCGAGAAGCACCTTCTCATTCACCATTTCGATGTGGACCATCCCTGTGCCGATGGCAGTGGCGACGGCGGTGCCGAAGAAGAACGCAGCGATGAAATTCCAGAAGGCGGCCCAGAGGACAGCGCGGAAGGGCGTCAAGACGCGCGTGGAGACGACGGTGGCGATGGAATTGGCGGCGTCGTGCCAGCCGTTCGAGAATTCGAAGGCGAGGGTGAGGCCGATTGTAAGAACGACGAGGGAGAAGCTGTTCACGGGGATCAGGCGTTCTTCAAGATGACGCTCTCGATGACATTGGAGACGTCTTCGCACTTATCAACGGCGGTTTCAATGACCTCGAAGATTTCCTTCCACTTGATGATCTGAACAGGGTCCTTTTCTTCTTCAAATAGCTGAGCGATGAGAGTGCGGCAGATGCGATCACTTTCGTTTTCGAGGCGGTTGATTTCGATGACGCGGTGGAGCGCTTTGTCCGGCGTCTCCATGGCGTGGATGGCGGAGGAGAGCTCGACAGTGGCCGCGGCGAGGACTTTGGTGAGCTCGATGGTGCCGGGGCGGACGGTGTCGATGCGGTAAAGAACGAAGCGGCTGGCGGCGGCGTCAATCAGGTCGATGACGTCGTCCATGGTGCCGCAGAGCTCGTGCATGTCCTCGCGGTCGAATGGAGTAATGAACGTTTGATTGAGCTTGCGGAAGATCTGGTGGGTGATTTCGTCGCCCTGATGCTCGATGGCCTTGATGATTTGGACCTGCTCGGGGACACCGGTGTAATGCTCCAGCATCTTGCTGAAGGCTTGAGCGCCGGCGACGATGTTTTCAGCTTGCTTTTGAAAGAGGAGGAAAAAATCCCCATCGCGCGGCATGAAGCGCTGCAAAAATCCTGGCATGTGACGCGCTCCCCCCTGAGGAGCGGGAATGTGGCAGAAAGAGTCTACTCAAGAGGGGAGAGCGAGGCAAGGAAGGGGGTCACAAGGCAGGGGTCAGAAGGAAGGGAGAGTGCCCCAATTCACGTACGCCGCGCGGACCAGCACCAATGCCTAGCAGGCTTCCAATGTGCTTAACCACTGCTCGATGATGGGCGCCTGGCGCGCGTCGATCTGGTCGAAGCTGAGTCCCATGCCGACGTTGGGTTTCGAGTGCACGACGCGTGCGGCGGCATCCACGGCCTGGCCCTCATGCGTGATACGCACACGAAGAGAAGCGCCATCGAGGAAGGGATTCATCATGTCCAGATAGCATCCGTGGCGGCAAAGTTCGCTGGTGCGCGCGTTCATGGTCGATTGCGATGTCGTATCGGTGATTTCGGCGGAAGCAAAGAATAAGTACCGCGGGGAGCGGCGTAATTCAGAGGGCATAGGGAGGGCCTCAGGATGCGCGAAAATCCGGGAAGACAGTGGCGATTGTACAGCTTCCGGGGTTGCGTGCAAGGAATTTGCGGGAATGGCTTCCGCTTGTTTGCGGCATAGACGGACGTGTATCCGGTGATGCTGTAGGATTTGTCGAGCGTCACGGCGGAGTATCCGGAGAAGAAGTGAATTCACGAGGGAATGCGGAGAAAAGCACGCATGCGAGATCGGCGAGCGCGATTTTTATCAAAGAAAGCGTGTGCTTGCCGCATGAAATGAGCGGTTGAGACAGGCTGCCCCTATGGAACATGAGAGCTTGCCTAAAGGGGGCGCAGCCCCTTCGAGGCTCAGGGTGAAAATGCTGCGCCCCTACGAAGAAAAAGGGCGTCCGACATCCCGGACGCCCTTTTTTGATTGAGTTTATGTCTGGCGACAGACGGCTTAGTACATGCCGCCCATGCCGCCGGGGCCACCAGGGCCGCCGCCGGCGCCTGCCGCCTTGGATTCTTCCTTGATCTCAGCAACGAGAGCTTCGGTGGTGAGCATGAGGCCGGCGATGGACGCGGCGTTCTGCAGCGCGAGGCGGGTGACCTTCGCTGGATCGATAACGCCCATCTTGACCATATCGCCGTACTCGCCCGTTTCCGCGTTGAAGCCGTAGTTCTCGTCCTTGGACTCACGGATTTTGCCGATCACGACGGCGCCTTCAAAGCCGGCGTTGTGCGCGATCTGGCGAGTGGGCTCTTCGAGAGCACGCTTCACGATGCCGACGCCGACGAGCTCATCGCCTTCCGCCTTGATTTTGTCGAGCACGTTCAGGCAACGCAGCAAGGCCGTGCCGCCGCCGGCAACGATGCCTTCCTCAACGGCTGCGCGGGTGGCGTGCATGGCGTCCTCGACGCGCGCTTTCTTTTCCTTGAGTTCGGTTTCGGTCGCAGCGCCAACCTTGATCACAGCCACGCCGCCGACGAGCTTGGCGAGGCGCTCCTGGAGCTTCTCGCGGTCATAGTCGGACGTGGTGTTCTCCACTTGCTGACGGATCTGCTTCACGCGGCCTTCGATTTCGCCGGGCTTGCCGGAACCTTCGACGAGGGTGGTGTTGTCCTTGTCAATGGTGACCTTCTTGGCCTTGCCGAGGTCCTCAATCTTGACGTTCTCGAGCTTGATGCCGAGGTCTTCGGTGATGGCCTTGCCGCCGGTCAGGGTGGCGATGTCCTCGAGCATGGCCTTGCGGCGATCGCCAAAGCCGGGGGCCTTGACGGCGCTGCACTGCAAGGTGCCACGCAGCTTGTTCACCACGAGGGTGGCGAGGGCTTCGCCTTCGACGTCCTCAGCGATGATGAGCAGGGGCTTGCCGAGCTTGGCGATCTGTTCGAGCAAGGGGAGGAGGTCCTTCATGGAGCTGATCTTCTTCTCGTTGATGAGAATCAGAGCGTTCTCCAGGACGCACTCCATGCGGTCCGGATCAGTGATGAAGTAGGGGGAAAGGTAGCCGCGGTCAAACTGCATGCCTTCGACGACTTCCAGATTGGTCTCCATGGTCTTGGACTCTTCCACGGTGATGACGCCGTCCTTGCCGACCTTATCCATCGCCTCGGCGATGATTTTGCCGATCAGCTTGTCGTTGTTGGCGGAAATGGTGCCAACCTGGGCGATCATGTCGCCCTTGACGTCCTTGTGAAGCTTCTTGATTTCATTGACGGCGGCTTCAACGGCCCGGTCGATACCGCGCTTGAGGGTGGTGGGGCTGGCGCCGGCCGCAACCGTCTTCACGCCTTCGCGGAAGATGGCCTGGGCCAGAACGGTGGCGGTGGTGGTACCATCGCCGGCGACGTCGCTGGTCTTGCTGGCGACTTCGCGAACCATTTGCGCGCCCATGTTCTCCAGCGGATCACGCAGTTCGATTTCCTTGGCCACCGTGACGCCGTCCTTGGTGATGATGGGGGCGCCAAACTTCTTTTCAATCACCGCATTGCGGCCCTTGGGGCCGAGGGTGATTTTTACTGCATCCGCGAGGATGTTCACGCCACGTAGAATCGCCTGGCGGGAAGCTTCTCCGGTAACAATCTGCTTCGCCATTGCTTCATTCCTCCTAGGATTCTGTCACTGCATCTCTAATTCTTCAGAAAACCCTCAGGCCTGAAGGCCTGAGCTACAGCGCCGGCCGAAAGCCGGAGTTACTTCCCGAATGTGCTTCGTGATGACTGACCGCTGCCGCTGGTTACTTCTTTGCTGCTTTCGCAGCGCCTCCCAGCTTGGCGAGAATTTCTTCCTCGCGGAGGATCAGGTATTCCTGGCCCTCGATCTTGATTTCGCTGCCACTGTACTTGCCGAAGAGCACGCGATCGCCAACGTTGACGTCGAGAGGAATACGCTCACCCTTCTCGCGCTTGCCGGCGCCGACGGCGATGATCTCGCCCTCTTGCGGCTTTTCCTTCGCGGAGTCAGGGATGATGATGCCGCCCTTGACGGTTTCCTTCTCTTCAATACGCTTCACGATAACGCGGTCGTGGAGCGGTGTAAGATTGACTGCCATCGTCGAAAAACCTCCATAGGTGAACTAGCGGTAGAACTGAAGACTTACCGTGGTGGGGAGCGCCGAAAGGGGAATTAGCACTCCTCGCAACCGAGTGCTAATATAGCAGGAATTCCCCCCAAGTCAAGCAATTTCCTTGCGATGTGAGTGTTCGGCACGCAGATTTCCTTGCCGGGCTGGACTGTTAAGCACATTATTTACAATAGGTTAAAGACGCCAGAATTTTCTTGCACTTGGCAATTGCCCTGCTTCCCCTGTGGCGATAGACTTTCGTCGAAACGGCAATGCGCTGGCTCCTCTATCTGCGACTCGTGCTTCTCACGGCAGGGACGCTGTTGCCCTTTTTTTGGATGGTGGTGATCCTGGGCCACCGCCGCCAGCGCAACTTCGAGCGTGTGTTCTTCTTCTTTTGTCTGGTGCTGACCTGTTTCTTTGGAAGCAGTCTACTTGCAACGAACGCGGAACTCTACTACGGCACTCCGCCGCGTAGTCTGCTCCGCTTTGCCTGGACTTTTCTGTGCCTTGGCATCTGGTTTATCCCTTCGCTCATCGTACATCTCCATGCCGAATACGCCTCGATCCGCGAATTGCTTCCTTCGCGGCAGCGAATGGCAATGTGGCTGGTGGCTGCTTACCTGCCGTCAGCGATCCTCATGCCGAAATTGTTCGCGGCACTCCGGCTCCGGGAGGGGTTCGACTTTGCGCGACCAACGTACATGCTGGGCTTCGCATTTCAACTGTGGATCGTCACCGCATTGGCGCTGGCTGCCTACTGGCAGGGGCGCTTTTATCAAGTGGCCCCAGATCGAGAGCAGAAGTCGTTTCACAGAATCACCCTCGGCTTCGTTCTAGTGCTTGCGGTATTGCTGCTGGGAATGGTTTTAGAGCAACGTGTGCTCGGGCCGGAAGCAGGGACGACGCTGTCCACCCTGCTGCTGATTCTGGTACTCGTTCCTCTCGTTCTGCTTATTGGAAACGTGCAGCGGTTCAACTTTTTGCAGATTGGGCGGCAGCGGAACCTGATTTACGCCGTGTTTATGGTATTTCTGGCGCTGCTGTACCTGAGTTTTGTGCGGAGAGCGAGCTTGTGGTGGGAGCATTACCTGCCTCCTGAGGCGACGGCAGCACTCCTGCTGTTTTTGCCCGTGGTGTTTTTTGAGCCGTTGCAACGGGTGATGGGAAGGCTCCTGCGAAAAACGGCGCAGACCGAGGTGGACCGGGCGCAAAAGTTGATGGGGCCGATCAATGAGGTGGCGCGGCTTGGGAATCAGGTCAGGCTGAGGGAATTCAGCGAGCGGTGGATTGCGGAGCAGTTGCAACTCGCCGAAGCGCATCTATCCCTTGACGCCGAAGGAAAGGCGCCGAATCTCCTGGAACATTCGCAGAAAGGTTCGGAGGAGGTTTTTGAAGTCGGGCGAGGCGTGCGCCATCTCGGTTCGCTGCGGGTGCGTGCCCATGGTGCCATGATTTCCGGCGAGACGTATGCGGCGCTGGAGTTTTTGAGTGAGCAGCTCCCAGCCGCGTTTGACCTTTGCCGGCTGATCGAAGAGAAGCTGCAACTGGAGCGCGAACTGGCCGAAAGGCAACGGTTGGCGCTGGTGGGGCAGATGGCGGCGAGCATTTCGCACAACCTGAAAAATCCGCTGGGATCGATCAAGACGATCCTGCAAGTGCAGATGGAGAGCGCGGAGCTGCCCGCTTCGCTGCGGCAGGAAACGCAAATGGTGCTGGACGAGATCAACCGGCTGTCCGCGAAGCTGAATCAATTGCTGCAATTCAGCCGGCCGGGAGTCCGGGCTGGGGGCAGCAGGGGGCGCTGCAGCCTGGCGCAGGCGGCGGAGAACGTTGTGAACGTGCTGCGCCACGAAGCGGAGAATCGCGGGGTCGCGCTCGAATTACGGCCTGCGGAGGCAGAGACGTGGGTGGCGGCGAGCGCGGAGGTGGCCAACGACATCCTCTCCAACATTGTGCTGAATGCGATCGAAGCGACCCCATCAGGCGGGCATGTGCGCATCGCCATGCAAGTGGCGGGAGGCGAGTGCCAGGTTACCGTGGAAGACGATGGGCCGGGCATTCCCCCCGCATTGAGAGGGAAAGTCCTGCAGCCATTCTTCACTACCAAACCGCGCGGCACCGGGTTGGGCCTGGCAATCGTGCAGCGGCGGCTGGAGGAACTCGGCGGCACGATCGAATGGTGGAGCCCCAAGGAAGATGGGGGTGGGACGAAATTCAGGATCACGCTGCCGGCGAACGGGGGAGCCGCGCAACGGAAAAATGGCGGCGCCCCATCGGATATGGAACGAGAGCCGAAGAAATGACTCGCAGAAAAGACAGTTTGCCTTGGCGCTCTGGGCACGCGCGGAGCAAACGTGAAATACCGCCACGCGATCGAGCCGGAGCTTTTGCTCTTAGGCGTGTATCTCGCTTACGTGCTTTGGGGCGAAGTCGCGGGACGCTTCGCGCTTTGGCGCACTGCTCAATAGACCAATTAAAATCTCGAATGGGTGAAGCCTCGGTGTTCGGGCGCGGTGGTACTGCGTCCCGGCAAAGGATCACGGCGCATGAAAACCATACTCATTGTCGATGACGAACCCGCGGCGCGGTACGCCTTGCGGCGGGCCCTGGAGAGCCGCTACCGGATGGTGGAAGCGGACTCCGCGGCGGCGGCACGCGGCCTTCTGACAACGGATAAGCCCGACCTGCTCTTGCTGGACGTGGTGCTGCCGGGCGAGGACGGGCTGACTTTTCTGAAGTGGCTGCGGCAGGAGGGGCACGAATTGCCCGTGCTAATGGTTTCCGCGCTGGATACGGCGAAGAGTGCGGTGGAGGCGCTGCAACTAGGCGCGGCGGATTACCTGGTGAAGGGGTACGAACTGGAGGAACTCCGGCAACGTGTGGCGAACCTGCTGAAATTGTCCACGCTGGAAAAGGAAAATGAGAACTTGCGGCGGCGGTTGGCGACCGAAGGGCAATTCGGGCAGATGATCGGGCGCACAGCAGCGATGCGCCGCGCGTTTGAGATGGCGGACCGCGTGGCGGCGGCGGATTCGACAGTGCTTATCCTGGGGGAGAGCGGGACGGGAAAAGACTTGCTGGCGCAGGAGATTCACGCGCGGTCGCAACGCAGCGGCAAGGCGTATGTAGCGGTGAACTGCGCAGCGCTGCCGGAAACACTGATTGAATCAGAACTGTTTGGTTTTGAACGCGGGGCCTTCACCGGGGCGGCGCAACAGAAGAAAGGGAAGTTTGAGCTGGCTTCGGGGGGAACGCTGTTTCTGGACGAGATTGGGGATATGAACCCGGTCACGCAGTCGAAGGTGCTGCGCGCTCTGGAGAATCGCACCATCGAGCGGCTCGGCGGGACGCAGTCCATTGCCGTGGACGTGCGCATCATCAGCGCAACACACCGCAATCTGGCTGCGGCCATTCGCGACGGCAAGTTCCGGGAGGATTTGTTCTACCGGTTGCGCGTGGTGACCATTGAACTGCCGCCGCTGCGGGCGCACAAGGAGGACATCTCCATTCTTGCGGAGGCGTTTTTGCAGATCCACGGCGCGCGTTTGGGGCGCACCGCGCTTTTGACTAAGGAGGCGCTGGCGGCGCTGGAGCGGTACGACTGGCCGGGCAATGTACGCGAATTAAAAAACGCGCTGGAGCGTAGCCTGGTGCTTTGCCGGAATGCCGAGATTGGCGAGGAGGATCTGGCGGAAGAGATCGTGCGCGGTTCGCCAACTCTTCCGAGAAGCGGTGAGGAAGCAGGGGATTATGGCCTGCAGGAGAAGGATCTGCGCGAAGCGAAACGCAAATTCGAGATCGCGTTTCTGTTGAAGCAATTGGGCGCGCATCGCTGGAATATTTCGCGGACGGCCGCGACGATTGGCCTGCACCGGCAAAGCCTGCAGGAAAAAATGCGGGAGCTGGGGATTCGGCGGCCGGGCCAAGGACCCGTTGAGGATGAGGAATGACGGTGCCGGTGCGTGTAAGGTAGGGGAGGCGATGAAATCGTTGTCCATGGAAGGGCTTGACGAGTCCGCCGGGAAACGATTTGATACGGGTGGCCGTTTATTCCGGGATAGGAACACGCGGGCAGATTATGAAGAGGCCCGCCGGATGATCGAAGCGCGCGCACAATGACCGACGAAAACAAAGACCCCGGATTGACCGCAGCGAAGGCGGAAGAAGGCGTCGCGGAAACCTATTTTGAGTTTCGCGGTGTCTGCAAGGCGTTCGACGAGCACGTCGTGCTGAACGACGTAAGTTTTCAGGTGAAGCGCGGGCAGACGTGCGTGATCATGGGACGTAGCGGCGTGGGCAAATCCGTTACTCTCAAACTCATTTTGGGATTTCTGAAGCCGGATTCCGGGCGCATCTTTATTGCTGGTCAGGACGTCACGGATTTTACGGAGCGCGAGTTCAGCGAAATCCGCCGCACGGTGGCGATGGTGTTCCAGTCCGGCGCGCTGTTCGATTCGCTGACGGTGGCGGAGAACATCGCGTTTCCGATGGAAGACCAGGCCGGACTGACGGACGAAGATATCGACGAGTACGTGATGAAGCTCGCGAAAATGCTGGAAGTGGAAGAGGTGCTGGACAAATTGCCGAGCGAACTTTCCACGGGGATGAAGCGCGCGGTGGCCATCGCGCGGGCACTGGCGCAGAATCCCGAGGCCCTTTTGTACGACGAGCCGACGACGATGGTGGACCCGATCATGGCCGGGCACATGGGCGACTTGATCGCGCGATTGAAGGAGACGTTTCGGAAGACCTCGATCGTGGTGACGCATGACACGCACATCGCCAAACGGCTGGCCGACACGGTGGTCTTTCTTCAGGAAGGCAAGACGGAAGTGTTCGAGTCCTGGGCGGAGTTTGAAAATTCCAAGGAACCCCTACTTCAGAATTTCCGAATGCAGGATGAACTGATTCCCGAGCTGGATGTGACCCTGTGACCACCACTGCCGCTGTCAGCGCCGATCCAAAATCACAATTGCGCAAGACCATGGGTTTCTGGGACGTGTTGCTTTTCAACATCGCCACCGTGCTGGGACCGCGCTGGATCTCGGCCGCGGGGCACACTGGCACGTCGTCCATCAGTTTGTGGGTGATCGCGGCGGTTTTCTTTTTTGTTCCCGGAGCGTTCGTCATCAACGAATTGTCTTCCCGGTTTCCGGAAGAGGGAGGGCTATACGTCTGGGCCAAGGAAGCATTTGGGGATTTTCACGGATTTGTAGCGGGATGGACTTACTGGATCTACACGGTGTTCTATTTTCCGGGATTGTTGCTGGCGAGCGCCTCCATGAGCGCGTACATCATGGGAGGGAGAGGCGCGAGGCTCGCACAAGACCGCTCGTTTCTGATCACTGTCTCGCTGGCGCTGCTGCTGATTGCGGTGCTGCTGAACATTATCGGCTTGAACATCGGGAAGTGGCTGCAGAATGCGGGCGGCGTGGGAACGTACTTACCTCTGATGATGCTAGTGGGAGTGGCGGGGTTGGTTTACCTGAAGCATGGATCGGTGACGCACTTCACCATCGCGAACATGATGCCGACCTGGAATTGGGACACGGTGAATTTCTGGTCGCAGATTGCGTTTGCGTTCACGGGGCTGGAATTGGTGTCGGCAATGAGCGGAGAGGTGCGCAATCCGCGGCGCACGCTGCCGCGCGCGGTGTTCGGCGCGGGGGCGCTGATCGCGCTGATGTACATCGTGGGGACGTTCGCGATTCTCACGCTGATGCCCGCCGGCGATTTGGACCCGAAGAGCGGTGTATTTCAGGCGATCACGATCGGATCGGTGGCGCTCAAAATTGGGTTCCTGGGGATTCTTGCGGCGCTGCTTGTAACGGTGGGCAATGCCGGTGGAGTCGGCAGCACGGTGGCGGGGATTGCGCGGGTGCCGTTTGTGGTGGGCATCGATCGCTACTTGCCCGCGGCATTCGGCAAGATTCACCCGCGGTGGAAGACACCGTATATCTCGATCTTGGTGCAAGCGGGCATTTCCGGGGCGATCCTGCTGCTCAGCCAAATCAAAAGTGAAACTGTGCAGGCGGCTTACCAGGTGCTGATTGATGCGGCCATCATCCTGTATTTCATTCCGTTTCTGTACATGTTCGCGGGCGTCATCAAGCTTGCCGCTCGCAAAGATCGGACAAAAGACGAACATGCCGTGCTGGTCCCCGGTGGAATGGCGGGAGTCTGGCTCTGCGGTGGTTTGGGATTCTTAGTCGTGTTGATTGGTATTTTTGTTTCCCTGGTCCCTCCCGGGGATATCACAAATAAAGTGATGTTTGAATTCAAGCTCGTCGGTGGAACGCTGGCATCGATCGTGTTGGGATTGGTGTTGTACTGGCGTGGGGCGCGGGCGAAGAAGTTGGTCTCCTGAGCGTGTAGCTCAGGCCTTTAGGCCTGAGGATTTTCGTTAGCATTGGCGCAGTATGTCCGCGGGATGACTGCGGTCCACGCAAGTTTGGTTGCCGGTGCGGGAAACGGCCTCACCCCTGAAGGGGTGAGCTACAGGCGAATCGCTAGAAGCCCTGCTGGACGAGTTGTTCGATGGTGAGATTGCTCGCCGGTTTCGCCCCGCTACGAGCTTCCAGATAGCGCTCGACGTACTTCCCCAAAACATCGCCCTCGAGATTGACGGCATCGCCGATTTTGATGTCGCGCACATTGGTCTGCTCATAGGTGAAGGGGATGATGGCGATTTCGGCGATGCGATCGTGCCAGCGCGCCACGGTCAGGCTGATGCCGTCGATGGCGATGGAGCCTTGGGGCACGATGTAGCGCGCGAACGATTCCGGGACCTCCACGCCGTACCACCAGTTCTCGCCTTCGGGTTCGAGGCGGGTGACGCGGCCAATCGTGTCCACGTGACCCAGAACAAAATGGCCGCCAAACTCCTTGCCGGCCGTCATGGGCTGTTCGAGATTGATGCGCATGCCCGGCCGCAATTCGCCGAAGGAGGTTTTGCGAATCGTTTCACCGGAAAGATCGGCGGAGAAGCGCTCGTCGCCCATGGTGACAACCGTGAGGCAGCAACCGTTCACGGCGATGCTATTGGCGACGGCCAGATGTGGAGTGACCGAGGGCGCGTGGATGGTGAGCCGTCCGCCATCCGCGTGGAGTTGCAGGGAATCGATGGTGCCGAGATGCTCGATGATACCGGTGAACATGAAGACCTCGCATAAAATTGGCCGCGTCGCCCTCGAAACGGCCGATGGGTGGAGCGAAATAACAGGATACCGCAAGCGTGACGCAAAACCTTGACGAAGGAGGGACCCGGGGGCAAGATGACCTCAGGCCACGCTCCTGGTCGAAGGTGGTTTATGTTCGAGCCAAAACTTACCGATCCGCATCCGGAATCCGCGAGGACCTATCCCCAAAAGGTATTCTGTTCGCAGCGGCAATGTGAGGCGCGCGTCATCGTGGCGAATTGGCCGTACAGCGAAGAGGGCTGGAGCGACTGGCGGGTGATTGATTGTTCGTTGCTGCCGCCCGGCGCCGTGCACTGCGGAATGGATTGCTTGTCCCAGGCGCGCGTGGACAGGCCGTAGCCGGCGGGCTCCGCCATCCGGGACGCAGAGGCTGCGCGCGAATCAGATTTCTTGACAGTGCGCTTCTAGAAGTGCACCATGGTGAAAATCAGGTCATCCCCGGCCTTTGCGACGGAGGTAAGGCATGTCCGATCCCGAAATTCTCGATCGAATTCTGGAGACGTGTAGCTACCGGTTCCGCAGCGTGGTTTGCCCGAATAAGGACAGGGTGGCGGAGATTACGGCGGCGAAACTTCATGTTGAGGATCAGGATTGGTCGGTGCTGGAATGCTCGCTGTTGCCGAACGGCGAAGTGAAATGCGCGATGAGTTGTTTGCTGCGAGATTTTGACCAGAGCAACTGACGAAGTTCAGTGGGAGTTTGTTGGCAAGAAGCCGCTTTCGCTCGGGCGGTTTTTTTTGCGGGAACACGGCACGGCCCGCCTACCGCCGCTTCCATCGTTGTGGCTTCGCCTGATGCGCCTCGAACCACTTCGCAGCCCGCTCCTGTGCGCGGAATAGATCGGCGGCCGTTAGGTGTGACGCAGCTTCGTCTCGATCCTTCGCAACCTGTTTCGAGTCCGTGGCGTCCTGCTTGCCAGCAGCCACTAGATCGTACCAGAAATAGGCTTCCGCGTAGTCTCGGGGCACGCCTTGGCCCTTTGCGTACATTAGCCCCAAGCTGGTTTGCGCCGCAGCATCGCCTTGCTCTGCCGCCTTGCGAAACCACGCTGCCGCTTCCGTGGCGTCCTGGGGTACACCATGGCCGTCGAGGTACAAATACCCGAGTATGAATTCCGCACTGGAATTGCCCTGTTCAGCCGCCTTGCGATACCAAAGCGCCGCTTCTGCGTAGTCCTGGGGCATACCCCGGCCGTCGTCGTACAAAACCCCGAGGGCGTCTTGCGCGTCGGCGTC
>DLMH01000165.1 GCA_002478115.1 Candidatus Acidiferrum typicum | reverse complement strand
ACAACCGGATAAGCATGAGTCGTGTAATCGGAAACTGACCCGTCACCACAGAGCGGGCGGTTTTGACCCCCTTACGGCACGCGTGTTAACATCCGGTTTGCCCGAGCACGCGGAATGGAATCGGTCACTTCTCCCCCCATCGCTGTCCTTCGCAAAACGCCGTTAAACGCGGTGCATCGCCGCATTGGCGCCAAGATGGTGAATTTTGGCGGCTGGGACATGCCGGTGGAATACCCTGCAAGTGGCGGACTGATCGCCGAGCACCGCGCGGTGCGCAGTGCATGCGGCTTGTTTGATGTGAGCCACATGGGAGACATCCGTGTGCACACCGGCAAGAGCGCTGGCGGGGCGCTGGCGGCGGTGCAGCACATCACCATGAACGACGCGTCGCGGCTGGCCATCGGCCAGGCGCAGTATTCGGCGATGCTCTACCCCGAAGGCACGTTTGTGGATGATGTGATCGTACACCGGTTGGGCGAAGACGATTTCCTGCTGGTGATCAATGCCGGGACGCGGGAGAAAGACATCGCGTGGGTGCGTGAGAATACCAAGGGCTTCGACTGCCAAGTCGAGGAGTTGAGCGACGCGTATACGCAACTGGCGCTCCAGGGCCCGCGGGCGGTGGACGTGCTGCGGAAGCTGACGGACGCGCATCTGGACGGCATCAAGAATTACTGGTTCACGCACGGCACGGTTTGCGGGCTGAAGAACACGTTGATCGCGCGAACGGGTTACACGGGAGAAGATGGATTTGAGATTTACGTGCCGTCGGACGTGGCCACGAGCGAGCGCGTGTGGAATGAGGTCCTGGAGGCGGGGACGGAATTTGGGATGGTTCCCTGCGGGCTGGGCGCGCGCAATACGTTGCGGCTGGAAGCGAAAATGGCGTTGTACGGGCACGAAATCAGCGAGAAGATCAACGTTTGGGAAGCGGGGCTGGAGCGCTACTGCCGGTTGGAGAAGGGCGAATTCATCGGGCGGGCGGCGCTGGAAAAAGTGCGGGCGGCGGGGCTGCGACGCACGCTTGTCGGGCTGGAGATGGTCGAGCGAGGGATCGCGCGCGACGACTACCGCTGCGTGAGTGAAGCTGGCGAAGGGATCGGCGTGGTAACGAGCGGATCGCCTTCCCCGACGCTGGGCAAGAACATTGCGCTCGCCTACATACCGCCAGCGATGGCGGGACTGGGCACGATTCTATTCGTGGAGATTCGTTCGCAGAGATGCCGCGCGCAGGTGGTAGCAACTCCGTTTTACAAGCGGCCCAAGAAAGCGCAGGCGATGTAGGGCCGGTTCGGCCGGGAAATCCTTGAAGGAGTGGTGCAATGGCGTATCCAAAAGAATACCGCTATACGAAAGAGCATGAATGGATCGTCGTGAAGGGCGGCATCGCCACGATCGGCATCACGGACTATGCGCAGCACGAGTTGGGCGACGTGGTGTTCGTGGAATTGCCCAAGGCGGGAGCGAAGCTGGCGGCCGGCAAGATCTTTGGCTCCGTGGAGTCCGTCAAAGCCGTGAGTGAGATTTTCGCACCGGCGAGCGGTGACCTTGTTGAAGCAAACGCGGCGCTGCAGGACAAGCCGGAGACGCTCAACAGCGACCCGCACGGCGCCGGATGGCTGGTGAAAGTGAAGCTTACGAATCCCACCGAACTCTCTTCCCTGCTGGACGCCGCGGCGTATGAGGCCTTCATCGCGGAAAAGCAGAAGGAAGCGTCGAGCTGATGCGCTATCTGCCGAAGAGCCCAGCCGAACGGCAGGAGATGCTGGCCGCGATCGGCGTGCAATCCGTAGAAGAGCTGTTCTCCACGATTCCGGAAGCCTACCGGCTGAAAAAGCCATTGAACCTTCCGGGGCCGCTGTCCGAGCCGGAGGTCATTGCATATTTCCGGGCGCGCGCGGCGGAAAATTCCGTGGGGTACACGAGTTTTCTGGGCGCAGGAGTGTACAACCACCTGTCTTCGGTGATTACGGACACGGTGCTGCAGCGGGGCGAATTCCTGACGTCGTACACGCCCTACCAGGCGGAGATTTCCCAGGGGACGCTGCAGGCGATCTTCGAGTTTCAGACGCTGATGTGCCAGTTGACGGGGCAAGAGGTCGCGAACGCCTCAATGTACGACGGATCGACGGCGACGACGGAAGCCGTGTTGATGGCGGAGCGGCTGACTGGGAAGCGGCGCGTGCTGCTGGCGCGGTCCGTGCATCCGGAATATCGCGAAGTGCTGAAGACGTACGCGAAAAATTCCAGGTTGCGTGTGGAAGAGGTCGGATATATCGCGGCAGGAACCGTGGATGCGAAGGGACTGCAAAGCGCGCTGCGGGACGATGTGTGCGCTGTGGTGGTGCAGTCGCCCAATTTTTTTGGCGTGATGGAATCGCTGGGTTCGCTGGCGGAAGCGGCGCATGCCGTCGGCGCGCTGCTGTTGACAGCGATTACAGAGGCAGTTTCACTGGGCGTAGTGAAACCGCCCGCCGAAGCGGACATCGTGGCGATGGAGGCGCAGAGTTTTGGCCTGGCGCCGAGCTACGGCGGCCCGTTCGCTGGCGTAATCGCTTCAAAGGAAAAATTTGTGCGGCAGATGCCGGGCCGCCTGGCGGGCCAGACCGTGGACCTGGACGGCCGCCGCGGGTTCGTGCTGACGCTGGCGACGCGCGAGCAGCACATTCGCCGGGAGAAGGCGACGTCGAATATCTGCACGAACCAGGCGCTCTGCGCGCTGGCGGCGACGGTGCACCTGACGCTGCTCGGCAAAGAAGGCCTGCGCGAGATGGCCGAGCAAAACCTGGCGAAAGCGCAATTCGCATTGCACGAACTGCAGACGATTCCGGGCGTGAAGCGGACGTTTGCGGCGCCGTTCTTTAACGAATTCGTGGTGGAACTGCCGCGCTCGGTGAAGATGGTGAACGCCGAACTGCTGAAGGAAAAGATTGTCGGGCCGTTTGTGCTGGGATCGGCCTACCCGGAGTTGACAAAGCACGCGCTGGTTTGCGTGACGGAAACGACCTCGCGCGCGGAGATTGATCGCATGGTTGCCGCGGTGAGACGCGCATTGGAGCAGCCGCTATGACCAAGGAGAATGTGGCGAAAGGATTGGCGATGGGAAGCTTTGCCCGAAGAATTCAGCAATGAATGACAACATCAAGAAGGTTTTGCGGCACCCCACCCAGAGCGAGGGCTTGATCTTTGAGAAATCTTCGCCGGGGAAGCGCGCGTTTGATCTTCCGCCTCTGGATGTTCCGCCGGTAGATGCGGCGAAAGCGTTGGGAGAATTTCACCGCGGCGGGGGCGTCGAGGGTTTTCCCGAAGTCAGCGAGATCGAGGTGCTGCGGCATTTTACGCGCCTTTCGACGTGGAACTACGCGATTGATCTGGGGATGTACCCGCTGGGTTCCTGCACGATGAAGTACAACCCGCGCGTAAATGAATTTGTGGCGCGGTTGGCGGGGCTGGCTACGGAACATCCGTACCAGCCGCAAGAGCTGTCGCAGGGTTGCCTGAAAATTCTGCAACTCCTGGAAAAGTGCCTGCTGGAAATCACGGGTATGGACGCGGTGACGCTACAGCCGGCGGCGGGCGCACAGGGCGAACTGACGGGAATTCTGTTGATCCGCGCGCATCACGAGAAGTTGGGGAACCCGCGCAAGACGGTGCTGATCCCGGATTCGGCGCACGGCACAAACCCGGCAACGGCAATTATTGCGGGCTACCAGGTCCAGAACATCAAGTCCAGCGACGAAGGCCAGATTGACATCGCGCGCCTGGTCGAGCAGGTGACGGGCGACGTTGCGGCGTTGATGCTCACCAATCCCTCGACGCTGGGAATTTTCGAGCAGCGCATCGCGGAAATCGCCAAGGTGCTGCATGCCAAGGGCGCGTTGCTCTACATGGACGGCGCAAACATGAACGCGCTGGCTGGCGTGACGCGGCCCGGCGACCTGGGCGTGGACGTGATGCACCTGAACCTGCACAAAACGTTTTCGACGCCGCATGGCGGAGGCGGACCTGGCGCGGGTCCCGTTGCGACCAAGAAAATCCTGGAACCTTATTTGCCGGTGCCGGTGCTGGTGGAAAAAGAGGGCGGCCGGCTGGTGCTGGATTACCACCGCAAGGAAAGCATCGGGCGCGTGCGCGCGTTCGGCGGAAATTTCGGCGTGCTGGTGCGGGCGCTGGCGTACATCCTGGCGTACGGACCCGGCGTGCGGCAGGCCACGGAAGATGCCGTTTTGAACGCGAACTATATCCGGAAGCATCTGGAAGGCGTGTTTGATTTGCCATACACGCGGCCTTCGATGCATGAAGTTGTGTTCAGCGACGCTCTGCAGAAAAAGCACGGCGTGAATACGATGGATATCGCCAAGCGGCTGATCGATTACGGCTTTCATCCGTATACGACGGCATTCCCGCTGATCGTTCCCGGCGCGCTGATGATCGAGCCGACGGAATCGGAATCGAAAGAGGAGTGCGATCTGTTTATTGATGCGATGAAATCGATCGCCAGGGAAGCCGAAGCCGATCCGGAAGTGGTGAAGACGGCGCCGCATACAACGCGTGTGCGGCGGCTCGATGAAGTGGCGGCAGCGCGAAAACCGGTGCTGCGCTGGAAACCCGGCGGGAAAAAGAGCGAAGCCGCGGATTAGCCCGAAATTTCCTTATTAATAATTCAGCTCTCCTGCAATTGAAGTTTATGGGCACGGCCACGCCACGTCCCGCCGAAATCCCACCTTGCGCCTGATACACTAGGAAAAGTCAAGAAACGGAGCCAAGCCAGGTCATGAGTGTTTTGCCAGACGCGTGGTTACCCAAGTCCGTCATACTTCTTCGCGAATATACCTTCGACAAATTCGTTGCCGATCTGATTGCGGGAGTCACCGTGGGGCTGGTGGCGCTTCCGCTGGCGATGGCGTTTGCCATCGCTTCGGGCGTGCCGCCGCAAGCGGGGATTTACTGCGCGATCGTCACCGGCTTTTTGATTTCGGCGCTGGGCGGCTCAAGTACGCAGATCGGCGGGCCGACGGGCGCGTTCGTGGTTGTGGTGCTGGGGATCATCACGCGGTTTGGCGGTATTCCCAGCGGGCTGCCGCACACCTGGCGGTGCCAACACTGAAGCCCAGCCTGCTGCTGCACCTGCTTTCGCCGGCGGTGACGGTGGCAATGCTGGGCGCAATCGAGTCGCTAATGTCCGCGGTCGTGTCTGACCGCATGAGCGGAGACAAGCACAACCCCAACGTGGAATTGATCGGGCAAGGCGTGGCGAACATTTTTTCGCCGCTGTTTGGCGGATTGCCCGCCACGGGCGACAGCGCGCGCGAAAGCCCTTATTCGCTAAAGGATTCCGCCGCGGCCCCGCGAAGGTCCGCATCAAGATCGTGACAAGCAGGGCAAAACTGAAGCTCCGGTCGGCGCAAGAAGCTGCGCTCGCGCGACCTGACGCAGTGGGGGATGGCTGTCTGAACCTGAATTCTAAAGTCACGGAGGGATTCCTCCACTCCGGGACGGCCAAAAGCGCCTTCCCTCCGGTCGCAATGACAAGTTTGAGGAGTTGGCTTGGGATTGCAGGATTATACGAGGGGGCTGGGAAGGAAAAGCCCGGGCAGTTGTCCGCCCGGGCTTTCGAGAGGAGGAGCAAACGAAAATTATCGCGCGAAACGCGGCGCAGGTTCTGGGGTAACTTGCACACTGGGAGCTTCGACGGGGCGTCCGCCGCGGGCTTGTGAAAGCCTCGGGGCAGCAACCGGCTCTGGCCGACGGACCGGCATGGCCGCGTTTTCGCCTTCGCGCGCGAAATTGAGGTGGTCGTCGTCGCGATCCCAATCGATGCAGATCAGGTCGCCGAAATGGACTTGTTCCGTGGCCAAAAGATTGGCCATGGGGTAGACGACGTGGCGTTCGATGGCGCGCTTGAGGTGGCGCGCGCCGTAGCGCTGGTCGGTGCCTTCCTGCAGGAGGAAATCGCGGCCAGGTTCGGTGACGCGGAAAAGGAACTGGCCTTTGGCCGTTTCGAGGACTCGCTGTTGCACCATGGTCAGCTCGATATCCAGAACCTGCTCGAGCTGTTTGCGCTGGAGCGGGTGGAAGACCACGACCTTGTCCAGGCGGTTCATGAATTCGGGGGAGAACTTGCGGCGTGCCGCTTCCACGGCGGTGCGCTCGACTTTCTGGTCGAGGTTGGTCTTGGGCTTGTCGTCGGACTCGATGAAGCCATAACCCCCGGCCATGAGTTCGGTGATGTCGCCGCCACCGAGGTTGGAGGTCAGGAAGATGACGGTTTGGGAGAGATCCACGCGGCGATTGTCGCCGAGGGTGAGGGTGGCCTTGTCCAGCATGCCGAGGAGCAACTGCCAGAGGGCGTCGCTGGCTTTTTCGATTTCGTCGAAGAGCAAAAAGGAAAGCTTCAGCTTGTCGCTGTGGGAAACCGCCAGGGCCTCCTGTGTGATCAAGGGATGAGTTTCGCGATGGCCGAGATAGCCTGGAGGCGAGCCGATGAGTTTCGCGATTTCGTGGGAGTGCTGGAATTCCGCGCAGTCGACTTTGATGATGGCGCGTGGGTCTCCAAAAAGTATCTCTGCCGCAGCTTCCACTATGCGCGTTTTGCCGGAGCCGGTGGGTCCAAGGAAGAGAAGATTGCCGACAGGGCGGCCCGGGGAGTTAAGGCCAGCGTTGAAGACCTGGAAGAGGTCCACGAGGGCCTGCACGCCTTCCTCCTGGCCCACGATCTTGGCGCGAAGCGATTGATGGAAGTCGCGCGTGTCGTTGCTGCGGATGCTGGGGTCTAGTTGTTGCCGCACGGCTGCTCTCATACTTTCTACCTCGGCCTAGAACGCTCTTTGCTTTAGTGCACCGCCCAACGGGAGCAAGCGGCACCGCGTAAGCAAAGTAGCGCGGTCAGGTCTAAATATGCATGGAGCGTGCCACAATGCGGAATTTGCACCGCTAGCGCAAGAACCCATGCACTCAACGACATACGCGTGTTGCAGTCTTGGAAACCGTCTCACGGCGTGAGACGATGTTCCATCCAAGCGCAAACTGAGAATGCTGAAACACAAATTGTCACTGAATGGATGACAAAAAGAGGCGCTGGGATGAAGCCCCCCTGCACCAACGGACAGGTAATTCTTTGCTCAGCGATCGTCTTTTTTGCGGCCTTGCAGCGTTTGTCGCGCGGCGGCGGGCGAAGCTGCGGAGAGAGCAGGCGGGCTGGAGACATCACCCGCGATGGCTTCGGCGGGGGCGCCTTTGCCAAGACCGTCCGCGCCAAGGATGGCGGCAGCGGCTTCCCTTTCCGCGGATTCGGTGGAGACGAGAGCGCCTTCCTGCTCACGAACGAAGGTCAATTCCTTGTGCTGCCCATCCCAATCGATGCGAACAAGGTCGCCGACGCGCACTTGCTGCGTAGCGAGGAGGTTGGCCAGTGGATAGACGACGTAACGCTCGATGGCGCGTTTCAAATGGCGGGCGCCGTAGCGCTGGTCGGTGCCTTCCTGCAAAAGAAAATCGCGGCCAGCGTCGGTGACGTGGAAGAGGAATTTGCCGTTGGCGGCGTCCAAGACGCGCTTCTGGACCATGCCCAGCTCGATCTCGAGAACCTGCTCGAGTTGCTCGCGCTTTAGCGAATGGAAGACCACCAGCTTGTCCAGGCGGTTCATAAATTCGGGGGAGAACTTGCGTTTGGCCGCTTCGACCGCGGTGCGCTCGACTTTCTGATCGAGGTTGGTCTTGGGCTTGTCGTCAGACTTGATGAAGCCGTATCCGCCATCCATGAGTTCGGTGATTTCGCCCGCGCCCAGGTTGGAGGTCATGAAGATGACGGTCTGCGAGAGATCCACGCGGCGGTTGTCGCCAAGTGTGAGCGTGGCTTTGTCCAGCATGCCGAGAAGCAATTGCCAGAGGGCGTCGCTGGCCTTTTCGATTTCGTCGAAGAGCAGAAAAGACAGTTTCAGCTTGTCCGTGTGGTGCGCCGCCAGCGCTTCCTGGGTGATCAGGGGATGCGTTTCGCGGTGCCCAAGATAGCCCGGAGGCGAGCCGATCAACTTGGCAATCTCGTGGGAGTGCTGGAATTCGGCGCAATCGATTTTGATGATGGCGCGCGGGCTGCCAAGCAAAATTTCCGCCGCGGCTTCCACGATGCGCGTTTTGCCGGAGCCCGTCGGCCCGAGGAACAACAGGTTGCCTACCGGGCGGCCCGGGGAATTCAGTCCGGCGGTGAAGACCTGGAACAGCTCGACGAGCGCTTGCACACCCTCGTCCTGCCCCACGATCTTGGAACGCAGAGCCTTCTGAAACTCGACGGTTTCCGCGCTGCGTATATTTGGATTGAGAGAAAGATCGGCTGTCCCCATGACCGCCTCCTAGCGCCCCCGGAATCCGGGATGCGCGGTTCCAATGCGACCGCTGGTCCGGCCGAGTCTCTTCAGTTCATCCTTGCGGGCAAACTGATCGAGCTTCACCTGGATGGTGGACTGCAGGAGCCGCAACTGCAAAAGCAGCTCCCGCGCCACCGCGGGCGCTTCGGAAAGTCGAAGAACAGGCGGGAAGAAGCCCGCCAGGTCCACATTGAGGTTTCGCAGGGAGTGGACGAGCTTCTGAACCGCGGGCGATTGAGGGTCGGACAGATCGATCTGATTGTTCAACTGGTCGCGAAGGGTGCGCCAGTTGAGTTCCACGAAAGGATGTTTCTTGCTGACTGCGCGAACAATCTCGTCGGTGATGCGGGCGCGATCGCCGAGCCGCGCGAGATGGAGTTGCCGCACTTTTCCACCGCGGCGCACATTGTGCACCAGGTAGTAGGCATTTCCTTTGCGGCGAACGAAAGCCATCGCGGTACCTCGGCGAAGAAGCCTGACAGAAGGAGCAGCAACCGAAAGCGGGTGGCCAACTCTCCGCCTGATGTCTGTAGTGTAAGCTACTTCCACTACAGGATGCAACATAGGATGCGTCAAATTAGTAATGGTTGCTTGCCCCGGCGCTGCAGCCATGCTCGCGCCGTTGCCGGTTGTTGCTGCATCCATTTTTTCACTGCATGCCATCATTGTTTTGGTCCTGTGCTGCGGTAGCGTTGCGCCGCGGCAGCCTGCACTTCATTCAACACTTCCCAGCAGCAAGTTTCTCTTGTGAGCCGCGCGGGTCGTCCTTACCATAGAGGCCGCTTGAGCCATGGAGGTTTTCGAGATGTCCTGGGATCCGGTGTACCGGCTGGTGAAACTTATTCCGCGCGGCCGGGTTCTCACCTATGGGTCGCTCGCTAGAGCTTTACGTCTGCGCGGCGGGGCGAGAGCCGCGGGCAGGGCCATGGCGGCGACCCCTTCTGGTAAAGGCATACCGTGGCATCGCGTGGTGGGTGAACGCGGGAAACTGCTCATCCGTGAGCCGTACGCTTCGCTGCAGCGCAAACTGCTGGAAAGCGAAGGCGTGACCCTGCGGGAATCGCGCGTGGACATCAATATCTGCCACTGGCATCCGCCGCTCGGCAAAAGCTCGACAACCAATCGCAAGAAGCCTCGCAAAAGCAAATAGCCAATCCCGTTGTGACAAACTTTCGACGCTGCCCTGCCGGAGTTGTGTTAGATTCGGCGCGACATGAAACTTTCCGGACTTTTTCTGCGCTGGGCTCGCTCGAAGAATTCATCCTGGCGGCTGCTGCAAGTTTTCACGATCACGGTTTTCTTGCTCGGCGCCGGGACGCAATCACTTCGGGCGGAGACAGGCCAAGAGGCCTGGTTGCGTTACGCCCGGCTTGATCCCACAGCAAGCGCGAAATACTCCTCGGTTTCCCGCCTCATTGTGCGTGCTGGCGATTCTCCCGTTCTGGAGTCGGCCGAGCAGGAATTGACTCGCGGGCTTCGTGGTTTGTTGGACGGCGAATTTCACGCCACCACCGCGCTAACCTATGGACCTGTCATCCTTCTGGGGACGCAGAGCCAAGTCACACAACTCCTCCCCGATCTTCGCCCTCCGCAATCTCTTTCGCCGGATGGCTACTGGCTCACTCAAGCAAAAATGAATGGCACCACCGGCTTCATCATCACCGCGCCGAACGACCGCGGCGTGCTCTACGGCGTTTTCGCCTTCCTGAGCAAAATCGCCCGCGCGGAAAGTTTGCAATCCCTGAACGAACTACAAGTTCCCGCCAACACAATTCGCATGGTGGATCAGTGGGACAACCTGGACGGCACGATCGAACGGGGCTATGCCGGAGCCTCGCTCTTCTTTGAAGATGGCCACGTCCGCCAGGACCTCTCGCGTGCCGGCGAATACGCCCGTCTTCTTGCCTCCGTCGGGATAAATGCATGCGCAATAAACAATGTGAACGCGAATCCCCAGCTTCTCGAAAGGGACTTCCTCCCGCAACTGCGCCGCGTTGCCGAAGCGTTCCGCCCATGGGGCGTGCGCCTGGCACTTTCCGTTGACGTCAGCAGTCCAAGAGCTATCGGCGGATTGCCTACCTTTGATCCGCTCGATCCGCGCGTGGCCGCGTGGTGGCAACAAACGGTGGATGCACTCTACGCGGAAATTCCAGACTTTGCCGGATTCGTGGTGATGGCCGATTCGGAAGGCCGCGCCGGGCCCGCCAGCTATGGACGCACTCCCGCCGACGCCGCCAACGTGATTGCGCGCGCGCTAAAGCCGCACGGCGGGTTGCTCTTCTATCGCAGCTTCGTTTACGACCACCATCTCGACTGGCGCAATCCCAAGAATGATCGCGCCCGGGCGGCCTACGACGTTTTTCACCCGCTCGACGGCCAATTCGCGGACAACGTCGTCATTCAAATCAAACATGGGCCCATCGATTTTCAGGTGCGCGAACCGGTTTCCCCCCTGCTCGGCGGCCTGGAAAAAACGAATGAAGCCATCGAGCTGCAAATTACGCAGGAATATACCGGGCAGCAGCGACATCTCTGTTATCTCCTGCCGATGTGGAAGGAAGTGCTCGATTTCGATATGCGCAACGCGGGCCAATCCACTCCCGTGCGCGAATTGGTTTCCGGCAAGACCTACCAACGCCCATACGGTGGCTTGGTGGGCGTCGCGAACGTGGGCATGGATGCGAACTGGCTGGCGCATCCCCTCGCGATGGCCAACCTTTATGGCTTCGGCCGCTTGGCGTGGGACCCCGCCCTCAGCGCGCAAACGATTACTGAGGAATGGACGCGGCTCACCTTTGGCAACGATGCAACGACCGTATCCACGATTGATGCCATGCTGCTTTCCTCCTGGAACATCTACGAAAGCTATACGGGGCCGCTCGGGGCAGGCACGCTCACCGATATTCTCGGCAGCCACTATGGCCCCGGGGTGGAATCGTCAGAACGAAATGGCTGGGGGCAGTGGCACCGCGCGGATCACGCGGGCATTGGCATGGACCGCACGGTCTCAACAGGGACTGGCTACGTCGCGCAATATTCTCCCGCCGTTGCGAAGCAATATGAGTCCGTGGAAACCACGCCAGACGAATTGCTCTTGTTTTTCCGCCATGTTCCTTACTTCTACAAACTTCATTCCGGCAAAACTGTCATCCAGCATATTTACGATTCGCATTATGATGGCGCCAGCCGCGCCGCTGCCCTGGTCACCCAGTGGCAATCGTTGCAAGGCCGCGTGGATCAGCAACGTTACGAAGACGTGTTGCGGCGCCTCGAGTACCAGGCAGGCCACGCCATCGTCTGGCGCGACGCCATCTGCAACTGGTTTGCCCGAACCTCTGGCGTGCCGGATGAACGCGGACGCGTCGGCCACTATCCCGGCCGAGTGGAAGCGGAGGACATGGAGTTGCGCGGCTACGTGGCGTTCAACGTCACTCCGTGGGAGGCTGCTTCCGGCGGCAAGGGAATCGAATGCCCCTCGGACTCTGCGTCCTGCAAGGCCACTTTTCATTTCACGGGTGCTCCAGGCCGCTACGACATCGACGTCCGTTATTTCGACCAGTCGAACGGCGCCTCTCGATTCCGCGTGTATCTGGGGAACCAACTCATCGCGGAGTGGAGCGCCAACGAGCAATTCCCCGCGACAGTTCCCAACGCAGACTCTTCCACGCGACATCGCATTCCGGGCATCGCCCTGAAAACAGGGGACGCGCTGCGCATCGAGGGCCGTCCAGACGGTCCCGAACGCGCCGCCCTCGATTACGTCGAGTTCACCGCCGCAGAGCCTTGAGAGGCTACCCAATCCGCCATTCATCGCCACGTGGTGAAACGCGGAGGGTGCCCCAGGTTCGCCGTCTGAACCTGGGTCTTGGGTTTCTCTTCCCTTTGAACTCAAACTTATAGCTGATTACTTAGAACTCGCGTCCCACCCGAGACCTGCTACCATTGGCTCGCCAATGAGAAGGGAGCAACCATGCGCTGGTATCACTATGTGTCGTACTTCTTCGGGGGCGCCTTCCTCGCGAACGCCCTGCCCCATTTCGGCAATGGGATCTCGGGCCATGCCTTCCAAAGTCCCTTCGCATCACCACCCGGGGTAGGCTTGTCCTCCTCGATGGTCAATGTCCTATGGGGCTTCTTCAACCTTGCCGTCGGCTACCTGCTCGTCTGTCGTGTCGGCAGCTTCAATCTGCGCAAAACCCGGCACGTGCTCGTCCTCGGGGCGGGCATCCTGATCATGTCGCTCATGCTGGCCCACGCCTTCGCACGCTTCCACGGCGGCCTGTGAGCCTGGCGGGCGGCCCGGCCACTTAATGGGAAGTAAACTCTAGGTGCCTCATCCCTGGTCGTGAGTGCGTGGGTCTTGGGTTTTCTCTTTAGTCGTAAACTTACAACTTATAACTGAATACTTAAAACTTCACCCGAGGCCACCCACTCCCTTACCCTTCATCACTCCCCAGTTATTTTCTAAAGTGGTATCCTGCCCATGTACAACCCAAATTCAAGCCAAAGGCTGCGCCACCCACCAAGCATGAGGAGGGTGAGTTCGAGCGCGAGCTGCAAGCGGCAATTAATCTGGTCGTGCAGTCGAATCATCCCAAGAAAATAGTCGTCGCTGGCCCAGGGGCGGGAAAGACTTCGCTCTTCAAGACGCTTCTCACGAAGAGCAATGAGGCGCACAAGGAAGCCAGCCATCTCGTCGTGACATTTATCAACGCCCTCGCGGACGAGCTGAGGCACGACCTGTCAGGTCTGGCAGACGTATTTACGTTTCACGCGCATTGCAAGCAGTTGTTACACCGGAATCCGTACTTGAGAGAAGGACTCAGCGAAGATTTCAGACTGTTTCCCAAGCTGCCCAGCGTGATAAAGAGCGACTGGTCGTTTTTGCACCCAGGTGATCAAGCGCCCCCTCATTTTGTCAAACTCATGCGCCAAGCTGTTGACGACGTCGCGACGCGTTTCTTTCTCGACCGGTCGAATTTCTATGATGCGGTCAGTTTCGATGACATGGTTTTCCGCGTCTACCTGCAAATAGCGGCTGCACCGCACACCGCTGAACGCCACGATTTGATCCTGGTCGATGAATACCAAGATTTCAATCTATTGGAAATTTCCCTCCTCGACCTGCTATCCCGAAAGAGCCCTATTGTCGTTGCCGGGGATGACGACCAGGTCCTTTACGGCGCATTACGCAGCTCAAATTGGAATTTCATTCGCGACTGCTATTCATCGCCGGATTTCCAGGCATATGAGCTGCCGTTTTGCCTCAGGTGCCCCCAGGTGGTTGTAAGTGCGTTTGATGATGTGGTGCGCGCGGCGACGGTGGCCGGACATCTCAAGGGCCGCATCCCGAAAGCATATCGGTATTTTCCTCCATATAAAGAGCGTGATAGTGCTGCACATCCAAAGCTCCAACTCGTGCAAACATCAATCCAGAAGAGCGGCGCAGGAAACTATTTCGGCCGTGTGATCGCGGAGGTCGTGCGATCAATCCCCTCACAATACATCAAAGACTCTCGGGAAGGCAGATATCCAACCGTCCTTATCATCGGCAACAAACAGTATTTGAGACAGATTTCGGCCCACCTGAAAGAGCTCGGATATGTCTTGGATGAAAAGGAAGGTGCAGAGGGTGAGGAGGACCAGATAACACGTGAAGACGGCTTGAAGACCCTGAAGGAGGATGCAGGATCATCTTTGGGTTGGCGGATTATGCTCGAGCTCGACAAACCAGCATTTTTCACAAGAGCTCCCGCGAGCATGCTTTCCACAAAGCCTTTGATCGCGATGATACCCGAGGCCTACCGCGATAGCGTTTCTCAGGAAGTGGAGAAATTCGAAGAGCCCGTCGCCACGTCAAAAGCACCACAGCCAGAATTCGGCAAACCGACAATAAAACTGACATCGTTCCAGAGCGCAAAGGGTTTGTCGGCACAGTACGTGTTTGTGGTTGGACTACATGACGGTGATCTGCCCAGAAATCCACTAAAGATCGACGACATCGAAGTGTGTAAATTCCTGGTCGCGTTAACAAGGACGCGTAAGCAGTGCTATCTTCTGTGGACACGCCGGTTTGCCGGAGTGCCCAAGAACCATTCAGTATTTCTAGACTGGATTGATCGTTCCAGAAAAACATCGGTGTACCTTGACGCGAAATATTTCAAACAGCGACGGGTCGCGCAGCCCTAAATTCCGAAAACGACCTCGTGTGGACCAGTCGGGTGGGCGGGTTGCACAAGGGTAAAGTTCTAAGAGGAATTTGGTTGGCGGGTGGCGCACCGTCAAGCCCGTGAGGCCACCGGGTCCCCTACCCTTTTGGTTTCCGGTTCCCCCTCTATTAAAATCCTAAAAGTTGCTGCGAATCGTTTAGTTGTGAATCAGCTCTAAACTGCTGATTCGACACTATCGCGGGGTAGTGGACGACCTGCGGCGTAAGGTTGAAGGGTTTAATCAGCCTCCCAGGTGACGGTTCGGTATGGTTCGCTCAGTGTCTCCTCATCCTTTGCAACACTAGCTCATTGATCTGCAGTTTCTTGGCTTTCTGTTTAAAGGTCAGACGACGCTTCCGCATCACGTTCAAGTAAAAGTCGTGTTGCCCGCTATCAATCCACCCTCGCTCGAATGCATGATTAATGGCTTCAGGGTTGAGCGATTTGGATTTGTCTTTCCGGACTCGCTTGACACCCTGGAAAATCTCGTCGGATGGCAAGCCAACAAACTTCTTCACGCAGCAGTTGCCTACCGTCGCTTGGCCACCATTGAGGCGATTCTGAATCACACATAGCTCTACGATTGGATAGTGACCGCAAAGGCATGTTTCTGGCTCGTCTGCTTCATACACATCGAGCAAAGACCACTCGAGCTTCGCCTTGTCCCAAGTCCTTGCGACTGAGCGCTTGATAATCTCGCTGGTGAGTTTGAATTCAGGCATCTACATGCGCCGATGATTACTACCTTGCCAGATTCTTAGTATAAAGCATCCAGAGTAGGATCGGTTCCGCGAGGAGCCCGCGCGTGCAGGCCCAAAAGTCAGGCGGGCGGCCCGACCGATAAATGGGAAGTAAACCCTGGGTGCCCGATCCCTCGTCGTGGGAGGGTAGGTCTTGAATTTTTCCTTGATCTTAAACTTAAAACTGAAAACTTGGAACTCCAGGCGGGCGGCTCGCGCCCCTGATCAGGCAGAGACAACCGAAAGCGCACCGTGTTCCCTGCGCGTGGGCCGGACGGTAATTTCAACGTCTTGACGCAGCGCAGTGAGGAATTCCATCAGGCGTCCAATGGAAAAATTACCCGCGCGGTTGCGCATGAGCAAGGAGACCTGGGGCTGCTGCACGCCGAGAATTTTGGCGATCGCGACTTGCCGCTGTCCTTGAGGATCGTGTAAATTTGCAGGGTGAGCTGCGCCTTGAGCAGTTCCTGTTCAGGATTGGGAAGGCCCAGGTCTGCAAAGATGTTTCCGCTGCCCCCGGTCACGCGGCCAACGCGCCTGCGTTTCTTTCGTGCCTTGGTTTTCATCTTAGTTCTCGCCAGAGACAGCGTGTCTTGTTCCATGGGAGAGTGGCTGTCGCTTCGTGCGTAAGGCGGCACGCGTGGACCGGACCTCGAAGCGCACGCCTTCCGCGCGCTGTAAATGGGCCACGATCTCAAACAAGTTGCGCGCCTGAGGGTTGCCCCGGGGACCGAGCATCCGCATCAGGCTTTTCGCCGAGCGATGGGTAACGTCGCTTAGCTTGGTAAATCCAATCGTGGCGTTGATGAAGTCGCGAAGAATGATCTTGCCGGTTTCCACGTCACCGGAAAGAAAATTCTCGATTCCCTCCCGGAGAAGCGCCTTGCGGAAACCAGGATCGCGCTTCACGCGCGCCCGGATGGTTTCCTTGAAATCCCGTGTCAAAGCCATTGGATGCGCCTTCATAATAAATGGTAACACATACGATACCATTGTCAAGGCTGACTGAGCCGTCTGTGATTCCGTGGTCTCGTGCGCCGCAGGTAGCGCGCCCCTAAGAACGCGACGCGAGTCCGGGTGGCCTACCCTTTCGCCATTTGAAAGGGTGGGTCCCCTCTCTCCGCAACCCTTCCCCCCTCGTACCAGTTTCGAAACTAGTACCTACTAAATACTATTTGACATGCGGTAAATAATGTGGTATGATGCGTTGTGAATAGTCGGCACCAGCCCGCCCGCGCTCGGCTCCAGAGCTCTTCTTGGCCTGCTTCCTGGACGACTTCTCCCCTTCTCTTTGTTTTTTCTTCGCCTTTGCGCAGGCTAACTCCTTTATTTCCCCTCGATACACGAAATTCGCCCGTAACCCCTTTGTTTCCCCTACATACGCAAAAACAGGGGGG
>DLMH01000169.1 GCA_002478115.1 Candidatus Acidiferrum typicum | reverse complement strand
TGCGGCCAGCCGGGTTCTGGATGCGGCGTGTGGCAAGGGGACTACGGCGGTCTTCCTAGCGAAAGAGTTCGGGTGCGAAGTATTCGGCATCGACTACGGAGATCAGAGTGTCGCGGCTGCACGGTCACTGGCACAATCCGAGCATGTAGACGCTCGCGTGCAATTTGAGCGTGGCGATGCCGAAACTCTCCCGTTTCCGGACGGGTCGTTCGATGCCGTGATCTGTGAATGCGCCTTCTGTACCTTTCCCAACAAGGCGGCAACAGCCGGAGAGTTCTTCCGCGTGCTGCGTCGGGGAGGGCACTTAGGCATCAGCGATCTCACCCGAGAAACAGTACTCCCGGCGGAATTAGACGGGTTACTCGCATGGATTGCATGCATCGGCGATGCTCAGACCGTGGAAGGTTACACCCACTTCCTTCAAGGTGCTGGCTTCTCTGTGGGCAGCATCAATCAGCAGAATTACGCTCTTGAGGAGATGGTGAATCAAGTCCGCGTCAAACTGCTGGGCACGGAGATCATGACCGGGCTGAACAAACTCCAACTGCCCGGTGTTGATCTAGGGGCGGCCAAGCGGATGGCGGGCAGCGCAATGGCGGCGGTCAAACGGGGACAACTCGGATATGCGCTCATCTGTGCTACCAAGCCGGACTCGCGCTGATCTTCAGGCAGTCCGGCTAGTGCTTGCCCGCACTGGAGAACAACCATCGCTTGGGAAACCGGAAACCAGCGGGTCAGACGGTCCTATCATTACTCTTTTTCGTGCTCAGCCCGAGCACGCGATATGTCAGTCATATCCCACAGGTACCGCTAAGAATTACCAAAACTCCGGAGATTCCAAGCACCCAGCCAAGGTAAGGATGACCATTGACGAGGATTCCCGCAATCCCAAGACCGATCCCCAGCCCCACGCGCAAGGCGCGATCCATTCGCCCTACATTCAGAAACGTCGCCATGTCGGCTCCGGTGTCCGGCGTTTCATCCAGAATCGCCGCAGTGTCCAGTTAGCTGGGCCCAAAATGGGGCAGATAAATTTCCCAAGGAAGCAGCAAATCACAGCAATTTCGAGTTTACACCTATCTAACAAAACAGAGTGTATAAAGATTATCAATCACGTCGCGCTCAGCGAGACTTGTCCATAAATGATGCCCCACGCTTGTTGGCTCAAACCTCTTCCTGTGACCCGGAGGTTCGTGGCAGTAGCAGCAGCGTGATTGAATCCTTCGATCCGGAACTCGGGAAACTTCGATTCGGTCAGGGGTAGTAGTTTCTCGTTCAGATCTGCAGAACGGGGCGGAGGAAAGGCTGCAGATTTGGTTGAAAACGTCTACTCTTGTGGAGCAATCACGATGATTCGCATGCCCAAGCATTCGGTCCATAGCCGAATGCTCGGCCCAAACTGTGCAATTGTTTGAGGTCGAAATTAAATGGTGGCCTGGCTGGACTTGAACCACAGACCTCGCCCTTATCAGAGTAGCGTGGTTAGGTTTTACAACAACTTACAAGACCGCGGGGACTGCCAAACTACGCGGAAGTCGCATAAGACATCCCATTTTGTGGGTTGGGTTGTGGGTTGGGAAGAGTTCACGAACTCCGAAGCAATCTCCCACATTCATCCATTCATCTCCCAGAACCAAGTCCTTGGATAGTTTCTGGATTGTCCGACATCACGGGGAATTCAGTGGGAATAGAGTTGGGTCATCAGTAATGCAACGATTAGCTTGGTGCTTTCGCCCTCGGGCGCAAATACGCATAAGCGGCTTGACCGAGGAAATCCTGAGGTTCCAAGGGTTGATTGGACCGGCGCCAGGCCCGCGGTTCGCCCTTAGGAATTGCCGTTGCTTCCGCTCTTCCTTGAGGCGCACCCGTCGCGCATGGTGAGGTTGCTGTTCAGCTTTACAATCAGGCGGAACTCCGAGAATCTCGGTCGGCACGAATTGGGATTCGATTTCGCGCGCGAATGCGCCGAATTCGACTCGGATCAAGCGTCGGAGTTCTTCTGCGGTCCGTTCGCCTTGCTCTGCAAATTCCTGTGGCGCATAGAGCACGAATTGCCTGCCATCGTTGATTCTGCCGGCGACTCTGCTTCTCTCCCTGCTTGTGGCACGGAGTGCACTCATGTGGGTCTGCCGGCGCGCGGTCAGAGTCCCATGCTTGTTGAGGGCAACCGGACAGGAGCGATGAGGGACCGGGGGTTCAGCAGACAGTGACGGGCAGAAGCTTTATGATCGGGAAAAGGGACAGAACAATGACAGAGCAACAATTCGACCTTGAGAAGCTGCGGCCTGCAGAACATGTGTGCGAACCCGATCCCCGCAGCACGATGTTCGCGATGTTTGACCGGACAAGCGGGAGTACGCGCCCGATGGAGCTGGCCGACCACCATGAACTGATATCAGCCTATGTGCTGCATGCGGGCGTGCCGCAGGAGATCGTGCTGCAGTTCGAGACGGCAAGAAACGTATATCTGTATGCGTGGTTTGTTTACCGCTTTTACCCGGTGGCGGAGCACCAGTGCCTGGCGTGCCTGGAGCTGGCTTTGCGGGAGCGGCTCAAGGAGGAAATCAGGACGGGCAAGATCAAGGGCAAGAGACCCGCGCTGCGTCTTCTGCTGAAATACGCTGTCGACAACGGGCTGGTGAGGAACGAAGGCTTCTCGGCGTGGCAGAATCGCGGCGAGATCAGGAGCCGGGCCCGCGTGGAGATGGAAAAGCTCCACGAGGTGTCGGAGAAAAACCTCGCCGTGGTCACGTGGGACGAATCGGACATACAGATCACAGCGGAGGATCTGGACTGGGATTACGTGAAAATGCTCCCTGACCAGCTGCCCCAGCTGAGAAACGACTATGCACACGGCAGCACGGACCTTCACAACTGGTCCCTGCGGTCGTTTCAGATTGTCAGCGAGATCATCAATCAGCTCTGGCAGCCGCCCGCGTGAAGCGGCTGTTGCTGCTGCTATACGGCGCCCTTCCTTGCGTGAGGGATCGTCACCCCTGCCTCCGCAGGGGCAGGCTCAGGGCCGAGACGAAAGGCTCGGGGCTCGAGCGCCTAGAGCCCGACCGGCGCCCCGCCGGACACGCCCAATTGGCTGGATGCGGAGATTAGACCCCCTATTCACCGCATAGATTGCGTCGATTGAGCTTGCCAATGCGGAGATTAAGCCCTATAATCTACGCATGATATGCGGAGAATGAGTATGTACATCCACGAACAGGCCGAATGGCCGAAACTTCACTGGAACAGCGAGGCCCTCACCGGTCTGCTGGCCGAAGTGCGCCATCGGCAGGGGCGGCTACTGGGGCAAATGCAGGCGCTCGGGTTTGGGCTGAGGGAAGAAGCCGTGCTGCGAACGCTGACCGAAGATGTCGTCAAATCGAGCGCTATAGAAGGACAGGAGCTTGATCCGGCGACCGTCCGTTCCTCGATCGCGCGCCGCCTGGGAATGGATGTCGGCGGCCTGACGCCTGCCGACCGTGACGTGGAAGGCGTCGTCGAGATGATGCTCGACGCGACGCGGAACTATGACAAGCCACTGACGGAAGAGCGCCTGTTCGGCTGGCACGCAAGCCTGTTCCCTACGGGGCGCAGCGGTATGCGCCGCATAACCGTTGGCGGGTGGCGCAACGACAGCGACGGCCCGATGCAGGTCGTGTCCGGCGCGGTCGGCAAAGAGCGGGTTCATTTCGAGGCGCCAAAAGCGCCGCGTCTTGTGCAGGAAATGAGCGGGTTTCTGGACTGGTTCAACAACGGGCCGGAAGTCGATCCGGTCCTCAAGGCCGGGATCGCGCATCTGTGGTTCGTGACAATTCATCCGTTCGACGACGGCAACGGACGCATCGCGCGCGCGATTGCCGATTTGTGCCTCGCCCGCTCGGAAAAAAGTTCGCAGCGTTTTTACAGCATGTCGGCGCAGATCCGGCAGGAACGCAAGGCCTATTACGACTTGCTGGAACATACGCAAAAAGGCGAGACGGAAATAACGGAATGGCTGACATGGTTTCTGGAATGCCTGGGCCACGCGATTGACGGCGCGGAAACGCTGCTGGCAAGCGTGTTGACGAAGGCCCGGTTCTGGGAGGGCGTTGGCGCGTCACCGCTGAACGATCGGCAAAGACTGATCCTCAACAAACTTCTCGATGGCTTCGAGGGCAAGCTAACGTCATCGAAATGGGCGAAGCTGACGAAATCATCGCAGGACACGGCGCAGCGCGATATCACGGACCTCGTTCAACGGGGAATTCTGGCACGCAGCCCGGAAGGTGGCCGAAGCACGAGTTATACGCTGACTCGCCGTTAAGATGCTGATTGCACCAGCTGCGCCTGACAGTGGCAACGAGCGGCCGAGTACGGGGCTGAAACAAGCTTACGAACGGAATAGCTGAGGATTGATCGCATGGACGTAAAACGGAGTGACGATGTCACAGAAGAGGAGAGCTGATGCCTTCTTACCATTTCGAAAGAGCCCTGTTTGTGGTGGGTGAACCGAATTCCGGGAAAAGCAACCAGCTGCGGAGCATGTTTCGTGATGTCCGTCTGGGAACGGGCGGAGATATACCGACGCAAAGAAGACTTCTCGAACTCTACCGCCTGTCCAATGAGCGATGCCTGTACCTGCGCCTGACCTCGCCTCACGAAGCGGGAGAATCTATTGGCAGAAAGCGGCACGGGCGAAAGAATTTCCTGACAAAAACAGGTGAGATAATCGAGGAAAACACTCCCAGGATGGGAAAGCGATGGAATTTTGCCGGAGCGCTTCAGGCCAATGCCAGAAACAACATGCCGGATGTCGTAAAGACATGCCGGGCGTTCGTCAGGTATTTCGAACCGGAACGGACGCGGGTTGTGTTCCTGAGTCCGGACAGGCACGGCAGATCGCTGCAGGAGACGGAGCATATGGTGCTGGTTGATCGGTTGCGGGAGATTTCTTCTGTGGAGGTCTCCTGGATCGATGCGCGGAACCGAACGGTGAACGGCCTCCTGCTGGCAGATTTTTTCGATTTCATTTGAGGGAGAGGGGTGAACATCGACAAGACAGGAGGATGAATCATGGAATTTGACGAATGGTGCGAGAGTGCAGAACAGGTTGTGAACGGACATGACCTTAAAGTGCTTTCCGGTTCCGACGACCATCTAGTTGATGCGCAAGATAGAGTTGCTGCAATCGTCCCTGGGCACTACGCCTCCGAAGAACATGTTACGCACGTTCTCGAACGACTCGGAAAGCCAGCTGCCGCAGAGTTTGTGCGTCAAAAACTGCCCGAGAGCAAGGCTATTCGCTCTGGTGATCTCGGTGAAATTCTTGCAACTGAGTACATCGCCGAAAACACGCCCTATGAAGTGCCTATAAAGAGACTGCGGTGGAAAGACCATCGCAACATGGCAATGAGGGGTGATGACATTATCGGCATCGAACAGAATCCAGAAAATCGACGCCTGAAATTCCTTAAGAGCGAAGCCAAGAGCCGGGCCGCTCTTGCCGCCGGCGTTTTGGTAGATGCGCGCACTGCCTTGGAGAAAGACGGCGGCCTTCCGTCGCCGCACGCCCTTGCATTCGTATCTGAAAGGCTAATGGAAACGGGCAATCAAGGGCTGGCGGACGCGATCGACGATGCTCAGCTCAAGGACGGCATAGCAACCGCCGATGTGGAACACTTGTTGTTCACATTCTCAGGGAACGACCCGACCGCACTTTTGCAGGCGAGTCTGCAAGGGTATGGAGGCACGATACACCAACATGGCGTGGGACTCCGCATCGCGGGGCACACGCAATTCGTGCAGGATGTATTCGAGAAAGTGATGGCGGATGGCGACAACGATTGAACAAATCCAGGCCGATATCCAAGCTGCTTCAGTGCCGGGGTTCCGGGGGCGCCTTCTCGCACGCGGTCAGGCACGATCGATGATCTGGCGCGACGGCGCCTTGCCCGCGAACGCTCCTGAATTTTCTGCGCTTCTCAGCTACGACCTGCAATCTTACGGATACTCGCTTCTAGGCCTCGGGCTTCGCCTGCTCGACCTTGGCGGCGACGCAATTTTGGCCCGAAGCGCGTTTGAGCAGGCCGCGACGGCCCTAGAATCCGTCATTTCCAACGGTGATCGCAATGACAGCGCGCGCGATTTTCATTATGTGATGGCGGCGGCCGCGTATCACGTTGGCCGATTCTCGGCACGCGCATATTCGCTGCTAATAAGGGTGCAGGGCGACAATAACTTCTCCCCAATCGAGGTGGCATTGTGTCACCTGATGCTCAGAAACCTCGACCAGCTTGAGCGACTAACTGTCTCGGAACGACTGGGGGATGCACGGGGCGATGCCGGCCTTGCCGCTTACTTTCAGACCCAATGGGAGCATCTGGCAAATGATCAACCCGCGATGGACGGCGACGGCAATTCGTTCGTACTGGAGGGACTCGACCTCGCGGTGACTGATAATTTCTACTCCGCCATCTCCATTTTTCTCCTGGCACTTGAGCATGGCGACCAAGCTCTCGTCACTCAATCCATCGAAACCATGAACGTCGGCCTTCGTGCCTGCGGTGACCTCAACTTGATTCCCCAGTGGTGGAATCATAGGGTCGCGATCCGGTTGCTCGGTGATCTTTGGTCATCCAGCTTTCACCAAAATCTGCACCTGATACCGGCGGCGGCCGAAGCGGCCTCATGGCAGGAACTTCGTAGCCGGTTTCTGGCACTTCTGTTGCGCCGCAAGAGAGCCGAAATCGATTTGTGGCCTTCGCAAATTGCAGCCGCCGCGCGGGCAGTCAATCAATCTGACGATCTGGTCGTCTCCCTCCCCACCGGGGCCGGAAAGACTCGTATTGCTGAACTTTGCATATTGAGATGCCTTGCAGCAGGCAGGCGAATCGTGTTCGTGACGCCGTTGCGCTCCCTATCCGCGCAGACGGAGGTGGGGATGCAAAGGACATTTGGGCCGCTCGGAAAGACAGTTTCAGCTCTGTATGGCAGTATCGGCGTCAGTGGGTTCGAAGAAGACGCCATCAGGGAGCGCGACATCGTCGTCGCAACTCCGGAAAAACTGGACTTCGCTCTTCGCAACGACCCGTCGCTCCTCGACGACGTTGGCTTGGTAGTCCTCGACGAAGGCCACATGATCGGGCTCGGCGAGCGCGAGGTACGTTACGAAGTCCAGATTCAGCGCTTGTTGAAAAGGCCTGACGCTAACCAGCGTCGGATTGTCTGTTTGTCCGCGATACTGCCTGAAGGTGGCCAGCTGGATGATTTTTCTAATTGGTTACGACGAGACCAACCGGGCGGCCTGATCAGTGATTCCTGGAGGCCCACCAGACTGCGCTACGGCGAGGTCGTCTGGAACGGAAATGTTGCGCGTTTGAATCTCCGCGTTGGGGATGAGCGGCCGTTCGTTCCACGGTTTCTTACCGCGCAGATTCCACCGATAGGAAGACGGCAGACTCCCTTTCCTAGGGACATGGGAGAGCTCTGTTTAGCGACCGCATGGCGGCTGGTAAGCGACGGCCAGACCGTTCTGGTGTTCTGCCCTGTTCGCGCTCACGTCGAACCTTTTGCTAACCGGATCATTGACCTGCATGCTCGTGGAGCGTTGCCATCACTGTTTGCCGGGGATGCGAATGAGCTGCAGACGGCACTGGTTCTTGGCCGCGAATGGCTGGGCGAAAACCATCCTATTCTTCAATGCCTCAAGCTCGGAGTCGCAATTCACCACGGCGCGCTTCCAACGGCTTTCAGAAAAGAGATAGAAAGACTTCTCCGCAGGGGCGCGCTGAAGGTGACGATCTCATCCCCGACATTGGCTCAGGGCCTAAATCTGACCGCGACGGCGGTGATCTTCCACTCATTATTCCGGAACCGACAGAGAATCGAGAGTTCCGAGTTCAAGAATGTAGTAGGGCGGGCGGGAAGGGCCTTCGTGGATGTCGAAGGTCTCGTTTTGTATCCGATCTTTGACCGTCACGCGGAACGCCTTCGTGACTGGGAAGGGCTTATCGCGGAAGTAGGTTCGCGTGAGATGGAGAGCGGACTTGTTCAACTCGTATTAGTCCTCATTCAGCGAATGTATCGTCAACTAGGACGACCACCGCTCGACCGGCTGGTTGACTACGTTCTCAACAATGCCAACATTTGGACTTTTCCGGAACTTCCAGGCGAAACTCCGGTCAGGCGCGAGATTGAACTCAACAGATGGAACGGGCATCTGGCGTCCCTCGACACCGCCATTCTCAGTCTTCTTGGCGAACAGGAAATCCCGGATGATCATATAGCTACCAGACTCGATGAGATTCTTGGTTCGTCTCTCTGGGAGCGGCGGCTAAATCGCACCGACGAAGCGACGCGGGCCGCCATCAAGAATGGCCTCCTCAACCGGGCGCAACACGTCTTCGCAAACTCAACCGCGCGCCAGCGGCGTGGTTATTTTCTTGCCGGCGTTGGCCTCGACACCGGCCATGCGCTTGACGGTATAGCGGCAGTGACGAATGAGCTCTTGGTGCAGGCTAATGGTGCAATGCTCAATGGTGACAACGACGCGGCGATTGCGGCGATCACGGCTTTTGCGGAAGGGGTGTTCGAGATTTCACCGTTTGCGCCGGATGAACTCCCACACAACTGGCGCGACATTCTGAATCTGTGGCTTCGCGGATTGCCCATCGCCCCCGCCGCTGTCGGGCAGGAAGACGAGGCGCTCCGATTCGTTGAGGGCGCTCTTGTCTACCGTCTGCCATGGGCGATGGAAGCTGTACGCGTCAGGGGAATTGCAAATGGTGATGCGATAGGCGACGGGCTTACCCTTGAGGATGTGGAACTCGGCCTCGCTGTCGCGGCCGTAGAGACCGGTACCCTGAATCGATCAGCAGCCCTATTGATGCAGGCGGGTTTTACCTCACGGTTAGCGGCTATCAAGGCCGTACAGGATACCGACGCACGATTGACTTCCGGCACCGAACTGAGACAGTGGCTAAATTCTGACGCGGTGATCGCGCTGACACAGCAAGCCGACTGGCCGACTCCTGAGACAGCGCAAATGTGGTCAGCGTTTTGGAACAACTTTACACCACGGGCCACGTCTGTATGGACCGAGCGCATCTATTAAGTGCCTGCGGCTTGGAGTGCCGAAGCTGCTCCCCCGCCGAGCGGCCAAGCTGTTCGTATCCATAGTGATCCTGAAAGTGGAGACGCGCTTGTGCTCTCGGCGAACGCGACACGGTTCGGTCGTCTTGAAAGTGACCATGATCTGAATCCCGACCGCGCGGGTCTCGTTATTGCATCCGTTCTCGCTGATCGAAGTGGTGTGGAGATCAAGTACACAGGTCCCGACGATCTATGGCTGGTTTAGCGAGTCGAGCTTGGGACCACAAAGAAGATGTATCGGACAGATTCTGACCGTCGCACGTCCATCGGGAGTCGCTCTCCACGATGGAACAACCGCAACTTTTTTGGCCACAGACTCATTATGCTAATTGAGGCGACGATAGATAGAAAAAGTCGTGGCATTCCCGAGCTATGAGATAGAAGAAGTTTGAAGTTGGCTACCATCGCGGGGAAGATACGAGGGTCATGAGCTGCACCACCCGCAAGTTATCCGAAATGACCGACGAAGCCGCTTTTGAGAGGCTCGCAACGGCCATCCTTCGTGAAGCGCAGCCGGAATATGCCTCTTTGCTTCATCCTGGCGTCAATTCAGAGGATAAGACGGTCAAATCGCCGGTGGACGGCCCAACTGTTTCAACAGCAGCTTGGAACGAAGACGGTCCGCCTGCCAACCCGCATGCAGGGCCATGAAGACTTTTCGCTCGGGCCCATGCGAATCAAATTCCGTGATCTCTGGCGGCAACCCCTTCCCGAGGGACAGGCTAAACTGAATGCCCGGTATGAGAAAGGAATAGGAGCGCCCCTCCGGGGCTCGTTCGCCGCGTGCCGGGGGAAACGCCGTCCTCGTGAAATTCAGTTCTTCATAAACCGAGATCAATGTAACTACATTTTTCGGGAATGGGCTTAAACTAAGAAGAAATTGCCGAAGCGTCTCTTCATAGGGGCCCAGTTCGAGCCGTTCGTACTTCTGGCCGTGCACCGGAGCCCAATCATGAACCGCAGCTCTCCAAAAAACGCTCAAAGCGAAGTATTCGAGCTTATCAACATCAATGGCTGGAATTAAGGCTCCTGCATACGTCTTTAGCGTCGGAATGGACCGGATCGGCGCAACCTTTCGCAGTTTTTCCTGAAGAGGAAAACCGGTGTCCTTCGCCATGTGAGACAGGACCCACCGCTCCCCGTTTTCGCTGAATTTTTGCTCGCACTCCCGGCACAGCACGTAATCCTTCATTTGCCGCGACGTGTCTAGTGTTATGTTCGGAGAGACGAATCGGGGATGTGGATTCCGCTCAGTAGGGCTAAGCAGAGCCTTGAAAACGGCGGCGGGGAGAAAATGGCTCTCCTGGAGATCTTTCTGCAACAGGCAGAGTTTGCACTTTCCTTTCTTCACTAGGGACCGTCCGTCCCCACTTGGGGATCCACCGGCCTGCTTTTGTTACGGTAAGCGTAAACGACGGTAGCCACCGAATCGCCTGACAACGTTCGATCCTTCAACTCTAGCGGCACTTTGATCGCTTGCCACATCGTTCTCATTCCTCAGACCGATTCGATCAAGAGTTTCAGTTTTGGCTAAAACCCCGTCGTGAGGCATACCATCGCTACAGCAAGCGGCGGGGTTCGAAGTAGCTGCAGAACGTCATTCTCCTTTAAGTGGAATTCATTAGATGGAATCAAACCTGTCGGCCTGCGCTTTGCTAAGGACGTCTCTCGGTGGATCCAACCATCCAAAATGTGAATAAATCTCCAAAGCTGCCTCGAGTGCGACCTCTCGTTTTTGCGCTTGGAGTTCTGTCGGGGACAATTGCCTTCCGACACTAAAGCTCTCATCTCGGCACCAGCGGTCTTGCCCTAGAAAGTGAGAGCCTCCGAAGATGTCCTTCGGCCAAACTAATTCACGACCGGCCAGCCCGAACAACTCAAGCGTAACCGCAGCCTCGGGCAACAAGACCCCACGTTGCGCCATTCGTGCAGCGAATTCGTAGGCCGCGGTCGCCGTATCCAGGATTTCAAATACATGGACTCGATCACCTAATTGCGGGATGTCATCGAATGCGCGGTTATGAGCGAATTGAGCGCTTCGAAAGAGAACCCAGTGCTCGACACGATTGATTCTGTCCGGCTCTGACTTTTCGATCTCACCCGCGACCCATTCGTTACCAGTTTCCAGTCCATCGATCGAGAACCCCGGATAGGGATACCACCTCTCGACGCTCACGTAAGAAGACAGCATGAATTGACGACATTGCTCGACATCCCGGAACCGGGCAAGCTTGAATTCTGTCGGACGGATGGCAATGCGCCAGCGCGGTTTCGACCACACTTTCTTCAAGATATCGTTATCCTGCAATCTCCTCCGCTGCTCCCAGAATTCCTGTGGTTCAGGCTCAACAACTCGAGGTGCTGTGGTAGGACCTTCTGACAAACTGGAGGACTTCAACTTGTGGAGGAGGTGGGCGCAAACCCCCTGGACACCGTAATCCGCAAATCGCAGGAATCCTAAAGTGTTTGGCAGCCCAGGGATCTCCGTTTCGTCGAAACGAACGGGAAGGATGTATTCGGTTCTTTGTGAAAGCGCACGCGCTTGGGCATTCTTTCGCTCGTGCGTTGGCCACACTTTGGCGGCGTAGGCAGCCGAGGCGAGCATCAAACAATAACGCGCCTTTTTCTGGTAGATGTCAGATAAATGCTCGTAGAGGTCTTTCCCCCACAAATCTGCCTGTTCGTACCGGTCGTAGAAGACTCTAACTTCGTTCTTCTTGAGGCAATCGGCAATTGCCTCTGCCTCTTTCCGTTGTTCACCGGCGAAGGAAATCGCCACGTCATATTCAAACATTTTGGTTAGATTAACACAGTTGGCCCGGGCGCTCAGGAAGCGACGACCATAGGATCTCAATGCATTCCGATGGTCTTGCAGTGGCGTTGCCCACTTATTTGGCACTCCCCAAAGCGGATGCTAGGCTCGGCGGTGCCATGGCTTCGGTGGACCGACTCTGGGCTGTTCCAGTGGTGGGTATTCTGAGCGCGTCGTTCTAGAGACGCTTCCCAAGGCTGGCAAAGTGGAATTACCAACGGATTCGCGGTGGTATTTCGCTGAATGGCAGCTGGCCGCCCTCGTCCTTCTCCTTATGCAAGCTCCCTCGCACCTCTCCTGCCGTGTAGGAGGCATCTACCTTATCCTTGCCTCTACCTGGACCTAACGGCCGACCTTCAACTGGACCAAGCCTTGACAGCTGATCCCAAAACCTCTCGGGTGTCAGCGAGAGATATCGTTCCGCCCAAATCCACTTTACATGACCCATGTACGCGGACAGGGCCGGCAACAAGCTCCGCGGATTCTTCCCCTCTTTTAACATCACGGCGAGGCGGTGTACGGCAAAACTGTGACGCAAATCGCGAAATCCGGGCTCTCTGCCATCGCTCGTGCGCGGACGGATTCCCGCATGCCGCCTAAGTCTTTGGAAACCTCCACGCAAGGTGCTCTCCACCATTGGTTTATTTTGCTTATCTACGAAAAAAATCGCCGTGGTTACTCCCGACGCAGTTCGCAATTTGGAATAGGCAAGAAGATGTTTTCTTAAATTCCGACCAAAAGGAATTGTTCGTGCTCGGCCTCCGCCGGCGTCGCCAAGTGTCACAAGCCTGTTACGTAAGTCCAGACGATCCACTCGCAGGGAAATGACTTCGCGCATGCACGCTCCCGTGCCATAAATAAACAAGATCAGCGTCCGCAGGGCCACCGGATCAATTCTGACCCAGTGTCCAAACTGGAATGTCCTGGTAGCTTGGAGCAATCGCGACAGCTCTTCACGCGAATAGATGTAAGGCTTAAATGGTTGTGGCCACGCCAGCCGGGGTCGCGGCATCGGGGCCCGTTTCAGCTCGCCCCGTAACATCCAAAACTCGAAAAATGCCCTGAGCACGTTGTACTGTCGCCACCACGTGGCCGGTGATAGTCCTTTGCCGTCCAGGAAAGAAAGCGTCTGTTCGGCGGAGATCAGATCGAGAGAACAATCGCCCACCTGTTTCGAGAATGTCCTTAGATGCTGGCTGTCATTGCGGAATTTGATTCCCCTCAGATTCTTCCATTTCACGTACTCCTCAATCGCCCGGGGAAATCTCATAGTCCCACGGTCAGGTCGACTTTCACTACTTCCATCAGCGATTCCCTTGTGAACTTCGCGTACGTACGAACTGATTCACAGGAGCGATGCCCCAGAAAGTCAGCGATGTCTTGCAGGTGCGTGCCTTTTGCCAGCAGGTGGGTGGCGCAGGAATGACGTAGACTTTGGGGTCCGTAATGCTTCGACTGAATTCCCAACGCGATCATTCGCCTAGCAACGAAGCGCGCGATTGTGTGGGCGCGCATCGGACGAAATGGCTTGCGCCAGGTCACGAACATTTCGGGGCACTCGCACTTCGGCCGGACATGGTCGATATAACGACGAATCGCTTCCCCAACCTCCGGTTGTATTGGAAACTGTTGCAGGCCGCCCCGCTTCGCGCGGCGCACCGTAAAGCAGTTCCGCTCCCAGTCAATATCCGATAGGCGAATCCGAGTGGCTTCACTGCTTCGTAACCCGTAAACGGCGTATAGCAGTAAGAGCGCCCTCGCTCGAATGGTAATCACACTCCTTCCTTTTGTGGAGCGAAGAAGTTTCAGAACATCGCTCCACTTCGGTCCTTAAGGTTCAAAGATGTCCCTACGAAGCACGGGCCCTCTGATTCCGCCAACAATGCTAGTTGAGCACCAACCGCGGTGAGCCGCGTGATAAAAAAAGGATCGAAGAAAACCACACTCACCCGATAGCGTGATGAGGTTCCAGTTGCGAGCACTCTCGGCAAGGTAATCGTCTATATCTCGAAGGCAGACCTTGCCGAATTTCCGGTGTTTCCGCCCCAGCCATCGCAAGAAATTGGCAGCTCGCAGGCCACGTTCGTAGACTGTGGTTTCCGCCAACCCGAGTTCGCCGCTCATTCGAGCCTTGTAATCCGCCAGTTCCTGGGAGAATGGCTGAGCACGTCGAGCCGGTGGTAAGAGCCGCCCAAGAAACCTGAGTCATTTACGGACAATCCAGCGAAAATACAGGATCGAGGTGTGCCCAGGAGTATGTTTGCTGTACCGATGCCGATCGTCAATCCAGCGCCTAGCAGTTCGTTCTAACTCTTCTTCGGATACATCCCGGAGCTTGCGCATGGGCAGGATCGCGACGAACCGAAGCAAATGGCCCGCTGCGGTTCGCAGGTTGACCAGCCCGACCCCGCGCTCGTGCATATGTGCGATAAACCGCTGTCGCTCTGCCGCTAGCGGGGCCGCTCTGTGTCGTGCGAGAGCGCGGGGCTCCTTCATGCACAGTTCAAACATCAGTCTGAAGCATAGCGACGATTCAAGATAACCCCTTAATCGAACGATGAACGCAATGAAGACGGACAGTCTGGCTGCCCTCGCTCAGCCGCGTACTCTTCTTGCGAACTGACGGAACTACCCCACATAAGAAACATCGGGTTCTTAAGAGGTATACGCAACAGGTTGAAGTCTTGTACCACTGCTGACAACCGGTCGGCGAGACCTCTAACTCGGTAGCGCCATTCCTTCGCCCTCAGATACCACGCGGCCTTCGCTTGCACACGGTCCCGCCAGGGAAACGCCCCCTGTCACGCCCGTTGCCATTCGCTCCAGCCGTGAATACTAGCTCGCTTCGCTCTCTGTCCTTTCCGCGAGTCCGTTGCGATTTGGTTCCCCTGCCCGTGTGAGGGAACCAACTCTCAACTCACCGAAAGGACAAAGAAAATGAATTCAGAAAACGTAAAGAAAATTACAAATCAAGCTATCGAGCAACTCATTACCGCGCTCAACCAGGGCCGAAGTGAGACGCTGACACAGTATCTTGCCGCGATTGGTCGATTCCATCGCTACAGTCTGCGGAACGTGATGCTCATCGCATCACAGAAGCCAGCAGCAACGCACGTCGCTGGCTTTCATGCATGGCACAAACTCGGGCGATTCGTGAAGAAGGGCGAGAAAGGAATCCTGATTCTTGCTCCCATCGTCCGGCGAAAAAACGATGCTCAGGAACAAGAGGAATCTGTTGAATCATCAACCACTATCGGATTCCGCCCGGCCTACGTCTTCGACATCAGCCAAACAGATGGCCAAGAACTTCCCACAATCGGCCGGGTCAACGGCGATCCTCGCGAATACCGTGAACTGCTGGGAAAGTTTGTCGCCGAGCAAGGCATCGCTCTTGAATATTCGGAGGACATTGCTCCGGCGCGGGGCACTTCCGCAGGAGGCAAGATCACTTTGTTGCCCGAACAGGCTCCCGCTGAGGAATTCGCAACGCTGACGCACGAGCTAGCGCACGAAATGATGCACCGCGACGAGCGTCGTAGCAGCACCTCGAAGCGGAGCCGCGAGACTGAGGCGGAGGCTGTCGCATTCGCGGTTTGCCATGCCATCGGCCTGGATACGGGATCCGCTTCGCAAGACTACATTCAGCTCTACGAAGGCGACGCGAAGCTGTTGACGGCAAGTTTGGAATACATCCAGAAAACCGCATCCCACATTCTCAATGCAATCGGCGCGGAGCAAGCCTCCGTGCCGATTGCCTGAAGCACGGGTTCAAAGACAGTCACGCTTACCAGTCAGAAGTTTGATAAAGTACAAAGTTCTAATCCTGTTCGGAGAAAATATCGTAAATAGCGGTTCATTCGATACGCGGTCTACGAATATTGCCAGTTCATGGGGAGATAGGGTTCCTTGCCCGACCAGCCAGAAGCATTCTCGCGTGTTCTGATCGATCAGGCTCTCAGAGAGAGCGACTGGGATCTCCTTGACACCCACAGAGTGCGCTTTGAGTCGAGTGGACGCGATGGCCGGGCAGACTATATCTTGCTGGGCAAGAATGGTCCTCTGTGTGTGCTTGAAGCAAAGCGGCCCGATCTCGATCCCTATGACGCGAAGGACCAGGCACGCGGCTACGCAGAAAACGTTCGAGCACCATTCATAATTCTCTCAAACGGCCGGGAGCATTGGTTTTGGAACTACGCGCGCGCCGACCAGCGTGATGCCTACCGAATCGAACGCTTGCCTTCGCCACCAGACCTCGAACGTCTCCGACTCAAGAATCTTCAGCCGCCTCGGCCCCTAATGACGGAAATCGTCAATCCGAACTACCTCAAACTGTTCAAGCCAGACATAACTCTCTGGGGCTATCAGATCAAGGCAATGGACGAAGTCTCTCAACAGTTTGACCGAGATGCCCGCCGCAAGTTTCTCCTCGAAATGGCGACGGGTACAGGCAAAACGCTTCTTTGCGCTGCCCTGATCCGCCGCTTTCTTGCCACTCGCAATGCGGAGCGCGTGCTCTTCATCGTGGATCGCATTGAACTCGCCAAGCAAACTATGGAGGACTTCAATGTGGTTCTTCGCGAATATAGTCCAGTGATATTCAAGACTGCTCGCCGGCACCCGTCGGAGTTATTGGGTTCTAGTGTCGTGGTTGCGACGATCCAATCCTTGATGGTGGACCGCCGCTATCGCACCGAGTTCACGCCCTTCCATTTCGACCTTGTCATCAATGATGAAGCTCATCGTTCCATTTACGGCGATGCCCGCGAAGTCGTTCAGTTCTTTCAAGCTACGCGAGTGGGTCTTACGGCCACGCCGAAGGCATATCTAAAAAACGTCGATATCGAGGCACTAAGACAAGAGAACCCGAAGGCGCTTGAAGCTCGCGAGCTTCGAGACTCGTATCATTACTTTGGCTGCGAACCGGGATTCCCGACCTTCCGCTATGACATCGTGGATGCGGTCAAGGACCCTGAAGGTCCGTTCCTTTGTCTCCCGAAGATTTTTGACATCCGTTCAGACATCGCGACCCAAGCCCTCGCGGACAATGGATGGGCTGTCGTCATCAATGAGCAGGAAGAGAACTACAAAATCCAGGATCTTGAACGGAAAGTTTTTACACCGGAGCGAAACAGGGTCATGTGTGACGCATTCGTGAAACATGCCCAGCGTGATCCAGCGGGACAAATCGGCAAGTCCATTATTTTCGCAGTAAACCAAAATCACGCCACGAATTTGACCAAGATACTCAACGACATGCAGCCGAATCTGGCCGTCACGATCACATCCCGAATCGCGGATGCTTCAGCGATAGCCAAGGACTTTCGTGACGGCAAGCGTATTGAGCGGGTAGCCGTATCCGTCGATATGCTATCAACTGGCTACAATTGCCGCGATTTGCTGAACGTGGTTCTCATGCGCCCAGTCTTTTCGCCCACAGAGTACATTCAAATCAAAGGCCGTGGGACGAGGCGCTACACATTTCGCGTTGCGAACACCGAGTACGACAAAAAGTATTTTTGTCTGTTAGATTTTTGTGCGGTGGCTGAGTATTTCGAGGAAACGTACGATTACAGTGTGCCTCTCCCCGTGCCCCGGCCCACCGGAAAAACAAGACCAACTGAGCTGAAAAATCAAAATACATCGGTTGACAACACGCAGAAGCAGCCTTCCCCAGACGTGCCAACAAGTGAGGGCCAAGCCGACACAAAGACCAACACCGCTGCTCCAGGCATTCCAGTATGGGAGGGTCGCGACCTAATTGTCTCAGAGGAAGTTCGAATTGTCGGTCCGGACGGAGAAAAGGTTGACGTCATGACCTTTCGAGGTTCCTTTGAACGGGACCTCCGCGAGTTCAATCAGAAAGATTCAGAATTTCACGAAGCTGTTGAGGATGAAGACGACGACAAAATCGAGACTATTTTGGGTGAGCGTTTCTTCCACAAGCCGGAGATGTTCTATTCTTCCGATAAGCTAGTTCTCTCTTACGGCGTTTCCGCCCCCGCTTCCACTTTCGTGTATGGAGCACTGGGCAAGCGGCCTATCCCTTCAAAAGAGCAAGTAGTAACAGATACTGTCGATTCAATTGCAGCGCGCTTCAATCTGCGCTACAACGAGCAGAAATGGCTCAATGCGACTGCACAGTTGGTTGCAGATGATCCAGAAGCCCGTCAACGCTTTGTGCATGGAGATATGACCGTTTTTTCTTCTAGTCAGTTCAACCAACTTGGCGGCCTCCCCGCACTAACGAAGTTCCATGACCGTGACCACGTTTTTGAAGCGCTGCGACAGTCAGCGCTTGTGCGCAACAGCACCATCTAGCTGCGGAGAGATCTTCATGGAAAGCAACAAGCAAAACGGAACCAACTTCCAGTCCTCGGGCCTTCGTCAGAAGGTGGACCAACTCATGGATATTCTCTATTCGGGTGGCGTCAACAACCCGATGGATTCCATTGAGCAGCTTTCCTATCTGATATTCCTGCGATTGCTAACCGAAAAAGATGAAATGCTTGCGAGTCTAGATAAAAAGCATTACAGGCGAATCTTTTCGGGAGACTGGGCACGATATGCATGGGGGAATTTTGTCACGTTGACCGGCGACGAACTTTTCAACGCGGCTCGGGCTGCAATTGAAAAGCTCCACGATCTGCCCGGACTTTCGGCCACCGGGAAACTCCTGTTCGAGCGCGCCACACTCAAAATCCATGACCGTCCGACACTTCGCGCTGTCGTCCAGGCCATACATGATTTGAATCTCGATCCCCAGCAAGGTCACGATCTCAAAGGAGACATGTACGAGTATTTGCTGAGCAAACTCGCCACATCGGGCACGAACGGGCAGTTTCGCACGCCCCGGCACATCATCGAGATGATTGTAGCTCTTGTAAACCCGATGCCAAGCCAGCGTATTTGTGACCCAGCTTGTGGTACGGCAGGCTTCTTGATTGCTTCCTATAACCACATACTTTGCAACAGCACTTCGAAACCCGCTCGCGCACGTGGAATTTGCGACGGCGACTTGCTGAAACCTGCCCAATGGAAATTTCTTGAAGAACAGGCTTTCACCGGTTATGACAACGACGCCAATATGGTGAAGATTGCAATCCTGAACCTTTACCTTCACCGTCTTGAGAAGGCCAACATTGAATTTCATAACCCCCTGACCACCGGGAAGGGCAGCCCATACCCAGGCATGACTTTTGACGTGATCCTTGCAAATCCCCCATTTGCTGGAAAAATCCAAAAGGAAAGCATTCTCGCAGACATCAACCTTGAAACTAGGGACACGGAGCTTTTGTTCTTGAAATGGTTCATCGATCACTTAAATTCTGGCGGACATGCAGGTGTCATTGTTCCGAACGGCGTCCTCTTTGGCACCAACAAGGCAGACCGTAAAGTGCGTGAGTTACTGCTTACGACATGTGACTTACAGGCCGTCATCAATCTACCTTCCGGTGTGTTCAAGCCATACTCTGGTGTCGGTACAGCAGCGCTGATCTTCGAGAAAGGGATAGCAAAGAACGCTGGAACTAAGAGCGTATGGTTTTATGATCTCACCGCCGACGGCTTCAGTCTCGACGACAAGCGCACACCAAATGACTTTAGCGACATCCCCGATGTACTGGTCAAATGGCCCGGTCGCCACGAAGGCTCCAACAGCTACCGCGTGCCGATTGACAAGATTCGGGACAACGACTGGAGTCTCGCCGCGGGCCGATACAAGCCGATGACTACCGAAGCGGTCAACTACGATGCCCCTGCAAAGATTCTCGGTGATGTGCTCAAACTGGAAAACGAGATTGTCCGCCGCGGGAATGCCTTACTAGAACAGGTCGCGGGAAAGAAATGACAAGCTGGACGACAAGGAAGCTTGGTGAGATCGCTCGAATCCGCAGGGGCGCATCGCCGCGCCCGAAAGGAGACCCTCGATATTTTGGTGGAGACATTCCATGGCTCAAGATTGGGGATGTTCCCCCGGGCAGTCGCTTTGTATCGCAGACTGAGGAAGGTGTCACTCGTGCTGGACGAGACCTCAGCGTTTATGTGGAACCCGGAACACTGCTTCTCAGCAATAGTGCATCAGTTGGTCGCCCAGTTATCACGGAAGTCGGTGCTTGCATCCATGACGGATGGCTCGCGATTGACGGCTATGAGTCGGAACTGCGGCAGGATTTTCTCTATTGGTGTTTAATCTGGTCGCACTCCCAATTTCAGCAACTTGCCCCAACTGGAACTCAAAAGAACCTGAACATAGGGTTGGTTACCGGCTTTGAGGTTGCAGTTCCCTCATTGGAGGACCAAAAACGGATAGTGGAGCTCCTTGACGCAGCGGACGAGTTGCGAAAACTGCGCGCCAACGCGGACCGCCGCACTGAAGCTTTCTTGCCTGCTCTTTTTGACCAAATGTTTGGCGACCCGCTCAAGGAAACTTCTCACTCGCCCAGCGTTCCGCTCGGCGAAATCGTCGACTTCGGAAGCGGAGCAACTCCACCGAAAGAAAATCCGGAGTTCTGGAACGGAATGACGCCTTGGGTTTCGCCGAAGGACATGAAGACCAAAGAAATCACCGACGCAGAGGATCATGTCAGCACGGCAGCGTTCGAGAAGACAAACCTTCAACTCATCCCGAAGGATACCGTGCTCATCGTCGTGCGCGGGATGATTTTAGCGCACACTGTCCCGATTCGCATTTGTCGCGTGCCTGTTGCCATTAACCAAGATATGAAAGCGCTCCTGCCGACCAAGCAGGCCATTGAGCCGGAGTACTTGCGTTGGTCGCTTCAAGCACAGCACGCGCACTTGCTCAATCAAGTTTCAACCGCAGGACACGGGACGAAAAAATTGGACAGCGACAAACTGAGGTCGGTCACAATTCCATTGCCGCCACTCCACCTGCAAAAGCGATTCGCAACGCTAGTGAACGAAATAGGCGGGTTGGAAGCCGAGCAAGCCAGCAGCGGTCACCGCTTGGAAAATTTTTTCCACTCGCTCCTCGACCGCGCGTTTCGAGGTGAGTTGTGATTGGATCAATGATTGACCATTGGAAATATACTTGGCCCGAGGTGTGGACAAATCTGGCTAAGGCCCGCAGATCTCCGTCGGATTTGTTCATCGATTTGTATCGCATCGCTACCGATTCCCTGCAGAACCCACCAGAGTACAAGCAATTCGAGTTGACGATGAACGACCCTCTGCAAGCGCGACAAGCTTTCGAACAGCTTCGTGCGCAAGATTTCGGCGACGAACTGTCGGTTGTTGGATTCTTAGAATCCGCCTTCGTCACGATTCAGGATTTTGAAATACCAAGATTCGCGAAACTCTATAAGTATCTCGTCCGAAGCTTCATTAAGAAATACAACCTGAGATACAGGATTGACGATCCTTTCCGGGTGCGCCTAATCCTCCCTGGTGTATTCGCAAGTTTCTATGAAGACTTGACGCGCGTAAACGGCACCGATCCGCATCTCAAGAATCTGATGAATAATTTCGAGCTGACATTTGGCAGTTACACCCGGACTAAACAAACTCATGAGCTCAATGCATGCCTTACGAACGCTTTCATCTACGCTGAAGGCTTGGCAGGAAAGACCTGGGGAGAAAACGACACTCTGGGCAATCTATGTGACTGCCTTCAGTGCTGGCCCCACACCACCATTCGTGAATCTCTGAAAAAGCTTTACGGGTTCCGCAACAATTACCCAGGCCTGGGCCATGCCGGCAATCCAGAAAGCAAACTGAGGGAACTGGAACCGAGAGACGCAATCGTTGTTTGCCTGCTTCTCTTGTCTTTTGCCGGCTACCTTACGAACGAGGTTCGAATTGAAGATAGTTTTACGCACTAGTTCCTTCAGAGTGCACATCGAAGCGCATTATGTGGTTGCGAAAGGTCTTGTCCAATGATGTCATTCCGGGGAAACCGTCTGAAAGAAATCACTCTCCCGACAGCGACTGTCTGGCTAATTAGCGACGTTGCAGAGGCGAAGGGAAGGCAGCAGCTCTATACGAAGCAAGCGCCTCAGCTCTTGAAAGCCCTCCGGGAGATGGCCCTCATTCAGAGCGTCGAGTCCTCGAACCGAATTGAGGGTGTGACCGTTGCACCCGAAAGATTGGTGCCTCTCGTTGTTGGGAACGCGAAGCCCCGGGACCGCTCTGAGGAAGAAATTCGCGGCTATCGGCGGGCGCTCAGCTTGATTCACGCCGATCCTCTGAAGCTAGAAGTCACTCCTGAGTTTCTAAAACAGCTACACCAAACAACACATGAAGGTGCGGCAGACGAGGGCCAGTGGAAGCAGAAGGAGAACGAGATCATCGAATTCCGAGAGAACGCGCCACCGACGATTCGTTTTCGACCGGTTTCCGTTGCGGACACACCCGCCGCCATTGAAGAGCTGTGTGTCTCATACAGAGCCTCTTTGAACCAGCAAGAAGTTCAGCCTCTTGTGAGCGTCGCGGCGTTGGTCTTTGACTTTCTCTGCATTCATCCGTTTCGCGACGGCAACGGACGAATATCTCGCTTGCTCACGCTTCTCGGCCTCTACCAACACGGATACGAGGTGGGGCGCTTCATCAGTTTGGAGCGATTGGTCGAAGAATCCCGGGAAGATTACTACGAAGCGCTACGCAAAAGCTCCGAGGGCTGGCACGAAGAAAAACACGACCTCATCCCTTGGCTCAATTATTCTCTTGGAGTACTCCGTCGCGCTTATCGCGAGTTCGAACAGCGTGCTGGAGCGGTAAAATCTCCCCGTGGAGCAAAGACGGCCCTGGTCGAAACTGCGATTGATGCTTTCCCAAGGGAATTCACCCTAGCAGACTTGGAACGCGCGTGTCCCGGTGTGAGTCGCGATATGGTTCGTCGCGTTCTGCGTCAACTTCAAAAGAAGGGGCGTGTGGCTTGTTTGGGCCGTGGCCCCGCAGCACTATGGCGGAGAAAGGGTAATACCCTCAAGAAGGGGCAATAAAGAGGGTAACAACTCAGGACTTCGTTCTGTCCGAGGCTAACTACCGCTAATTGCAGGGGTTAGAGCAGAGGGCATCATCAGAGAATTTCGCCACACTTAAGCTCCGTCCGGCTTCACCCCGTCTAATTCCCCTCTCTCCCAAAGACGCCTGAAACACCCATCTGTCCCCTGCTCTGATCGCCCGGCCAAACACCAGCGGATCAGCCTCTGTAGATTTATCAGAGCAAGATCCCTCTCACTAGGTCTGCACCAGAACCGTCGTTTCTCCTTCTTGCCCTTCCTGCGAGAAGACTGCGCCTAGACCGCCCGCTTCTCCTGTCAAGGGCGTCCGCTTCGCTCCCGTGAACGCGAAACCCACACGCCCTTGACAGCGCGGACGGCTAGGCGCCGGGGACCTCTCAGGAAGGGCATTTGTTTCGTATGCGCGGCTCAGGCCGCGCCTCTGCGGAACAAAGCCCAAATTCCTCAAAAGGAGAAATACAGTCATGCAGAAAACCAAGCAACCACTTTTTGACCTCGGCCAACTCGTCGCGACACCGGGCGCGCTGGCCGCTATCGAAAAGACAGGACAGAACGCGATGGAATTCCTGTCGCGCCACCTCACGGGCGATTGGGGAGAACTTCCCAAGGAAGATAAGGATGAGAACCAACTCAGCCTGGAGAAAGGCTTCCGCCTCCTCAGCAGCTACACGACCCTCGCGGGTACGCGCCTATGGGTGATTACCGAGGCTGATCGTCAGCACACCACCCTGCTTTTGCCGGAAGAGTACTGAGAACGGAATCCAGAGGAAAGGAGAAAAACGCGATGACAACCGTACTCGAACCAAAAGCAACAGTGCCTACCATTACGCCAGCCCTGCGCACGATGCAGGACATTCCGCTTGCTCACATTCAGGAGTCCAAAACCAATCCGCGCCGCCAATTTGACGAGGGCAAGCTTGCAGAACTCGCAGCCAACATCCGGCTGCACGGCGTGCTTCAGCCCGTCCTCGTCCGTCCCCTACGGCAGCTTCGCGAGTGGATTGAACGCGAAGTTCATCTGGACCTTACCAATGCTCCGTTTGATACGGACGACGACAACCTGCTGCCCGCCGCAGGAAACTGTATGCGCTGTCTAAAACGCACGGGCACGAATCCGCTTCTCTTTCCCGAGGCCATCGGTCAGAAGAAGTCCATTTGTACCGACCGTACCTGCTATCGCTCCAAAGTCGAAGCCCTCGTGCAGCTTCGCGTGAAACCCTTGGAAGAGTCGGGCGAGAAACCGCTGCGTGTGTCGCAGGTTCCCGCGTGGCAAGCAAATGGTCCCAAGCCAGATGTGCTCTACAGCGGCCAATACCGAACGGCGAAGAAAGCAGAGTGCCCACAGACGAAACCCGCCGTGGTCATTGACGGAACGAGCGCGGGAACCATCCTCCATGTGTGCCGCGACGAGAAATGCCCGGTTCACGCCCAGGCGACGCGGTACCAGCCAACACCGGAAGAACGCGCCGCACGAGCGAAGGAGCTCCTTGCGGAGCGCGTCGAGAAACAGACCCGGCTGCGCATCCTCGACGCCGTTCGCAAGAAACTGCCCGCTACGCTGTCTCGCGCCGACCTCGAAATGGTCGCGCTCGATTACTTCCAGCGTCTCGGCCATGACAACCACCGCCGCATCTGCCGCGTGTATCAGTGGGAAGAGAAGAAAACGAAAACAGCGTGGGGCGCACAGGCCGTAGATTACGAGGGTGTCGCCCGAAAGGCCGTCCGCGAGATGAGCAACTCGCACCTGCAGCATTTTCTCGTGGTCTGCTCGCTGGCCTCGGACCTCTATTATCCGGGCTACGATCCTCGACAGCCCTTGGGCAAGGATTCCAACCTTGCTCAGGCCGCTGCCCACTATAAGGTGGACACCGCCAAACTCGGAAGTGAGGTGAAAGCCGAACTCTCGAAGAAGAACGACAAACGGCAGGCCAGCCGAATGAAGGTCACAAAAACGAAAAAAACGACGTAATAATGCAACGGCGGGCTGTACTCATGGTGCAGCCCGCACCGCTTCACGCGGAGGCCTCGGCTTGGCGCGTCCGTCCCGTCGTCATTTTCTGAGCCATGGCCATCAGAAGTTTCCTGTCGGCCTCGGACGCCTTGCTCAAACATCTCGTCAACTGGTGAAGGTATGACGCCTGTCTCCCTTTGCTGCCCCACACGATGTCGTCCGAGGTTTTCCGCTTCAGAAGATTAGGCAGCTTGGGTGGTTCTTCGCCGTCATAAAACAACTGATACAAGGGAACTTCGAGAGCACGCGCCAGTTTTTCGAGGGTTTCAATTGCCGGCACCGTGTGGCCGTTCTCGACGCGCGAAATATAACACCGTAGCAAACCGGTCCTCTTCTCGATGTCTCCCTGAGAGAGTTTCTTCTCCTCCCGCAATTCCCGCAAACGGTCGCTGATAATCATGCCGCAATAGCCCTCCTTGGAACGGTCTTACGATTCTCTTCCTACTAGCGTATGGTACACGCCAATTCTCGGGCCGACAATTCCAGCCTGAACTCTCTCTCGTGCGCTAAGCACGGCCCCCTGCGTAAGGAAGTCGAGAATACGAAGTGACCACCTGGTTGGAATCTAGACGGTCAATAACAGGGTGTTTTGCTGTTTTGAAGGCCCTTAGCTCTTGAGTAGCAGTTCGCGACGTTCAGTGTACGGCGCAGGTCCTGCACCGGTCAGAAGATACTGCAGTTGGCCTTTGGCCGTGTTAGCATTCCGCGCATAAGTAGATGGGGTTACTAGGATTTTCCGAGAGTCCTGTAAGGAGACCGTCTTACCGTGCCTTATGACACCGATGAACGTCTGAAGAGTTATTTGGACACGAACCAGATGCATCGCGAGCAGATGTGCCTTGCGGTTGTCGCAATTGACCAGCGTTTCTCAGACGTGCGGCACCGCCATCCGCGGGGCGGCCCGGACGGTGCACGCGATATCGAGGCCATGTTCAATGGCGTACAGCGAGTCTTCGGCGCCGTGGGATTCGTCAACCAGGCCGCGGATTCGGAAGAGCACAAGAAAAGGGCGATGAAAAAGTTCTCTGAAGACTTGAGGGAAGCGTTGAAGCAGGAACCGCGGCCCGAGGTGTTCGTCTTCTTGACCAATGTCAATCTGACCATCGGCGAAAAGGAAGGCCTTGTGCAGGAGGCGAAAGAGAAGGGACTCGCACACGCGGAAGTGTTCGATCGGGAGCGCATCAGGATCGCGCTCGACAGTGCGGATGGGTTCAGTATTCGTTTTCAGTACCTCGACATCCCTCTGTCAGAGGCCGAGCAGGCAACATTTTTCGCCCGTTGGGGCGATGACATCCAAGGTGTAATCGCCGATGGCTTCGGAGAGGTTCGAAGAGTTCTGAACCGCATTCTTTTTCTACAAGAAGCAGAACTTCCCCTGGCGGGTCTCACCGTTGTCTTCCAACTGGATAAGGAATATGACGGCGATCAAATTGGGCATTTTCGCGCCTTTGCCTTTGTTCATCTCAAAGCGCCTAGCCAGGGACTAATCAGTTTTGTATTCGGATCCACGGACAATAGTGCGCGCCTCAACGCAACGAACGTCGAGGGGCTTCGCATTGGGAAATCTGGAATCACCCATAGCATGTGCGGAGGGCAATGGGAGATGAGAGTTTCAGAGAACGAACCGCAAGTGGGGGAGCCGGACACTGGCGGAGGGGGAGAAACGGAATATGCCTATCAACGAACGGCCACATTCACCTCTGTTGGCCGAAATTCCGTGAAAAGCATCGGAATCCAATTCTCTCAAGATACTTTCATACGATTGATACCACTATCGAGGTTATTGGATTTGGATGAGTCCATGTTCCTTTTCTACCTGAATCGAAGTCTCGCCGAGAAGGTCAGTAGTGTTCAGATTTATGCCAACGAGTATAAGTTGAAGGAGATTCGCCGGGATGGATTCCGGATCGAAAATGAGTTTCGAGGGAAAAGAGGAGTATCTCTCGTTTTCACTAGTGAAGAATTGGCCGATGCTTGGGTGACGCTCGGGCCACTCAATGAGTCATTTTTCCACATTCGATTCTCGGACCAAACGCCGAAACGTTCTCTCTCCGCAGAGGAAGTGACCGGACCTAGCCAATAATACTCGGCCTGCCTCAAACGCTGCCCTGTCCTTTATATAAGAACACTCTCAAGTTTTGAATATCGTGGTACCAGTGCCGGATTACTCGCAGCTGCCCATCTAGAATGTAATAGTTTGCGGGGCCACGTTCTTGAACTAGTGGTTCCGGCATGAGCGTCGACCACGGAGCGCGAATTTCGGAAGAACACGGGAACGAGCCAGCCTCGATCTCTTGCCGATAACTCGGCAGGAAGTCGACAAATCGCTGATCCTTTGGTATCGGATACAAGCGAAAGTCGGTGTGGGCGCTAAAGCAACGATCGAGTCGGACCTCCTTGGCGTACCAATGGTTATCTTGATACGCCGTCTGTCGGTACCGAGATGCAATCCATTCGGCTATCAGCGTTGAAAAGGGCCGTTGGGACTCCACCGCCCGCTGCGCGAGTTCGGCAAAGATACGGTCCGCTTTGTCCTTTTCGTGGGTGGCCACAAAATGCCGGTGAAACTGTTCAAGGGGAAGCCGGGTTTCTAGGCTTGGACTCATTCCGGCTCAATCGTCCCAGTCGCAGAGAGCGCCGCGTCAACTTTCCGGTGCATTCTGTCGGCGATTACGATGCTCTCCCGATCTTCGTGACTGCGCCGAGGTGCGGCCATCGCGCTGCTCCCTTCGGAACGAGCTTAGGACTAAGGAGTTCGCTACGCAAGCGTACTACGCACTCATTCGGAACATGCTGGTTGGGCCGGATGGATGCGATAACCGTCGCCAGAGAACTTGGCATGGGAAATACTTCTCTCTCTCGGCCCAAAATCACCTGCTCATCCGCATACATGCCGGGAGGTCTTCTCGCTCCGAGCTTGGGTTTCCCTCCGGCTCTTCTTCCATTGGGACGAGGGCAAAGACTATTGTGCCAGCAAGGAAGTAGCAGTCGATTTGGCGACCATTCTAGGGCGCCTCGTGGTTCTCGCCAACATAGAAGTATCTGCCGGGAATTGTTGCCACCACTTGCAGTGAACCGCCGTCAGTCTGGTTCGTCAGAAAAACCTTACGCCGCGGTTGCAGATCCATTTTTTGGGAACCACTGTCGTTGACAACCGTTTCAAGCTGAGCCCTGTCAGGACCCATCACGAACCTCTCGGAATTAGCCGCGATGTTTTTGTTTATCGCAGCGACCTTTTCCTTATCTATTTTCCGGTACCGAATTGTCTCCCCGGTGTCGCTGATCCGGAGACAACACAGTCGGCTGAGTGGGAAATATTTGACCGCTCCAGGAATGCCGACGCCGATGTCTTTCCCGCCGTATGGTGGAACGATCACCAACGGGTCGTCACACAAAATAAAACCTGTGTCAGCAGGAGCCAGTAAAATATCCCAGGACATTCCCATAAATACCTTGCTTAAGAAATCGGCGTTACGAAACAGGTGCTCCAAAAATGGACGCTCACTCACCACGACTTCAAGGTGATTTCCCTTTATCGCTTCGACCATGGATTCTGCGGACACGTTAAGTGTTTCGCCGGTTGCTTCTGAATATTGGTTGATTAGTTCCTCCATTCGCTCGACGCTCACAGCAGAAAGCCGCATGAATTCCTCGGCCACTTTCCGGTAGACGTCAGAAATGTGTTTGCTAGTCGATGGAAGTCTCGATGCCTGGAGTGCAACGAAGTAAGCAACGTTTGCCATGGTGGTCAAATTTGGCGGCATTTTTCCGGTTATGAGTTCACGCAGAGCAGCTGCACACATTCCGTCAGCGATCGCGAGCGCCTGGGACTCAAGCCGCTGATCCTTGGGGGCTTGAGAAGGAACGATCGCGTACAGGTCTTTTTGAGAGCAGACCACTTTGGGGGCAAGTTCCTGAGATGCAGTGCGCTGGCGGTCGTAAACCCAGAATAGGCCATTCGCGTTGGTGAAATTCTTTTGATAGAAGACGGGAACGTAATGGTGTTTGCGCGCGTCGCCCACAAATGCTACCTGTACTGGCAAAGTGTAGTAATTTTTGCTTCTCCGGTACTTTCCCGTGAAGCTATCACTATGAGTAAAGTCATTGAAACACTTCCGGGAAAAAGCGGAAATATGATTAGAACTGCCTATTGAGCCGAATCTCGTGGGTTCGATCTCTGGCGTACCTACCAAGACATCCTTCAGAAAAGAAGAAGTATCAAGGTTCGTTTATCCGGCATGCTCCATATGACCTCCTGGTGCGGCACTAGGTCTCGGATTTTCGAAGTCGGCCGAAACAAGCACTTCTCGCATTCTGAATCCCTAGTTGGAACCAAAGAGTTCCCTGACACCAAGTGGACTTTTAGAACGCAAAAAAGCGGAAACTCCTCAGGCTTCCGCTTTTCTTAAGAGGCCGCGATGTTACACCCCCGCAGGAGCTAGCGCGGGCGCACCTTTTGCCTTCGCTTCCTTCTTGATGTCCTCGAATTGGTTAATACGAATGTCTCCATCGGGAAAGACGGCTCGGATTTCCAGCTCTCCGCCCATTGCGCGGATAATTCCACGCAGCGTGCTCAAGTACATGTCCGTCCGTTTTTCCATTTTTGCGATGGCTGGTTGCCCCACATGAAATAGAGACGCAAGCTGTTCTTGAGTCAGCCTTCGCGCCTCGCGCAATTCATCCAGAGTCATATGAGCTATGATTGCCTGCGTCTTGGTTCTAGCTTCCTCAAGTTGGCGCGGGGACATTTTGTGTTTGATCTCTGCAAATTTTTTGGCCATTAGATCTTCCCCTCTTTCTTTAGCTGAATAATGTGCTCGTCGTAAAGACTGTCAGCAACTGGAACAAACTCATCGTACCAATGATCGTTACCGGTCTTGTCTCCACCAATCAGCAAAATCGCCGTACGCCTAGGGTCAAACGCGAACAATACCCGATAGGGTCTGCCGGCATGTTGAATAATCAACTCCTTCATATTCGCATGCCGGGAGGTCACAATCGGGCCAACACGAGGTCTGCGGAGGCCCGGCCCTTTTTCTGCTAGTACGTCGACCACAGCTTTGACATCCAATTGCTCCTCGGCGCTAAGCCCGTCCCACCAGCCAAAAAAGCCGTCAGTGTACTCAACCTCCCATGCCATGGATGGAATATGCCATGGATGGCATTATTTGTCAAGCATGGCTATACAATCGATTTAAGGCCATTGCCAACAATGGGTTATAGAATCTCGCTATGAGCTCGACATGTCTTATCCAGCTCATGCACGGTCTGGTGGGAATCTAGGCGGTCAACACTTCCGGCCACTCCTGGGTCGTCAAAACACGCTGGGACCGTGGGTTCGATTCCCATCGCCCCATACTCTTGTTGATGCAGTTGGTTTTACTGGTTTCATGAATAACGTCCGAAAAGTGAACGCCAGGCCCCAAGTACAAGCTTTTGCTCGTGGCATAATCCGCGCTAAGGGGAGCCTCCAATATGTTAGACGCCGAAAGCGAACAGATCCGCGAAGTATACGCCCATTTCGGACTCGCGATGTACCAAGCCCAGAACTTGGAACGGGCGCTGGCAATTCTGCTTGCAGTTTTCGGTGACTCAAAACCAATGACTGCCTGGGACTATGACGCGCGTCTAGCAGAGAATTTTAAGTCTACCTTTGGGCCGCTTGTTGGAAAATTCGCGACGCTGTCTGACCCCGCTTGCACTGCACTGCTCAAACCTCTGGAGAAAGCGGTCGACGACAGGAATGAACTTGCGCACCACTATTTTTGGGACAGGGCGACACAGTTCTTTTCAAGCGACGGGCGGGCCCACATGATCGAAGAATTGCTGATCTTGGGGAATAGGTTCGAGTTTCTGGACGGGAGATCAATGGAACTGGCACGCCGAATTGCACAACAGCGCGGTCTGACGAAAGAGGCGTTGGAGACTGAAACCGAATCTGAGATAAAACGACTTTTGTCTGGCACCAGCGAACCGTATAAGCCAGAGCGGGTGCCGAATCCGGTCGAGATCGTGTCAGCTTGTGAATGGCGGGCGGAAAGCACCGTTAAGTGCGCCCTTGTTCTAGTCTCAAACGACGCGAAGTACCTCTTACTTGGAGAGAGAGGCTTGTGTTATGGACCTCAAAATATCCCGGTCGAGGAACTGGTTGTAAAGAAAAACTTCGCAAGGGCCTTGCCGGCGGTAGTAAACCCGAGGCCGAAGAAGTGTGTGCCGTGGGATTACGCAATCACGCTAGCAAACGGCTACACTCTGTGGTCGCGGCCCGACACGGTTAAGGGGAAGCCCATCTGTCGTTTCGGACTGCGAAAAGGTTAGGCGGCAACTGGAGTGGCCTGCATTTCAGGGAGCCAGGTCGGCGTCTTTACTGCAGGCGAAGAATTGTTGGTATAAAGCCCGGGGGCCGTCGTTCGTACGGCATGGTAATCACCCTCGGCTGATTGTCAGCAAACCCGGACGCCTCGAAACGCCCGCTAGGGTTGTCGATCTCCTCCTTGACCCTGTTCCATTCTGCCTTGAAGATTCTTTGCCCAATGGCGGTAACTTTTTCCTGCGCAGCAAACAGATGTCCCGTGCCGTCCAGCCCCTTATCCAGTGCAGCCATCATTATTCGGATTGTCTCCACCAGTTCTTTATGGTCGGCTTCCGTTGGATTTATCAAGAGCTGTATCTCATGCTCAAGCAGCGTGAGGCGTTTTCGCTCTTCGTCTTTCCACTCGTCTGGCGGGTGCAGCGGTCTCCTCCAGTCCCGGTTGTAACAGTGAACTACGCCGCTTGTCAGTTCTGCCACCTTGTCTCTTAGGTTGTTTATCCAGGCTTGGCGCATTGGCGCGACGATCTGCTTGCTGGCGATTCGGCGGGACAGTTCAAGCTGTTTCGCACTCAGTCCGGCTTGCTTCTGACCGAGACGAAGAGTGATGAGTGGCCCGACAAACACGGCAAGCAGCGCAACGATGAGGGACAGTATGGGGATTGTCTCGCTGAAAGGTGGGGGGTGGTGCATACACAGTTCTCTCCTGACGCGAACATTACTGCCTGAAGCGCTTGACCGTGTGGGGTCCTGCGGTTGCTTCCATTCGCCTGGCGTGATCGTCGCACAGGTAGCTCTGTATGATCTTCGACGGCTGGCCCTTGGTCCCACGTGTTCTCTGCGCCAGTACCGCAACGGCTGGCCGATTGCATCGTCTGTTGCTCTCGATCACTTGGCACTTCTCGTCCGGCGAAATTGGCAGGCTTTCATCTTGGTTCCGAAGCACCTCTTCGATAGCCTTCTCCAGAATCGCAGTGTCGAACTGGTAGAAGTGGTTCTCAATCCTTACAGAGATCGGTTTCTCGCCCGCGTTTTTCCACTTGTCGTAAAGCCAGCACACAAACAAGGGAATGCCAACGTTTTGTCCTATGAACAGCCCGATTTCGATGAGTCCGTGACCGACTCCCTTCCGTAGCGGCATCGCCTTCAAGACAATGGTCACTTCGCCTGGCGTCTGCTTCTCCAGACCCTCCGCCAACATTCCGGCTTCGAACAGGCTGAAAGTCAGTTCGTTAAGATCAGGAGTCCGTCCCTCGAGGCCGATGATGATTTCTGGCATTTGCTGCATACTCTTTGTCCATCCCGATTTTCTCAGGCGGCTTTGCCGGAAGCAACTAACGATCTCACCAATCTCCCCTGGCTCTTGCCTAATTTCAGTTAGGTCAGACCTGAAGACAATGAAGATGATTGTGGTGGCCGGACATCGAACAACCGTACTATCTGTTCGACGGATTTCGACTGCCTAGTGCGGCACCAGGCGCTCGTTTTGGCTCTGCGTCATACCACAATCTCTGCCCCGTAAAGACTCGCACCTCGCCCACACCGCTGCACGCTACAAAAGCGACACCGCGGGACTTTCTGCAACGGTCCGAGAGGAACTCTTGAAACCGGTAAAGAAACCATTCCTCAAGACAACAAAAACGAAGTCGAACTAAAAGAGAAACCACCAATCCATGCGGGGCCGCGTCAGTCGCGCGGCCCCGCGTTTTTTCGTGGACGAGTCACACGCTTTACCCGGCGTAGGATAGGCCGCAGTTCGCCCTCGCTGTAAAGCCCGCTTGTGCAGCTCCGCTCGGTAAGCCCCAACCGTGCTCGCTTCCGCGCCCCTCCGGGCTTCGCTGAAATACGCTCCGGGGCTTGACAGCCGCGACCCACGGCCAGGGTCCGCCTCCAGTAAAGCATGTTGTTTTTTATGCCCTAAAAGGGCCTGAAAGCAATACACAACTGGAGCGAACACAATGCCAAGAGTCTACGAAATCATCACTGAGAGAATTATCAAGCAGCTTGAGTCCGGCGTGGCTCCCTGGCGCAAGCCCTGGACCTGTCAGACTCCCGCTAACCTAATCACGCAGAAGGAGTATCGCGGCCTTAATGTCTTTACTCTCGCCTCGCAGGGGTTCCCTTCACGATTCTGGCTTACGTTCAATCAGGCAGCGAAGCTGGGCGGGAAAATTCGCAAGGGCGAAAAGTCTTCCCCCGTCATCTTCTGGAACGTCGGCGACGAGCAAGAGACGACCACGCCAGACGGCAGGAAAGAGACTTCCCGTCCTTTTCTGCTCCGTTATTACAGTGTGTTCAATTTCTCGCAGACGGAAGGGATAGACATTCCCGCATCCCTTCTGGAGGAGACCCGTACCAACGACCCGATCGAGACGTGCGAACAGATTGTGACGAGCATGCCGAATCCACCAGCGTTCCAGCAATCCGACAAAGCGTGGTACACCCCAAGCAATGACGTGGTCGGTATGCCAGCACGCGGCCTATTCCATTCATCGGAAGAATTTTACGCCACCGAATTTCACGAATTGGGTCATAGCACAGGACACCCAAAGCGCTTGCACCGGGACAACTTCGATAATCCGGCTCATTTTGGTTCTGAATCCTACTCGAAGGAGGAACTGATCGCGGAGATGACCGCCGCTATGCTGTGCGGCATCGCAGGAATCGAGCAGAAGACTCTTGAAAACTCGGCCGCCTATCTCAAGACGTGGATTGCACGGCTCAAATCCGATTCTCGGTTGCTTGTTTCCGCCGCGTCCCAGGCACAGAAGGCCGCCGACCTTATCCAAGGCAAAACCGCCGCACCTCACGAAGCTGAGCCGGACGCCGCCTAGGCAAGGCGTCATGTCGGAGCGCATTCCTTGCGGGTCCTCTCGGCAAATCGCCTAGTCTTTTGGTATTCTCGCGGCGGGAGGGTAAACCTGTGACGACTCCTGAAGCTAAACTCGAATACCGAATTGAGCGCGACGGCGACAAGTTTGTCGCTATCGACTCGGATCAAGAGACCGTAGGCGTCTACGACACCGAGGAACAAGCCCAAGCGGACATTGCCCGTGAGAAGCGAGAGGACGCAATTTGGGAACGAACCAAGGAATTGATGCGAAACACTGTCGTTACGATTATGACCGAATTTTCCGTGGACCTAGAGACGGCACTGTTCTGGGTCAATTCCGCATCGGGAATGACTGCGCTAGCCATGGACGAGGAGCCTAAGCATTGAAAAGAAGGTTTACAGGACGAGGTCTGTCTCACTTCTATGACTTGCCATGTCCCCCTCGGGGTAATTCCGACAGTGGGGACAATCCACCCCCGACAATCCTCATCGCCACTCCAGTGACTCGGCCGATTATTTCCGCCTCATTAAGATGGGAGAACCTGCGAATCCGCTGCGGTGAGGTGATGTGGGGCACCAGAATGAGTTGTCCATCTTTCAATTCGCACCAACCGCAGGCATAACCATCCCTGAGTTCGATGAAATAGATCGGCCGCTCCAACTCTTGCCGCCATATGCCTGTCTTGATCTTTGTCTCTGTAGGGTCGATCTGCAGGAACGACCCAGGCAGGATTACCGGGTAGAGAGAGTAGTCGCGCAAGCCCAGGTAGCCGTAGAGCGACCTCCGCAGGTCGAGTTGCCGAATCAGCGTTATCGGCACCTCTCCCCATACTTGCACCAGTCTCGTTAGAAGTTGCGTCCCCTCGGCATGGAATTCCTGACGCACTCGTACCGGAAAAGGAATTGTGCCCTCGTCCGTATCCGCCGAGTCGCCCACAAGGTGGGTTGCCGGCCATTTGAACATCGCCTGGTCCTTGGCTGCGTCCGAGAGGTTGACCCCGAAGATTGCCAAGAGCTCCTCGCAGCGACGATGGTAAATGACACTTAGCGAGTAAAATTTATGAATTCCGGGAACATACTTGCCATTTTCGATCATCCGCAACCAGGAGTGGGAGATTAGGTAATCCGGATTGCCCTTCACTTGGGCCAGTTTCTGGCCTCGCCGTTCCACTTCGCGCTGCGACAAACGCAGACTCTCTCGGAGCTTTTTGAGACGTTCTCCAGGGCGCGAACTAGGACTCCGTGACCCCATCTCGCGGCAATAGTAACGAGGACATCGTTAACTGTCCAGCCAAATGATGCCTGCAACATGCCCGGTGTCCACTTTGTTATTTACTTGGAGCCCGGCAACAAATACGGTCAGCAATCACTTTTTTCACACATTGGTCCCGATTTTCCCTATGCACGTCTGGTTTTTTGCTGAGAGGCCGGTCCTGTCCCCATGCGACACCAGACGCACCCCGAATTTGGGAAAACGAAACTATCAAAAACACCCTATACGACCGTGCTCGGAAAAACGGCGCTCCATCCCGGCCTCAAACCGGCAGAGAAACTTCGTGAGATTCTGCGCAGGAGAAACATGAGTCTATTGCAAGTCTCCAAGGAATCTCGGAGATTGTTCCCAGGACAATCGCTCTATCACATTCCTCACAACCTCTACTTTGATTTGCGCGATGAGGGATTCACGCCCAACATTTATCAGCTCATCGCACTCAGTTGCGTCTCCGGCTACAGCCTCATCCAGTGGCTGTCTGTGTTCGGCCTCCATTTGGACGACATTCCGCGCTTACAGATGCGCCTGTCATTCCCGCAGACAATGCTCTTCGACTCAGCCCTCTACGATAGCCACGCGCTTGTTCAATGGTTCGAGGGGAAAGGCGATCCGCCTTTGCGAATAACTCCGCTCATTCAGATCCTCACCCAAAACGTCACGGAACGAGTCGCCGCACTTCAGCGAATCAACAGGGTGTCCTTCATCTACGCGAAGGTCGGGACCGAGGATGACTTCTGCTTCCCCGAACTGCTTCCGGGCAGCATTGTCCGAGCCGACCCTCGTGCTACCGAAGTGAGGCTAGCGGCAGCGGGCGGCAAGGTCTCCCATGATCTCTTCCTCGTAGAACACGCTCGGGGTCTGAATTGCTGCCGCCTGCAACAAGTTGCGCCACGCAGGGTCGCGCTCGTGTCTACAAAACTAACCGCGCCGCGAATGGAACTTCAGATCGGAACCGAACTCAAAATCCTGGGGGCAATAGATATGGAAATCCGGAGCCTCAAAAAAAGGAGCCTTGCCTCGGGTTTCCGAACGCTCCCAACTCCGAAAAGCCGGGAACTCCTCCAACCCGATGCTCCCGGCACTGACTTCCGTCACTTGCTCCGCAAAGGCAGGCAGTGCGCCGGCTTGTCCTTCCGGCAGGCATCGGCCATGAGTCGCAGGATAGCGCAGGAACTCGGCGATCAACGTTATTTCACAGCTATCGGCTCCCTCTCCGATTACGAATCCGCCGAAGCACCCCCACGTCACATCCATAAGGTCGTGACCCTTTGCACGCTCTACTCCATCGGGTTTTGGCACTTCCTGGAAGCATCGGGGCTCGCCATGGACAAACTCGGGCAGAAAGCGATCCCAGAAGCCTTAACAGAAACCGCACATCGGGCTGCTAGTTCACGCCGTAAACATCGAGAGGCACAAGGAACGAAAGGAGGTTCCTTCATCAATCTTCTCGTGGACCGCTTCGAAGAGATCCCGTTGTTTCTCCGTAACGCACTTCCGGAACTCTGCGGCATGTCGCGCCTTGCACTGCGCGATGTGTTCTGGGCCGGAGAAATGGGGCAGGACTTTCATGCCCCACTGCGAGGTGCAGCATTCTTAGTTGTCAACCAACGCATGAAAACAGCCGTCGTTTCGGAAACGGAACCGGAGTGGAAGCAGCCCGTATATCTCCTTGCCCGACGCGACGGATCGTATTTTTGCGCGCGGTTCGCTCTGGCGGACAACATAACCGTACTCCACCCGCTCTCTGCAAGGCCCTCAAGTCCTAAACTTCATGAGAGTCGAGGCGACGCAGAGATAGTCGGCCAAGTTGTGACCGTCTTGAGACGGATTGCAGCCAGAAGTTGACCCTATAGCGAACAGCGCGGCTTTTATCCGATAACCCATTGTTCCCTTGTTTTCATCGCTTTTCGTCCTCCCATGTCGGAATCTCGAACACTTTGGCTTTATTCTGGCCCTCGACCTGGCAACGCGCTTAGGTTATTCCATCGGGCTGAATCGCAGCCGGCCGTTCGGAATTCATACGGAACATGCTTCCTTCGGAATTGCTGTGGCTGTACCAGAGAATCCGGCCTCTTCTTGCCTGGCATTTGGCCAGTTTTTTGTGCCTTACGGCGGCGAGCGTGCTCGCACTGGTCAATCCGCTGGTACTCATGTGGGTAATCGACCGCGTCCTGCCAAATCGCAACATTGCCTTGCTGATCTGTACAGTTACTGCGATTTTCTTAAGTTCAGAGCTGCGGCCCATCCTGTCGAGCCTTGGCGGGTATTTGACACTTTTGGCTTCGCAAAGAACCGTGGTTTCTATTCGGAAGGAAATCCTTGAGAGATTAGATTCCCTTTCCGCCGAATACCACGAGAACACTCCCGTGGGAGCGAGACTCTATGCACTTCGGGAGCCGATCGAGGAGGTTGCGTATTTCGGATCAGACCTGGCTCCTGCCATCTTGCGCACGGCGCTTGTGACCGCATTCACTCTCTCCGCAATGCTGATCTTGAACCCTCGATTGACTGCGCTGGTTCTTCCCGCAATTCCGGCGTTTGTTCTCGCTCGTCACCATTTTCGCGGCCTGCTCGCGGAACGGTCCGACAAAGTGCACGCCACGAGAGCGGAACTGAGCGCTTTCCTTGAAGAGCACATGTCCTCGGTTCTACAGATACAACAACTTCAACAGGAAAAGAGGCAGGAAAGGCGAGCGTTTCATTTCTTTGCAGATGTGGCCCGCTCCCAAGTAAAGCTGGCCGCCGGCGGCATCCAATTCACGAGTTGGACAAATCTTCCGATAGCGGCCGCAGCAGCGGTCATCATAGGTTTCGGTGCTTGGTCAGCTCTGCGCGGCGCCATGACTGTCGGCGGCCTCGTCGCATTCTACAGCTATGTTTTCCAACTCTTTGACCCGCTCAGTGGCGCCCTCGAAACGTACGCACGAGCGCAGCGAACCTTTTCCAGCATCCGCCGTCTCCAAGCAATTCTGGCCTTGCGCCCAACTGTGAGGGATCAAAACTGCGGCCCCGCGATGCCGCACTCTACGGTGTGTCATATTCGTTTTACCGGTGTGTGTTTCGGATACAAGCGGAAGAGAGACTTTCTGACGATTCCCATTCTCTCCATCGAGAGTGGAGCGCATGTCGCCATCGTTGGTGAAAATGGCGCAGGCAAAAGCACGTTTGCGAAACTCGCTGCGCGGCTCTACGACCCGGACCGTGGGTCCATAACCATCGGGGAATCCCAAGTCAGAAATATACCGCTGAAGCAGTTTCGGTCACTGGTCTGCTACGTACCCGCCATTCCGGTTCTTTTCGACGAAACTCTAGCAGACAATCTTCGACTGGGGAATCCACTCGTCGGAACTCGGCAACTGGAAGCAATCATCGATCTTCTTGACCTCCGCTCTTTTGTCGCATCGCTCCCACACGGATTGTCGGAGCCTCTGGGCCCTGCCGGGTGTCAACTGTCCGGTGGCCAGCGGCAAAGACTAGCCCTGGCTCGTGCCTTGTTGCGAAGGCCCCGCATATTGATTCTTGACGAAGCGACTTCCGCGCTGGACCCTCCAGCGGAGCTTTTACTCCTCCACAGGATTCCCGAATTTCTGCCGGGAGTCACAATCATCTTCATCTCGCATCGCCTCGGAAATGTTGCATGGATGGACCGCGTACTTGTTTTCCACCACGGCAGAATTGTCGAAGACGGGCACCACCATGAACTGGAACTCTCTGGGAGCTTCTATGCGAAGTTGCATCGTGCTTCGGAGGCGAGCCGCTTTGACAACCTGCCCTAAAAAAGATTCCTCCACAGGCAAATACAAGCTCTTCACTAAAATTCGCCAAAACATGACCCGAATCTGAACGGGTGCAGCCTGCGGACTCTCGCGTTTCGCGGCCCTAACTGCCCTATTCAGAGTAAATTGCGAATTCCATTTCCTGATTCACGAACAAATGAACGCGGTTGTGGATGTCAGCCTACTTTCATGGCAGTGTCCACTGCATATTCTCATCCGTTCTTGGAATCAGCAGGGAAGGGGAAAACCGGTGCTGAAGATAGCCGAAGGAGTGCGGAGCACTCACGACCGCGACGGTGCAGTCATTCTCGACATCCATCACGGCCAAATGTTCACCCTCAATCTCGTGGGCTCCAAAATCCTTGAAATGCTGGAGCGTGGTTGCCCGGAAACCCAGATGGTCGAGGAAATCAGCCGCAAATTCCGCATTCGTCCCGACATTGTCGAACGCGACGTTCGTGAATTCCTGGAGTGCCTTGAAAAGCACCGGCTTGTCGAGTCTCGCGCACCAAACAGCGGCGCATAAACCCGCACGAGAGGGTAATTTGAACACACAACAACAAGACGACCGGGACACGTACCGCCTCATCATCACTCGCCGCGGTGGGTCTGAACTCTTGTGTCTGCCGGATGGTCCGTACCACTCATTGCCTTCCGTTGATATCCCACGGTGGCAAAGAATCGCGGAGCCAATCAGAAACGCAGTGAAAACGCATCTAAACCTCGATGCCTATTCTCTTTTTACGTGCCCCTGCGAGACACCAACAAGCGAGACGCCTCGCACCCTTTTGCAGGCAATGGAATGCGTCCGTCCGGACGGCCCCGTCTCCCCAACAGCCTTGTGGGTCCCCATCTCCTCGCTGATGATTGATTCCTTTCGGGATGCGCAGGATTTCCGTAGGATTTGCAACGCCCTCCGGACCCTCTCCCACGACACTGAAACTGGCAATGAAGGTCCATTTGCCAAACCAGGATGGCTGCGCGAGCTCTGCAATTGGATTGCGCAGCAGATTGAACCCCTGAAGTTCAGACTCACGGGCAATTTCCGGCAACTGAATGCGAGCTCTTCGTTCAGTTTGATCCGTTTCGAAACGACGGACGCTGCTTTCTGGTTCAAGGCTGTAGGCGCGCCAAACCTTCACGAATACGCAATTTCGCAGGCCTTGGCACGGTCGTTGCCCAATTATGTTCCAAGCATCCTCGCAACAAAACCCGAATGGCATGGGTGGCTCATGGCCGATGGCGGTGGCGTAACTCTCAACGATGTCCAAGATCCCGTCGCCTGGCAAACTGCCCTAACCACGTTCGCTAATCTGCAAATCGAATCCATTGGACTAGAAGACGAGCTCTTGGAGGCCGGGTGCCGGGACTTGCGCTTGGCGGCATTACTCGAATTGGTTGACCCCTTCCTTGATAGCATGGCCGAGCTAATGAGGCAGCAATTGAAGGTGCCGCCGCCAATTCTCTCCCAACAGCAACTATCGGACATGAGTGCAGTATTGAAGGACGCTCTTCAGCGCCTGGGGGCGCTGAGAATCCCCGGTACGTTGGGCCACAGCGATTTCAATCCCGGCAATATCATTGTCGGCCCCGAGCGCTGCACTTTCCTTGACTGGGCCGAAGCCTACGTCGGCCATCCATTCCTGACCTTTGAATATTTTCTTGCGCATCTGCGGAAAGACTATCCGCAACTTGCGACCCTCGAGAGTGGGTTGAGAGGCTCCTACTCTCGCATTTGGAGCTCCGTCGCATCACCTGAGCAGATTGCGCAAGCCTATTCGTTCTCACCCCTTATCGCGGTCTTTGCTTACGCGGCGTCAGGCAATGTCTGGCGAGATCCCGAACGCCTGAAGGTCCCCGGCTTCCAAGGCTATCTGCGAAGCCTGACCCGGCGGATGAAACAGGAAGCGGATTCCATGCAGGGCCGGAGGGTTGAATGTCTCAACTGATGACATCCGTCCCCCGCTCAACTTTTGAACCGGTGACGGAGATTTTCCACGGCGTCTCCGTCACGGACCCGTATCGCTGGCTCGAAGACCAGGATTCTCCGCGCACGCGCACTTGGATCGAGGAGCAAACGCGCTATGCCCGGTCCTATCTGGACAACATCCCGGGACGCGAGCGCATTCGGGAGCGCATTCGAGAATTCCTCGCCGTCGAGACCTATGACTCCGTGCAAATCGCCGGTGGCCGCTATTTCTTCAGGAAGCGCCTGCCGGACCAAGAGCAGCCTTGCATCTACATGCGCGAAGGCGCAGACGGCGAGGATCGTCTTCTGATTGATCCCTCGGAAAGGGGAACTGGCAAGTACACGGCAGTGAAACCACTTCGGGTTTCCTCCTACGGTCGGTTGCTCCTGTACGAGGTGAAAGAAGGGGGAGAGAGAATGGGGACTTTTGAGCTGCTGGAAATCGAAACTCGGAAGCGCCTCCCCGATCTCCTCCCCCGTGGGTACTTGCGCGGATTCGCCTTCGCCCCGGACGGCCAGAGTTTCTACTACGTCCACGAAGCCATGGAAGCGAAGCGGCCCTTCTACCGCGCCGCCTACCACCACGTTTTGGGAACGCCCGCCGGCGAAGACCGGGAGGTTTTCTTCTCCGGCGAGGGCGAGAAGATCCGGCTAAGCCTTACGTCTGACAAGAAGCGCCTCGCCTTCTTCGTCAGCCGGTTCCTCGAAAAGACACTCACAGACATGTACCTGCAACCATTCGACGCCGCAATGTCACCAGAACTCATATTCAGCAAGATTGACTATCTGCTTGGGCTGCGCTTCTTGGGCGACAGAATTCTGGCAATCACTGATCGCGAGGCGCCGAACAGGAAGATCGTCGAAATCCGTCTTCGGCAGAATGGGGAACACGATTGGATCGATGTCGTTCCCGAGAGCGACACGCCTATAAGCAATTGGCTTGTTGCTAGAGACACCATCTACGTCTCCTACGTGGAAGAAATGATTCATCGCATCTTCGTCTTCGACCTCTCCGGGAAAAAGCTGGGCGAGATGCCTACTCGAAGCGACGAAACGCTTCGCATCATCGGTTGTTCGCCGAATGATGATGAGGTACTCATTGAAACAGAATCCTTCACCGAACCTATCGGCATCTTCCGTTACTCCGCGAAGACAAACGAGCGCACGCTGTGGGCCAAGAGAAGCATCCCGTTCGATTCCGAAGACTTCGACTATTGCCAAATCTGGTTCATGTCCAAGGACGGAACAAGAATCCCCATGTACCTCGCGGGGCGCCGCGATGTTCTCAGGAAAACCGGCAATCCCACAATCATGACTTCCTATGGCGGCTACGGGGTTTCGATGACGCCCCAGTTCAGCATCTTCGTCGCTTTTCTCATGGAACGAGGCTGCCTGTTCGCCTTACCCAACATCCGAGGCGGCTCGGAGTTCGGCGTTGAGTGGCACAATGCGGCGAAGCGTCGCAACCGCCAAACGGCCTTCGACGACTTCCTGTGCGCTGCTGAATGGCTCCTCAAAACGGGGCGAACCGCTCCTGGAAAACTGGGCATCTTTGGAGGTTCCAATTCCGGCCTGCTCGTGGGAGCAGCCCTCACGCAACGGCCGGATTTGTTCGGCGCTGTCGTCTGCATGGTTCCGATACTCGACATGCTCCGCTATCACCTTTTCGACAACGCGCACATCTGGAAAGAGGAATTTGGCACCGTCGAAGATCCAGAGGACTTCGCCGTTCTCGCGAAATACTCTCCCTACCATCAGGTTCGGGATGGTGTGGCCTATCCCGCCACGATGCTCGTCTCCGGTGACGCCGACCGGAACTGTAATCCGCTCCATGTCCGCAAGATGACCGCCCGGCTGCAGGCAGCCAACGTGTCCGGGCATCCGGTCTTTCTCGATTACAACAAATTTCGCGGGCACTCTCCCGTGCTTCCACTGAGCGAACGAATTGAAGCACTGACGGACCGCATGGCATTCCTGTGCGACCAGTTCCAACTCCCTGTGTGAAAAAGAGAGGTCTTGGTTATGTCGTTTCTTGTCTTGAAGGCATATTGGAAACTGATTCTTTTCGATTTCTACCTGGCCCGCGGCAACTTCGCAGCGCTTTACAACAAGGTGCGCAAACACCCCGTCGGCAATCGCCCTGCGGCTCCCAACGAAATCCAGCGAATCTGCTCCGTCGTTGACATGGCCTGTATCTGGTACTGGAAGGAGGTGCTTTGCCTGCAGCGGTCCGCGGCAACTGCATGCCTCCTGAAGCAACACGGCGTGTCCGCGCAAATGGTCATCGGCGCGCAACAGATGCCCTTCAAGGCCCACGCTTGGGTCGAGGTGGATGGCCGCGTAGTCAACGACAGACCGTACACGCCTGAAATGTACGCTGTGCTCGATCGGTGCTGAAAATCTCCACCACGAAAGGTGATCGGCCGTGAGCGTTCAGTTTGGAAGATGGAATTTCGATGGCAAGCCAGTGGACCGGGACTATCTCGAAAAGGTCAGCCCGCTTCTTGCTCCCTACGGCCCAGACGGTGCTGGCTCCTATTCCATGGAGAACATCAGCATCCTGTACCGTGCATTTCATACTACGAAAGAATCACACCGTGAAGCGCAACCTCATGTCACGCACGCAGGTGCCATACTCACCTGGGACGGTCGCTTGGATAACCGCGCCGAACTTATCTGCCAGTTAGGCGAGTTAGTGACCAACGACCCCACCGACGTCGAGATCGTTTCCGCAGCTTATGAATATTGGTGGGAGGACTGCTTCGCCATGCTGATTGGCGATTGGGCCCTTTCCATCTGGAATCCGCACACGCGCTCCCTGATCCTGGCCAAAGATCCCATCGGGACACACCATCTCTACTTTTCGTTCGACGAGAAGCAGGTTACGTGGAGCACCATACTTGATCCCCTCGTCCTTCTTGCAGGCAAATCCTTCGCGCTGTGCGAAGAATACATCGCCGGCTGGTTCTCGTTCTTCCCCGCTACTCATCTGACGCCCTACGTAGGGATTCATTCCGTCCCACCCTCATCCTGTGTGCGCATACGATCCGGAAAACACACCGTCAGCAAGCATTGGGATTTCGATCCGAGCAAGAGAATCCGTTATCGCACTGACGGCGAATACGAAGAGCATTTCCGCGCCGTCTTCGGTGAAGCTGTGCGTCGTAGGCTCCGTTCCGACAGCCCTATCCTCGCAGAACTGAGCGGGGGCATGGACTCATCCTCGATTGTTTGTATGGCGGACACCATCATCGCCCGCAGCGCAGCCGAATTTCCGCGCCTCGACACCCTCTCCTACTACAACGACTCTGAACCTAACTGGAACGAGCGTCCCTACTTCACCAAAGTAGAAGAAAAGCGCGGTCGCACAGGCACCCACATCGATATGGGCTCACAAGAGCCGTTCAAGTTCGAATTCGACAGCGATCACTTCGCGGCAACTCCCGGCTCCGGCAGCGGCCGTCCGTCCGAAGCCAGCCGTCAATTCGCAGCCTGCATAGCCTCCCAGGGAAACCGCGTAGTACTTTCCGGCATCGGTGGTGACGAGGTCTTGGGTGGCGTTCCGACTCCTATGCCAGAACTTGAGGATCTTCTCGCCAGGGGCCATATCAGAACGCTCGCTCACCGACTCAAAGTCTGGGCGCTCAACAGAAGAAAGCCTTGGTTTTATCTGTTCTTTGAAGCGGCCAGAGGGTTTCTCCCGCCAGCTCTCGTCGGTGTCTCCAAGTACAGACGACCAGCTCCTTGGCTCACTCGATCTTTCGTCAAGCGGAATTGCGCCGCTCTTCAGGGCTACGAAAACAGGCTCAATGTCTTCGGCCCCCTTCCGACCTTTCAGGAAAACTTGAGCACATTAGATATGTTGCGAAGACAATTGGAATGCGATGTCTTGTCACCAGACGTGCCGCGCGAGAAGCGCTATCCGTATCTTGACCGCGACCTACTCGAATTCCTTTACTCAATCCCGCGTGAACAACTGGTACGCCCCGGCCAGCGCCGCTCCCTTATGCGCCGAGCCCTCGTCGGCATTGTGCCCGAGGAACTCCTGAATAGGAAACGGAAAGCCTATGTCGCTCGTGCCCTGATCGTGGCCATCTCGGCGGAGTGGACTCATCTCGCTGAGCTAACACAGCACATGGTCAGCAGTTCCCTCCAGATCGTCGACGCAGATAAGTTTTCCGAAGCTTTGCAAAAGGCCCGACACGGCCAAGAAGTTCCCACCGTGACTGTGATGCGCACGTTAGGTATCGAGTCCTGGCTGCAGGGTCTGAGAAATTGCAAGATTTCAAGCGTGGCTGCTTCTCGAAACGGGCGTCACGCAGCAATCCCCCACACCAAATGGAAGCCTTCGACCAAATTGAGTAGGTGAAGAACATGTCTCCAATCTCAGAATCTAGTCAGAAATTCGGCTGGGATTGCCACAAAGGAATTCAACCCTATTGGGTTGAATGTTTCACAATCTAGAGTAATGGAGGACAGTATCATGCTATACGAAAAGCCCGAAGTCGCAGTTGCAACAAGCTCATTCAAGGCAATCCAAAGCCACGGGATGAAGGTCACTACCCCGTCCGACAACCAGCCGGACTCCCTGGTCATCGCAACCGCAAATGCCTATGAGGCCGACGAATAGCCACAAACGGGGCGCCCAACAACCTGGACGCCCCAATATCTAGGCAGAATGAGGAGCTCGACAACGGAATATGCCCCACCCCGCCAGAACAGTACAAGAGGAAACTGAGGATTCTTGCTCGTAACCCGGTCTATCCAGGCGAACTTCCTGAAATGAGTATCCGCACTGATGGCTGGCGTTTCTTGATTCAAAGTGTGAATCCCGAGGACCTGAATGACTAGTAGCAAAATGTTGCGCACACCAAATTTGTACAATCACGAGGACACAATGCACTACAGAACACCTGAGCTCGTACGACTAAACGATCTATCGCAAGCAATCCAATGCGGGACTCACAAGGTGGCTCCGCCCGCGGAGTCGGTCTCCTCACTCATCCAACCAACTACAAATGCGTATGAAGCCGACGAATAATACAACTTGAGCGACCCGCGGACGCACGTTAACTGAACATCGAACGCTCGAGAGCCTGACTTTACACCTATGAATTAAGGGGCACCGAAGGGCGCTCGGTGTTGCGCACGCAATTGTCTCCACGCGGCGTATTGCTTCTTTTTGGCAGGGTCAGCCTCCTTGTTGTCGAGGAGCCAGAAACAAAACCAGTCCACATTGCCCTGCTGGGATGCGAGTCTCTCAAGTGGTCTTTGAAGGATGTGTTGACCGTTGGGGAAATAAATCAGATCCACAGCTTTCCCTTGCATCCAAAGTGACGCATAAATCTCCCTTTCCGCGAGTAGGCTGAATGGGCCGATTGCTTCGATGCGTAGTGGCGTTTGGATTTGATCGAGGTGAAATCCTGGTGAACGTTGCATCCACTCCCTGAGCCCTTCGCCGAATGGACCTTTGCCGTAGATCTGCTCCGATTCACGGGCCGACGACGATTCGGCGAACAGCAAATACTGCATATAGCTGACGTCTACGCCATCTGCCAGCGTCGCTGCGGCAAAACGCTCCGGATCGTTGATCAAAGCGGTCTCCACGTAATAACAGGTTCGACTGAACCCAATGATCCCGACGCGCTTGGGGTCAATTAGCCCCTCGGACGCCAGGCGATAAATCGCTGACTCGAAACCAAGAACTCGAATTGATGCCTCGTCGGTCGTGAGCAAATGATCGTACCTGTCCTCAATTTGGAGGACGACTATCCCATGTGCGGCCAATGCTCGGGCCGCGAAAGCAGTTGTGTATGCGCCATCGGTCATGAATTCGTGTTCCAGAAATCCATGTGTCTGAATTACAAGTGGATATCGCCGCCCCGCAACATAATTGGGAGGCGTAACTAGGCCGCCCGTCCATTCATACCCCGTGCTGTCCTTCCAGCGAAGGACCGACGCTTGTCCCAAATCCACTTGTGCTAATCCCGGATTAGGGTCCCAAATCATCTTGCTCTGTTTTGTTTGCCGATCCGTAGCCCACAACTTTGGAGGAGTATTAAGGTCCTGTCGAATGTCCAACGACAAATCTTCGGACGGACCTAAATTCCGCAAACCTTCGTGTGGGCTATCCTGTTGCTTTTCTTTGCGGTCATCGCTAACAGGCCTCCAGATTTCGTCCTGAAAACGAAACCACTCCTCAACGTCTCCAAATCGAAGGAAGACCTCATCATCGGCTCTTCCAAAACCCGCTGCCAGGAGCGGCAATGCCCTTCCTTTCGAGTACGCGACGCATTTGCTTATCCTGCTCGTCAGGTCGAGGACCGCGGCGGCGCACGGCCGATGACGAGCCTCCCTTTCGCCCTCGGTTATGCCCTTTTCGTTCAAGGATAGGTATGTGTCCGTTAGAAGGAGCTTGCCTCCTCCAGAGAACCAAATCGCCATATTACGGTCCGTATAACCTAGCGCCCAGGCATTAGGGGCGTTTATCGGCAACTCCGTTGTGTTCTCTTCTAAATCAACGATCGCAAACTGGATAGGTCTGCCGGGGCCCCTCAGTTGACTGGAGGCCTCATCTGTGGGACGGATCTTGCCCGAAGCGAATATCGGTTCATATGTTTCCCATGACCGGGGAATGTTTCTGCACGGGGTTAGCACAACCACTCTTCGGCCATCCGGGGAAATTGATAATGGGTTGAGGTCAGGAACGGAAGGCGGAGGATAATTCCACAGCGGCACAGGCCGCATCGTTTTAGGGTCAATTATTGGATTGTTTCGCCCGCTTTGAATCGCCCATAGTTCGCTCTGCTCGATGTAATGCTGCCCTTTAACCAATAACGGCAGGATCTCATCCAGGGGAACATCGGTAATGTCAGTCGCAGCCCGACTGATCACCGGGCCAGCAGGGACGAACTCGCGAGATCTCGTTGCCCGGTAAACTATTGTCCCGCCGCGCAATTCGAACTGGCTGACATCGTAATTCGCGCCCGTCAGTCCCGTCACGGCTCTCGAATGCACATTTACTCTAAATAGCCTGCGGTTGCCACTCGAGGCCTGCCCTAAGAACAACAATCCTTTCGAATCACTGGTCCATCGCTCGTCGGTAATGAGGGGCTCATATGAATCCGTCGCTTTTGCTTCGGGACTCCCTTTCAGCCGTGCCCCAATTCTAGATGCGATATCGGTAGTGACCGCCGTTCCCGCGAGAACCTGTCTTATCTCATCATGACGGAGGATCCAGAGAGTGGACTCGACTTCGTCGGTCTCAACGATGCCACGCGTGGTGACAAACGCAATGTATCGTTTGTCTGGGGACCAGGTAATTCTGGGGTCATTTCTTGAGAACCGAGACATCTCTATAGAGTCTCGAACTCCGAACAAACGCCTCTCTGTCTTGTGTGCTGACACCATCGGTGACTGGCCATCGAGAGGTCGAACACCGCTCAAGGCAACAACGACGGCGGCTGCGAGGATAACCGATACCAGACTCCAGCTCGATCTGAAACCCATGGAAAACTTTCCTTAACCTTGGCCAGGGCGCCAATTATGGGCGCCCTGGTCACCACGCAGGCTTTGCGGGACGCGGCCGCTGGCGTTCGGCGGAAGCACGAATCAAAATGTTAGTTTGAGCGAGAATTGCAATGAACGCGGTCCTCCAGTCTGATACAGAGGATTCAACCCTCCGAGGCTTGCGTTCAGCGTTGCGATTGCTTGGCCGAAGGTGGACGATCCAAAATTAGGATCGATCAACCCAAAGCTTGGATGGTTGAAGATGTTAAAGGCCTCGGCTCGAAATTGCAGCTTCAGCCTTTCATGAATCGGAAAGTCGCGTCGGACCGCCGTGTTCATCTGCCAAGTACCAAAACCTCGTACAAAGTTTCGGGGCGCATCCCCGACCGATCCTGCTGGCGGGTTCGAGAACGCGTTGGGATTGACAGATCTTCCCCCCGCGAACTGTGGACCGGATAAATAAAGAGGAACGCCAGGAACGACGTTCAGTCCCGCGTTGAACGTTTGCCCTGTTGCAGGGTCTACAATCGGCGAACCGTTTAGAGTCACCGGAAATCCTGTTCGCGCGTTGAAGCGGTCATCTAGGCCCCAATGGTTCAAGAGGGCTCTGACAAATCCTCTCCGAAAGGCGTTCGGCAGGTCGTATGAAAAGGCCGCGGAAAAGGAGTGCCGGACATCGAAGTCGCTGTTGCCCCGTTTGTACGGATATGCATAGTTATACGATCCGTAGTCGATGGCGTGGCTCCACGTGTAAGAAGCTAGGGCCGTCAGCCCGTGTGATATCGCTCGCTTGTACTGGGCCTGAAGCGCATCGTAATCAGACGTGAGCCCGTTCTGAAGAAATACGACGTTTTCAAAATTAGGATTGAACGGAGTCACGTCAACTTGATTGTTTTCCAAAAGTCGCCCAGCATGCGACCCGACATAGGTAAGCGATGACGACTGGAAAGGTCCAAGTGCTTGCTCGACTGCGGCATTCCATTGAATCGTATACGGGAGCTGGAGGTGCGGAGGGTACGCATACACCGTATTGTAGGGTGCAACCGGAGCCGCTACGGCCGATGGCACGCTTGATGGAGGAATTGGAAAGACTGCTTGGCTCCCTAATAAGAACGCCTCGTTCGTAAGGCCAACCCCTCCGAAGCCTTCTGATCCCAACTGTTGAGCGGTATCAAAGAACAGGCCACCACCTGCGCGCACGACTGTCTCATAACCTGGAGCTTGACGCGCGACATACGTTACGCCCAGACGTGGGGCGAAGTTGAACCATGTTGTCTTCCAGAGCGGGGTTCCTTCGGGAGCGAGAGTCATAGTGGCCAAATTATCTGCACCCGCCACCGTGTAGGGTTTCACACCCTGCGTCACACCCGGTGGAGGATTCACTTCCCAGCGCAACCCCATTGAGAGCTTCAAGCGCGCATTTACCCTCCATTCGTCCTGCACAAAGGCAGAAAAGTTCGTGTAGAGCGGATACGCAGCCGGTCCGTTGAAAGCAATGGTGAACGACGGCGTATTCGCCGCCGCGCCACTCGCAGAGAAAAAGAAATAGTCCAGTTGCGGAAGTCCAAATCCTTGGACAGGAGTCAACCTGCGATAGTCGATACCAAACTTGAGTTGGTGCTGGCCGAGTAGCGCACTTACAGAGTCTGTAACATTCCATTGCCGCTGTATTGCTGACGAGACACCTTGGATGACTGCTGGTGACGTCGTTCCAGTAAACAACTTCACCTGAACGGAATAGCCCGCTGGAGAGCTGCTGACCTGTTGAACTTGACCAAAGTCTACCGGAACTGCGCCTCCGAAATTGTCTATCCCATCAGCTACATGGGCCGACGTGGAACTGTAGCCTACACGCAAGTCATTATTGATTCGAGGCGACAGTACGCTTGCGGCCCCGAATGTATAAAGTCGCGATGTAGATTCAAAGGTCTGCTTGACCGAAGGAGTGCCGCCGACGCCTGACAAGTCCGTTAACCTATTGCTCGTGAACGACGGTGTGTCAGAAAATCGGAAAAACAGCTTTAGTTTCTCTCCGAAGTAGTGGTCCAATCGCACACCGTACGCATCTAACGATGAGGGGTTGGACCAAGTACCTATGAACTCGGCCAAGCCGTTACCTGGATCTGGCTGCGTACAGTCAGGAGTCGGACCTAGAGCGGTCGGCAGCGGGAATGCATTCCACGCTTGCCTGAGCGGTGCCGCCGCACAGGCCCGCATGTAGGCGTCTGCCACCTCGGTTCGCGTAGACGCCTGAGGCTGAAGCAAACGCAGACCTTCATAGGAAAAAAAGAAGAAGCTCCTGTCTCTTCCATCGTATAGTGGGGGAACCACAATTGGCCCGCCAAAGGTTCCGCCGAAATCGTTCTGCCGGAGTGGTGGCTCGGCCTGCCTGAAAAAGTCATTGAACCAGTTGTTCGCATCAAAGTAACTATTACGCAAATACTCGGATGCCGTGCCATGCCACTGATTTGTTCCTGAGCGTGTAACGAAAGCAAATTGTCCCCCGGGGCTCCTGCCGTATTCAGCCGAATACGTTGAGCTTTGGATCCGAAACTCTTCTAACGAATCTATGGAGACCAAAGCCTGAGTCGTACCCAAGGCGGTGGCGACTCCAAGGGAGCCGCTGTTTCCCGCCCCAAAGCTGCCTGGAACAATCCCAGTGTTTGCGCTGACTCCATCCACACTGTAGTAATTCGATTCCGTGCGCTGCCCATTTACGCTGAATTCGCCGCTGAGGCCGATCCCTGTAGGCTGTTGTTGTTGTGGACTACTTGTCACTACTCCGGGCGTCAGCAGAATCAGATCCTGAACGCTGCGACCGTTCAGCGGCATGTTCTCGACATATGTACGGTCTACTACCGTACTAACCGCTGCGTTTTCGGTGTTGACGAGTGGGGCCCCGCCCGTAACCGTAACAATCTCTGAAGCGGCACCGACGGGCAGCGTGAAATTGACGGCCAACGCATCCTGGACGTGGATGACGATGTCCGGCTTGATGATCGTCTTGAATCCGCTGTTTGAAACCTGAATACGGTATGTTCCGGGAGGAATATTCGGCACTACGTAATACCCTTCGCCATTCGTCTTTCCAGGATATTGCACCGCTGTCGCGTCATTTACGATCAAGACGTCGGCGCCCGCAATCACAGCACCCGAAGGATCGAGAACGATGCCGCTTACGGTGCCGTTCGCCGACTGCCCTGGGGCGGTGTTTATGAATAGAACCAACGTTATGAAACACAGAACAATCAGTCTCACTCGCACGCGGCATCTCCTCTGGGGGAAGTGCTTGCACTCACTCTCCTCGTTTTCGCAGGAGCAACCGCAGATGTACCAACATCGCTTCTTCTGAATGCAACAAAGGACTCACGATTCGTTGGTGGGCCTTCTTACTATGGATGGTTTGCGTCCACCTTCAGGTATGCAAACAGGAAGGGCTTACCGCTTGGCTTTTGGCTGCCGCCGTTCGGTTCCACGGTCACGAAAACCGCTTCAATCTGATCGAGCTTCTGCGGGTCATCGAATTTCAAGACCCATCGCTTTTTGGAAACGTTGTCTTCATAAAATACACCTAGGTTCAAAGCCTGTGCCTTGTCGGCCCCGCGCTGACCCCAAGCCTGAAACGTGCCTGCGTTCTTGAAACCCGGGTGGCGGTCGAGGTCGTAGGCATAGAAAATCAGCGATTTCGATTTTGTGTAGAAAACGCGTCCATAAGCCTTCTGCGTTGCTGCGTTTTTCGCAACATCAAAAACCTCGGCAACATAGAGGTCACGTGCCCCCATCAATTCCCGAATATCTCGATCATGCGCAAGCAATTCCTGCTGCTGGTCGATTGTCGAATCGCGCTCTCTCAACAACTGCGTGAGTTCCCCGACCTTAGCTTCCAGTGCCTTGGACCCCGCATCGTCCCGAGACCTCAGGGCTTGCAGAGTATCTAGCTCCTTCTGCGTCTTTTGAAGCGATGCTTGCGCCGCATCCAGCTTCTGCGTTGCCGCTGCCTCATTTGCAGCGAGCCGTTTTTTCTCCTCGTCGCTTGTCTTCGAGGCACTTTCGAGTGCCGCCTGCGCATCCTTTAATTTGGTTATTTCTGCCGACTGTTCTTCCACTTGGTGACGCAGGCTGACGATCATTTTGTCCCGCTCCACCATCTGCGCAATCAGCACCTCGCGATCACGCCCCGCATCGCTTATCTGTTGCTGGAGCGCAGCAGTCGGCTTTTCGATGGCTGCTTCACGGACTGGTGCATTCTCAACCCCGTGCCGTATTCCTGCCCGATAGGCATAGATTCCCAGCGTTGCGGCAAACAGAATCGCCGCCGCGAATGGAAGCCACACTGTATTCCAATGCTCGCTAAGAGCCGGCTTCCCGTTTGGCTCAGATAGTTGCCCTACTCTTAAAATCTCCGGGTGGGAAGGCTCAGCCCTCGTATTGCCATTCTCTCGTGCGAGGCGCTTCCCGAAGGCGGCCTGTGCCGCCTCAACGGACCATGTTTCTGCTTTGGGTGGGAGTTCTCCCGATGCTTCCGCGACAAAGAGAGGCGAGCTGATCTCAGCCGCTGCCTGAAACTCCTTCAGGGCTTCCCGGCATTCGGGACAGCCGGCTAAATGCTTCTGCAGCTTGGTCTTTTCTTCCTCGGTCAGGTCGCCCGAGGTGGAAACGGCACACAATTCGAGAAATTCATCATGCGGTCCCATGGCTGACCACACTTCTTTGTCTGGACTTCCTCCCCTATGTACCATACTGTTTAGCGATTCTGCAATTTACTTTCGCGCACCTGCTTACGCAGCTTTTCCAGCCCTCGGTAGTAGTGATGCCGAACATTTCCCACGGACTCCCCTAGCTTTTTCCCAATTTCCGCGAGCGTATACCCTTCGTAAAAATGCAATCTCAGAGTTTCATGCTGCTCTACAGTCAGCTCCCCCATCACCTTTTTCAGACCTTCTCTTCCGAATAGCGCTTCTATTGAGGAATCGTAGCCGGGGGTCGCCGCCCCTGCAAAGCCCGGAACACAGCAATCTAGTTCTGCATTCTTATAGTGGCCCCTCACAGTCAGGTACCTCCGGCGAGAAATGGCCCTTCGGTAGGTCATCTGAACGACCCAGGACCGCGCAGAGCTTTTTGAAGTGTCGTATACACCGGCCTCGCGATAGATGAACAGAAACAAATCTTGCATCAGGTCATCTGCTTCCGCCTCATCTCTCAGAATCCTAAGAGAAACAATTCGAACCAGTTGCGAATAGCGTTGGAAAAGGAGTGTCAACGCATGCTGGTCACCATGGGCGATAGATGCAAGCAGGTCTTCGTCGGTAATCTCGCGATGATCCTGACATTCGTTAGCGATAGAACTGCAGTCACCTTCATGACTTGCCAGTGGAATGGCTGCAAACCGGGCTGTCACGGGAGAGCTCACAATGGTCCTGCTCCCAGAAAACCGGCATTCTGCGGCTGTTTACAAATGAGGAATGCATTCCGTTGGAATCCATTCGTCAATGTAGGAACCTTTCCTCTGTTATGGTCACCCGTGGGAAACATGTTCAGCCCTTGGCGGGACCTGAAAAGGCCTTTGGAGAGGCTTTTCGAACGTGCAGGAAGAGGCGCAGGGTTTCACAGGAAAAGGTGAGCCAAGAAGCGGCCTGTGACCGCACGACAGTCAGCCTCATAGAACGAGGCTTGGTAAGCGCCAAACTGGAAACCATCGTGAAGATGTGCAAGGCAATCACAACTCATCCATCGGACGTCATCCGCCGGATGGAAAAATCGCCATTCTATACGTGATGTACCCCCTATAGAGCCCTTTGTCAATAGATAAGACATCTAGCGGAGCGTTTCGCTGTGTCCCCGCACCAGTTATCGTTCATTGAAAAAGCTCGATGAGCGCGGCCCAACAATTCGGCAATAGACTACGCACACTGCGAAAGTTGCAGAAGCTGAAGATCGGACAACTTGCCGAGAAGGCTGATACAGGAGTCAAACACCTCGGCAGAATAGAGCGCGGCGAGAAACAGCCCTCATTTGAACTCATCATTGCCTTGGCTCAGGCGTTGAGTATTTCCCCTTCCACGCTTTTTGAATTTGACTCCCCGCGCGCGGATCTCAGGGCCATAAGGAAGCAGTTGGATCAGTTCTTTGCAGAACAAGACGTAAAAGACGTCGCAAAACTCGCCAGAGTGCTCGCCGCGCTTCTGCATCCGTAGGGACCGCACTCCTCACCCACTCACAATCTTTGGCCGTGTCCCTTAAGAAGCTTCCACGCGAGGTCACCTATTCGTTTAGTTACCTCTTGATCTCTGGGGCTTCACCCATTCAGCGCGGTTTATTAGCGCTCAAATGGGACGCATGTTTACTCCCGGGGAACGCTCGAACCTTCGTACTATTCTCTTGGCACAGGTTTCCACCCCAGACTCGAAGTGTATGCCGAACGTCTATTTCTGCGATTCGCAAAACCAGAGCTGTGGGATGCTGCGGGCCGTATTGTCATGGGAAGACTGCAATCGCGTGGTCAATTATGGATCGGCGATCCACCTTGGGGACGAGTTTCCTAGCGGATCGATCAATGGGAGTTGCCGACCTACGGTCGCCATCCTGTTCGTTCGCCCCGAAGAAGCCAGCGAGAAATGGGGCGCAGGTTTCTACCGCATAGACACCGATGTGATTGAGATCGACGAAGCTCTCAAAATGGCTACGGCGTCACCTCTCATCGCGCACCGCCCGGACGAAACACTCGCCCGACACTGAAGCAGATGTATTGCGCAGAAATATGGTCGATAATTTCTACGCCCTAAGCACAACCAAAACACTTGCCTTCACACGACGGCGGAATTGCGCCTTGACTCTCTGAAACACCGGCGCGTAGCATCCCCTCAAGGGTAAAGGTACCAAAGCGCAACCTTTCGGACCCGCACGCTCCGGGATGCGTTCAAAACAACCACCCGGGTTAGAGGCAAGAAGCTTGTGAGATTAAACAAACGACCGCCGAGAGGACTTGGCCCATCCCGCCTTCAGGCAAGTTGGCTCAAAGGAAGCGCTTTTCTCATTTTTCTCGCTGCGATCGTCCTTTTTGCCACCGTTCTTGTCGCCCGCTTCAGCCACGCTCGACTGACATCCTATTTTCTCATCAGCGTGTTGGGCGGCCTCTGCTTTGCTATCGCGCTCCATGCCCGATACCTGATCCTCTTGCGCCGGGACAATCAGAAAACGGCCAACACTCTCGATATTACTGGGCGCGAGTTCAAGTCCATTTTCCAGAATGCCCTCGACGGCATTTTGATTCTCGACAACCAAGGAATCTGCATCGAAGCCAACCCGGCAGCTTCTGCGATTCTTGGTGTGGAGCAGGAACAACTCCTTGGACATTCACTTGGCGAGTTCTACTCGAACCCCCAAAGCTTCGCTGACAATTGGGCTAGCTTTTTGGAAAAGAAATATCAGCGTGGGAGTGCCGATTTCGTTCGAAGCGATGGCTTGCCCTTGTTTGTCGATTACACAGCCGCCGCGGATTATAGTCCTGGTCGTCATGTGGTCATCCTCTGCGACGTTACGCAAAAGGTGAATGCCGAACGCTGCCTCAAAGAAAGTGAAGATCGCTTCCAGCTCATGGCCAACAACATTCAGGAAGTCTTCTGGATGATGAATGCCAACACGAAGGAAATTGTTTACGTCAGTGAGGCATACGAAGCCATCACAGGTCACACCCTCGCGGAGATCCGCGAGAATCCCTCTTCTTACAAAGAGTTGGTTCATCCTCAGGACCGTGCGCGATTCCTTACAAAATTAGAAGAGGCGGGCATCACCAGAACATTCGACGAAGAGTTCCGCATTGTACGGCCAGACGGAGTGTCCCGCTGGATCTGGTGTAAGGGCTCCTCGGCCCCGGCCTTCGACGCGGGTGGCACCCCTCTGTGGCTTGTCGGCATCGCGCAGGATATCACCACGCGCAAACACGCCGAACAAGAGATCGCGAAGCATTTAGCCGAGGCCGAAGCCGCAAGAGCGGAGGCCGACGCGCTCCGCAAGGCTACGCTGACCTTGACCCAGAACCTTCGGATGGATGAACTGCTGGACACCCTGCTCCAAACGCTTCTTACAATCGTTCCCTACGATTCAGCTTGCGTGCTGCTGACAGACACGGAGCAATCGTTTCTTGTCGCGAGGCAGATGCCCCGCGAAACAAACCGAAAGAATGTCGTCATCTTAGAAGTGAGTCACTATCACTTTCTGCAGAAGGTTCTGATGACGCGCAATAGCGTCCTCCTTGAGAACACGCGGAACGAATCTGAATGGCGCGACAGCCCTGCCTTTGGAGGTGCGCGGTCCTGGATTTGCATTCCACTGGTCGTGTCGGAAAACTTGGTCGGATTGCTTTCTGTCAGCAGCAAGGAGTCAGGGCGATTCACCCGTGAGCATTTGAGACTCGCCAAGTCCTTAGCACTCTCCGCTGCCGTCGCCATTCAAAACGCGCGACTCTATGAACGCGCCGAGATTTACGCCTCCGAACTTGAGCTCCAAGTGAAGCTCCTGAAAGAAACCCAAGCCGCTCTAGAACAAACTCAGGGCCGCTCGCGCGGGACCGAACACTAGGATTTCCACTATTCGCCAGAACCTCCCCGATCCAGTCCTAATTACCCACAACGCCGTTTCGGAATAATTTCCGAGTTGCTGACAAGGACTGGGCAGTTATTAGTGACCACCGGCCATTGCGCGTGGATAGATCAGGCTGACGCGCCTCAACCGTTCTGTCGAATCCTCTCTCCAGAACTCTATTACTTCTAACTCGCGTTTCTTGCGAGAGGCAGTGTACTGGCTGACATCAAGCATATAGGCTTCAAAGAGCTTGCCCGGACGGCCTGAAATGGTTACCCGCGAGCGCACTTTGTGGACAAGGCGCAAATCCGTCAACTCTTCGACTCGATTAGACAGATTGGGTTCGGCATCCTTATCAATCAAAAAGCAGTTGGCATTGGCCGAGTTCAGACAAAACTCACGAATCCTCGCGAACTCAGACTCGATAGGCTGCTCCTCTTCTTTGGAGGTGTCTCGGCTCAACTCTTCTCTCTTATATTGGTCGTATTCTCCCGCTGCCGCGTTTACGTCCTCTACGCCAATCTTAGGGCCTCTCGCTCCCGAGGAGCGATTTCGCGCAATTCCGATGGAACGCCGAAAGATCCCGAGAAAATCCCGAGCAACGCCCCCTGATGCTAGAACCAGACGATCCAGCGCGCCGTCTGTAAGAATGTCATCTACCTTTAAATTCGCCGCATCAAAGAAGCTTTTGAGAATTCGGGATAAGAAGTCTTTTGCCTGCTGGTATTTCTCGAGTGTCAGATCAAGATCAATCTCATCACCATCGTCGCCGATCTTCATGCCTATGGGGGGGTCTCCATTGACATACCAAGAAGACCGGTGTCGGATCGTGCCAATTTTGATCCAAAGGCCTGCGCTCTTCCCTAGGCGGTGAAAATAATCCATTACCCGTGGCTGGTCTGATCTTCGGATATGGTAGAGATCGTCGAGGACGAGGTACGAATCGCCACTTGATAGGGACGATAGATCGCGGAAGATCTTCTGGTACTCGATAATCCTCCGATGAAGTAGATCGAGCTTGCTGCGAGTAAACCGTTCACTTACCTCAGCTTCACTCGATTTCTTAGCGCTGCCGCTGGCCTTCCCCCCGAGTTCCCCGGCCCCCACGGGAACCTTCGCCGATATCCCGGCGGATCGCTCATCACTTTCAGAATGAACATTGCGCGTCTCCGTCGCGATCCTGTCCTCCTCAAGTAGAACTCGCTTTAGATCGGTGATTTCGTTCTCTAAGCGCTGCGAAAGTGCTTTCGTACGCACCTTGTCAAACGGTGGCCGCTTGGGTGTAGTCCCAAAAAGCTTTTGCCAGAAAGAAGTCTTATTGGCCGGATTGACTGCAGCCGTATCGAGCCATTGCGAAAACCGTTCAAACGTCTGAATTAGAATGCTGATCAAGACATCTGGATAGCTGTGACCCTTGAACGACTCGAGATCGACAAACGCAATTGGCCTACGGTCCACTGTCAGATCAGCAACGGCCTTACGAAGCAGGCTCGACTTGCCGGAACCTCGTCGGCCAAACACAATGTGCGGTCGCTTCGCGAGCGCTCGTGACAGCGTGCCCTGTGCTGGTTCGATAAAACGCTTAACGCCTTCCTCTGTGGATCGAGTAGCTTCTTCGATTGAGACTTGGAGAGCCTCTACATTTTGTGAATTCAGTAGCTCATGCATCTTCTCTCTCCACAACCCTGAGTGGAAGCCTGCTGACGTTCCGGTCCATCTGAGCGTAGTCAACCTCGATACGTGCGGCCCGCGGAACCGTACACCCAAGAACCGGCGCTTAAGGCTTATTACTCTTAGGGAACTACAGCTTCGAGTATAAGCCAATGCCTATAACTTCGAGTCAATTTTATCATGAGTTAAAGGAAAACCAGGTGCCGCCTGCGAAAAGCAACCAGATGAAAGGTGGATACCGACAGCATGTTCACGGTTCCGCCCGGATCACGGTGCACTCGGAAAGAATGCGATGAACACGGCACTGCAGATGTGACACTTGATCGCGGACTTTGGCGCTGTCCCGTTCAAGGAAGTGTGACTTAGGGCTGGCCTCACTCTTGTTGATTATCCCGCGCTCTCCAACTGACTCAACAACGCGCTGCCTTGTGGACCGCTCTCCGTCGAGAAGGCTCGAAGCGGCTGCCGATCTCGTTTGACTGCCACTCATTCCCTGTCCACCACGACCTCGTGTCGAGCCAGTCCCGTTTGCCGCAGCAACTCCGGTCTTCCCGGAAGCCAACTGGACGATTCGATCCACCTTCCATTTCCACCACGCATTTTCTTGGGCACAGCTTCGGGATAATTCCTGCGCCCTGCGTCTTCGCGTCTTCTGCTTTCCCGGTTCCTCACCAAACTCTCCTCAAACTGCAAAGAAGAGTTTGGGTCCCTCCCAGAATGCAGCCGCTCGCCTTGGGAGCAGTATCCACTCGCTCTTGAGTGCCCCAAGAAAATGGGGCAGAAATGGAGATT
>DLMH01000137.1 GCA_002478115.1 Candidatus Acidiferrum typicum | reverse complement strand
CCAACGATGGCCCCCGAATCCACATCAATCACTTCGACTTGCGTTCCGTGAGAGACGTACAAACGCCGCGCCGCTTCATCTACGGTGAGATAGTCCCAACTACCCTGACCGGGGATCGAGATCTTATTGGTGATCGCAAATTCCGCGGCGGATGCAGCGGAGATACCAGCAGGTGTGATCCCTAAAGCGAGAACGGCTATGAAAACTGCCAACATCCTGGCTGAAGGGTTACGGCGCGGGTTCGTGTTCTGCATCTGCAAGGAGCTCCATTTCTGGTCGGCGTGATTTAAGAAATGTGGCCGAAGGCGTAATCCTACGCAGCTAACCTGAAGTTCGCCTGAAAGCGCGGCGAACCTCAGGTTGGCGTGGATTCTCCTTCGTTACTCTCGGCGAGGCTCCCAGCGCAAGCCGAAGGAATAGGTCGGCTTGTAGTATTCGCGCTGAATCGTGTACCAAGGGCTGCCATTGTAGAAGCCGAATACCTCATCGGTCAGGTTCAGGCCCTGTACCAGCAGAGTGAGGCTCTTCTGAACACGGTAGCTGGCTTGCGCGTCCACTTGTAAGTGCGAGTAGAGGTAGATGTCGCCCGCCGGACCTTTGGGACCAAAGCTCGATGGGTCTTCGGTAGTGTTGTTTTCCCATTGATACTGGAAAATACTCTTACTGTTGTAAGTGGTCCCAAGACGCGCCGAGAAACGGCCTTTATCGTAGGTCGGACTGAAGTTCCAAGTGAGCGGAGCCTGGCGCTGCAGCGCAGGATTGTCATTGCGAACCGGCAACGTACCCGCGCTTGAGCCTGTCCAGCTGAAGTTCGCCGAAACCCCGAAGCCGTTCAACCCACCTGGAAGGAAGCCGAGATGCTGGATGTAGGCGGCCTCCATCCCATACAGCTTTGCATTGACGCCGTTGATGATGTAATCCAAGTGATATCCCGGGTACTGGTTGTAGTAAGGATCTCCTGGGCTCAGAGTCGGGTTGTCGACGTAATAGATGGGAGCGCTCAATTGTTTGTAAAAGAAGCCCGCCTGAATCTCGCCGAAAGGCTTCAGGTAGTGCTCGTAGAGCAAGTCATAGCTGTTGGCGTGTTCAGGCTTGAGGTTGGGGTTCCCTATGCCGACGCTGTACGGAGTCGAGGACTGATCGAGGGTAACATAGGGTATTGTGTCGTACGGATCGGGCCGGGAAATTCCTCTGCCGTAGACCGCGCGGATGTCGGAGTCGTCGGTAATGCGGTAGCGCAACTGAACGCTGGGCATAGGATCCCAATACCAGGCGCTGGCTGTCGCCGGAGCGGTGGAGACGTAATTGCCATTTACGTCATTGGTCACGATGTAGCCACGTGTGTCCAGTTGTGTGGCTTCGATGCGGAGGCCGGTTTGCAGGCGGAAGCGGCCAAACTCAATCGTGTTCATGGCGTAGGCCGCAGAGACTCGCTCCGTGAGGTCGTAGTTGCTGGCGTCGGAACCGAGGTGAGTGGCGCCTTCGTCGAGCGACAAAATCCCTTGATTAAGCAAGTTGTTCAGATCGCCAGTAATCTTGCCGAAGCTGGTAAATGGACCAATCTTATATGCGCCAAAGTAGTAGTTGGGATCGGAGAGCCCCGTTAGAAACTGGGTCATCAGCGGGGCTGCTGCGCTCGGATTGTCGTAAACCGGCGAATAGGCGTCCTGACCTTTGTGCGCGTTCCGGACCTTGAAACCGAACTCAAAGGTCGAGGAATGCGAAGCGAGATGGTAGTTCCTGGCGTAGGAAAACGCTCCTTGCAAATTTACCTGCGAAGTATTGCCTGAGGTTGTATCGATGTCCAGCAAGCTCCACTGGTTCGGATCGAAGAAGGGTGTGCCGGGTGCGGTGCAGGCTGGGCTGAATTGAGGCAGGTGAATGTTCGGCGCGCCCACGTAGGAACAAATGGGCGTAACGCCATCACTCAGAGTTGTGGGACCGTTATATTGGAAATCGGCTCCCGGATTTCCCGCTGCAGCCGTTTGACGTGCGCGCGAAGCCGAGAGTTCCCAGCTTAGCCAGGATTTCGTGAAGACATGTTTGCCGCCGATGGCCAGATTGTAGATGCCGTAGTCGGGCAGACGAGATGAGGTCGAGAATTTCGGGGTTCCAGGAGGGCTAGTTGCGCCATCGTTCAGCGTATACACCCATTTGTCGCCGTAGTCTTTGAAGTCGGACACAAAATAGTGGAGATAAAGACCCGAGCCTTCTCCGAGTTTGTAATCGAGAGAACCGCCGAAACCATAGCGAGTGCGTTTATATCTGTAGTCACGGAGGTCGATGCTGTCGTAGTAAGGGGATGCGAAATTAGGATCGGGCGTGGGTTCGATGTCGTTGATGCCGCGGCCATTGTAGTCGTAGCTTCCGGAAAAAAGGGCGCCAAATTTCTTGCTGGAGCCAAATCGCTGACCTACGGTTCCAGTCATTTGGTAGACATAGCGCGTGTTCAAGATGGGAGTAAATCCACCGATTCCTTCCAGGGACAGAGTCGGAAGATCGCCAGCGGTTTTGGTGCGTATATTAACGGATCCGCCAATGGCGTCTCCGTCCTGATTGGCCGACAGGGTTTTGCTGACCTCGACTGACTCGACGATACCGGCGGGAATCGTGTCCAGTTTCACCTGACGGACTCCGGCTTCGGGCGACGGCACGTTGACGCCGTCGATGGTCAGGTTGTTCAAGCGCGGCTCGGTTCCGCGGATCTGGACGTACTTACCTTCTCCCTCGTCGCGTTCCAAGGTCACGCTCGGCAGGCGGCCGACGGCATCGGCGATGTTCGCGTTCGGGAGGCTGGTGATTACATCGGCTGGCAAGACTTGAAGGATGTCGTCAGAAGCTCGCTCGCGGTTGATGGCCTCGGCCTCGCCATGGGGGCGGTCGCCAATCACGGTGATTTCTTCGCTCTTTCCAGAGACATCCAACCTAGCTTCGATGTGGCTTGCCTGGCCAGCCGTGACCTTCACCTGTTGCGTGAATGTCAGGAATCCCAGGTATGAAATTGTGAGAGTGTAGTTGCCGGGGGTTAGCCCGGTGATGGTGAACTCTCCTTGCTCGTTGGTGGCAATTCTGTATTCGCCCGGTTGTAGTTTTACGATCGCTCCAGCCAGTACGGCGCCCTGTTTGTCCACAGCACGTCCACTGATAATTCCGTACTCGGTTTGGGCGAAGGCCGTTCCCAGGAGAGCGCAAAAGGTCAGCCGGACCGCCATTGTCCGGATAATAGAGAGAATGCAGGAAGGGTTCTGTGTTTTCATGGGTGATGCTCCTTTGGCAATAACTGCAAAACCGCTCTAGCTGCGCTGTTCAGCGCGGAGCACGATTTCGTCGGAGACTAACTCCGCCGAAATAGGAGAATCTTCGGATCGAGGATGACTAACAATCGTAGAGAGGCTTTGTGACGCGGTGATGAACGGAAAGTTAATATTCTTTCAGATTGGCGTCCGCTGACCTAGACGAAGAATCCGAGTGAGCCGATTATTGGCGAAACCTCGCTTTTACACTCACGGTTGTTGCCAGGCTGATGCAACGCGGAGTATGATCGCGGCCTCCACAGGAGCAGCTATGAAGAACGTGCTAGCTATTGCATTGCTTTGTTTGCTTTCGCTGTCTCTCGCCGCCGCCGGCCAAAAGACGTCCAAGAAGGGTACTGTCGAGGATCAGATCAAGGAACACGAGCAAAACTGGGCACAAGCGACCATAAAGGAAGGCGCAGCCGCGGTGGATCAATATGAAGCCGATGACATCATCGACACCGACCCCAGCGGCCGCGTTACCGACAAAGCCCAAGACAAGATAGATTTGAGCTCGGGCGATCTGAAATTCCAATCCATCGAAGTGAGTGACCTGAAAGTCCACGTTTACGGCAACACCGCTGTGGCGGCCGGAACCAGTATGACGAAAGGTACGTATAAGGGGCAGGATATAAGCGGAAAGTATCGCTTCACTGACACCTGGGTCAAGCGAAACGGCAAGTGGCAGGCGGTAGCTTCGCAATCCACCAAGATACAGCGGTAAACATTAAGCGATGGCCGACGCACTTGAAAGGTCAGCGATTGGCGGAGTATCGAGATCAATCCTCCCGGAACTTTAATCGGGCGCAGAGTCGGCACGGTCTCCAACACAACCGTCTACGTGATTTGGGCTCAGCTTGGAAAGTGTTGCTGCTGTGGGTCTTCTCGGGGTGCTTGCGTACCCAGCCATCATCTATGTTGTTGCCCGTCTGCGATAGTTGGCGAAATATCCCTATTACACGCATTATTGCTGAGGAGACCATGATTGAAGACTTATATGACCTGATCGGGGGACGTAGCACTATCGAGGCTGCTACAAAGCTCTTCTACGACAAAATCTTGCAGGATGATAACTTGCGCCATTTCTTTGAAGGAGTT
>DLMH01000011.1:18509-18761 GCA_002478115.1 Candidatus Acidiferrum typicum | reverse complement strand
CGAGCGCGCGGAGCAAGCGCCATCCGCCAATCCCGAGAAGCAGTTCTTGCTTGAGGCGCAACTCCGGCCCACCCCCGTACAGCTCGCTGGTGATGCCTCGATGAACAGGAATGTTCGCCGGGTCATTGCTGTCGAGCAGGTAAAGCTTGACTCGACCGACTTGGACCTGCCAAGCGCGTAGCCAGACCGAGTACCCGGGCAACGCAATCTCCAACCGCAACCATTCGCCGTTCGGGTGGCGCAACGGCGTGA
>DLMH01000011.1:4745-18386 GCA_002478115.1 Candidatus Acidiferrum typicum | reverse complement strand
GCTCCGTCCTTGTTGATCTCCTGGCGAAAATATCCTTGTTGGTAGAGCAGTCCCACTCCGACCACCGGCACGCCCAAATCGCTGGCAGCTTTGAGCTGATCGCCAGCCACATTGCCAAGTCCGCCCGAATAAATCGGTAGCGCTTCGCTCAACATGAATTCCATGCTGAAATACGCGACGCAGGTCAAAGGAGCTTGCGGATGCTTTTGCTGAAACCACGCGGGCGTCTCCGCTGCGTGACGCTTGGCTCGCAGCAGGTCATCAACGCTCTTACGGAAGGCAGGATCAGCCAGCACGCGCTCCAGTTGGTCTCGCGAGACCGTCTGCAGGACAACCCAAGGATTTTGCGTGAGTTCCCACAGTATGGGATCAAGCGTGCGCCACACTCCATCAGTGGCATGGTTCCACGACCAGCGCATGTCCAGGGCAAGCTCTGCCAGGGAATCGAACCCCTCGACTTCCATGGGAAGAAGGCTGTAGATCGGGTGGCTGACGCGTGTTTGTTTGCTCATGGTTTCTCGCCCGAATTTGTTTTGGACCGCAACTTCGACTGCATCAGTTTTGGCGCCCCACGCTGCGCCACTCCCCCCGCGGCTTCGCTCACTGCCTGTTGATGACGTACAACACCCAGCGGGCATTCTTGACATCTTGTTCGGGCCGGGCTTTCGGCTCTTCGTGGTCGCGGCGGGCCTTGAGGGTTTCGACCGGGACCGTGTTGGTCGTGCTCCATCCGATGATGGTCTGGACCTATTTCAGGTCACGGTATCCCGGGTTCCAGGCGCTGGTGCTGGCCTAGAGCAGCCGCTAGACACAAGCGCCTTAAGCCGCTCGCTTCCTAATCCGGTCGCTCCAGAAGATCCCCTTATGGTTTTAGAGGCCATCTTGGAACTGGCGATGGCAGCTTGCCCGCGCAACTTTCTTTTTGCGAGGTCTACCTCCTTGCGACCACAACTCGCGGGAAATCTAAACTCTTGCCGATGCTGCCACTTCGCCTACGTGCAGGGAACATTGGGCGGGATGCGTAGTTTCGATGATGTCCTTTGCCTTCGTCACTTCTGCGGCCGTCCCATGGACAATCAGTAGGAACTGATCCGTCTTGAGCGCTGCTTCGTACTTCATCACGCTGTCCTTGGGAATTCCGATGCTGTAAAGACCGGCTCCCAGTGCGCTCACCCCTCCTACCATCACTGCACTCTCAAGCGCTCCCACGATCCATGCAACTACCGGTCCAGCCGCTAGGATTGGGCCGAGACCCGGAATGATGAAAAAAGCGGATCCGAACAAAAGCCCCCAGAAGCCTCCCCAGAACGCGCCAACTTTGCCCCAATACTTCATGCGGTCGCCGGTGTTGTAGTAGCCTACCGCGTGTTCATCCGTGTGGTACCCCCTCCCAACGATCGACAACTTGTGCAGGTCGACCCCGCCGCGTTGAAGCTCTTTCACTGCCTGGTCCGCTTCCGTATGTGTGGGATACACTGCTACAACTGAATTGATTGTGGACATTTCAAAATCTCCTCGGGTACTTGCTATCGCTCTCAGGTCATGAAGCTAAGTCCCAGCCCACACTATGGCAGCGCGTCATCAAGGAGACTGTTCCTTATTGGACAGGATGCGTGGAGAATCCACGCCTCTCGCCCTTAGCGCGTAATTAAGAATCTGCTTTAAATCTACATTACTCACTTCTGGCTGACTCAAGGAGAGAACTTCCGCGGGCGTGGCGCCGCACAACGTACAGATGCGAGCTACCTGGCATATGACAGCGATTCTTCACATGCAGTGCGCGGTACCGAACGGGCTAGTCAATCCGCTAAATACATGATTACGGGAACCGTTCTGGGTGCATCGTTAGATGAAGATGGCGATAAAAATCGGCCTGTCAACGCTCTTATCATGCGCTTTCTTGAGAACGGATTGCCGGAGAGACACCGCGCAATGGAAGCAGAGCGATAAGCGAATAGATTCCCAGAGTTGTCCCAAACGGAATTTCAGAGACCGACAAGAACGCTGCAAGGAGAGCCAGCGTGCGGGCCGGCCTTTGATTTGCTAAGAGAGCCAATCCAGCGAGAACCCCGAACACACCGCATAGAACGGCTAAGACCACGATACCCGCATAAACAATGTGAAAATCATTCATCAACGCGAACGGATTAGGCACGCGATCCAGAAGGGCGCCAAACATGACCGTGGCCGTTCCGCTAAACAAAACGAGACAGATTCCCATGAGAAGGCGGAGAACCCCGTATACGAGCCAGCACACACCCAAGATTCGCCGCTGACCACTCAGATTGCCCGCCGCTGATTTATCCAATGGCATCTCCGCCTCCCGAGTATTGGCTTCACTCGCTTGATCCGTCGCTGGATTAGTAGCTTATTCTTTGGCCTTCGTCTGTCCACTTTGGGACACTCGCCAGCATAAAGAGGGGAGACAATATGTCGCTCCTTACTTTTCTCTCCCGTGTTGACGGTCCCATCTGGTTTGATTTCCATTTCCGCTTGCGCGCTTTCGACGCCCGACGAGAAGCGGGTGGCTGCGGTGCGACTGTTCATTATTGGACAGCATGCAAAATGGAATGGTTCTAAGATGCCAGGGACTTCGGAGATTGGGAAACACTATGCCAAATGACTCGCATCAAAGAGCTGCTGAATTCCACGAACTCGCCGCACACGCACACCGCGTTGCTGCGACGCACCACGGGAAAGAAGATCACCAAACCGGACACGAGCATTCCAAGCAAGCACTGGAGCATGCGCGCAAGGCTTTCGAGTGGTCGCAAGAAGCTCATCGGGAGTCCGTGAAGGCAGCGGAGAAGGCATAAGGATGCGTGACCAACGCTGGAGAGGAGCTACCTATGAAACGCAGGAAGCAGAGAGGTTCCCCCCTTGGTGGTTTCTCTTCAGGAGCCAGCTTGGGCGGCAAGGTTGCGCACTATCGGGACAAACAAAACATCTACAAGCAAGGCGCGCCCGCTTACACGCTTTTCTACATTCAAGAAGGAGGGGTGCGGCTCACCACCCGAATGAAACATCAGCCATCGGCCGTTACCGCGATTCTGGGCGCGCATGATTTTTTTGGCGAGCTGTGCCTCGCAGGTTATCCCCTTCGTGTGTCCACGGCCGTCGCCTTGACCGCCAGTTCCATACGCACCATCAAAAAACAGAAGATGCTCCAAATGCTTCGCAAAAAGAATAAGACCTCAAATTCCCTGGTGGCCTATCTGCTGTCCAGCGTCAAAAACTACCAGGATCACGTGGCGCATCTCCTGACTTCCTCTGCGGAACAACGGCTCGCGCGCGTGCTTCTGCGGCTAGCCCACTTGAATGGAAAGGGTCCAGCGGTTGTTGAGATTCCTCCTCTAAGTCACCAAGTTCTGGCGGAGATGGTCGGGACCACGCGGCCACGAGTCAATCTGTTCATGAATCGATTCAGGAAGAAGGGATTCATTAACTACGATGGGGGATTAGAGGTGCACCGCTCATTGTGGAAAGTCCTCCGAAACCGCTAGGAATCGCGCCTAATCCTCTGACTCCTAAGGGCTTGCTGGAGTTCCGCGGCGGGCTGTGAACACCGTGTCAATATTACACGGACCGTTCAATATTATACACTTCGCTGAATCCGGTTGGATGCTATTCTATCGTATGCTGTCTTCCGCAGTTCGACGTGTATCTGTACAAGTCACTCGCTCCCCCCGAAAAGTGATTTCAAGAAGCCTTGCTTTCGACGTGAAACTATTTCTCGACTCGGCCGGTGTGGGGAGAAAGGTTGTGAAGTTTCAAGGGAAAGAAACCGTCTTTGCGCAGGGCGATCCCGCGAAGAATGTCCTGTACATTCAGGAAGGCGGCGTGAAGCTTACGGTGATCAATGAGTCCGGCAAAGAAGCCGTTGTGGCGATCCTTGGACCGGGTGATTTTTTGGGGGAAGGGTGTCTTGCCGGCCAATCCATTTGCATGGCTACGGCAACCGCGATTGCGCCAACGACCGTGCTCGTCATCGAGAAAAGCGAGATGATTCGCGTGCTCCATGGGGAACACGAGTTCTCCGACCGCTTCATCGCTCATATGCTGGCACGAAACATCCGCGTCGAAGAGAACCTGATCGATCAGCTTTTCAACTCCAGCGAGAAACGGCTGGCGCGCACTCTGCTGCTGCTGGCGCGCTATGGCGCGCCGGGCCTGCCTCAAAAGGTCATTCCCAAGGTATCGCAAGAGATGCTGGCGGAGATGATTGGCACAACACGGTCCCGGGTCAATTTTTTCATGAACAAATTCAGGAAACTGGGCTTCATCCAGTACAACGGCGAGATCCACGTCAACGATTCCCTCCTAAGCGTTGGCCTGCACGACTAAATTAGCTTTCGCGTGGCGCCACGTGTAAGTGAGTAGATCCTCGCTCCCTGCCAGCACGAGCAACTTCCCCCCAAGAAAAAAGCACGCAAAACGTGAAAGTGTCTCGATGTGAACAGATATCCGCCCTCATCTCTCTTAACATGCCACCGCCAATGCAAGTCAGGCGACTATTTTGCGAACGAGTCAACCAGGTTCCTCTGACTAGGGAGGATCCAAATGGAAACTCTGAGATAGTTCTTCTTGTTGTGTTTTTGCTGGGCGGTGGGGGCTGGGGATATTCCCGTTGGCGCAGGAACTAGCGTCTTCTTGGCGTCAAGAGGAGAGATGTAATCACGCATCGCTAACTCTGCAATGGGCTGGCGGAGCGCGAGATGCTCCGTGCATGAGCTTTTTTGGCGCACGGTGAGGACGAGGAGTGTTTAGCGGAGTGGCGGAACTTAAATTGTTTCAGAGGAGACAACACGATGAAGTCAGGCACTGAGAATGAAGTCGCGGGCAAGGTCCACGAACTGAAGGGCAAGATAAAGGAAAAGATAGCCAAACTGACGAACAATCCCGACTTGGAAGACGAAGGAACGGCCGAAAAAATAGCCGGGAAAGTGCAAAAGAAAATCGGCCAGGTGGAAAAAGTCATCGAAAAACCGTGAGCCGGCACGGCTTCGCGCGAGCGAGCCGTGATGACTCTTAGATTTGGGCCAAGGAATCGATCGATAACTGGAGGAAGGTCATGAACCTATCAGCACTAAGCACGACACAAATAGCCGCAATCATCGCAATCATTGTGGTGTTGGCCGCAGGCATCGCCATTGCGCTTTTTATTCAGAAACGCCGAACGCAAAGACTCCGCACTCAGTTTGGCGGCGCTGAATATACGCGCGCCGTGAAAGATGGCGGGAGCCGGCAGAAAGCAGAAGCGGCGCTTGACGAGCGCGCAGAACGCGTGGAGCGCTTTCACATCCGGCCGCTCGCTCCGGGTGATCGTGCGCGGTTTATCGAATCGTGGGCCAGAGTTCAAGCCGGGTTCGTGGACGGTCCCGGAGGCGCAGTCACGGACGCCGACCAACTGCTCGGCGACGTGATGTCCACACGTGGCTATCCCGTGAGCGACTTTGAACAGCGTGCCGCGGATCTCTCTGTGGATCATCCACTGGTTCTGGAAAATTACCGTGCGGCCCACCAAACCGCGCTTCGTCAATCGAGCGGGCAGGCCAGCACCGAAGACTTGCGCCAGGCCATGATTCATTACCGGACGCTCTTTGAGGAGCTGGTCGGCGAGCCCGAGGCGGCGCGTGCGAAGGCCGCTTCGTAGACTCGGATTGCCGAAAGCACTTTGGACCGTAGAGAACGCAAGAGACAGTGATGAGCACCTCCCTTGTGCGTGGGGGGAAAACGTCATTGAGGAGGAGACCTATGCGAAAGTGGCCATTCAGCAAGTGGTTGATATTGGCGGCGCTCCTGGCATTGCCAATACTCGCTCTGTCGCAAGCCGCGCAGCAGAACTTGACACTGATCGTAAACGGCCGGCCCGGAGTTGCGACAGTTGTTCAGTTGAACGGCCGGTCCTACGTCGAAATCGAAGCGCTGGCTCGCATCGCGAACGGTTCCCTCAGCTTTAAGGGGAATCAGATCATGTTGGCATTGCCTGCCTCCGCGGCAAGCGCGGCGCCGGCTCCTTCTCCGACAGCCGAGCCCGCAAATCAAGGGTTCTCGAAAGAGTTCCTGAGGGCAGGCATCGAGGAAATGGCGGCGATCCGGGAATGGCGAAGCGTCCTTACTAACGCTGTCCAGCATGGATACCCCATCACGGAGGACTGGTTGAGTGTCTATCGGGGTCAAGCTGCCAAGAGCCTCACGCTGGCATCCGTGGCAGTGACAACTGACTCGGATCGAGACGCTTTAAGATTGCTTACCAACGAGTTAGACAACATGCAAAAGTTGAGCAATACAATTCTGGAATCACGCAAGTCCATGGATTACATCTCTCCCGACACTCTCAATAACGATCCGTTGGACCAGAGAATCATGAATTGCGCACACTCGCTGGCATCCATGGTCGCCGGTCGCCAGTTTCAGGATGACGGGTCGTGTCATTGAACGTATCCTGGCAGCGCCTATCGCGAAAGCCTGCGTACGATCATCCATATCTGCGGTTGCCACTCTGCAACCAAAATTGAAATGTGTTCTTTTTTGGACAGAAACGCTTTTCCCGAGTGTCTAAGATACTGCCTGGGGTCATCCGCTGTTGGCCCGCAGGTGGGAGAAAAAATGGAGACTGCGAATAAGAATAAAGAAATGACAACTGCGAAAGGCCAGAAGTGTGCTCACCCCGTTTGTTCGTGCGTGATCACGTCGGGCAAGTATTGCAGCACCGAGTGCGCGGCAATGGAAAAGACGCCGGACGTCGATTGTGCGTGCGGACATCCCGGCTGCAAGGGCAGAACGTCCGAATAAGAAATGTGTTCAGCAGTTGGTGAAACAGCCATGTAGGTTCTGGCCCCCTGGAGGTGGGCAGACATGAAGAAATGGTTATGTTCCGTCGCCGGATTGTCCCTGGCATTGGCAGGCTCCCTGGCCGCACAGGCACAAACTCCGCCAGTTCCGCCACCCAACATCCTCAACATCGAAACGAACAACATAAAACCCTACCAGGATGGACCCTACGACAAGGTTGCTTCACAATACCCTGCCCTGTCGCAGCAACTCAAGGACCCGACGCACTTCGTGGTGATGCAGGCCCTGACGGGCTCACCTCGAGCGATTTATCTCTACGGCTACGATTCTTACGAGGCGCTGCAAAAGAACGAGGAGTGGGAACTCGGCAACGCGGCGATCGACGCTAAGTTTGACGCGCTGGATACGCGCCAGGCCCCTAACGTATCCGAGATCCGCTACACCATCTGGCATTACCGCTCCGACCTCAGCAACAACGTCGCCGGAGCGGACATACCGCACTCCCATTACTGGGAGGTGATCATCTTCCATATGCACACCGGTCACGTCGACCAGTTCGTGGAATTGACGAAGCTTTATCGCGACGCCAGCCTCAAGAGCGGCCAAAACGTCCCCTGGGCGACTTACGAAGGACTGACGGGTGTGACGGACGCCTATCTTGTCTTGGTCCCGATGGCGTCCCTCAAGGATGTGGACACTGGTCTGGCGCATAAGAAGGATTTCGGCGCTGCGCTGGGCGACGAAGGAAGACACCGGATGAACAAGCTTTCCGAGGAGAGCGTGGCCAGCGTCGAGGACAACATCTGGATGGTGATTCCGGAATGGAGCTACGTTGAGAAATCCTGGATCGATGCCGATCCACAATACTGGGCGCCTGAGCCGGCCGCAAAGCCCGCGCGGAAACCCGCCGCCGGAGCCGCGCCTGCACCAAAAGCTCCGCCCGCACCTTAAACAAGACCGATCGGAACAAGCCCGAGTAACCCATAGAGGGGGAGGAAAATCATGTACAAATCGATTTTGGCTGCACTGTTGCTGATATTTACTTTGGGCGCCCTGTGCCCTGCGCCCGCCTACGGGCATCACCATCGGCATCGTCGGGGCCGTCATGAACCAAGAATAATAGTACGTTTGCCCTAAGGCTCCTCCCCGCTTGCGGGAAGAACCCGCAATAGCGCATCGGTGTGTTCGCACGAAATGCGTCTGCGAAAAGTCCAGGTCCGCTAGCGGGGGGAAACTACTTGATGAAAAGGCGTAGGTTAAGAACCAAAAACCCAGTTTGCCCGCGACCGTCGCATTGATTTGCGCTAGTGATTCACACCTGGGCGAACTGAGCCGAGTTCGGGAATCAATGAATTGGCGGTGCGTTTCGGTTAGTGAGTTCAAACTTGGAGGGAGATCAATAAATGTTGAAACGTCTTTTGATCGTCACAACGCTAGGTCTGCTTGTAACTCTAAATGCCGTCGCCTCGGATCGCGAGGATGACGTTAATCGCATCCACAAGGCTGCCCAGGTCTTCAGGGAAATCATGAACACCCCAGATCAGAGTATTCCTCAGGAGCTACTGGAATCGGCGAAATGTATTGCCATCATTCCAGGGGACGTGAAGTTCGCCTTCATATTCGGCGGCAACTACGGCAGGGGGCTGGCAACCTGTCGCACCGGGCATGGCTGGAGCGCCCCCATGTTTGTGGCTATTGAAGGCGGGAGCGTGGGTTATCAGATCGGGGGCTCTTCCACCGACCTGGTAATGCTCTTTATGAACGATCACGCCTTGCAAAGCCTGCTCAGTGACAAATTCAAGATCGGAGCCGACGCCTCCGTAGCAGCCGGGCCAGTGGGCCGGCACGCCTCTGCCGACACGGACGCTAAACTGAAAGCAGAGATTCTGTCTTATTCGCGCGCCAAAGGCGTTTTCGCTGGGGTGAGCCTGGACGGTGCCGTGGTGCAAGCCGACAAAAGTGGAGACGAAGCCATGTATGGCGAACATGTGGACCGCCATGAAATCCTAAGCGGCAAGGTTGCCGTACCTGAATCGGCACGAGCACTGCTAGACGAAATTGGCAAATATGTCCAGGAAGCCAAAGCCAAGTCGTGATCTCCAAGGGACGGAGCTCTGAATTGCTCCTATGTCACGGTGTGGCGGATTGGGTTTGAGCCCGGCATGACAAAACACTTGCGAGTTCTTTGTGGACATTTGCCTTCACAGTTGAGGGGCTCGGGGACTGTTCATCAGAGCAAGAGCCCAGTACGCACTGCAAGTCCGGCCGCAGGAGCTTGGCCGTCTGAACGGTGAGAAGCACTCCCGCCTTCGGAGTTTGCGAGCGTACTCGATGAAATGGCTTGGTGCTTAGCTGCCGGACCGCCGGTTAACTAGCCGGTTCCCAAGGCTGGAGCCGCGTGATCTTTGCGGAGAACGGGGTGCAACCGAAGGATGCCCCTGTCTCTTCGAGCGCGGGAACAAGGCATTGTTCCACAGAAAGGAAGCAAGCCATGACACACCATTCTTCACTTGAATCATCTATAAAAATCAGCACTGATGTGAATCTCGTATCCATTCATGAACTTTTCGAACATACACAAGACGTATTCAACCTGATTGCCCGGCGCGCCTTCGAGATGTTCGAGGCCCGTGGATGCATGCACGGAAACGACCGGGAGGATTGGTTCCTCGCGGAATCCGAGCTACTCACGCCTGTGAAGTTCCACCTCTCGGAATCTGGAGAACGGCTTACCGCACGTGCCGAAGTTCCTGGATTCCACAGGCAGGAGATCAAGGTGAGTCTCGAGCCTCGCCGATTGAGCATCAGCGGAAAAACCGAGCCCCGAGAAAACCACAAATCTGAAAAGCACCCCCATTCGCATAGGCACGCGCAGTTGATGTTCCACGTCATCGATTTGCCGTGTGAGGTGGATCTCTCGAAGGCCAAGGCGTCATTCAACGATGGAAGACTCGAGGTAGTGATGCCAAAAGCGGCCCCAGCGAGGAGCGTTCGCGTCGAGACGAAGCCAGGGTTGTCCGCAGAAGGTGATACTTCTGTCCATGAAACAGGTGGGATCGAAGCCGCAGGCAGCCCGCCGGTTGTCACTGGAGCCAACAAGCCGATCGTCAAGGCGCAAACAGCATCGTCGAGGAGATAGCATCGGCGCTTGCCGGCGAGCTCGAGGGCATGCTCGGAGATATCGGAAATAGTAACGTAAACTGTGATTTGCGCGTCTATAAGTATATGAGGCCTGAACTGATGAAGGTGCAGAGGAGGGTAGAGAACATGAACATTATCGAAGGCGTGCGAGGCTTTTCAAGAGCGCAAGCGGGCAAACAGATTTTGGTTTCCCTGATGTCGCTGGCGCTGTTGTTCGCAACTTGGCCACAGAACCTGGCGGCGTATCAGGACGCGCAAGCCCCCGCCCAGCCCCCGGTGCAGGCCGCGCAGGCGCCCGCGTACACGCAACAGACTCCCGAGCAGTTGCAGCAACTGGTGGCTCCGATTGCGCTGTATCCGGATTCGCTGGTGGCGCAGATCCTAGCGGCGTCCACGTTTCCCGAGCAAGTCGTCGAGGCCGACCGATGGGTGCAAGCGCATCTTGATTTGAAGGGCGACGCTTTGGGTCAAGCTGTGGACCAACAGCCCTGGGACCCAAGCGTCAAGGCGCTCGCTCCATTTCCCTCCGTCCTTGGAAATATGGACAAGAACCTCTCCTGGACGTCATCTCTGGGCGATGCCTACTACAACCAGGAACAGGATGTGATGGATGCCGTACAGGTGATGCGCCAGAAAGCGGAAGATGCCGGCAATCTTAAAAGCACGCCGCAGCAGACCGTAACGACGCAAGACTCGACGATTAGTATTCAGCCGGCCAACCCCGATACCGTTTACATCCCCGCGTACGATCCGTGGCTGGTTTACGGAGGCCCAATAGGACCGTGGCCGGGATGGTACCCGTATCCTGGAATCTGGTTTGGCGGCCCGTACCTCTCGTTCGGACTCGGCTTCGGAATCGGCTTCTACGGCGGATACGGATGGGGCTGGGGGCATTGGGGATTCGATTGGCACAACCACTACGCAATCTACAACCACGGCAGGTACTACTCTCCGAGTAGGACGTTCTATAACCGGAACGCCTACTCCCGCGGTGGCAGCGCGCGCGGAGTCAACGGCGCCCGCGGCGGAGTTAACGCTCGCAACGCGGGGAACAGGCCTCCCAGCGGGAGCATGGGCGCGCGCGGCGGAGCCGCCAACCGCCCCGGTGCATCGGCAAGGCCATTCGAGGGAAACACCAGGGCAGCCCGAGGATATGCTGCACCTAACGGTCAGAGAGGTGTGAAGTCGGGCGCGTTCAGTAACTACGACCACGGCGGACAGACAAAGAGTTATTCGTCACGCGGGAGCGCTAGCTTCGGCGGCGGAGCGGTGCATGCTGGCGGAGCAGCGCATGCCGGCGGTGGCGGAAAGCATCGTTAATCGAAGTTTCGTTGTGTTCCTGGTGAATCGTGAAATTTAGAAATGGAGAAAAGCCATATGCAGCGAGCGAAGCTGAACTTCGACAAATTGAATTGGGCGAATCTTCCTAAATTAGCTGCGGTCGCTATCCTTTTGACGGCGTGCTTGCCCACGCGTTCCATGGCGCAGCAACAGGGCCAGAAAACATTTTCATCGGCGGAAGACGCGGGCAAGGCACTGGTCACAGCAGCGCAGAGTAACGACGAAAAAGCGATGATCGAGATCCTCGGACCGGACGGAAAGCAAATTGTCTCGTCAGGAGACGAAGCCGAGGACGTCCAGAGCCGCGCCGATTTCGTGCAGAGATATCAGGAAATGCACCGTCTGGTGAAAGAACCGGATGGAACCACTGTCTTGTACATCGGCGCGAAGAATTGGCCCACGCCCATACCGCTCGTGAACAGAGGTAAATTGTGGTATTTCGACACCGATGCGGGCAAGAAAGAGATTTTGTACCGGCGAATTGGCCGGAATGAAATATCGGCGATTCGTGTTTGCCAGGAACTCGTCGCGGCGGAAAAGGAATACCGCTCCGCACAGCACGACGAGTACGCCCAGAAAATCTTTAGCGATGAAGGGCAGCACAATGGCCTTTATTGGAAAGCTGCCGAAGGTGAACCGCAGAGCCCCATCGGGCCGCTGGTGGCGTGGGCCGTTGCCGAGGAAAATGCCAAAAGCCTGGAAGGGGGCCCGGTTCCTTACCGCGGCTACTATTTCCACATCCTGACGCATCAGGGGAAAAATAGCCCGGGCGGCGCGAAAAGCTATATCGTTAACGGCAAAATGACCGAAGGTTTCGCTTTTGTGGCCTTTCCGGCGGAATATAGATCGTCCGGCGTGATGACATTCATCGTTGGCGAGGACGGAGTCGCGTACCAGAAGGATCTCGGCAGGAAGACCGATGCCCTCGGCAAAGCCCTGAAGGAATACAACCTCGATACGAGTTGGGAAAAGGCGGAAGACCAGCCGGAAGAGACCGCTGGCGAGCCGCCAACCAAGTAAAAGACACTGTTTGGGAATCGCGAACCCGAAGCGGCGTAAAAGTTTGTTCCAAAGAATGGGCGTGTGGCGATGGTGATCACTCAGATGAGCGGCGAGGAGTGTCGCGCATTCCTGGCGAGCGCTTCACTCGGAAGGCTCGGCTGCTCGCGCGATAACCAGCCGTACGTTGTGCCGATCTACTTTGCGTACGAGCCTGACTTTATTTACGTCCTCTCGACCTTCGGGCAGAAGACCGAATGGATGCGAGCGAATCCCAAGGTTTGCCTCGAAGTTGAGGAAATCGCGAACGAGTCTCAGTGGATGAGCGTGATCGCCATTGGCCGCTATCAGGAATTGCCCGAGCCCCAATATACCGCCGAGCGGGAACATGCGCGGACGCTGTTAGGAAAGCGCTACTTGTGGTGGCAAAACGCATTAGGCGAGCGTCAGATAAGAGTGGGCGACCACGCGATCACTCCGCTCTTCTTCCGCATTCACGTTGATTCGATCACCGGCCTTCGCGCCACCGAGGGGTCCGCCGAATCCGGCAAAGCGCCGGAGAAATAGACACCTCCATTTAGGGAAGCAGAGTGTATCGCGTGCATACGGAAGCGTATCAAGGGGCGAAGGAGCTTCAACGCGGCGGGGGTTGACAGACGGCCCACAAGGAAGCTTTTACTAGTTCGGGATTGGCTGGAACGTCAGGCCGGGTTCGAAAAGAAAGTGGGGGCTATCTCAAAGCCGGGAAGCTGAAGAACAAGGAAGCGGTTGTGAAAGGAATCGACAAAACAGCCGCTGCTTTCATCGGCCTTATCCAAGGGTAAAACGCCGGCAAGATGGTCGTGGAGTTGGTTTGAGCCCTGGCCTTGACGATTTCCTTATGAGCGATACTGTTATTGAACTCAAAACCCTCACACGCCGCTTCGGCGCATTTACGGCGGTAGATGCTCTAACCCTTTCGGTCAACGCCGGTGAGGTCTTCGGCCTACTCGGCTCCAACGGGGCCGGCAAGACCACCACGATCAAAATGCTCACCACACTGTTGCCGCCCTCCTCGGGCGAGGCGCGCGTGGCTGGTTTCTCCATAACCAGGCAGGCGGTCGACGTTCGCCGATCCATCGGTTATGTGCCGCAGGCGGTCTCCGTGGACGGTTCGCTCACCGGCTATGAGAACCTGCTCATCTTCGCCAAACTCTACGATCTACCACACCGCGAGCAGCAGGCGCGCATCCGCGAGGCTTTGGAGTTCATGGGCTTGACTGCCGACGGCGGCCGCCTGGTGGGCGAATACTCCGGCGGCATGGTCCGCCGCCTGGAAATCGCCCAGTCCACGCTGCATCGGCCGCGGGTGCTCTTCCTCGATGA
>DLMH01000011.1:0-4654 GCA_002478115.1 Candidatus Acidiferrum typicum | reverse complement strand
GCCAACTACGGCACGACCCTGTTCTTCACCACCCATTACCTGGAGGAGGCGGAGAGCCATTGTGAGCGCATCGCGATTATGCGCCAGGGTAAGGTGGATGCGCTTGGCACTTGCAAAGAACTCGAGGCTTCGCTTGGACCCGGCCACACGTTGAGTGAGGTCTTCGTCCACTATGCCGGCAGCGCCCTTGATTCCGGCGGCACCTTCCGCGACGTATCCGCCGAACGCGCTACCGCCCAGCGCCTTGGTTAACCCAACCCCATGACTTCTACTTTCATCCACCCTTTAACCGGCTTCATCGAGAAGACGTTCGTCATCACCGAGTTTGAGTTGCGCAAGCTGCGCCACGATTTCACGGAACTCATCACCCGCGCCCTGCAGCCCGCGCTTTGGCTGCTCATCTTCGGGCAAGTGTTCTCACGCAGCGGGGCGATGCACACAGGCAACATTCCTTATCTAGACTTCATTGCTCCCGGCATACTGGCGCAAAGCGTTCTCTTCGTGGCCATATTTTACGGCATCAACGTCATCTGGGAGCGCGACCTCGGCATTGTGCAGAAATTCCTCGCCAGCCCAACTCCGCGCGCGGCACTTGTGCTCGGCAAGGGCTTCTCCGCTGGTACCCGCACTCTCTCGCAGGCTGTCATCGTTTACTGTCTCTCGCTGCTTCTCGGGGTGAAGCTGAATTGGAGCTTGCTGGCACTCCTCAACGTGCTCGTCATTGTAGTCCTGGCCGCGACGCTGTTCTCGACGTTTTCGCTCATCATCGCGTGCATTGTGAAGACGCGCGAACGCTTCATGGGAGTCGGCCAGGTGCTCACCATGCCGCTGTTCTTTGCCAGTAATGCGATTTATCCGATCTCCATCATGCCCGGCTGGCTGAAGACCATTTCTCATCTAAACCCTTTGACCTACGTCGTGGACGCCCTGCGCACTTGCATGCTTGCCGGCAGTACGAGCGCGTTCGGCCTGGGTCTCGACTATGCTGTCATCCTCCTAACCACGACCGTGCTAGTCTCCATTGGCGCGCGATTGTATCCCCGACTCGCAACGTAAATCGCGATCTGGAAACGACTACCAAGATCAGGAATACTCCTTTAGCCTCGGTGGCCAGCTTATTTGTAAAACGCATTCATGCGCTGGTGGATCTGCTGCTGGAACATCAAATTGCGCGAGGCGCCCAGGAGGCAGTCATAATCTCATGCACCCCATGATGGCTGCAATTAATCTGCGGCGCTGGGGACTGGTCCGGCCCCATGGTCAAGGATGTCGTGCTGCTTTCCCTGCATCCGTAGTCGCAGCCGGTCGAAAGCCAAATAGACGACCGGCGTCGTATAGAGCGTGAGCAACTGACTCAAGATCAGCCCCCCCACAATCGTGATACCAAGGGGCCGGCGGAGCTCATACCCCATGCCCGTCCCCAGCGCCAACGGCAGAGCGCCCAATAACGCAGCCATCGTCGTCATCAGGATCGGACGGAAGCGCAACATGCACGCTGCAAAAATCGCATCGGTCGTGCTCTTTCCCTCCTCGCGCTGCGCCTGAAGAGCGAAATCAATCATCATGATGGCGTTCTTTTTTACGATTCCAATCAGCAGCACAATGCCAATGATGGATATGATGTTCAGATCCTCTTTAAAGAGCAGCAATGCGAGCATCGCGCCCACGCTCGCCGACGGCAGAGTGGAAATGATCGTCAGTGGATGGACTAAGCTTTCATACAAAATACCGAGAACGATGTACACCGCCAGAAGCGCCGTCAGAATCAGCACGGGCTCGGTGCCAAGGGATTGCTGGTAGGCCAGCAGCGTGCCGGCAAAAAAACCTTGCAGCGTGGAAGGCGCGCCGAGCCGCTTTTGCATCTGGTTGATGCTCAATGTGGCATCGCTCAAAGATACGTTCGACGCCAGGTTAAAGGACACAGTCACCGATGGGAATAAGCCCGTATGGTTGACCGCCAGCGGTGTCGTGTTGGCTTGGCCCTTGGCTACAGCGAGCAGCGGAATGTTACCGCCGCCGGTCGTCTGAAGGTAGATGTCTTGCAATCCTTCCGGGCTCTGCCAATACTGGGGAGCGACTTCCAGCACCACGTAATACTGATTCAACTGCGTATAGATGATGGATACTTCCGATTGGCCGAATGCGCTGTACAAAGCCGAGTCCAGCGTCTTTACGGTCAGGCCGAGCTTTGCCGCAGTGACGCGATCATAGTTCATGAGTACTTCCAGGCCGCCATTCTGCTGGTCCGAGCTCACGTCTTGCAGACCGGGCAGGCGCTGCATCTCACCCAGTAGGATCGGCCCCCACTTGGAAAGATCCTGCACGTTGTCGGCTTGGATCGTGTATTGGTACATCGCATTGCTGGACCGGCCGCCGATGCGCAGATCTTGCACGGGTTGGAGGAACGCAGAAGCCACCGGCAGACGATTCAATTGAGGGCGCAGGCGGTCGATGATCTGAGCGGCACTGACATTGCGCGCCGCCAGCGGTTTGAGCGCGACGTAGAGAGAACCGGCATTCGTGGCCCCATTCCCACCGGTAAACGAAATCACATTTGCGACGGCAGGGTCATTCTTAATCACGCCGGCGATCTGCTGAATGGAATTGTTCATCGCCGGGAAGGATGAATCCTGCGGCCCTCGTACTCCACCGGAGATCGCTCCGGTGTCCTCCGCCGGGAAAAACCCCTTGGGTATCTTGACGATCAACACGAAATTGAGCGCGATGGTAAGGAAGAGCACGGTGAGGGTGAGGGCCGGATGGTCCAGCACCCAATGCAGGCTGCCGCGATATAAAGATAGCACCCTGTCAAAGAACTTTTCGCTGGCCATGTAGATGCGGCCATGTTTTTCCGTGCGCTCGTTCCTCAACAGGTAGGCGCACATCATTGGCGTGGCGGTCAGCGAGATGATCATGGACACGACAATGGCCGTCGAGAGCGTGACGGCAAACTCCCGGAAGAGGCGGCCAACGATTCCGCCCATCAACAGAAGAGGGATAAAGACGGCAATGAGCGAAATGCTGATGGTGAAAACGGTGAAACCGATTTCTTCCGCGCCCTTCAGCGCCGCGGCAAAAGGCTTCACGCCGTTTTCCAGATGGCGCGCAATATTTTCCATCACAACGATGGCATCATCGACCACAAATCCGGTGGAAATGGTCATGGCCATCAACGAGAGGTTGTCGATGGTATATCCGAACAGATACATCACCGCGAACGTTCCGAGCAGCGAGACCGGCACAGCGACGGCGGGAATGAGCGTGGCGCGGCCGTTGCGCAGGAAGACAAACACCACGGCGATGACCAGGCCGATGGAAATGAGCAGCGTTTTCTCGACGTCACTGACAGAGGCGCGGATGGTCGTGGTGCGGTCAAGAACGATGGTGGTATCGATGCCGAGTGGAATGGATGCCTGGATAAGCGGAAGCTGCGCGCGAATGTGGTCGACCGTGGCGATGATGTTGGCGCCGGGTTGGCGGAAGATGATGACCGTAACCGCGCGCTTGCCGTTCAAATAGCCGGCGGCACGGACGTTTTGCACGGAGTCTGTCACCTCAGCGACATCGGACAGGCGGATAGCCGCGCCGTGGTTATAACCGACGACGAGCGGCTTGTAGTCGTCCGCTTTCGAGATCTGGTCGTTCGCAAGGATGTCCGCGGTCACAATGCCATCGGAGATTTGGCCCTTGGCCAGGTCGGCGTTCTGCAGGCTCAGCACGGACTGCAAATTCGCAAGGGTAAGTCCGTAGCTGGCCAATTGCGCGGGATTTGCGTCCACACGGACGGCCGGCAACGCGCCGCCGCCGGCATTGACCTGCCCCACGCCCTGGATCTGCGACAACTTCTGCTCGATGATGGTCGAGGCTACGTCATACAGTTTATCGGGACCGTATTTGTCCGAGGTAAGGCCGAGGATCATGATCGGCGCATCGGCGGGATTGACCTTGCGATAGGTCGGGTTGCCCGGCAGGTTAGCGGGCAGATAGCTTCGCGCCGCATTGATGGCGGCCTCCACATCGCGCGCCGCGCCATCAATGTCGCGGCTGAGATCAAACTGGATGGTGACGGATGTGCTGCCGAGACTGCTTGCGGAAGTCATCTCCGTCACACCTGCAATATGACCGAACTGCCGCTCCAGGGGAGTGGCGACGGACGACGCCATAATGTCGGCGCTGGCTCCCGGCAAACTTGCACCGACGGAAATAGTTGGAAAATCGACCTCCGGCAAGGGCGCTACCGGCAGCACCTCATAGGCAATCCCACCGGCCAGGGCAATCGCCAACGTGAGCAGCGTCGTAGCCACTGGCCGGCGTATGAAGGGTTCGGAGATGTTCATGCCGGCCCTGCCAGTTCCGCGCCTCCGGTTTCCGGCTTGTTCAATTTGTGGCCAAAGCGCTGCGACAGATTGTCAAAAAAGATGTAAATGACGGGCGTGGTGTAAAGCGTGAGCGCCTGGCTCAGCAGCAGTCCGCCCACCATGGCGATGCCTAGCGGCCTGCGCAACTCCGAACCGAAACCCGTGCCGAGCGCCAACGGCAGCCCAGCCAGCAGCGCCGCCATGGTGGTCATCATAATGGGACGGAAGCGGAGCAAGCAGGCGTCGTAAATTGCATCCGTCGCGTTTTTTCCATGCTTGCGCTCGCCTTCCAGCGC
>DLMH01000111.1 GCA_002478115.1 Candidatus Acidiferrum typicum | reverse complement strand
TGCATTGCTAGCCTATTCATTGACTTCGGAATCCAGCTATGTGAAAATCCGCCCCAGCAAGGGCTTTTGCTGGTCTCGGGATGTGGAAAGCGCGCATTTCGATTGCGCGATAGCGAGCCGATAGAGGTGGAACGTTTGCAGCAACGTGGGCGTATCAGGGTTCAGGGGTCACCTTCACCGTGCAACCCGGAGTTGGTCTGAAACCGGCGGTGCTGGCTTTGGCCGTGGTTTTCGCGGTGGCGGCTGGCTTCACGGATTGGCGCAGCCGTCGTATCCCTAACTGGCTGACAGTTCCGGGGTTACTCGTTGGCATCGCGGTTAACGCAGCAACCGGCGGAGTGGGCGGTTTGAAGACTTCTCTGCTGGGGGCCGGGTTGGGATTGCTAGTGCTGCTGCCATTCGTCATCGTTCGCAGCCTGGGTGCGGGCGACTGGAAGCTGGCGGGAGCTTTGGGAGCGTTCGTAGGACCGGGAGTGTTGGTCGACTTGCTGATGGTTTCGGTTTTTGTGGCGGGGATCATGGCCCTTGGGCTGGTGATCTACAAGCGGCGATTCAAGGAAACGCTGCGCAACATCGGACAGCTGTTGGCATCGCTGTTAACGTTTCGTATGCCCGGGCCCGAGGTTTCGCTGGATAATCCGCAGTCGCTGAAGATTCCCTATGGAGTAGCATTGGCCTTGACCACTTTGCTTTTCGGCATCGGTAAGCTTTGGGGAAGATCATAACTGCGATGAAATGGCTTTGGACAATATTGCGGCACGTCGCACAGGACACAAGCGGCACGGAGATCGTGGAAAGTGCCTTTGTGCTGCCCTTGGTGTTCATGTTCATGATCGGGATTTTCTGGTTCGGACTGGCGTTTTTCATTTACGGCACGCTGACTCAAGGAACACGGGCTGGGGCAGTAGCAGCCGTGGCCCCGGTTTGCACAACGTGTGGTTCTACACCGAGTCCCGCCACGACCGCCGAAACGGCCATCTATAACGCGCTTGCCGCCGCGCATTTGAAGAAGAATCAGCTGGTTGCCACAAGTAACTGGACGCGACCCATGCTGTGCGCTTGTGGCACCGCCAGTTCGCGAGCTGCGTGTGGTACCGCGGCTCCCTGCGACGGTACCGTCACCGACGTTTGTGTCCAGGTGAACGTCCAGTTATCGTATCCAAGCCAGGGCGGTGCGGGTACTTGCGGCACATCCGTAAGTGCGCGATATCAATATCCGTACCATTTCAGTATTCCCCTCACCAATTTGGACATAGGGAATGTGCTTCTTCCAGGACAGTCGCAGATGAGGGCTGAGACGCAGTGACGCTAGCCGCGGGTCTGAGGACCGGATTGCTGGCCTCGCTAAAGCGACGGTGGACGAATGATTGCGGGTCCCAAATCGTGGAGCTTGCGCTTTCGCTGCCATTGCTGGTGTTTTTCGTCGTGGGGATTTTTGACTTCAGCGGAGCGCTCACCCTGAAGCAGAAGCTGACGAACGCCGCTCGTGAAGGAGCACGAGTTTCAGCGGCCGATCCGGCCAGCGATATGTACGCTACCGTGCCCGTCTCCGTCAGCGACGCCGTCCAGGTCGTGGATAACTATCTGTATTCGGAGAAGATCAACGATTGCGGGCTGGGACCTATTCCGGCGGCGCCGACGCAGACCAACCTTACGTGGACCTACACGGCGACCGGTTCTGGTTGTCCGGGAACGGGGATCAGTATCGCGATCAATCGAGGCTGCTCGACACAGGAGAACGGCGTATATCTGATCGGCACTTGTGTCAAAATTACCTACGCATACAAGTGGCAGTTCAACAGCGTGAGCGGTCTGATGCCCGGGAAATTTCTCGGTCCGGCCACTGTTATTACGACCGCTGAGGCGTTTAACGAGAACTGAGGACTTCCCATGCTGTCACCGCTAATCCGCCGCCCGCGAAGAGACTCAGAGCCGCGCTCGAAGGAGCGGGGTGTCACCATGGCGTTAGTGGCCATAACGATGGTGGCCATCATTTCCATGGCAGCCTTGTCAATCGACATCGGCACACTTTACGAAGCCAAGGCGGAGGCCCAGCGCGCCGCGGACGCGGCTGCATTGACTGCGGCCAGGGTGATTTCGATTTCCGGCAACACGGGAGCTACCTCTGCCACATGGGGGCAGATTTGCGGCGGTGGCGGCAGTGCAGCCACGCTCGCCGCGATCAGTATGGCTCAACAGAACCTGATTGGCGGCGTTTCGGTCCCCAGTGCGTCGGTAAGCGTGAACTACGGAGCGGGAAGTTCAGGCGCAACAAATACAGACTGCTCTGGCCTCGGAGCAAACTTCGCCGTGAACCCCGTTGTTACCGTGAGCGTTCAGCGCACGAATCTGCCAATCTTCTTCGCTCGCGTTTTCTCCTTGTTTGGCAGCAGGTATTCTGGCACCACCGTGAGCGCTACCGCGACCGCCGAGGCGTTCAATCCTTCGGGCTCGGGCCCTATGATTCCGGTGCAGCCCCGGTGCGTGAAGCCGTGGATGGTTCCCAATCAGGATCCGGCTCATTTCACCGGGACCAAGTATTTCGTCGATCCAACTAGCGGTGCGATCAAAAACCCCGGGACGTTCACCGGGAACAATGGCGTCATCGGTGAAACGTTTGACCTGATTGCGGACTGTCAACACAACCCAAGGCATAGGTGCGTTTTACCATCACCACCCAATTCACAGCCCGTAGCCGCTCCTCCCCCAGTGAACACCCTCCAATACGTTCCCGCACAGCCGCCGGTCACTTCCGTCGCGATTGCCGCCAATACAGCAATCAGCGGATGTTCACAGATTCTCCGTGCTGAATATTGGGACGCCGTCGCGGGTTGCGACCAGACCACCGCCTACGCCTGCGGGACACCTCTGGCGAACATGGTGGATCTAGCGGTGGATAATCCAGGGCTAAATGGGAACGACAGTGTGAACGCCGCGCAGTGTCTCATCAACGCCACTAACGCCACTGCATTCAACCAGATGACTAACGGCCAGGATTATCTCGACCCCGGCCTCAGTCCTTATACCTACCCTTTTCAAATTAAGGCCGGAGGCAACAGCGCTTTAACAAATGCCGGCGTCGCGAGCGGTAACCAGATCACCAATAGCCCTTCCATCGTCTCCTTGCCCATTTATGACAACGCAACGGTGATTAGTGGTGCCGGCACGACTCCAGTCACGGTCATTGGCTTCTTGCAGGTCTTCATCAACAGCGTCGACAACGGTACTGGAAAGATAAACGTAACCGTGATGAACGTCTCCGGATGCGGCAATGGTGCCGCGAATCCACCTGTTTACGGCACTTCTCCCGTGCCTGTTCGCCTGATCACGCCGCCGTAAACGAATTGCAATCCAAGAAACGCGAACGGTTAGTCTGGGACGTTATCCGACGGAGGATTTGTCGGTGGACCTTGTCGCTCGCCCCCCGGGTTGGGATTGGGCGCGACCGCAGGAGGAGGTGGAGTTCTGGCCGGGGCATCGGCTTCAGGATTTTCGTCGACTGGGGCCATCGGCTGCAAGGGTTGGAAAGCTGCAGCCGGGCCTTCCGGTCGCGCACTGAGAATAACGCGGTCGACAGTACCCGGATCATTCGCCGCACTCAGAATCAGAAAATTAAATTTCGTTCCATTCAGCAGGCGAGACAAAACCTCCGGCGCGGATGCGGGACCAATCTCGGCGAC
>DLMH01000109.1 GCA_002478115.1 Candidatus Acidiferrum typicum | reverse complement strand
CTCGCACGAGTGAGAACAAGGCAGCCACTCAGAGAGCGGCACAGCCCGCTCCGTCACATGCAAAGACCGCCGCAGCGCAACCGGCGGCTAAACCCGTTCGCACAAACACTAGCTCACAACCGTCACATCAGGCGGCTCCTCGCGCGGAAAGCGCGCCGAAGCCTGCCACACAACATCAGTCTGCGGCGAAGCCCGCAGCCGCGCCAAGGTCCGAACCTTCGCATCAGAGTGCACCTAGCCCGGAGAGAAAACCCTAATCCTGGTAAGGCCTGAATGGTCCCGTAGGACCGAATCCACAAACTCAAATGAGCGTCCCGCAGAATATTCTATGAGCCGCTCATTTTGTGCGTTATCAAGTCCGTGCCATCAGCACTTTGTGGACGTTCTTCACAAAGAGATCACCCTGTCAACTATTCCTTGAGCTGGACGGGTTAAAGCAAATCAACGATCATTACGGCCATCAGACAGGGAGCCGAGCCCCCTGCCGGTTGGGCCAACGTCCTGCGTCTCTGTTGCCGGTCCCGCCGCGGCGTGGTGTAGCGGGGACGAGATGCGCTTGTCTAGCGCCGGAGACGGGGGCAGCAGCCACGTTGGTTGCGCGCCCCCCAGCAAGAAAGCTTGAGTGTATAGTCGGATTACCGCACACTAGAAATCCGTCTGGCCCGCCCCGAAATATCAAGGCATATCTGGAGCGCGAACGGCCCAACGTGCTGCCGAAGAGCCCGGAGGGGCAAGCCATCGCTTACACGTTGTTGAACTGGAAAGCGTTGAGGTGCTACTGCGAAGACGGCGACTTGGCGATCGACAACAACGGTGCCGAGCGAAGTCTGCGTGGAATCGCGGTAGGTCGGAGAAACTGGATGTTCTATGGGAGCGACAACGGCGGGCTGACGGCGGCGGTGCTGACTAGCCTCATCACCACGTGCAAAAGACTCGGCATCGATCCATTCGCCTACTTGCGCGACATTTTCGAACGCATCAGCACCCATCCCAGCAGTCAACTCGAAGAGCTGCTTCCAGACAAGTGGCTCTCTGCGCGGAGAAAAGTCTCAACCGCTTACGAAGAAACGTAAAGGAGTTTCTGGAGTTTCTTTCTCGCGGAAGGTTTCAGACTGGCCAGACAGCCGGTGAGTTAAGTGGGGTTGAAGACATCTCATACTGCTGCTTGAAAGCGTGGGAGTTCGGCAGCAAACTCGGGGCTCCGGTCCGCTTCCCTAGCGAAGTTCAGCAGCTTCTCGCCGACGAGATAATCTAGTGCGCTCTTAACACCGAACCGCTCACGAATCGTGCGGGTTGCCGCGCACTGCTCTTGCCAGGTCTTGTGGAAGTCCATGTGTAACTCCAGGGCGGTCACTATATCCCCAGGCGCCTGGCGTCGGCAACATGTGAAGTAGCGATGTGTTTAACTGACGAATAAAACTAAACAGAATAAACCCTGCGGTCGGCCCTCCGATTGAGAGTCCGTAAATAATTAGCCAAGCGTCAGGTTTCATTGGGTCCACCAGCGGTTTTTAACAATTGTGTGCAAAAGTGAACATTTTTCGTGGGCGCGATTCCGCGACAATTAATCGCCTGTAGTGTCGAAGATGAACAAAGCACAACGCTGGGTAGCGCTAGGGAGAAAACAAATGGCGCACAACCACGGTAGTGAATATCAGGTCAGAATTGTCCGCGGGGACGGAACCGAGGAACTGAGCGGGTGGCTGAACAGCGCGGAGCAGGTTGCCCAGGCAATCGCTGCGGGTCACAGGCCACATGACAAAGCTTACTGGCTTCTGGAACGAAACGTTCTCTGTGCCAACTGCCTAGATAGTGGACAGCGAGTCATGGAATATCCCCTTTCGGACATCCCGTCTCCACGATGCAGCCCACACGACTCCCGTTATCTGGTGGAAGTAGGGTCGAAGAGCCGGTACGAGCTTGAGGTAGTCATCTGGAACAGACATCGAGCTGCTTGAGGTAGTCATCTGGAATGGACATTGAGGAGAATCTCACACCGCACACAGCGCCATAATGACGCGGACTTCTAACCCGGAGCGTTTACGCTTTCGCCTTGCTCATCTGAGCACCACCAGTCTGCTCCCCAGAATTTTCCCCAGCCACGCTCGGAAAAATCCTTAAGAATTTAGTAGTGACTTTTTCGGACTACCGGGTTTCGATAGGTCCAACGTATTCAATCATGGTTTTGGTCTGCTAGCTTGTCTATGAAGTTGAGCTATCCCTCAGCGCCGGCATCGGGAGTGTTTAGTCTCAGCTCGACCGAGTGCTCCTGCCGGTCGTCAACCAGTTGAATGAAGTTACCTTGCCGCGTGACGCCATCAACCGCAATACTCGTCTGGCCATGCCCTGCTGGCACCTGCACGATAGCGATGTGATATACAGTTTCACGATATCGGTAATGCACCTTAAACTCTTTCCAATTGTCAGGAAGGCACGGAGCAAAGTGCAGTTTGTCCACGTCCAGTCTCAGCCCCAAGAGCGATTCCAAAATAAGCCGGTACATCCATCCGGCCGACCCGGTGTACCATGTCCATCCACCATGGCCAATGTGCGGCGACAGTGCATACACATCAGCTACCACGACGTACGGTTCCACTTTGTAGGTGGCAATAGTTTCCGCTGATTCTGCGTGGTTCACCGGGTTGATCAGTGCGAATAGTTCCCAGGCTCGCTGGTTATCTCCCAATTGGGCGAACGCCATGGCCGCCCAGATGGCCCCATGAGTGTATTGCCCGCCATTCTCTCGCACGCCCGGAAGGTAGCCCTTAATGTAACCGGGATTTAACTCCGATTTATCAAACGGGGGATCGAGGAGTTGGATTAACCGCCAGTCGCGGCGAACCAGGTGCTGATCCACCGCCCGCATCGCCATGCGCGTGCGCTCGGCATCACCCGCTCCGGATAGAACGGACCAACTTTGCGCAATCGAATCGATCTGGCATTCGGGGTTACTCGCAGATCCAAGCGGTGAGCCGTCGTCGAAGTAGGCGCGGCGGTACCACGCGCCATCCCAGCCGTTCAGCTCGATGTTCTGACGTACCTGAGCCGCCTCGCGGCGGCAGCGTTCGGCAAACGGCACGTCGCCATGCGCGCAGGCAACCTCAGCGAATCGCAGAAGCACGTCATAGAGGAAGAACCCCAACCAGACGCTTTCTCCTTTACCGTGTTGCCCGACAAGGTTCATCCCATCGTTCCAGTCACCGGAACCGATGAGGGGCAGGCCGTGTTCACCAAAGCGCAGGCCCCTCAGGATGGCTCGCATACAGTGTTCGTACAAACTGGCCGTCTCTTCAGACCGGCTGGGCAGATCGTAATACGAGTCCTCTTCCGCGTTAACCTGCCGGCCATCGAGGAAGTGGATCGGTTCGTCCAATACCCCGGTATCCCCCGTGCTGAGAACGTACCGGCACGTCGCCAGGGGCAGCCATAGGTAATCATCCGAACAGTGCGTGCGCACGCCTCGGCCCGATGGGGGATGCCACCAATGCTGTACATCGCCATCGCGATACTGACGGGACGCGCAGAGGAGCAGGTGCTCACGAAGAAGATGCGGCTCGGCATGGATAAGCGCCATTGCGTCCTGCAACTGGTCGCGGAAACCGAAGGCGCCCCCCGGCTGGTAGAAAGCGCTCCGCCCCCAAAAACGGCACGCGAGAGTTTGGTAAAGGAGCCAGCCGTTAGCCAGGACGTTGAGGGACTGGTCGGGCGTTTCCACTTGCACCGCGCCAAGCGTGCGCTTCCAGTACTGCCATACTGCTTCGAGCGCGTCACGGGCGGCAGTAGATCCGCGGAAACGATCCACCAGGTTGTGAGCGTCATTTTCGCCACGGCCTACGCCGAGAGTGAAGATGATCTCACGCTCTTGCCCGTCCGCCAGTTCGAACGGAACCTGTATCGCGGCACAGGGGTCCAAAGCAGCCCCCGCTCTCCCGGACAGCCGGGATCGAGACATTGCAGCCGCACTCCGAAGCGTGCCGTTGCGGCCAAGGAACTCAGTCCGATCGCCGCTCATGGTGCGGCTTCGATCGTCCACGTTGAAGAAGGCAACCCGGTCGGCGAACTCCGTATTGTAGGGGTTCCGCGCGAACAGTGCGCCGCCGTTCGGGTCAATTTCGGTTATCACGTGCAACCCGGTTTTCGGCCGCAGGTCGCCAAGAACCCATTCCACGTATCCGGTGGCGGAGAGCCGGCGTGATCGACCCGACTCATTTCGCACTTTCAATACCGTAAACTTGATTGCCGCGTCGACGGCCACGTAAACCCACACTTCGGAGCGGATGCCGCCTTCTGTGTGCTCGAAGACGCTGTAGCCGAATCCGTGCCGGCTGGTATAAGGTGTCGCGCCGGGTCTGGGCATCGGCGTAGGTGACCAGAAGTGGCCGCTATCTTCATCACGGATATAGAACGCCTCTCCGCACGAATCGCTCACGGGATCGTTGCACCAGGGAGTGAGGCGGAACTCGTGGGCATTTTCACTCCAGGTGCAGGCAAGACCGCTCTCTGAAATTACGGTTCCGAAGCGCGGGTTCGCCAGTACATTCACCCATGGCGCCGGAGTCATTTTCCGCTCGGTGGTCGTAATGATGTACTCGCGCCCGTCAGGGGTGAATCCGCCCACTCCGTTGAAGAAAATCAGATCGTCGCGAGGTGAGGCGGCTACTTCTGCGGGCTCGGGTTGGTGGGTTCGGGCCAGCGGAAGTTCCGGAACGGTTACTGCTCCGGTGCTGCGGCGCTGCATCTGATCCACCAGCGTTCCGCGGCTGTCACTGAGGATGGCACGGGCGACCGAGTGGAACAGAATGCGGTCCTCGCTCGATATCTGGTCCCCCGGTCTCACAAAGATGCTGCCCGGTTGATCTTTCAAGTTGGCTTCAAGCCCTGCGGAAATCAATCCTATGATCTGGTCTTGCAGAGTCTGCCGGTAGCCGGAGTGATCTTCGTTCCAGATCACCAGGTCCACCACCAGTCCTTTCAGGCGCCAGTAACTGTGGGCCTGGATGAGTTGGCGAACGAGGTCGATGTTGGCGGGATCTCCGATCTCGAGCAGCACGATTGGCAAGTCGCCGGAAATGGAGTAGCCCCAGAGATCGGACTGCCCACGGCGGTTCTTTGTGAGGACGCTCGCGTCAGCGCGGAGCGAGGAGTTGGCGTACACAATAGAGCCAGCCAGGTGTGCATAGAGCTGCGCGTCGGCCTCTGTGGCATTTATCTGTCGCAAGAACACCTGGCTATGTGTCCACGCGAGATCGAACACGCGATCCGCGAGACGCCGATCCTGGTACTTTTCTACAAGGCCCAAACAGGCGTCCCGCGTTTCGCCAATGCCGGACACGATGTCGATCGTCACCTTTTCTTCCGGATCGAGCGCTATTTGATGACGGATGGCGACGATCGGATCCAGCACTGACCCCTCGCGGCCCGAGAGCGGCGCTGCATCGGCCATCGCTTGTGGATCGGCGATAGTGTGTCCTCGTCCGATGAACCGCATCCTGTCAGTTTCATAGGAGATTTCTCCGATCTCCCCCCCATGAACGGCCATTAAATGGAACATCCATGGCGGCTGCTCTTCACGAGAGCGGGGTCGGCGAGTGCAGAGAATCGTCCGCTTCTCGCGGATGAGCTCAGTCTGAACGAACAGATTACCAAAGGCCGGGTGAAGGGCATCCGCCGCAGGCGATTCGAGAACGACCTCCGCGTAACTTGTGACATCGATAGCTCTGCGCACTCGAGAGCAGTTAGTGATGCTGATGCGGCGAACTTCGACGTCATCTTCTGGCGAAACGGCTATCTCTGTATAGGTTTCGAACTCGTGGTCGCGGCGACGGAACTCCACCCGCCCCTCGGAGAAGATCGCTTCGTAGCTGTCCGATGCTTGGAGCGCCGGCTGAAATGCGGCTGACCAGAACTTGCCGCTCGCGACGGCACGGATATAGCAGAATGTGCCCCAGTTGTCGCAGGTACCGTCTTCGCGCCAGCGCGTCACCGCAATATTCTTCCAGCGACTGTAGCCGCCACCGGCGTTTGTGACCATGACATGATATCTGCCGTTCGACAACAACTGCAGTTCCGGCATCGGCGTGTCAGGACTGGTGAAAATGCGTACTGGCGCTTCCGGACCGTTGGAAGCAGCACGTACGTCGGATAGTTCGGCCAGGTGCGAATAAAATGCCATGGCCTTTGGCACCCGCTCCTGGAGCAATAGCGCGGACGCCTGGAACATCGGATCCGACTCGAATCGCTTTTGCATGGGACGATCAAGAAGCAGGTAGGCCAACGACAGAAGGCTCATGCCCTGGTGATGCGCCATGAAAGACCGAACCACGACGTTCGATTGCCCGCGGGGCACACGCGAAGGAGTATAGTCTATAGCTTCATACAAGCCGTATTTCCCCTCAAAGCTGTCCGCGGCGAGTTCCTGAAGATTCAGGCAGGCCTCCTCGGGTGCTACCATCAGCGCCAACGCCGAGGCATACGGCGCAATGACCAGATCGTCCGCGAGCCCGCGTTTGAGGCCCATGCCAGGTACGCCGAACGCGCGGTACTGATAGTTGAGACGAGCGTCGATGGAATTGTAACTGGATTCCGAAATACCCCAAGGCACGCCGCGCTTTGTCCCATACTCGACCTGTCTGGCCACAGCGGCCCGGTACGTCTGATGGAGCAGCGTGTTCTCGTATGTCGGCATCACGATAAGCGGCATGAGGTATTCGAACATCGAACCGCTCCAGGAAAGGAGAATCGGATCTCCACCTGCCGTGGTGAGGAGGCGGCCCAGGGCAAACCAGCTCTCCTGCGGCAGTTGTCCTTGTGCAATTGCTACAAAACTGCATAATCTTGCTTCCGAAGCGAGCAGATCGTAGTAACTCGGGTCCTGCCGGTGTTCCCCGGCGTTGTACCCGATGGTGAGTAGATGGCGAGCGTCGTCGAACAGGAAGTCATAGTCCACACGGGCGAATTCGCCGCATTTGCGCGCGAGATTTTCGATGGCAGCAATTCTTGACGAGGCGCGGTGGCTATGCAGGAGGTCCCCCGCGAGACTAGCCAATTGGCGCAACGTCGGGATCTCTTCAACCGCATCTGGAGCGAGAAACGTCAGCTCATCCAGGGCGTCCTGGCACTGGCGAGCGAACGCACATGCCCACCACTTCGCCTCGCTCTCAGGATCGGCGGTGAGGCTGCTGGCAAATTCCGCGGCGGACCCAGCCAGCCGGTCGAGGCTGCGCCGCGCCTCCGCGGGTGAGGCTGGCGGGGACTCGCATGCGGATTCCAAATCCTTCTGGAGTCGAGTAAGTTGGACTGGGTCGGCTTCTCTGGCCGCGTCCACG
>DLMH01000008.1 GCA_002478115.1 Candidatus Acidiferrum typicum | reverse complement strand
CTTGTGAGATTTCCGGGCTAAAGGTCGGCCACTACAAGGGATTTGCCAAGGTTTCAGACAGAATTCACGAAGCTTTTGCCGTGGGCTTCCGCGCCGCGCCAGAGCAGAACTGCCAGAGCAACGATCGTTACTACCTCAAAACTCGCCAGCGCCCATTGATAGCCGAACCTTCCTCGCAGCGCGAACTCCACACTGTTCGTGGGCGCGGCAAACAATATCCCTAACTGGTAGGCGAATCCCGGGATCAGCCCGCGCGCCGAGTCCGCCGCAAGCTCGTTCAGGTGCACCGGAATCACGCCCCACGCTCCCTGCACACCCATCTGCATCAACACGGCCGCGGCAATCAACAAGGGAATGCTCCAGCCAAACGCCCAGAGTGGAATAATCGCCAGCGATAATGCCAGCGCGCACATCATTCCCCTGCGCCGGCCCAGCACCTGCGAGAGATGGCCAAAAATGATTGCGCCGAGAACCGCCCCCGCGGTGTAAATCATCGCGATATTGGCAACCAACGCGGGACCCAGCCGGTGCACTTCCTTCAGGAAATCCGGATAAAGGTCCTGTGTGCCATGGGACAAAAACATCATGAAGGTCATCAGCACCACAAGATACGCGAAGCGTTTCCATTGCGAAGCCACCGTGCGCAGCACGTCCCCCATGGAGCCGGCGCGGTGCTGTTGCCACGCCACGGACTCCGGCACCTTGGTCCTTATATAGAGCGCGAGCAGCGCCGGCAATGCGCCGAGCCAAAACATGGGCCGCCAGCCCCAGGCCGGGAGAACAAATCGCGCCGCCACGGCAGCCAGCAGGTTGCCAATCGAGTAGCCGCTCTGCAGGATGCCGCTGAGAATGCCGCGCCACCGCAGAGGAGCGGCTTCCATCGCCAGTGACGCGCCGACTCCCCACTCCCCGCCCATGCCGATTCCAAACAATGCGCGAAGGATCAGAAACACGGTGAAATTCGGAGCAAAGCCGCAGCCCAGCTCGATCAACGAAAAAAAGACCACGTTGGCCATCAGCGGAATGCGCCGGCCGTACCGGTCCGCGAGCAATCCGAACACGAATGCGCCAACGGGCCGCAGCGCCAGCGTGGCCGTGGTCGTAAAAATGATGGCTTGCTTGGAAACGCCAAACTGCTTCGCCAGCGTGTCGTACAGGAAGACGATTACAAAAAAGTCGAACGCGTCGAGCGTCCACCCCAGGAACCCCGCGAGGACGGCGTGATGCGACCCCGCTCTGCGTTGTGTTGCAGCCATCGCGCTAGTGTCGTGTCCCGAAAATAATGTGAAGATGTCCAGAATCTTCAGGGGCTCCCGCCAGAAACCGGCGGACGCAAAAGGCGCGAAAGCCCAATTCATTATGCAGGCTTTTTATGTCAGGGCTGAAGCCCTGACCCACTAAGAAATGCAACGAACTTGTGGGGCACACCACTAGACGCGCCATTCGGTAGGCTTCGGCATAAGCCGATACAATGCCACACCGCACGTCAACGATACCAGTCCCAGCACAAATCCAGAGCCAAGACGGCCAAAGCAGAGTTGCCCGATGCTGAATAGCGCCGCATACACAAACACGCAGCCGATCACCCAGCTCAACAGATTTTTCCCCAGATCCTGCGTGATCTCTTCCACGCCGCTGATCTTTGCCACCGGCCCCCACCCGATGGCATCCGGCTTCACCTTCCGGTAGAACTCGACCAGCGTTCTCGTGTCCTCCGGCGGAGTCAGCAAGGTGATCCCCACCCACACCAGCGTCGTCACTGCCGTAGTACACAGCGTTGCCTTCGCAAAGACCACCGCGTCCGAGCCCTGGAAAGGTTCCGGGCGTCCCACAAGCGCGATCCACAGCGAGTGATTCCGCATGACCAGTGTCGTCACCAGCGCCGCCGCCATCGCCGAAATCTCGCTCCACGCGTTCACGCGCCACCAATACCACCGCAATAGGTACACTCCTCCCGTTCCCGCTCCCAACTCCAGCACGATTTTCCAGCCTTCACTTACCGATTGCAGTTGCATGGAAACCCACGCCGCCGCCGCCACCAAAAATAGCGTCGCCAGCCGCGATGCGTTCACATAGTGCGCTTCACTCGACTTTTTCTTCACGAAGCGCCGGTAGAAATCCTCCACCAGGTACGAGCTTCCCCAATTCAATTGCGTCGCCACGGTGGACATGAACGCGGCCATAAATCCTGCCAGCAAAATCCCCAGCAACGCGTGCGGGGTATGCCGCGTCGCCACCATCATGTATCCGCGCTCTGGCTGCGCCAATCCCGGATACAACACCACGGCCACCAAGGCCGTCAGAATCCACGGCCACGGGCGCAGCGCATAATGCGCCAGATTGAACCAAAGGACCGAGAGCATCCCGTTTTTCTCATCCCGCGCGCTGAAAATTCGCTGGGCGATATAACCTCCGCCTCCGGGCTCCGCCCCCGGATACCAGAAGGCCCACCACTGCACCGCCAGATGCACCACAAACGTAATCACCGGCAGCGTCCAGAGCGCTTCGCCCGTCAACCCGCGAGAAAAATCCGGCAACATCTTCGTGATGTCGCTCGCACCGGGCCCCGCGGCATTCCGCATCTCCGCCAGCCTGGCCAACAACTGCGACATCCCGCCCACCGCACGCACCCCGTACCACGCCACCGCGATCACGATGGCCATTTTCAGCACGAATTGAAACAGGTCCGTCCACAACACGCCCCACAGCCCGCCCAGGGAAACGTAGATCCCCGTGAAGGGCATCAGAAAAAATACGCAAATCGCCAAAGCCTTCGCGTCGCTGATCCCCAGTGAAGTGCTGATGATATTCACCATCGCCTTCGTCACCCAGCCAAGGATCAGGCAATTCATCAGCAAGCCCAGATACACCGCGCGGAATCCCCTCAGAAACGCTGCGGGCTTGCCGTGATAGCGGAACTCCGCGAACTGTACATCCGTGATCAGCCCGGAGCGCCTCCACAATCGCGCAAACAGGAACACCGTCATCATTCCCGAAGGCAGGAAACTCCACCACAGCCAGTTCCCCGCTACTCCTTGCGTGTACACCAATCCGCACACCGCCAGCGGTGTATCCGCCGCAAACGTGGTGGCCACCATCGACGTTCCCGCCAGCCACCAGCTCACTTGGCGCCCGGAAACAAAATAGTCCGCGGTGCTCTTTCCCGATTTCCCGCGGAAATAGAGCCCCAGCACCAGCGTTATAAGGAGGTACCCCGCGATCGCGGCCCAATCGAGTGCTGTGAGATGCAAAGTCTCTCTCCCCTTCCCGGCATTTTGGGGCGTGCTAACTCTTATCCGTGCTCACGTCGCTATGCTGCTGATCCGCCTGCTGCCGATTTGCAGCCGTGTGCCTGGAATCGCTGCTAAGTTTCCTCACCGCGGGGTTTGCTGTCAAAGGAATTCTAAATCGATTCAATAGCCGTGAACCGCTATCGCCGGCAAAAAGAAACCCCGGCTCGCTGGGGGCAACGAGCCGGGGCGGGGGGTCCTGCCGAGGGGGGCCGGAGGAAACTCAATCTTTCTTAATGTGCTGTCGCTCCTTCATGCGTCGCCAGCACGCAAATCTTCTGCAGCTCTTCGTAGGTAAAGAACCGCTCTTCTTCGTTCCCGGCGCGTTCGTAATGCCCGATTCCCGTCTCTTCCGAAATCCGGGAAATCTCCGCCGGAGGCAAGCCCAATAAATACGCCGCCCGTGCCTGTGTTACATACTTCGGGATCTGATTTTTCATGGTTCCTCCCCTCACGCTGGAAACATTGCCATCAGGTCTTCTTCCACGCTCAGGATCATCGCCTTGTAAATATCGACGTCCCAGCCTTCCCCAATCCTCATCCGCACCGTCTCAGGATTCTCTTTCAGCAGCTTCCCGCGCAGGGGTACCTTGATATCTCCCACTTCCACATGAAGGACCACCGCATGCCCCAGCCAGTTCGTGTACCCGGTGTTCATGAAGTTCCCCCCAGAGCTCCGTTTGTACTCCGTGTCGCTTTGGCTAGATTCGCGCACACCCAAGTGCGCAGCAATGGTACAGCGAGGGTAGCGAACTAGTATTTCCGTACTGTTTTCGCCCGTTTCCTTACGTTCTATCAACAATTCCCAATGGGTACTTTCGTACCGCATCTTCGGGACGCGCGTCCCATCGCCCCTTCCTAACCGCACATGGGACTCTCTCCTTCGTGACGCGACGCCTTCATCCTGCCTCCTTGTTCACCACCTCACCTGGGCTGCGTCCCGGCATCGGGCTGGCGCTCGGCGGTGGTTTTGCACGCGGCTATGCGCATCTTGGAGTTCTTTGCGTCTTGGAAGAGCACCACATTCCCATCTCCTGCATTTCCGGCAGCAGCATGGGAAGCATCCTGGCCGCCGCCTATGCTAGTGGCACACCGCTCCCCAGCGTCATTGCCAAATGCCGCGAGATTCGCCTCCGTGATTTTGCGCGCTGGCGTGTTTCTCGCTTCGGCTTGGCCAGCAACAAACGCCTTGGCGCCCTCGTCCACCGCTTCTTCGATTCCAATCAGTTTGAGGATCTCTCCATCCCCACCGCCATCGTCGCCACCGACCTTGGCAGCGGTGATCCCGTGGTCTTCAAGCAGGGCAGCCTGGCGGATGCTATCCGCGCCAGTTGCGCTTTCCCGGGGCTTTTCGAGCCGGTCATGATCGGCACTCGGTGCCTCGCCGACGGGGGGCTCGTCGCCCCGGTTCCCACGCGAGCCGCACGCGAGCTAGGCGCCGAAGTCGTGGTAGGCGTCTGCGTTGGTTTGCACGACGGCCACCGCGGCGCTCCCACCAACATCTTTCAAGTGGTCAGCCGCGCCGTCAGTGCCGCGCAGAAGCACCAGCTCGAAGCCTGGGAGCGTCACGCCAACCTCGTCCTGCGTCCCGACGTGCAATCCATCGCTTGGGACGATTTCGAGCGCATTGACGACGCCATCGAAGCGGGCGCCGCTGCTGCTCGCAGTGCCCTTCCCCAGCTCCGCAGACTTCTTTTCCAACAGCAGGATGCTCATTCCGAATTGGGGCGCCAGGGCGAACTCCTCCTCGTGGAGGCGCTGCAATGATTCGTCCCACCTGGTGGCTCCTGCCTGTTGGCGCCGTCAGCGTCCTGTGGCAGGAATGCGGAGAGAATCTGGCCATTTTCTGTTACCGTATAGGTTGGGAAGTGATTTCGAATCTGCGGGCCCGCGCACTCTTCCCAATCCCCGTTTCCGTAAGGACGGAGGCCGCTTGCTGGAATCCATCCTTCACTTCCTTCACTCACTCTACGACCCCGAAGGGCTCAAACAGCTAATCAGTTGGGGTGGTCCCGCTCTTGTGTGCACCATCATTTTTGTGGAGACAGGCCTCTTCGTTGGGTTCTTTCTGCCTGGCGACTCCCTGCTCGTCACTGCTGGTATCTTCGCCGGCCAACATGTAATCCCTCTTCGCTGGCTGCTTCTCCCTGGTATCCTCTGCGCCATTGCTGGTGACCAACTGGGCTATTGGATTGGGCGCTCAGCCGGTCCAGCATTGTACCGACGCGAAGACTCGCTATTCTTCCGCCGTAGCCATCTCCAGCGTGCTCACGAGTTCTACGAAACCTATGGCGGCCGGGCCGTAATTCTGGCGCGCTTCGTTCCGATCGTGCGTACTTTCTGTCCCCCGGTCGCCGGCGCTGCGGCAATGCGCTACTCCACATTTCTCATGTACGACATTTTTGGTGGAACGCTTTGGATCAGCAGCATGCTCCTTGGGGGTTATGTCGCTGGCTCCAGGATCCCCAACATTGGCAAATACCTTCACTACATAATCGCCGCGATCATTTTCCTTTCGATTTTGCCGCCAATCATCAGCGTTCTCCGCGCGCGACGCTCGGTTTCTTCCGCGCCATCCGCTACGTCTCTGGAGGATCGCTAGCGTATGCCTGCTGCCGCCATCCGTGCCATCATCTTCGACATTGGCCGCGTTCTGGTCCGCATTGATCTCCGCCGCGCCCAAGTAGGCCTCACTCAGGGCCTCTCCCTGACACCCGAAGAGCTCTGGTCCGCCATCGATAAAGATCCGCGCTGGCCCGATTGGCAGGAAGGCCGCATTTCCCCTCACGATTGGCATCTCCATCTCTGTCAGCGTCTCGGCCTTTCTCTCAACTTTGAACAATTCACCGCAGTTTGGAATTCTGCTCTCGATCCCCAGCCAATCCACCCGTTACGCCTCTTCGAGGAGCTTTCCAAACGCTACCGCCTGGTTCTTCTCTCGAACACCGATCCTATCCATGTCGCCTATCTCGAGTCGACTTATGACTTCTACGAGTATTTCCCCAAAGGGCAACGCATCTATTCCTGCTCGGTTGGCGCCAGCAAACCCGATCCCCTCATTTACCGTGAAGCCCTGCGTGCGTCCAAGGTCCGCGCCGGCGAGGCCGTCTACATTGATGACATCCCCGCGAACGTCGAGGCTGCCCGGCAACTTGGCCTCTCCGGGATCCACTACCAATCGCCGCAGCAGCTTCTCCAGGCTTTCGCTGGCCTAGGCATAAAAGTGGAACATTCTTGCACTACGTAGGAATTCATCGCCCGCGTTCACTGGCGCGTAAAGATTCCCAGAACTAGTACCACCCCGCTTTTCCATGGTTTAGTACAAACCTAAGTGCTACAATCATATACGGGCGATTCCCAATCTGGTATCCGCGGTATCCCGCTTGCACTTCTTATTGGCAGGTTTAACGCTCCGGCAGCAAATTTAGGCTGCCATTTCGCAAAATGTTGTACCCATTTAGGGGTAGAGGAGAAGGAATTCACATGTCTGAGCAAGATTCACAGAACACTTACGTTGAAACGAAGTCCGGTTCGTCTTGGCAGTTGCCCGCGATCATCCTCCTGGCGCTTCTGGCCGTGGGCGGTCTCGGCCTGGCTTGGAGTAACTCTTCCAAGCTCGATGCTACCAAGCAAGCCGTCGCCGATCAGGTGAAGGCGGTTCAGACTTCCGTCCAGTCGGATATGAACACACTCAAGGACCGCGTTGCCGTGGACGAAAAAGCCAATACGGACCTTAAGGGTGATCTGAAGGTCGTCACGGATAAGCTGAAGATCACGCAGGGCCAGTTGAAGAAGTCGCGCAGCGAAGCAGAGCAGCTCAATTCCGATACAACCTCTAAGATCACCGCTCTTGACACTTCCGTTCATCAGGAACTCGCCACCAAGGCGACCTCCGACGACGTCAAGACCGTCGACACCCGCGTTACTCAGGTCGATACCAACCTGAACAAGACCATCAACGACCTCAACATGGCTCGCAGCGAACTGGGCACTCTGATCGCCCGCAACCATGACGAGATCGACGTTCTCCGCCGCCAGGGCGAGCGCGACTACATCGAATTCTCCATCGCCGGCAAGAATCAACCCCAGAAGGTCGGCAACATCACGCTCGAACTCAAGAGCACCAACGAGAAGAAGAACAGCGCTAACATGGCCCTGACCATCGAGGACAAGCGCAGCGAGGACAAGAATCGCGGTATCAATCAGCCGCTCTTCTTCTACCTGAGCGGCACTCATCAGCCCGAGGAAATCGTCATCAACAAGATTGGCAAAAACCAGATCAGTGGCTATCTCAGCATCCCCAAGGCAAGCTCTCACCCGGTGACTGCCGCCGCTTCCAACTCCGGCAGGTAACCCAACTCCATTCGTTCAAAGGGGCGGCTTCTGCCGCCCCTTTTCTATTTCTGCCGCCCATGCCGTTCTTACCTGCCTCCGCTTCACGTTAGTCCTTTTCTGCCTGCTTCCTGGTCTCCTCCACCCAATTTCTCCTATCTGCCTACTTCCGTTACAATCTGCCTAGACCCGGAGCCACACATTGCGCTCTTCCACCAGCGTCGTTTTCTGTGCCATCGACAATCTAATCTCGCCCACCGGCAAGCCGCTTACCGGTTTCCCTCAATTCCTCGATTCCCTCGCGGAAGCCTCCGTACCTTGCGTCTGGGTTACCTCGCGCACACGCTCGCAGCTTGATGCCACGCTCCGCAAACTTGGCCAATCCGAACCCTTCATCGCCGAGGGAGGCTCTGGCGTGTATCTCCCCGAAGACTATTTCCATCTGAAACCCTCTACCACCACGCGCCTGGGCCGCTTCACCTGCATCCCTATCGCTTCCCCTCAGCCTGCCGCCGCGGAAGCCCTCGACCTCCTCGCGGAGGAAACCGGCATCTCCGTCGTGTCCTTGCGCGCGCTCTCTCCCCGTGAACTCTCCCAGAACACCGGGCTACCAGAGCGCGAAGCGGAACTCCTCCGCCTCCGCGATTTCGACGAACTCTTCTTTTTCGCCGGGGCTTCCGACGCTGACATTGCAGAATTTCAAGCCGAGGCCACCCGGAAAAAGCTTACGCTGCGCCTGCGCGGCGTCTTCTGGGCGCTGGCCGTCGGCGCCAGCCTCTCCGCCTGCACACGCGAACTTTCCAAGCTCTATGATCGCGCCCTGCGTGCGCACGCATTCAAAGTCGCCATCGCTTCTTCCGACGAAGCCTCCGAACTCTTCCCCGCTTGCGAACACGCTATTCTTCTGGCGGATCGCTCCCCGGCCCCCGATTCTTCTTCCGCCATAGCGCCGCGCTCCGTCCAGCCCGCGTCTCGCCCTGCTCGCAAATTCTTCCCTCTCTCCTCGCCAAACACCTGGGAACTCGTGCTCGACACCATCCTTAACCGTCAATTTTAGCCGCTCCACTCGGAGGCAAATCCCGGTTCGCTCAGTACCTTCTCGGGTGCAAAGGTCTCTAACTACACTGGAAATACTGTGTCCTTTGTGTGTGAACCTTTGCACACGCCTTGTGCAGGCGTTTTTCCTTTTTTGAGAAAACGTCAAAAAAGACCAACAAAAGGCCGCGTTCTGAGAGTACTGATAACCCTGCTGCAACCTGGCCCACCAATTGCTCCTTTACCCTTGCTCGTCGCTCGCAATCCCATTGTCTTCCGGCTCACTCTCCGCGTGATCCGTGGACTAGGAGTTTCCACCCATGTCCTGGATGCGTCGCGTCTTTCATGTCCCCGCCTCGGAAACCCAGACGGGCCTGGTTCTCGCGCTCTGCATTTTCACCATGAGCATCATGTCCATTGCCCTCATGTGGCAGGCCCAGGTCATCGCCAAGCAGAACGCCGTCATTCACATGCTCGAAACGCGTTTCGGCGGCTGATCGGCTCGTTTTGCCTTAAGTAATATTTCTATCCGGTTACTTTTTCTCCGCCACCTTCCCATCTTTGTGGTTTAATCCTTCTTGCGGGGGAATTCACTTTCGGGAGATTGCACGTGAACCGCTTCCTTATTGCATCTTTGCTTGCTTTATCCTTGGCACTGGCTTCGGCCGCGCAACAGCCGGCTGCTTCAACAACTGGGACAAACAAAGCCACCCAGCACCGTTCGCATCACCACAAACATCACGGCGGAAAAAACCATTCAGGCAAGCACCACAAACCTTCCCACTCCGCGCACTGATCTTTTTTCTAAGCCACCCCTGAAACGCAAGAAGGGCCCCAACCGGAGTCGGGGCCCTTCTTGTAATTTTGCTTTGTCGTGTGGTGAGCAGTAATTACTGCGTTCTGCCACCTGCCGACTCGCACCGCGTCAGCGGTGTGTGCAGCATTGTGTTGCTTCTAAGCCCGGTGGAGTCATCCGTCCCCTCCGGAGCTCTGGGAGCTCACATCTCCCTTCTACTCCCCGGCATGGCAGGCCGCAAGGACAATCTCCAAGAATCATCAGAACGCACTTATCCCCTTGCTTATCTGTCATTTGTCCTGTGATTTTTGGGTTTTACTTGAGGAACAGCGTCTCTCGCAATTGGTCGCGGCCAATAAAGGTCTTTATGGTCCGGCAGTTGCCGAACAATCCCTGGATCTCACGGTTCTGATACACCTTTTGCGCCGCGCAAATCGGCTTCGCCGCCAGCACTTGCAGCCTGCTGGTATCCGCCACGCGGTATCTCTGGAATCCTTCGGGCTTCTTGCTGTGGAACATCGCAAACACCACTCCACCCGGCCGCAGCATCTCTGTCAGGTGCGTTACTGTCTGCTTGGCCACCGCCGGCTCCAGGTAGTCCAGCACATCCCACAGCAACAACGCATCGAATGACGCCTCTGCGTACTGAAGATTTTCTGCCAGAAATTTCTTGGTTCTCGCCTCCGGCGTGCGCTCCAGATAATCCTCTTCCTTCAGCGGCAACCTGCTCAGCGACTCTTGTTCTTTCACGAACTCCGACCATCCCCGCAATATGTCGTCTGAAGTTACGCGGAATCCCCGCTCGATGAAGAAGCTGATGGTGGTCTGCCATGCCGGGCCCAAGTCCAACAACGTGCCGCGCCCCAGTCCTTCCAGGTTCCACAGGAATTCCTTCAATCCATTTGAAATCCGCGTCGTTTCCTGAAGCTCCGGCGCGCGATTCGCTCCGGCCGCCCTCAGACTGCCATTCCCGTTGCCGTTGTTCGCATCTCTGCTGTACGGCAGTGGCCGTGTGCCCGCCAGTCCCGTGCCTGTCCCAATCGCAATTCCCAGTTTGTTCAGAAATCCCATGGCTCAGTCCGCCCCCGCAACCGCCGCACCCGAGGCTGGCTTGTCATCCAACTTGCTCGCGTCTTTCGGCTTATTTGCTTCCGTCTTCTTGAAACCCTCGCGGCTGGCCCTCTCCGATGCACTCACGGGCGGCTTCCCCGCTTCCAACATGCCGTGCAATTCGGCGCCTTCTTCTATGGAAATGCGGTCCGCCTTCATGTCACCTTGCACGCGCGCCGAACGCCACACCTGAATTCGTTCCGTGCCCGTCAGCTTTCCCTCCACGCGTCCGCGCACAATTACTTCCCGCGCGCTTACATCCGCCTTCACGGTGGCATTGGGTCCCAGTGTCACCGTCGAACTAGCGCACGTAATTGTTCCTTCAATCTGACCATCCACAAACAGCTCTTCACTCCCGTTGATTTCTCCCTTGATCTTGATCCCTTGGCTCACGCAAGCCACTGCTTTGGGCGACACACCCGTGGGCACCGGCAGATTTTTCCCGCTCCCCGTTCCCATTGTGGGATTCACAGCACCTGTGGAAATCTCGGAAGGCCCTTGCGGTCTCCCATCCTCTTTGCGCCACATGGAGACACCTCAACCGTTTCTCAGAATTTCAAAGTCGCCTTCGAGGACTGGCTATGGGATGCGACTCAGAAAGATAAAGATATTACAGCACTTATTCGCTGTAAAGGGCAAGGTCAGTTTTTTCCACAACCCGCGTGACCCAAATAGGTACACCCGGCCTGGCCCTAGTACTGCTAAACTCAATTCCGCCACTTGCCCTGCACTTCCCTTGCCATCCCCGCGTAATTCCCACAGGGCCAACAACATACCTACCATTTCCCGGGCAAATAGCTTTATGGACTTGCGCTTCTCCCACCAGCGTTGCGGGTCGAAATCCCCGTCGCGCGCACTCGCCACGCTCACCGCAATCCCGGCGGGAAACACCTTCTGGAAAATATATCGCGCGCGCCGCGTGTGATAATTCGACGTCACCACGACCACGCTTTTCCATTTGTGCTCTTCCGCAAGATGCGCCAGCGCCGCCGCCTCCTCGCTCGTGCTGTCGGCGTCATGAGCGAATCTCAGGATCTTCTCTTTCGGCACGCCTCGCTCCACCAGGTCGTGCTCCATCAACTCGCTCAACCCCGCATTGGGCCGCAATCTTCTTCCGCTGGCCACCACGATTCCCGCAACACCCTGCCGGTACAATTCCGTCGCGCGCGTGGCACGATCCGCATAAAAGTTGTCATCGCTCAGCACCACAATCGCATCGGCGTGCGGCGCGGGCTCATCCACCACCCACGATTCGGCCACGTACCGCATGATCGGATGCCGCGCAAAATAAACCAGCGCGCAAAGCGCCGCCACAAACAACAGCACCACAAGATTCGCAAGGATTCCTCCTTGCTCACCGCGGCGCTGCATTCCTCTTCTCATGGGTTGGGATCGGTTGCGCGCAACTGTTCCGCGGCTTGTTCCGGCAGGAGTGCGTTGAAGTACACTTCCTTGATGCTGTAGGACTTGCTGGGCTTTTCCACGATCGGCATGATCTCGATGTGCCAGTGGTAATCCTCGGCCAGCGTCTTCCAGTACCCGGAAAGCTCGCCTTTTTTGTTGCGTGTGTTCGGTGAAGTGTGCACCACCAGGTGAAACGTCGGGGCCACTTTCTCCAACCGCCGCAGCACCCGCCCCAGCAGCGCCGCCAGGTGCTTACGGTTCGCTCCCGGCCGCGCCTGCTCAAACAGATGGTTGTGCCGCCGGTGCATCACCCACACTTCAAATGGCACGCGCGAGGCATACGGGCACAGCGCATAGTAATCCCCCTGCACATCCACAATCCGCTTGCCCTGCTTTTCTTCCTGCCGCACGATATCGCAGAAAACGCAGCGTTCCCGGTCCTTGTACCACTCGTGCGCCGATGCCAGTTCGTACTTGATGCGCCGCGGCACGAAAATCGTCGCGGTCACTTCCGAATGCGCGTGATCCCACTCTTCTCCCGCCAGCGCCCCTTGGTTCTTGAACACGCTCACATACTTGAATCGCGCGTCCTTCTTCAAATCCGCGATCCGCAGGCCCCACACCCACAGCACCCGCTCGATTTCATCATCGCTCAGTTGCGAGAATTTCTTGTCGTGCTCCCGCGTCTCAATGACCACTTCGTGCGCGCCCAGCGGCCCCATCTTGTCGTAGATCCCTTCGGCCACCCGCCCCGGATCGTTTTCCACGCGGTACAGCGCCTCCGGATGCGGAATCACGCGCCCCTGCCACACGCCTTCGGCCGGCCACGTCAAAATCGCTTTCGTGTTTTCCACAACGCCCGGATCCAGGGGACACTGCTCTCCCGCCTCCCCCAATCGCTCGCGTTGCCCGCATACAACCCAGCTTTGTGTTATGGGATCTCGTCGAATTTCCATGGAGTTTTTATCGCGTGTACCGCGTCGGCGTCGGTCCTTCTTCCAAAAGGTGCCGGTCCCAAATCGCGCCTTCCCGGCTGTAGTACGCCATCTCGAAATCCTGGGTCAGTTCCAGCGCGTCCGTCGGGCACACGTCCTCGCAAAGCCCGCAGAACATGCACCGCGAAGTATCATACGTGAAAGTCGTCAGCACCTTCCGCCGCGTCGCGTCATCGCGTTCCCAGCCCACCACAATCAGATTTTCCGGGCATGCCAGCGCACACAAGTTGCACGCGATGCACAGCGTCTCGCCCGTTTCCGGGTGCTTGTTCAGCCGCGGCGCTCCGCGAAAGCGCTCCGCCACCATCGGACGTTCCAGCGGGTACTGTTCCGTGTAAATGTTGCTCGGGTATTGCGTGCGGAAAGTGACCTTCATTCCCTTCAGGAAGTCCGCCTGAAAAATCCGTGCCACCAGTTCTTTCATGCTTTCAGTCTCTTTCCCCTGCGGCCCACTTGTCAAGGATACACGCCACACGACTTAACTGAGAGTAACTGAAAGCCAGGCTCACCGGGGAGCTTTCCGTCTACGGATGCGCTCTTTCGGCTCGGCGGCCACCAAAGGCGTGGATGGTCCTGGTGCCAGCGACCACCTCACCGCCGTGCGAAACTCCCTTGGGAATGAAATACTCCTCCCCGGCTTTGATGGGGATGCGTCTGCCACCAACGGTCAATGTATAGCAACCCTGCACCACCGTCATATATTCATCGTATTCATGCACATGCGGCGCGGAAATCGCAGTCTGGTGGCAAGTCCAGAATGCCATTTGAGTGCAATCCACACCGTCAAAAATGTAACCCTCGACCCCAGGCGTCGACTGACTGCTCGTGGCAATCTTATTTGCAGAACACTTCATGAATTCCGGGAAATCGTCCATCGTTTCTCCCTCAACCTGAACAATCGAACCCCTCTTCCAGCACCGGCCGCATCGAGGTCCCGATCTCTCGCGTAATTCTCCCACCCGGCCTGAGCATGTCAAGGCTCGAACCCCGCTCTGTGTTAAGCTTTTTTCTTCATTCCTGCCATGCCTGACGACCTCTACTATATGCAGCTTGCTCTCGACGAAGCCCGCGCCTCTGCCGCCGCCGGCGAAATTCCCATTGGGGCCGTACTTGTCCACAACGATGCCGTTCTCGCGCGTTCCGGCAATCGCACCATTGGCGATAATGACCCCACCGCCCACGCCGAAATCATCGTCATTCGGGAAGCCTCCCGCCTTCTCGGCAACTACCGCCTCGCCGGCTGCGTCCTCTACGTTACCCTCGAGCCCTGCGCCATGTGCGCCGGTGCGATCGTTCAGGCGCGGGTTCCCCGCCTCGTCTACGCCGCCGACGACCTCAAAGGCGGCGCCTTCCGTTCCTGCTTCGAGTTGCTCACCAGCCCCAAGCTGAATCACCAGGTCGAAGTGACTTCCGGCATCCTCGCCGAAGACTCTGCCGCCCTCCTGCAATCCTTCTTTGCTTCCCGCCGCTAATTTCCTCCCTCGCCTAGTCACCTCTCTCTTCGCTATTCGCTAATCCTGAAATCCGCAGCTGACCTATTACAGGCGCGCGTATCTTGTTTTATTTCAATCGATTGACCCGGGAGAATCCTATTTCGCCGAAGTCGGATTTTGCCACTTCATCCACCACCCGATATTTGTCATTCCGACCAGAGGGACGGCGGTTTTGGCCGTCCCGGAGCGGAGGAATCTCTCTGCAACTTCGGGTTTCAGGTTAATTTTGCGGCCAATCTCCTCCCTCTCTCCATAGCCAGCGCCAAGTCGTGTCTGCTAAAATGTCGTCAGCGAGCACTGCGGAGAGGTGACTGAGTGGTTGAAAGTACTCGCCTCGAAAGCGAGCGTACGGGGAACCGTACCGTGGGTTCGAATCCCACCCTCTCCGCCAGAATAACGCTCACGCCTGTCTAACCGATGGATTTGCTGAACCGGGGTAGTCGCGGTTCGGAACTAATTCCGCGTGTCTTGATGCTCGGCTTTTCTGCACAACTTCTGTCCTTCAAGCTCGAAAACAGGGTGTAAGTTTTTGAGCCTGCGTCACTGGCCTACGGCTCCGCGCTCTGCTAAACCGTTGTATGTAACATTCTGAGTCTGGAATCGGAATACCTGAAGAAGGGCGACCTCTCAGGCCATCGTCACGCAATCCCATTAGCACGTCTCATCCCCCGTAGCGCCGGACATTCAGCGAAATCGGCAAGCCCACACAAAAAATATGGATGACCGCCCCAATCACCATCATCTTGACCGAAAACGGATACTTCCTGGCCGCCGACAACGGCACAACAAACTCGTTCATAAAAAAATACACCACAACCCCGTACAACACTCCGGAAAAAACGGCATGTTTCACCAAAAACCGGAGACCACGGCTTACCAGGCAAAATACCGTCGCCGCGCCAAAGGCAATCACAAAATGCAAAATCAATCCGAGCAGCGCCGTTGTCAGGCCTCCATTGAACGTGCGGGGTCCCAATACTCCCCCGGCGATTCCTTGCAACAACGGCAGCGGCTTCAATCCAAGGTAACCGTACACCAGCAGCGCCGCCGTGATGTCCAGCACGGCGCAAGTCAAGCCGGCCATCACGATTGCCTTTGCCACACTCCCGTTCGCCATAATGTGTTACCCCCCCCCCGCGTATCGCGTCCGCGCCTCCTAGAGATACTTAATCAGCACAACCTCGTTGCGGGCCTCGTTGTACACCAACTCATCCACCATTTGTTTGGTGAGCAGCAATCCCAGACCTCCGGGGCGTAGACCCTTTTCTTCGCGTGCTTGCGCATGCGCCAGCGGGTCGTCCTCGGGATTGTTGATGGCGGCGTGCTTGAGCTCTTCGAGCTTGAACCCGGGGCCGGGATCGTCGAGGCGATACATTAGCAATTTACTCGTGCGAATGTAAGAGATGCGCACCTTGAGGTTCGGATCGAGATGACCGCCCCACTCGATGGCGTTGTTCAGTAGTTCGCGGAAGGCGTAGCCGACTTTTTCCATGACGTCCGTAGGAAGATCGGTCTCCAGGAGATTCAGAAAGCTCTGTACGCGGTTGACGACCGAGCGTTCGCACGGCACCAGGAGTTCGACCCAGTGAGGCTTGGCGGAAAGGACTTCGATGGGGGGCGTAGCCGGATGAGTGGAGAGCGCATTTTCTACGACCCCATGGAGGGTTTCGGCGTCGAAAGGCTTTGTGAGGAACTGATAGACGCGGCCACGCAGGGCGTTGAGCAGGGTCTCCGGCGTTTTGTCAGAGGTCATGACGATGATCTTCGGCATATGCGCTTCGCCGGTAAGGCTGCCGAGGAGGCCGAGGCCGGTCATCTTGGGCATCCAGATGTCTAGGAGGACCAGATCGAATTTCTTCTTGCGAATGGCCTTCAGGGCCGCGACGCCGTCGCACGCGGCACTCACGGTGTAGCCATGTTTTTTCAGGATGCCGCGGACCATCTGGCGGGTTGTGGCGTCGTCATCCGTTACGAGAATGTGGGGCATGAAGAGACTCCGCATCGTGAAAATCGGCATTACGCCGGCAGGTACGATTCATTGTTTCTTGCGCTTCCCTGTCAGCCTCTGCGTCTTCTTGGAAACGGTGGATCGCGGCTGAGCCTGGGTGTGCTTTGCGTATCCTCTCAGGTTTTCTTCCAGCTTCGCAATCTCTTCCTTCAGCGTGGCGTAGACGGCCGTTGCGCCGCCCAGTTCGGACTTATGGCCAAGATCTTCGAGCTCCTGCGCGCGATCGCGGGCGTGTTGCGCCAGGAAAATGCTGACGGAACCCTTCAGGGCATGGGCCAGTGAAGCGATTTCTTCCGCGTCCTTGCGCTGCAGCGCTTTTTGCAAGGAAGCGATGCGTTTGGGAGTGTCGCGAAGAAATGTCCGAATCATTTTGTTCAGGAGCTTTTTGTCGCCGCCAATGCGCCCCAACAGGTCGTCAATTCCAGCGGGAATCGCCGCGGCAGGTTTTTTCGGCACGGACGTGAGCGGGAGAGTGCTGCTGGCGGCATCAAGAATTGCAGCGAGCCCTTCCAGACGGAATGGCTTGCCAAGCACGGCGTCAAACCCCTCGCGGCGAAGACGCGCCTGATCGTCTTCGGCGCTATTGCCGGTGAGGGCGATGAGGAACGCGTGACTGCCGGCGCGGGCTTCGTTTTCGCGGATGGTGTGGGCCGCTTGAACCCCGCCCATTGCGGGCATTTCTTCGTCCAGGAGGATGACGTCAAAATGCTTGTGGAGAAGAGCACTGAGAGCTTCCCTCCCGTTGCAGACGGCGTGAACGTGGTGGCCGCTACGCTCCAGTTGATAGGTGATCAGCGTGCGAATGTCTTCCTGATCGTCGGCAAACAGAATGCGCATGGCGCGCCTCCCCTTTACGGCAGGCCTGGGATCGGCCACGGCAGAAAGAAGTTTGTCAGGTGGCGCTTCCCCTTCCGCGCGGACTGTGGCCTTGGGCAAACGAAAACAAAAACGCGAGCCGATCTCCGGCAACGACGCACAAGTGATCGAGCCGCCCCAACGCTCGACGGTTGTCCTGCAGAAGTATAAACCGAACCCTGCTTTGCCGCCGCCCTCCTTCCCCTTCGAGAACAGGGCGAACATCTGCGCGGGACGCAAATCCGGAGGAAGGCCGGGGCCTTCGTCAGCAACGAAAGCTTTGCGGAATTCGCCGTCGGTTTGCAGGCCAACGGTGACGTTGCCGCCCTCGGAAGAATAGCGCAGCGCGTTCTCCAGCAGATTTGTAAAGACGCGGCCCAAGCGGCTCTCTTCGCCCTGGACATGCCAGTGTGCCTGCTGATCGATTTGCGGATCGAGAATCAGGTTGACGCGCTTGGCCGCAAACGCCGGAGAGAGCCACGTGATTGCGTTTCGGGCGCAGGCCAGCAGGTCGGGCGCATGATTTGCCCCCTTTTCAGCGTCCGTGGTCGCCTGCAGATCCGCGGCAAACACCTGGATAATCTGGCGGATCATGGACTCCTGCTGCTGGGTGGCCATCTTACCGAGAGCCATGAATTTCCGCCCCTCCTCGCTTAGGGACTCGGCAGAGAGGCAATCGAACGATCCGCGCATCGCGCTGAGTGGCTGGGAAAGATCGTGAATGATGCAGTGGAGAAGGATTTCCTTTTTCTGGATTTCGCGCAGCAGTTTTTCGTGTTCCAACACGGCGCTCCGGGCCGTCTGCAATATCTGAACCTGATCACGGTATTGCGCTTCGGGGCTGTGCAACACCAGGAGTTGTTTGCCATCCCGACGGAGAGCGGTGGTTTGCATAGGCACTTCACGCCCCGCCGCAGTGCTTTCGATCCACACTTCGGACCGGCATTCGGCGGTCTGCGGCGAATTCCAACAGCTTTGCGCTTCCACGAGAAAATTTTCAAGAAAAGGCGATTTTTCAGCGAGTGGAATTAGCGCTTCGCCGGGCTGCGTTGCACCCCACAGCTCGTTGAACCAACTGGGAGGCTCGCTCCGCAGAACGAACTTCCCTTCCCCTTTGTGCTCGAGGAGAACATACCCAAACTCTCGAGAAAAACTCTGGAGCGGCGTCGCCATGTTCACCCGAGCATCTTCCCTGTAAGTTGTGAAAAGGCCTCTTCCACGCTTTCGCCTGTTTTGGCGCTGCTTCGGAGGATGGTCCACTTCTTGGCAACAAGCTGCGCTTCCAGCGCCGCGTCGAACTGCCAATCGTTTACCAAATCGCATTTATTGACGACAAACACAAAAGGAAGCGGGCCCACTTCCGCGCGGGCTTTTTGTTCCAGGGCCAGGGCTTTGTCGAGCGTTGCGGGGCGCGTCCCGTCGGCGACGAGCAAATAACCGAAAGCCCCCTGAAGATGTTTCCAATTCATTTTCTGAAAATCATCTTCCCCGTAAAGGTCCCATAGCACGAGATTCACTTCGCTGTTGTTGGCCTGAACCACTTTCTTGCTGATTTTGACCCCGACGGTCGTGTGGTAGGCGTCGGAATAGATGCTCTCCACATAGCGGCGGACGAGGCTCGTCTTGCCGACGGCAAAGGCCCCGAGCATGCAGATTTTCTTTTGCAACATGGCGGAGGTCAGTTTGCCCCCGGGGAAGTAACGCGGAAGGTGACGCTGCGGTTGTACTGGCGATTCTCCTCGGAGTCTTCCTTGCGTACAGGTTCGTTGGTGGCAGCGCCCTTGGCGTGGAGCCGAGTACCCGGCAGACCCAACTGGCCGAGTTGCCACACGACGCGATCGGCGCGGCGCTGGCTGAGAAATACATTCGTGGTTTCGGCGCCCGTGCTGTCGCAGTGGCCAATGACTTCGAGCGTCGCAGGCTGCTGGAGATCGTCGGCAGACGCGAAAAGTGATTTCAGGCGGAGCGCGATTGCCCGCAGAGCTGCCATCTGCGAGGGCGAGAGCGCGGCGCTGGCGATGGGAAAAGTCACAACCAAACTTTGAATGTCGCTTTTCGCTTTGTCAAACGCGGTCTGCTCGTTCCGATGCAGGCCCGCGAGATTTACGGCGCGGATCCCGGGGACCAGCAGAGCCCGGCGAACGAGGTCCGAAGCCCAAGTCGAGGAAGCACTGCCCTGTGGGCGCAGAACGCCGTCTTCGACGAGGAATGTGACGCCCGGTGGAGGCAGCAGTTGCGCAATGGCGCGCTGCTGAATTATGGCGTCATCCAGCGCGTAGTAGGCGCCCCAGTGAAACTCGCCGCGCTTGATAGAGAGTCCCGCGTTCTTCACGAATTGAATGGGGTCCGCGGCAAGCCGATCGCGCAAACCACGAATGACGAAGCGGCCGTGTTCGCGGCCAAACGAAGTGATCACCAGGCCGGGCTGATCGCGCAGCGTTTCAACCAGTTGGCTCCAGCGATGATCCTGCCACCATCTCCAGCCCGCCCAACCGCCCACGAGCAGGAGCACAATCGCGGCAGCGGCCCAGACGTACCCTCGCCCCTTGCGCCGGGGCTCTTCCTTGTATCGGAACTCGCGGCAGCGCGCCAGGTCGCCGTCAATGGCGGCGAAGGGCGCGGTGTTGCCATCGAAGCGTTCAAGTTGCAAACCGTATTGCCGGTGAATGTTCTCGAGCGTTTCGGCGAGCGTGTCGCGAAGTGCGCGCGGGGCAATGCCGCGAATGACAGCCGCAATAATCGCGTAAGGACCTTGTTCTACCCAGACATCAAGATCACCCACATTCATGCGGCCCAGTCCCTGGCCTTCCGCGGTGTGAAAGGAGTCACGCACAAAATCCTGAATGGCGGAGAGCATTCCGGAAACGAGGCTCGGGTCTTGCGTGGCAACGGAAGGCGCGATGGCATGCCCCAGCGGCAGGCCGGTTTTCTTGTGGATCAGGAAGACCTGCTCGACGCGAAACACCAGGCTGTGCAGCAGCACCACTTCCGTGAAAGAGCGGCCCGTGCGCAGCGCCTCGAAGCGCGACTTCAGCCCTTGCCACGAAAAGCTTTGATCCATGATTTCGTTGAACGAATCCAGGAAGGACCGCAGCGTCTCCAGAATCGACTTGCGAATCGCCGGGCCCATCACCGGAAACAACGCATCGGCAAGCGTCGCCGGATCCTTGCGCACGGACTCGCGCAGCGCGGTCTCAATCGTCGGAGCAAGGGCATGGCTGAGCGCTTCGTCGTCACCTTGTTGGCGGCGGAGCTGGATGGCTTCCGCGACGACGCTGCTCACATCCTCGGTGCGCGCTTCGGGATCGGCAACACGCTGGTGCAGGCGATCGAGCGCTTCCTGCTCCGGAGCCAAAATGAGGTGGCGCAATTCGTCGAACGGACCAGTCCCCTTCGCGGAAGCTTGCTCCGCGGGCTCAAGAGCGCGTCGGGTTGCTGGCGTATCGGCCATGATTATTTGGCGTGCCGGAAGAAAGTGCGGGCCGCATCCCACGGGGCCCGAAAAAGTGTCCACACTTATTTCTCGGGCAACTCCAATTCGTCTTTCAGGCGGAGCGAAAGTTCCGTGAAGAGATCAGCGAGCATGGCGCGATCCGTCTTGTCGTTGCGCAAGGTTTCCGCCTCGTGTTCGAGGGCAGACTCCAGTTCTTCCTTGGACTTCTGGATCTGGTTGCTGAGTGTCTTGGACTGCTCCAGAATCCGCGAGCGGAGATCGCCCTGTGTGCCGGCGAGTTGGTCTTCCACCTGAGAAAGCTTCTTCTCGAGAGCCTTGGAAGAGTCGCGCGATTCCCGCGTGAGTTCCTTCAGACCTTCCGAGCGCTCGGACTTTTCCGCCTTTAATCGCTGGCTCAGAGACTCCATCTCTTCACGCACAAACGATTCGAGCGTATCGAAGCGTTTCTTGAGGTCTTCACGGAGCGCGTCGGAGGACTTGGTGAGGCGCTCTTCGAGGCGGGCGAAGCGCTTCTCGTACTCACGCATATTGGAACCAAAGAGAATGTCGCGGATTTTGTCTACATTGGCGCCTTCGCGCAACTCGCCATTGGCGGCGTTCTTTTCCTCTTGATCGGCTGGCAGGACAGTACGGACCCCTTTCTTGCGATTCTTCGGCTTCTTGGCCATCCGGGGACACTACTACGAGACAAGGGATTGAGCAACACGCTCATCAGGCTGGCTGAAGGCGACGAAAAAGCGAAGAGCATGGGCACCAGAAATGCCAGCCCATGCATCCGCACGCGCCGGCTTGCTTTGCCGTCCAAGGTAAGCCCGGGCGGCGGGAAGCCGCCCCGGCTACGGGTTGCCGTCAAAAATTACACGGGGCAACCCGCCAATTTTACTGGCCAGCCGCCAGGATGGCCACGCCATACGTCGGCAGTTCGACCGATTGCTTGCTCCCGCCCTGCAGTACGTCGTTCATCGGCGCTGGCAGATTGACGGTCTGCGTTTGCTTTGCAAAATTAATCAGGATGTACACAACGCCATGCGCACCGTAGCGCGGATTGACTTCGACGCCCGCAGGCACACCGGGCAGCGGAGTCTGGATCCCGCTATCTTCCGCCATCCACTTGGCGGCTTCCGCCATGGTTTGCGGGTCCAGCCAAGCCCCAATATAAGTGATGCGGCCCTTGCCGACCTTGCGGGTGATAGCGGCGGGCTGGCCATCGAGCCAGCCGTTGCTCTTGCCATACCTCATGAGCACGGACGTCTCCGGGTCCTTGGTGCTGAGAAGTTCCGCCCAAAGGCGAGACTCTCCGTTGCCCCACTGGCCCTCGAAGGGCACCGGCTCGGTGAGCGCGTAATACTGCTCCACGCGGCCACCCAGCAAAGCGGCAAGCGGGCCGGGTTGGCGTTCGGGCTGCAGTGCGTTGTCGTCATCTTTCATGCCGGATCGCTGGCCGAGCACCAGGTGCCCGCCGTTCTGCACGTAAGCGATCAGGTTCTTGGCGACAGCATCCGAAATAACATTCAGGCCGGGTGCGACGACGAGTTTGTACTGATTCAGTGGCGCGGCGGGCGAGATGATATCAATGGATTGCGCGATCGAGCGCAGCGGCCCGTAATAGCTCATGATTTCTTCGATGGGATTATATTGACGGTTGTGCTTCTGCCATTGGATGGCCCAGCGGCTGTCGTAGGAATGCAGAATGGCGATTTGCGATTTCGGCGATGTGCCGGCCAGCACGGGACCTGCTTTGGCGAATTCCTGTCCGACTTGCGAGACTTCGCTGTACAGCGGCACGGGCGTTCCATCCGGGCCAACGATGTTGCCATGATACTGTTCCTGGCCGTTCAGGGCGCTGCGCCACTGCCAGTAGCTGACGGCGTCGGCCCCGTGGCCAACATCGTGCCAGGCCATGGCGCGGACTTCGCCCTTGTCGAGTGAGTTGTTGGCCTCCGCCCAATTCACGAAGCCGGGCTGCGTTTCCATCACCCAGAAATTCTTCTGTTTGAAGCCGCGGGTCAGGTCATGCCCCGCGCCATTCAGAACGGGATTCAGGTGGCCCTCTCCCACATAGTCATCCCAGGCGGCAAAGTCCAGGTCCTGAGTTACGGTGTAGTGATCGAAGCCATCGTACGGGCCCATGGTGTTGGTGGTGATGAATTGCCGCGCATCGCAATTGGCGCGAATCACGTCCGTCTGATTCTTCTGGTAGCTGCGCCAGGTGTCGCTCACAAAACGCATCCAGCTCAGCAGCAGTCCGGGATTGCCGTAGCCGGTCTGGATGGGGATCTGGTCCCACGCGGTGTAGGTTTCGCTCCAGTACGACGTGGTCCAGCGGGCATTCAGGTTGTCCAGTGTGCCGTACCGCGCCTTCAACCATTGCTGAAACTGCGCGCGAGTCTCGGGATCGTAGGAGACTTCGGAGTACTCATTGTCAATCTGCCAGCCCAGGACATTGGGATTGTGGCCGAAACGTTTGGCCATTTGCTCCACGATCTTGCGCGCCATTTCGCGGTATTTCGGATTGGCCCAGTTGCCTTGCGCGCGATTGCCATGCTCGTCGCGCCGGCCGTCTTCGCGGGTACGCAGCGTTTCCGGATACTTTTTCGTGAGCCACGCGGGAGGAGCAGCGGTGGGAGTGCCGAGGACGGTGTAAATGTCATGCTTGGCCGCGGCAGCAACCGCGCGGTCCAGCCAGTCCAGATCGTAGTGCCCTTCCTCGGGTTCCATGCGGCTCCAGGCAAATTCCCCGACGCGCACAAAGTGCACGCCGGCCTTCTGCATCAGCGTAAGGTCAGCCTCCCAGCGCGACTCCGGCCACTGTTCGGGGTACCACGCGGTGCCCAGCAGAAGCGCGGGAAGAGTCTTGGAGGACGAAGTTTGCGCCAAAGCAACTTGCGTGAGGCAAAGTGCTGCGAGAGCGAGGCAAACGATAAGGCAGAGAATCAGGGAGTTCCGTAGGCGTTTATTCAAGATTTTATCTCCTGGGAAAACGGCGAACCGATCGACGCGCAGGTCGCATTCGCCATTATCAAAGTGTGGAGCGAGTCCGGCGTTCGCTCGCGCCGGCAGCCTGAGTGTACATCAATTAAGGATAGACCCGCCAAGAGTTGCCATACCAAGGTGCGCCGCGGGGTCCTCCTCGCTCCGATGCAAGCCTTTTCCTTGGCACGACTTTGTCGTGTGCAAGAGTGGGAATGTCGGCGCGCCGACAATTTCAATTGATATAGTAGTTAACATGGTGGAAGAAAACAAAAGAGTTATAGGTGGGCAGGCATTGCGGGGGGCACCCCCACCCCACCCCCTGTTTTTGCGGATGTACGGGAATGATTGGACTTACGGGCGACCCTCGCGTATGTACGGGAATAGTTGGACTTGGGGGAGAAAAATGGTTCAAAGTTCAAAGTTGAAAGTTCAAAGCTCGTGTAGGGGCCGCCTTCTGAGGCGGGCCGCTCTTGCGACCTTCCGATTGCGTCGAAGAACGGGAATGTCGGCGTGCAGACAATGTTAAGTGATGTTGTAGTAAACGAAGGCGTTAGAAGAGCGGGTTTACCGTTCGCAGCCGACAGTCGACAGTTCGGGGCGGAATTCTCGGAGAAGAATGAGGATTCACCATCCCGACCGGGTCGGGACAGGCGCCGGACACGGAGAGCACAGAGGCGGAGTGGCGAGTGGGAAGGAAGTAATGGAGGCAAAGGAAGTAAAGGAAGCAAAGGACGCCCCCCCCTGTTTTTGCGTAAGTAGGGGAAACAAAGGAGTTAGCGGGCGCAAGAGCGAAGAAAAGGGCGAGGGTGTGGGACGTATCGAAATGGCACAAGAGCAGCGTCCCCTCAGCATAACAACTGGAGCTTGACACATTATTTACCGTTTGTCGACTATTATTTATAAGGCACTAGTTTCGAAACTGGTACGAGCGGGGGGATCGAGAAAAGGGAAACCCAAGACCCACCCTCAAACTACGAGAGTGGGGCACCCAGGGTCAGCAGCGCATTCACCGTGCGGGCCACCCGCCAGAGCTTCCCCCTATGGAAAGACAATACAATTAACCTCCTTAACAACCATCAAGTCCACCTGTTAGGTGATCCTGGCTTCTACCTATTCTACATGAAGGAAGAGGGTCACGACGAGGTTCGCTGGTACCGATTCGAACCCCCCGCGGGTGGCGCAGCCTTAAAGCGCTGAGACAATCTCGGGTGGCCTGTTCAAACCGCGCTACGCACGTCCACGACACCCTGCGCCGTGATAGCATCAGGAGTATGAAGAGCACTCACCGAAAGCAGCCCTGCCGCTGCGGGCACGGTTCTACAATCCACAGGCCGGAGCCCGGGAGAACGAAGCGACTCCGCGTAATCTGCTATCACCCCGGCTGCAAGTGCAAGAACTACAGGCCGGCGGCTGGCGCACGCTCAAAGCGCTGAGGCAATCCCGGGCGGCCTACGCTCGGAGACTCCTAGCCCGGGTTTCTCACAAACTCCAATTCATCCGTTGTTGCAGTTTAGCAAGCCAGTGTCTTCCTGAGGCGATTCGATGAGGATCGCCGAAGGACCTCAATCAAAATTATGCGCGGTGTGTCATTTGAGATCCTTCAGGGCGCAGACTGTGCGCCCCTCAGGATGACAGGGTGCCGTGCTGTTTGCAGAGCGGGCGGGACGACGGAGTGGGAGGACGGGAGAACCCCGAGACCCACCCTCACAAACCGAGGATGGGGCACCCAACTTCATACAGCGGATTGAGCCCGGGCCAGCCGGCGTGCTTCAAATGAACAGGTCGGCGGTGACGTGGAAGAAGAGGGCGAGTTTTTTGGCTTGGGCTTTGCTGATGGAACGCTTGCCGTGAAAAACCTCGGAGGTGATTCCCTTTGAGCCGAAAAGCTTCCAGAGGTCTTTTTGCGTCAGTTTGCGCGCCTCCATGAGGTGGTGAAGCGTCTGCCGTGGAGTGGCCTTGCGAATGGGATAGCGGCGTTCCTCGTATTCGTCAATCAGCACGGTCAGGAGTTCGGCGAGTTCCTTTTCTTCCGGGGAAAGGTCTTCGCGTTCGTCGAGGCGCAGAAGTTCGTTGGTCAGACGTTCGCATTCCTCATCCGTGCGGATTACGTGGGGGAGGGTACGCCCCAGGAGTTTCCCGTAAGTCTTCGCGTCCAGCTCAATGGTCATGGTGCTCATTGTTTCCAAGCCCCTTTGTCGTATTCCGCGTGCGTCAACAAGTACAGGACAAAAACCCGCTGCGTCTGGTAGTTCACACGCGCGATCAAGCGGTACTTGTTGCCAGCGACATTGAACACGGTTCTCCGTCCGACCGAATCAGCGGTGCGGTACACCTGTTTCAATTCTACAGGCGTCTTCCAATTGGCCTGGCGCACCACCGCATACCACGATTCAAGACTCGCCTGCGCATCCGGGTGCCGTTGCCAGAAGTGCACAAGAGCGCCTCGCTTGATGATACGCATGAAGTGGTAGGTTCTCACAATGAGAACTCCGAGTCAAGAGGATTTGCGGGCGGGTGGATCGGCAGAGTCGGCCAGGCCGGTTGAAATCACCTGAGAGAGAGTCTGGGGAGTTTTTTGGTTTTGGGCGCCTATATAGTCGGACATGAATGTCCGACCCCTTGAGGAGGAAGAGAGATCCCTCCGCTGCGCGGCCCGACGCGCCATAATTCGGCGCGAAAGAAAAAGTCGGGCCGCTTCGGTCGGGATGACGAAAGAGGGGAGGGGATTTGGCGGAGAAATTGATGGACTGTTGGCGGGTTCCCGTGGTGTAGAATCTGGGGCGTCCCAACAACCATGCAGCACTGGAAAAGGCAGAAGTTCGGGTTTCGGCACCTCATCCAGCCATGACGCCAAACTCCATCGAGTGCCCCGTCTGCCACACACCGAATCCGGCAACTGCCACGCTGTGTTTGCGTTGCGCGACGCCCATCACGCCAATCACACCAAACGAGGCGAACCCAGGAGCACAGTCAGGAGTGACTGTGCCACCAAGCGACGCTGCGTTGCTGGGCGATGCGGCGGCGGGGCATACAGTTCGAAAAGCGGCGGCAAGCCGCCGCACTCCAAAGATGAAGAGGGATTAAACTGCAGCCCGTGAGAAAGATGGATTAGGGAGCGGATGCGGGTGGCGGCTGGCTCTTGGAGGGTTGCACCGGAGCAGCCGCCGGGGACTGGGCCTCCCGCGAAATAATCTGCTGCGAAGTGGGAAGCGTGGAGGAATCCCAACCCCCGCCGACCGCCTCGATCAATTGCACGCTGGCCACGATTTGCTGGATACGCAGGTTCACGGCGGTCTGCTGATTGCCGAAGAGCGTTGTTTGGGCGGTAATGACGTTGAGGTAGGGGTCGATGCCGAGGCGGTAGCGGTCCGTCGCAAGATTCAGACTGCGCTGCGCGGACTGGATGGCGGTGTCTTGTTCCTGAATTTCCTTGGAAAGAACGCGCAGGGTTGAAAGATTATCCTCGACCTGTTGAAACGCGGTCAGGACCGTGCCGCGATAGTTCGCGACCGTCTGATCATATTGCGCGCGAACCTGTTCGACGGTGGCACGACGCAGCCCGCCATCGTAAATCAACTCGGAAATAGCCGGGCCGACGGACCAGAAGCGGCTCGGCCAGCTAAACCAACTGGAGCCGGCCGTGGTTTGGAACCCGGCGGAAGCGCTAAGAGTCAGCGTTGGATAAAATGCGGCTCTGGCGACGCCGATTTGCGCATTGGCCTGGGCCATCAGGCGCTCGGTTGCGGCGATGTCCGGGCGGCGCTCCAAAAGTTGCGAGGGAACGCCAAACGGAATAGCGGGCGGCGGAGTTTTCAAGGGCTCGGTGGCGATAGAGAAGGAAGAAGCCGGCTGGCCAACCAAAAGTGCAATCGCGTGCTCGTATTGCGACCGCAGAATGCCAAGATTGGTATCTTGCGCGCGGGCGGCTTCCAGTTGAGTTTCGGCTTGCGCGACGGCTTCGTCGGAGTCGATACCCGTTTCGTACAGCGCCTTGGTCAGCTTCAGAGACTCCTCATAAGCGACGACAGTTGAATCAAGCAGTTGTTTCAGAGCGTCCTGGCCGCGCAGTTGGAAATAATCGACGGCGAGTTCCGCTTGAGCCGTCAGCCGGGTGTATTCGAGATCGGCCGCGCTGGCTTGCGCGTTTGCGACGTTGGCGCGAACGGTGTTGCGCACGCGGCCCCACAAGTCGGGCGTCCAGGAAGCGTCGAAGGGTAGAGAGTATTCGGTGAAGGTCGTCCCGCCCAAAGAAGCGGGCTGGTGCTGGGGAATGATGCTTGCGCCGACGGAAACGGTGGGGAAATATTGCGAGCGAGCTTGCCGCACCAGGGCGCGCGCGGCCATGAAGCTGGCAAACGCAGCGGCGACGTTCTGGTTGGAAATATTGACTTGTTCTTCGAGTGCGTTCAACTGGGAATCGCCAAAAATCTCCCACCAGTTGCCATGGAGAGCGCTGTCCTGGGGTTGTGCGACTTTCCAGCCGTCCATTTTCTTGAGATCGTCCTGGGTGACCTCTTTGAACGTTGCCGGCACCTTCGCCGCGGGGCGATTGTATTTCGGGCCAACATCGCAGCCCTGGAGGAGTACTACGCCGCAAAGAAGCGCGGTTGCAACACGCATTTTGTTCGTTGCCTTCATCGGTGCCTCAGACTCCTTACTAGGTTGGCCCTTTCTGATAGCGAGTTCGCGTGGCGCATAAGAACCTGTCATCCGAAGGACTCGATTTGCCGCTGCTGTTCGAGCTTTCCGTGGGCGCGGAGCCACTTGACCCTCAAGCGGTCCAGGGAAAGGTAAACCACGGGCGTGGTGTAAAGCGTGAGCATTTGGCTCAGAATCAGCCCGCCGATAATGGCGATGCCGAGAGGATTACGCAGCTCCGAACCCGTCCCCCTGCCGAAAGCCAAGGGCATGGCGCCAAAGAGGGCCGCCATGGTGGTCATCAGGATGGGGCGGAATCGCAGGATGCAAGCCTGGAAAATGGCTTCACGAGGGGTTTTGCCGTCGATGCGCTCGGCGGCGAGCGCAAAGTCAATCATCAGGATGGCGTTCTTCTTGACGATGCCAATTAACAGAATGACGCCAATTAGCGCGATGATGCTGAGGTCCTTGTGAAAGATCATGAGCGCCAGCACGGCGCCGACTCCCGCGGAAGGGAGGGTGGAAATAATCGTGAGGGGGTGGATGTAACTCTCGTAGAGAATGCCCAGGACGATATAGACGGCAATGATTGCCAAGCCGACCAGAATAAGTTCCCCCGCCAAGGAATCGCGATAGGCCTGAAGCGCGCCGGAGAACATGCCATGAATGGTGTTGGGCATGCCGATCTTCTGCTGCATGCCGAGGACGGCCGTGGTCGCGTCGCTGAGAGCAACACCCGGAGCAAGATTGAAGGAAATGGTGACCGAGGGATATTGCCCCTGGTGATTCACGGCCAGGGGAGCGGTGTTTGGCTCGTAATGCGCGATGGCGCTGAGAGGGATGACTTTCCCTTGCGCGGCCCGGATGTACACGTCGCTCAAGTTCACGGGAGACTGCCAGAACTTGGGCGCGACTTCCAGCACCACGTGGTACTGGTTGATGCCGGTAAACATGGTGGAAACCTGGGCTTGGCCGAAGGCTTCGTAGAGGGAATTATCCACCATCTGCGGGGTAATACCGAGACGTGACATGGTCTGGCGGTCATAAGTCAACATCGCCTGCAGACCGCTATTCTGCTGGTCGGTATTCACGTCGGTGAGCATGGGCAACTTGCGCATCTGCTGGAGCAGGACCGGGCCCCACTGAATTAGGTCCTGCAGGGTGTCGCTCTGAATGGTGTACTGATATTGTGCGCTGCTCCTCCGTCCGCCAATGCTCACGTCCTGTCCGGCTTGCATAAAAGTGCTGGCACCCGAGACAGCAAGGAGTTTCGGGCGCAGACGGTCAACCACCTGACTGGAGCTGGCGTCGCGTTGGTTGCGGGGTTTCAGGCCCATGTAAACGAAGCCGCCGTTGGTGGGGCCCCCGCCACCCGTGAACGCCATGACATTCTGCACGGCGGGATCCGTTTTGACGATACTCACGATGCGCGCCGTAGCCGCTTGCATGGCCTGGAAAGAAATGTCCTGTGAGCCCTGTATGCCGCCAAAGACGATGCCGTTATCCTGCTGCGGAAAGAGTCCCCCGGGGACGATCCAAAAAAGAAAGATATTGAGTGCAATGGTGAAGACCAGAACGCCGAGCGTCAGGCGTGAGTGTTCCAGGACCCAACCGAGGCTCCGCTCGTAGCCCCGTAGGACCGCAGCGAAGGCGCGCTCGCTGAGGCGGTACGCCAGGCCGTGCCGCTCATCGCGAAGATTCCTGAGCAGCCGAGAGCACATCATCGGCGTCGCCGTCAGAGAAATGACCAGGGAGACCAGGATGGCGACCGAGAGGACCACGGCGAATTCCCGGAACAGCCGCCCGATAATGGTTCCCATTAATAGAATGGGGATGAACACAGCAATCAGAGAGATGCTGATGGTCAGGACCGTAAAGCCAATTTCGCTGGCGCCCTTGAAGGCCGCTTGCATAGGCGACATGCCCTGCTCGAGATAGCGCGTGATGTTCTCGATGACCACAATGGCATCGTCAACCACAAAGCCCGTGGAAATGGTGAGCGCCATGAGCGAGAGGTTGTCAATGCTGTAGTGGCACAGGTACATCACGCCAAAGGTGCCGATCAGGGAGACGGGGACGGCGACGCTGGGAATGAAGGTGGCACGGACGCTTCGCAGGAAGACGAACACCACCAGGATGACCAGGGAAATCGAGATCATGAGATTACGCTCAACATCCCGAACGGATGCGCGAATGGTGAGAGTACGGTCCATCACAACTTCCGTGTCAATGGCGGTAGGGATGGAAGCCTTGAGTGCCGGAAGCACGGCGCGGATACGATCCACGGTATCAATGATGTTCGCGCCCGGCTGGCGGAAAATAAAGATGAGGACACAGGGCTTGCCATTGACGAAGCCGGCGGCGCGCACGTTTTCCGTGGAGTCCTGGACCTCCGCGACATCGCTTAACTTGACGGCGGCGCCATTGTGGTAGCCCACCACAAGCGGCATGTAGTCCACGGCCTTCAAGAGCTGGTCGTTCGTGGTGATGTCCGCGGACGTCGCACGATCCGTGATTTGCCCCTTGGGACTATTGGCATTCTGCCGGCTCAGCATCGCGGCAACATCCTGCAGGCCCAGACCATAGCCGTTGAGTTGCGTCGGATTAATGTCCACCCGCACTGCCGGCAGCGAGCTGCCACCAACGCTGACTTGCCCGACCCCCTGAACCTGAGAAAGACGCTGCTGCATGATGGTGGAGGCGGCGTCATACAGCGCGCCTCTGGTGTACACATTTGACGTCAGCGCCAGAATCATGATCGGAGCATCGGCGGGATTGACCTTGCGATAGGTGGGATTCCCGGGGAGATTCGCGGGCAGGTAACTCCGCGCGGCATTGATGGCGGCCTGGACGTCGCGCGCGGCGCCATCAATGTTGCGGTTCAGATCAAATTGCATGGTCACGCTGGTGGTCCCGAGATAACTGGAGGAGGTCATCTCCGTGATGCCGGCGATCCTTCCGAACTGGCGCTCCAAGGGCGTGGCGACGGAGGAGGCCATGATCTCCGGGCTGGCTCCCGGCAGACTAGCGCCCACGGAAATCGTCGGGAAATCAACCTGCGGAAGCGGCGAGACCGGCAACTCGCGAAAGGCCACGCCCCCCGCCAGCGCAATGGCCGCTGTCAGGAGTGTGGTGGCCACCGGCCGTCGAATGAATGGAGAAGAGAGGCTCATGGCATCAATCCGCCGGGACCACTTCGAGCCCGGTATCGTGCGCGCGGTGCGAAGAGAAGCGCTGCGCGAGCTGGTCGAAGAAGATGTAAATGACCGGAGTCGTGTAGAGCGTCAGAACCTGACTTAAGAGCAAGCCGCCAACCATGGAGATGCCCAAGGGGCGACGCAGCTCCGAGCCTATTCCGGTACCAAGGGCAAGTGGCAGGCCGGCGAGCAACGCAGCCATGGTGGTCATCATGATGGGCCGGAATCGCAAGAGGCACGCTTCATAGATGGCGACTTCCGGCTTTTTGCCCTCTTTGCGCTCCGCCTCGAGAGCAAAGTCAATCATCATGATTCCGTTTTTCTTGACGATACCGATCAAAAGAATGATTCCGATGAGCGCCACGACGCTGAGTTCCTGGCCGCAAATCAACAAGGCCAGAATGGCGCCCACGCCGGCAGAGGGCAGCGTCGACAGAATGGTGAGCGGGTGAATGTAGCTTTCGTAAAGGACACCAAGGACGATATAAACCGTGACCAGCGCCGCGAGGATCAAGAGCGGCTCGTTGGACAAGGAAGCTTGAAAGGATGCGGCGGTGCCCTGGAAGGCGCCCTGCACGCTGAGAGGCATGCCAATGTCCTTCTGGGCCTTGTCGATCGCCTTGGTGGCTTCGCCAAGCGAGGCACTGGGCGCCAGATTGAAGGAGATGGTGACGACGGGAAATTGCCCCTGGTGGTTGACGGACAAAGGGCTGCTCTTCATTTCAAAGCGGGTGAAGGCGCTGAGCGGAACCGCGCCACCATTTACCGTTGCCACGGGGCTGGGATTGGCAGAACCGGAGCTGACAGCCGTGTTGGGGACAGCGGAAGGGCTGGGCGCAGCAGAGGAAGCAGAATTGCCGGAAGACGTCGTGGCCGTGACAGTCTGCGTATTGGAAGAACCCGTAGTGAGTGCGGTTGGAGCCAGAGCAGAACGCACGTAGATGTCTTGTAATTTCGAGGGATTCTTCTGAAACTCGGGTTCCGTTTCAAGAATGATGTGGTACTGGTTCACTTGCGTGTACAGCGTCGAAACTTGGCGCTGGCCGAAAGCATCGTAAAGCATCTGGTCGATCGCTTGCGGCGTGATGCCCATGCGGGAAGCAGTGACACGGTCGATGGTGAGGGAGGCGGCAAGGCCGGAAGTCTGCTGGTCCGTTGCCAGGTCGCGAAGCTCCGGAATCGCCTGCAGTTTGGCCATCAGCTTGGCCGTCCAGTAATTCAGTTCGCGCTGATCGGGATCTTCGAGAGTGTACTGGTATTGCGTGCGGCTGACGCGGTCTTCGACCGTGAGGTCCTGCACCGGCTGCATGTACAGCGTGATGCCATCAATCTTCTCCAGATTTGGCTGGAGCCGCCGGATGACATCCGAGGCGTTGATTTTGCGCACTTCCAGGGGCTTCAAATTGATTTGGATGCGCCCGCTGTTCAGTGTGGTGTTGGTGCCGTCGATACCGATAAAGGAAGAAAGGCTCTCCACGGCGGGATCCTGCAAGATCAAGTGGGAGAGTTGCTGCTGTTTTTCCGCCATGGCCGGAAACGATACGGACTGCGCGGCTTCCGAGATGCCTTGTATGATGCCCGTGTCTTGCACGGGGAAGAAACCCTTGGGGATGAAGACGTAGAGAATGACAGTAAGCACCAGCGTGGCGGCGGCCACAAGCAGAGTTGCGTTTTGGTGCTTTAACACCCACGTTAGAGTTCTTCCATAGAAAGCAATGATGCGATCAAAGGCTTTCTCCGAGGCCACATAGAAACGGGTCTGCTTTCGCCCGTGGGTGCTTTTCAAAAGACGCGAACACATCATGGGAGTGAGAGTCAGAGAAACCACCGCGGAGACGAGGATGGTCACGCTCAGGGTGATGGCAAACTCCCGGAAAAGCCGCCCGACGATGTCGCCCATGAAGAGCAGGGGAATCAATACCGCAATCAGGGAAATGGTGAGCGATACGATGGTGAAACCGATCTGCTCGGAGCCCTTCAGCGCGGCTTGCAGCGGGGGGTCTCCCTCTTCGATGAAGCGAATGATGTTCTCGATCATGACGATGGCGTCATCGACGACGAACCCAGTCGAAATCGTGAGGGCCATCAGCGTGAGGTTGTTTAAGCTGAAGCCCGCGAGATACATCACGCCGAACGTGCCGACGATGGAGAGAGGGACGGCGACGCTGGGGATGATGGTCGCGGAAAGATTGCGCAAGAACAGAAAAATGACCATGACGACCAGAGCCACGGTGAGCATGAGTTCAAATTCGACGTCCTGGACGGAAGCCCTGATGGTGGTGGTGCGATCCGTCAGTACATCCACTTGCACGGCGGCGGGGAGATTGCTTTTCAGGACGGGAAGCAACTTCTTAATGCGATCGACGACCTGAATGATGTTCGCCCCGGGCTGGCGTTGGATGTTGACGATGACCGCGGGAGTTTCGTTCATCCAGGCGGCCTGGCGGTTGTTTTCCACGTCATTTGCGACCGTAGCCACGTCGCAGAGTTTTACGGGCGACCCGTTGTGGTAGGCAATGATGACCTGCTCGAAATCGGAAGCGGTGAGCAGTTGGTCGTTCGATTGAATCTGGTAGTCCTGTTGGGGGCCGTCGAAGTTCCCTTTCGCCTGGTCGAGGCTGGTTTGCTGGAGGGCCGTGCGGACATCCTCGAGATTTATGCCGTACGAGGAGAGCGCCGTGGGATTAACGCGCACGCGAACGGCCGGCTTTTGCCCGCCGCTGATGCTGACGAGTCCCACGCCCGGAAGCTGAGAAATTTTTTGGGCGAAGCGCGTATCCGCGAAGTCTTCGACTTGCGACAGCGGAATCGTTTTGGAGGAAAGCGCCAGGGTGAGAATCGGCGTGTCCGCCGGATTCGTTTTGCTATAGATCGGCGGAATCGGCAGATCGGAAGGCAGATAAGTTTGCGCTGCGTTGATGGCGGCTTGTACTTCCTGTTCAGCGACGTCGATGTTCAATTCGAGTGAAAACTGCAAAACAATGATGGAACTCCCATCGGAACTCGTGGAAGTCATCTGATTGAGGCCGGGGACCTGACCGAACTGCCGCTCGAGAGGCGCGGTAATCGCCGAAGCCATCACGTCGGGGCTGGCGCCGGGATAGAACGTGACCACCTGAATGGTGGGGTAGTCCACCTCTGGGAGCGCCGATACGGGCAACTGGAGATAGGCGACGAAGCCAGCGAGCAGGATGGCCGCCATCAAAAGCGACGTCGCTACCGGCCGTAAGATGAACGGACGAGAGGGACTCACTGCGAGGAGCCTCCCTTTTTGCCTGCCGGGGCGCCTGCCCCACGGGTTGTGGGCGGACCAGATTGGGTATCCTGGCCCGTTTGAGGCTGCTGGCCGGAGGCTCCACCGCTGCCGCTGGTGGGCTTGCGGATGGTAACTTTCGCGCCATCCTGAAGCTTGTCGAATCCATTGACGGCTACGACTTCCTGCGGCTCCACGCCTTGCACCGCAGTCACGGAACCATCCGTGGTGCCGGGGGTTATCGTCCGCATGGAGGCGGTCTGGTCACTTTTGATTACGTAAACAAAAGCCCCTTGGGCGCTGCGCTGAATCGCCGGAGCAGGAATCAAAGTCATATTGAGTTGCGTGTCAACGAGCAGTTTGACGTTCACGAACTGGTTGGCGAAGAGAGCGTTGTCCGTGTTGTCAAAGATGGCTTTGAGTTTCAAAGTGCCGGTGGTTGGGTCAATGACATTATCGAGGGTGAGCAGCGAGCCGGAGGCGAGTTTCGTGCTTTCAAAATGGTCAAACGCATCGACAGGCAGTTTTTTCCCTTTGCGCAATTGCCGTTGAATTTGCGGGAGATAGTCCTCATTGATGCTGAAGATTACCGTGATGGGCTGAAGCTGCGTGATCACGACCAGGCCCGTGGAGCTGTTGGCCTGGACGATATTCCCGGGATCGACGAGCCGCAGTCCAACGCGCCCGGCAATGGGTGCGGTGATATGGGTGTAGACGAGATTGACCTTGGCATTCGCAAGCTGGCCCTCATCGTTTTTGACGGTGCCTTCATCCTGCAGCACGACCTGCTGTTGATCGTCCAATAGCTGCTTGGCGATGGCGTTGCGAGTGAAGGCTTGCTGGTAGCGTTCCAAATCGATCTTGGCTTCGTTCAAGACGGCCTGATCGTGCGTCAGTTGTCCTTCGACTTGCGTTAGCGACGCCTGGTATGGGCGGGGATCGATTTCGACGAGCGGGTCGCCCTTCTGGACCATCTGCCCTTCGTGATAGTAGACCTGGGTAATCTCGCCTTGCACGCGGCTGGTCACCGTTACGGTGTAGACAGGCGTCACCGTACCCAATGCGTTCAGGTAAATGCCGATGTCGCCCTGGTGAGCTGCCGCCGTCGAAATCAAAACTGGGCGGGAGGCGGCGTCACCGCCGGTTTTCGCCGCGGGAGTAGCCCCGCGAAGTTGCCACCACGCCACGCCGCCAAGGATAATCACGGCGACGATCAGCCAGATCCACCAGCGGCTCTTGTGGGTGGATGCGTTTTCAGTTGTGTAATGCCCGGGATTCCCGGAATCCGTTGAGTTTGCTTGTTGTTCCGTCACTTGCACTCCTCAAATCGATGAGGGACAGTCCTCGGTTGGTGATTGAAGCTGCGCGCTCTCTGGAGCGGAGTTGGGACGCACATTTCGCGGGAAGAATCGGCTGCGGGTACAGTTCTCTCCCGACACTTCCAATACATCCTATCATCGTCTCCACTATCTTTCGACGTATGGGAAGGGTGCCGAGTTTCAGTGTATTGTGGCCCAAGGTTTCGACGAAAAGGGTTGCAGGCATCGCTTTCGTCATCCAGGCATTGCAGAGACACTTGATGCAGGGCATGAAAGGGCGATCAAGGGAGACAATTGTTCGGAATGGAACAAGAACAGTTGCTTAAAGTATTGATGGGAAAGAAGATTGACAGTGGGTGGGCCTCTTTGAATGCGTGTTTACCGCGGTGAGCTTCGTGGTAGACTACGTGCCACGAAATCGCTGCTGGAATCGCCATGAAAACCTGCCGCGTCTGTCAGCGGAGCTACTCCACCCATTTCGCCAACTGTCCCCAGGACGGGACGCCCCTCACCCAGTCGGAGGAATGGGCCGAGGGGGCGCTGGTCCGTGGAAAATACCAAATTATTCAGAAGATCGGCCAAGGGGCCATGGGCGCGGTGTACAAAGCGTTGCACCTGCATTTCCAGGAGCTGCGCGCGCTGAAAGTGATTGCGGCGGCCCTGGCAAGCGATAAGAAATTCGTCAAACGTTTCGAGCAAGAAGCCATCCTGGCACGGAAACTCCACCACCCCAATGCCGTGCGCGTGGACGACATCGACGAAACGGAAGACGGCCAGCCGTTCATCGTCATGGAGTACATCGAGGGCAAGAACCTGAGAGATGTCATCGCCGAGGAAGGCCCGATGCCGCCGGCGCGGGTGGCCTCGATCACCCGGCAAGTGGCCTCCGCGCTGGACGCGGCGCAGCGCCTGGGAATCGTGCATCGCGACATCAAACCGGAGAACATCGTTCTCATCCAATCGCAAAAGCAAGTTGTTGCGAAGGTACTGGACTTCGGCATCGCCAAGCTCAAGGAAGGGCTCAGCGGATCCTCCGCGACATCCATCACCGGCACCGGAATGGTGGTCGGCACGCCGCTGTACATGTCTCCGGAACAGGCCATGGCGTCTCCCGGCAAGGACCTCGACGGCCGCTCGGACATTTATTCGCTGGGCATCGTGATGTATCAAATGCTGACGAACGAACTCCCGATTCAAGGCGACACTTCGCTGCAAATCGTGATGGCGCACATCCAGACTCCTCCGATTCCCATTCAATGCGCGCAAACCGGAGTGAAAATTCCCCAGCCCCTCGCCGATTTGGTGATGAAGTGCCTGGAAAAGAACCGCGAGGACCGGCCTGCCAACGGGCAGGCAATCATTGATGCGCTGGATCGGTGGGAATTGGAAAGGCGTGAGAAGGAAGAAGGAGAGACGCTTTTGGTTGCGCCTGGGGGAGCCACGCCGCGCCGTGCAGCGGCAGCGCGTTCGACGGTGCCGGTGGCGCCGGGTTCCGCATCCGTGAATCGGGCGGGAACAATTGGGGTTGCGCCCGCAGACCAGCAGGTTTCATCGCGTTCGGCGCGGAGTTGGATTCCCTTGGCCGCGTTGATTATCGTGGCGGCAATTGGCGTTGCCGGGGCGTGGCGCTACCGCGGCGCGTTGTTCCGGGCCGTGGCACGGAAAGCGGATTCAGCGGATTCATCAAGCGGGCCGCAGCCAGAGACGGAGACGACCAGCCCGGCGCATCAGCCGGACACTGTGCCCGGGGCTCCAACGGAAAAGCCCGTTGCACCGGCGGCTGCTTCGGAGAATCTTTCCGCGGAGAACGCTGCCACGCCTCCGGCATCGCCTTCCGCCAAACCGGTGCCGCCGCCGGACCCCTCGAAAACCAAATATTACGCCGACACTGCGGGACGCAAAGTCTCCTATGCGGTTGGTACGGCGGGCGAGCACAACGAATTCAAGGCAGTGCAAGCCGAGAAGGACGAAGCGCACCAGATCCAGCGCCTGGACGACTTTGTGTCGCGGTTCCCGAATTCCGAACTGCTGGTGGATGCCTATGCGCTGTACTACCGGGACTATCGTGAACTAAAGAATTTCCCGAAGGTGATCGAGTACTCCGACAAACTCGTGGCGCTGGGAGACAAAGCCGATGCCAACGCGCGATTCCAGGCGCTGTATGCGCGCGCGACTGCCTACGACGCGCTGCGGCCAAATGATCCGGCGCAGGCGAAGCAGGCGAAGGAAGCAGCCGCGCTGGGGCTGAGCACTCTCAACGAGATCAAGAAACCCGAAAACGTCGCGGATGCGGCGTTTGCCGCGGAGAGAAAGCCAATCACGGTTTACCTGGATGAGACCTCGGGAGCGGCCTCCATGGCGTTGAAGGACTATGCAGGCGCAATCGAGGCCTACCGCGCCGCGCTGGCGCTGGATCCGGAAGATGGCAACGCCACTTACCAGCTTGGGCTCGCGTACTTGGGGGTGAGCCCGCCGCGCCAACTGGAAGGCTTCTGGGCCTTGGCGCGCGCGGCTAGCGCGAAAAACAGGGGTGGGCCGCAACCGCAAGAGATCAAGGCGTACCTGAAAAAACTAATGGCGAGTTACGAGCAGACGGGGTGTCCCAGCCTGGTTGACGCCCAGCTCAGCGAATTGCTGCAAGCCGCGGGTAGCTCTTTGGAGCGCCCGGAAAGTTACAGCCTGCCGAGCAAAACCGATCTGGAGGCCGCGAGAAATGTCATGACGATTACCAGCGTCGTGGCGGACATAAAAGGCCCCGCCGACAAAGGCAAGGCGACTTGGCTGGCGGCTTGTGGAATGGAATTTCCGAACGTACCCAGCAAAGTAATCAGCGTGGTGCAGGGCGATCCCGTTGTGTTGAAAGTAGCCCTGGTCACCAGCGAACTGGAATTCAGGGCGGCGCGCAGGGCGAACATGGATGTCAGCGTTGCCGGGCAGCCGGAGGCTGCGACCCTTGCGGTGGGCAGTCTGGTACGCTTCACGGGCACCCTCGCCGGTTACGACCGGACGCCTTTGATGCTGCACTGGCAGAAAGCCAGAATCAATCCGCAAGACGTTCCTGCGGCCAGCAAGTAGACCGTACTGTAGACCCTCCCACTAAACCTGATTCCCGAAGTTGAAGAGGGATTTCTCCACTCCGGGACGGCAAAAAGCGCCGTCCCTCCGGTCGAAATGACAGATTTTGGGCGGTGGATGATGTGGGGGAAAAACCAACTTCGGCGAAGTTGGATTGTTCGACGTCAATCAATTGAATCAAAGCAAGATGCGCTCGCCTGCAATTGGTCAATTTTGGATTTCAGGCTAAACTTGGACAAGAGCCCCACTCGGTCAAAAGGAGCAATGGCGTAACCTAAGCATCTTCATATAGTTACGCGGCGTTCCCATGTGTGACAGTTGAACCGGGGCCTTCGGGGCGAGGACGACGCGCCGGCAGAGGACGTTGTGGGTCACAGGGGGTTGCGACATCCCTCACATACAGTCCACGCAGGGAACCCTAGCATTTAAGCTGAGGTCTCCCAGTGGAGAACCAGGCCCTTGGCCAAGTTCCGTCTGAACACCTGCCGGTCCATTTCCCATCCCCTATTCAAGTAGCCAATTGCTATCAGTGCGGCAAATGCACTGCGGGATGTCCCGTGGCCATGCACATGGACGTGGCACCGAATCAGGTGGTGCGGCTTGCCCAGCTTGGGGAATGGGAGAAGGCTCTGCGATCGCGGGCGATCTGGGAGTGCGTGGGGTGCCAGACTTGCTCGACGCGGTGTCCCAAGGAAGTCGATTGCGCGGGTGTGATGGACGCGCTGCGTGAGGCGTCACTGGCGCGCGGGATGGCTGCGCCTGAAAGATTTTCCGTGGTGGCGTTCCAGAAAATTTTCCTTGAGAACATCCGCCGCAATGGCCGGCTCAACGAACTGGAGCTGATCGGGCACTTCAAGTTGGACGTCGTGCTGCACACCGGCAGGATTCCCTTTCTGTTCAAGGATGCGGGCCTGGCGCCGCAACTCGGAAAACGCAAGAAACTGCACTTGATTCCCGGCAAGGCGCGCGACCGGGGCGTCGTGAATCGCATTTTCGAGCGCTGTGCGAGCGAACGGAAACCATGAACATCGGCTACTATCCTGGCTGCGCGTTGCATGGCTCGTCGAACGACTACGAGCAATCGCTGCGCGCGTGCCTCGGCGCCCTAGATGTGCAACTTGACGAAATGAAGGATTGGATTTGCTGCGGCGCCACCGCGGCGCATTCCCTGAACCACAAGCTCTCGCTGGCGCTTCCCGCCAGAAACCTCGCCGTGGCCGAGCGAGACGGCTTCAAGCAACTCTTCGCGCCTTGCCCGCTGTGCTCGATGCAGTTGCTCAAGGCCAAGAAAGCGGCCGGCGACGAACGCGTGCGCAAGGAACTCTCCGAGATCGTGGAAGCCGATCTTCGCGGCGAGAGCGAAGTCCTGAACCTGATTCAGATGTTCGAGAAGATCGGAGTGGCGCGGCTGAAGTCGGCGGTGAAGGCTCCGCCGAAATCCATCACCGCGGCGTGCTACTACGGCTGCCTTTTGACGCGCCCGCCCGATGTGGTGCACTTCGATGACTTCGAGCAGCCTACTTCGATGGAAACGATCGTGGCGGCGCTGGGAGCGAAGACGGTCGAGTGGAACTACAAGACGGAGTGCTGCGGTGCGGGCATGACCATGTCCAATGAAGACATCGTGCTGGAATTGGCGCACAAGATCCTGAGCAATGCGGCAGAACACGGGGCCAATTGCCTGGTGGTAGCCTGCCCGATGTGCCACGTGAATCTGGATATGAAGCAAGCGGCGGTCGAGCGGCGCTTTGGGAAGAAGCTGGGAATGGTCGTCTATTATCTTTCTGACCTAGTAGGACTGGCTTTAGGGCTTTCCGCCGAGCAGTTGAGCATCAACCGGCATTTCGTTACGCAGGCTTAGACTATGTCGAGGATTGGCGTCTTTACATGCTGGTGCGGCGAGAATATCGCGCGCACGGTGGACGTTGACGAAGTGGCGAAACGCGTCGCGGAACTTCCCGGCGTGCGCTGCTCCCTGAACTACAAGTACATGTGCGCCGATCCCGGGCAGGCGCTTGTCCGGGAGAAAATCGCTTCCGAGAAACTCGACGGCGTGGTGGTGGCTTCATGCTCGCCGCACATGCACCTCAAGACTTTCCGCAAGGCGGCGCAGACGGCGGGGCTCAATCCTTATCTCGTGGAAATGGCGAACATTCGCGAGCAGTGCTCGTGGGTGCATCACGATCGTGCGCAGGCCACCGCCAAGGCATTTGAGATCATCCGACTGGCCGTCGAGAAGGTGCGCAATGATGCCGCGCTGCAGCCGATTCGCGTGCCGGTGACGCGGCGCGCTTTGGTAATCGGCGGGGGCGTGGCGGGGATCCAGGCGGCGCTCGATATAGCCGATGCGGGCCATGAAGTGGTGATGGTGGAGAGAGAACCCTCCATCGGCGGCAAGATGGCCGGCCTTTCCGAAACTTTTCCGACACTGGATTGCTCGCAATGCATCCTGACGCCGCGCATGGTCGAAGTAGGCCAGCATCCGCGCATCAAGCTCTATAGCTATTCGGAAGTCGAGAAGGTGGAAGGGTTCGTCGGCAACTTCAAGATCACCATCCGGCAAAAGGCGCGCTACGTGGACGTCAGCAAGTGCACCGGCTGCGGCGAATGCTGGAACGTCTGCCCGCTGAAAAGAAATTCGAGCGAATTCGATTACGGCATGGGCATGCGTCCGGCGATCTACATCCCGTTCCCGCAAGCCGTTCCCGCAAGGCCCGTGATTGACAAGAGCCAGTGCGCCAAGCTGATTCGCAATGGCTGCGGGCTGTGCGAGAAAAAATGCAAGGCCGAGGCGATCAATTTCAAGGATGAGGACCGGCTCGTCGAGGAAGCCGTCGGCGCCGTGGTGGTGGCGACCGGCTACAAACTTTACAGCATTGCGAAATCGCAGCCCAAAACCACGTTAGCCGGCTATGGCGAGTATGGCTACGGAAAGTACAAAGACGTAATTGACTCGCTGCAGTTTGAACGCCTCGTTTCCGCGTCGGGGCCGACAGGCGGCGTGCTGAAACGCCCCTCCGATGGCGCCATTCCCAAGAGCGTCGTCTTTATCAGTTGTGTCGGATCGCGCGACAACGCCAAAGGCCTGCCGTATTGCAGCAAGATTTGCTGCATGTACACCGCCAAGCACACCATGCTTTACAAGCACAAGGTGCACGACGGCCAGGCGCACGTTTTCTACATGGACATTCGCGCGGGCGGCAAGGGCTACGACGAATTCGTGCGCCGCGCCATCGAGCAGGATGGCGCCCGGTATTATCGCGGGCGGGTTTCAAAGATAACGCAAGAGCATGGCAAGCTCATCGTGCGCGGCGCCGATACGCTGGCGGGAATACCCGTAACGATCGAGGCGGACATGGTGGTGCTCGCTGCCGCCATGCGGCCAGCGGATGGCATCGAAGAGCTGGCGCAGAAGCTGAATATCGGCTACGACGAGTTTGGCTTCCTGATGGAATCCCATCCGAAGTTGCGCCCCGTGGAAACCAACACGGCGGGAATCTTCATCGCCGGCGCGTGCCACAGCCCCAAGGACATCCCTGAAGCCGTGGCGCAGGCATCCGCCGCGGCGAGCAAGGTGCAGGTGATGCTGGCGGCCGACGAGCTTACGCGCGAGCCGGAAATCGCCGCGATTAACGAACAAACTTGCGCTGCGTGCTTCACGTGCATTCGCACCTGCCCCTATCACGCGATTGACCGCGCGGAACTCCGCACACCCAGGGGCGCGTTCATCAAGAACACGGCCAGGGTGAATCCGGGGTTGTGCATGGGTTGCGGCACCTGCGTTTCCGTCTGTCCGTCGAAGAGCGCGGACCTGCAGGGATTCACGGACCAGCAGGTGTACGCGATGGTGGAGAGCCTGGCATGAGCGCGGCGCCTCAATTCGAGCCGAAGATCGTCGCCTACGTGTGCAACTGGTGCACGTACCTGGGCGCCGATCTGGCGGGAACCGCACGACTCGAGTATCCCCCAAACGTGCGGATCATTCGCCTTCCCTGCACCGGGCGAATCGATTTCAACCTAATTATCAAAGCGCTGGAAGTGGGCGCCGATGGCGTGCTGGTCTCCGGCTGCCACCCCGGCGATTGCCACTACACGGCGGGCAACTATCACGCCCGGCGCCGCTGGATATTGTTCCGGGAACTCCTGGACACGCTCGGCATTGACTTGCGTCGGATTGAGTTCGCGTGGATTTCGGCGGCCGAGGGCAGGAAATGGCAGCAAGTGGTGACTGAGTTCACTGAGCAGACGAGGAAGCTTGGGCCGTACAAGGAATTGTACGCCACGGGAGCGTTCCCGGATGTTCCAGCGCCTGAGACTGCCTCGCCCGGGGCAAAGAGTTTTGCGGCCGAGAGCGAACTGCGCGAGGTTTGCCACAAACTGTTGTCCGAGGGAACCGTGAAGGTGGTGATCGGCTATGGCGCGCGCGGGCCTGTTGTGGTGACGCGTCCCGAGGATGCGGACCGCCTGGTTTGGAACAACCGCTGCTTCAGCAACCTCACCGCGTATTTGAAGCGGAAAGAGATCAAGGCACTGGGGAAAGCGGCCGTCATCGTAAAGCCGTGCGACGAGAAATCGCTCGTTGAGCTGGAAAAGGAAGCGCAGTTCGAGCGCAAAGACGCGCATGTCATCGGCATGGCCTGCGAGGGCGTGGGCCAGCCCAAGTGCGCGCACTGCACCGCGCGCACACCGCGTTTCGTGGATGTGACCCTTGGTGTGGCTGCGGGTCCGGAGCCACAATCCAGTCCGTCGCCAAACCGCTTGGCCGCACTGATGGCCATGCCGCCTGTGGAGCGCATGGCGTTCTGGAGCGATGAGTTTAACCGCTGCGTGAAGTGCTATGCGTGCCGGCAGGTCTGCCCGATGTGCTATTGCGAGCGGTGCATCGTGGACAAGAACCGGCCCATGTCGATTGACCCTGCGCCGAGCACGAAAGGAAACTTTGCGTGGCACATCGCGCGGGCCTTTCATCTGGCGGGACGTTGCGTGGGATGCGGCGAATGTTCGCGCGCGTGCCCGGCGGGCATTGACCTGGCTTTGCTGAACATTTCGCTGCACATCGCCGCGCAAAAGAACTTCGGCTACGAAGCCGGCATGGACCCCAAGGCGGAGCCCGTGATTGGATCGTACACGCTGCATGATACGGAGGCCTTTATCCGGTGAGCGAGATCATTTCCCAATCCGCGCTGCGTGCGCTCGCCGCCGAATGGATCGCCGGAGGCAAGAGCGTCGCGGGACCCGCGCGCGTAAAGCCGGATCTCGTACTCTATCGCGTGCTGCGATCAGGGGACGACCTGCTGCTGGAAGGCTTTCAGCGTCCCTCGAACTCCATCAAGGACTTCCTCTTCCCGAAGGCGGAGAAGTTGTACGGATACAAGATTCGCGGAAACAGCATTGAGCTTATAGAAAACGATTCGCCGGAACCCGCGCAAGTGATCATCGCCGCGCGGCCGTGCGACGCCGCCGCATTGCCGATTCTGGATCACGTGTTCAACTGGGATTTCCATGACGAGTTTTACAATCGCCGGCGCGCCGCCACCACGGTGGTTACGCTGGCCTGCAGCGCGCACGACGAAAACTGCTTTTGCACGTCCGTGGGGCTCGATCCCGGCTCGGACCGTGGTTCGGACGCCATCCTGTTTGCATTGGGAAACGGCCAATACGAGGTGCGGTGCGCCACGGAGAAGGGTCACGCGCTATTCGACGGCAAGACGGAGAAATCGGAGCGCACGGGCAAGGCGATTACAGGCCCGGAGAAACGATTCGATGCGCAGGCGGTGCGCGCGTTTGTCACCACGCATTTCGAGGATCCCTTCTGGAACGAACATGCGCTCACTTGCATCGGCTGCGGCACCTGCGCATTTTCGTGCCCGGCTTGCCACTGCTTCGATATCGTGGATGCCGGGTCCGCGGCGGGCAACGCACGCGTGAAGACATGGGATTCGTGCCAGTTCTCCACGTTCACGGCGCACGCGTCGGGGCATAACCCGCGCCCTGCGCAGCCGGCTCGGCAGCGGCAGCGCATCCTGCACAAGTTCGCAATCTATCCGGAGAAATTCGGGGAGATTCTCTGCACCGGCTGCGGCAACTGCACACGCAATTGCCCGGTGGGGCTGGGCGTGCTGAGCGTGGCGACCGAGATTAACCATGGATAACGTCTACAAGCCCGACCTGATGGAAGTGACGCGCATCCGCCAGGAGACGCCGGATGTGAAGTCCGTGTCGCTGCGCTTTCTCGATTCCGGACGGGCGCGCGACTTTTCGTTTCGAGTCGGGCAGTTCGGCATCTTCTCCGCGTTCGGCTATGGCGAGTCCACTTTCAACATCTGCTCGAGCTCAAACTGGAAAGATCACATTGAATTCTGTTTCCGCAAGGTTGGCCGGGTGACCGAAGCACTCTGGAAAATAGAAGAAAAGGATGTAGTCGGCTTCCGCGGACCGTACGGCAACGGCTACCCAATGGAAGCCTGGAAGGGGCGGGACCTGATTTTTCTGGGCGGCGGGATTGCCATGCCTCCCATCCGCTGCGCCGTGTGGTACGCGCTGGAGAATCGCGCCGATTATGGCGAAATCACGGTCGTTTATGGCGCGCGCACGGTGGCCGACCTGGTGTTCCTGGACGAATTGGATGAATGGTCGAAGTCCGAGCGCGTGCGGATCATCCGCTGCGTTGACCCTGGCGGCGAGACACCGGATTGGAAAGGCGAGATCGGCTTCGTGCCGCACGTGTTCGAGCGCGCCCAGGTGGCTGCAAAGGATCCCGTGGTCCTCGTGATCGGCCCGCCCATCATGATCAAGAACACACTGCCGATCCTCGATAAGATGGGCGTCAAGCCTGCGTCGGTTTACACCAGTATCGAGAATCGCATGAAGTGCGGCATCGGCAAGTGCGGGCGATGCAACGTTGGACCCATCTACGTCTGCAAAGAAGGCCCGGTGCTCACCATGGAGCAGTTACAAGGACTTCCGGCCGATTACTGATCCCGGCGTCCGTTCTCACTGGCGATCTGCTTTCAGCAATTCCCCTGCGTACAGCGCTCTTTCCAGATTCTCTTCGCGATTGAAACCCGCCGGCATGCCGCCTCCTTCGACTTGATGTGCGGCCTTCCAAACCAGGGCAATTCGTTGTTTGGAGTGATACCATCTTTGCCTCAGAGGGGCTAATCATATATGGCATCCAGACGAACTTTTGCCTTTGTTTTCTCTGTACTGCTTTGCAGTGGCGCGGCGCTGCTGAACGCAGCGGAGACGTCGCCAACTGCTCTGCTGGTGCTGGCCAAAACCGACCAGACCATGTTCATCGTTGATCCCGCAACGCAAACCATTGTGGGCCGGGTTCCCGCGGGACCCGACCCGCACGAGGTCATCGCCTCCGCGGACGGAAAATTCGCTTACATTTCAAACTACGGCGGCGGATCGTACAATACGATTACCGTTGTCGATCTGGTGAATCAAAAAACATTGCCCGTAATCGACCTTGGCGCGCTGCGCGGGCCTCATGGCCTAACGTTTGTTGGAGGGAAACTCTGGTTCACCGCGGAGGGAGCCAAAGTGATCGGCAGCTACGATCCGGCAACCAAGACGATCGACTGGGTGCTGGGGACCGGTCAAGAAAGAACTCACATGATTTACGTCTTCCCCGACATGAATCGGATGATCACTTCGAATGTGAGTTCCGCGACGATGACTGTGATTGAAAAAGCCAATGGCCCTGGACGCGGTTTCGGGCCCGGTCCGGGCGGACCGCCGCCTCCACCCCCGGGACCCGGAATGCCAAGTGGCCCGGGAGGCCCAATGGGCCCTCCGCGGACCAATTGGACCGAGACCGTGATCCCGGTGGGAAACGGTTCGGAGGGCTTTGATGTTTCTCCTGACGGCAAGGAGATTTGGGTCGCAAACGCTCAAGACGGCACGATTTCCATCATTGAACTGGCGAACAAAAAGGTGGTCCAGACGCTCGATGCCAACGTAAGGGGCGCGAACCGGTTGAAATTCACACCGGACGGAAAACTGGTGTTTGTATCCACATTGGGCGGCCCGGACCTGGTTGTAATCGACGCTGCCACTCGCAAGGATGTGAAGCGCGTGAAGATCGGACGCGGCGCCGCGGGCATTTTGATACAGCCTGACGGATTGCGCGCGTATGTTGCCTGCACACCCGATGATTACGTTGCAGTGATCGATGTGAAGGCATTAGAAATGACCGGGAAAATTCCGGTTGGCAAGCAGCCGGACGGCCTCGCCTGGGCACTCCGGAAATAGTGCATAACGTACTGCCGGTCACGGGGGCAGGTGAACTGTCTACGATGAGGATTGAATATGAAACCCGGTTGCGGTCTAATTCCCGATTGCTCGCACAGGGAACCAGGTATAAGAACCCCGCTCGGCAGGTTGCATCTAAGTACCTCAGCAATCGCCGGGCCGAGCCACAGTTTTACACTGAAGCCATTAACCGACGGGCCAAAGCTACCGCCGAGTTCGCATTCTCGCTGTAGCCGTCGGCGCCGATCTCGTTGGCAAATTCCTGGGTCACAGGTGCGCCACCAATCATCACTTTGACTTTCTCGCGAATGCCCGCCGCCTTCAAGGCTTCGATCGTGGTCTTCATGGAGGGCATGGTCACCGTCAGCAGAGCGGAGAGGGCCAGGATGCTGGCGCTCGTATCCTTTAATGCCGCAATGAACTTCTCCGGCGGCACGTCGGCGCCAACGTCGATCACTTCAAACCCGCCACCTTCGAGCATGGACACGACCAGATTCTTGCCGATGTCGTGGAGGTCGCCCTTCACCGTTCCGATGACCACGCGTCCCGCCGATTGTGCGCCAGAAGCAGACAGTAAAGGGCGCAACAGATCCAATGCTCCCTTCATTGCACGACCCGAAAGGAGCAATTCCGGAACGAAGTACTCCTCACACTCAAAAAGACGCCCCACCTCGGCCATCGCCGGGATCATCGTGCTGGAAATCAACTCGCCAGGGTCCATCTGTTCTGCGATCGCCTGTTGCGTAATGGCGACCGCTTTCTTTGAGTTACCGTTCACGATTGCATCATGAAGCTGCTTCAGGTCTGCCATCTTTGCTCCTTCCCACTTACGCGTTCGATGATTTCTTGGTATTGCCGTTGCATCCCTGGCCACGCCGATTGATTGCTATGGCGGGCAAGGTTGAGTTAGTCTCTGGCGCCAGGAAGACTCCTCAATTTCTTATCTGTAGCTTCCAGATTCCTTTACCGCATCGATCATGGCAACGATATTTTCGACTGGGGTCGCCGCCTGTATGTTGTGAATGGTGTTGAAGACGAAACCCCCACCGGGAGCGAAAATCTCGCATCTCCGCAAAACCTGCTCGCGAACTTCAGCAGGTGTGCCGAATGGCAAAACCTTCTGCGTGTCCACGCCCCCGCCCCAGAAGACCAACTTGTCTCCAAAGTTCGCTTTCAACTGTTGAGGCTCCATTCCAGCCGCCGAGCACTGCACAGGGTTGAGAATGTCAAAGCCGGCCTCGATAAAGGACGGTATGAACCTCGCGACGGAGCCGCAAGAATGTTTGAACGTTTTCCAGAGTGTATGGGAATGAACCCAGTCGTTGAGTTGTTTGTAGTAAGGGAAGTACAGCGCGCGGAAGGTTTTCACTGAGCAGAATGCAGAAGTCTGCGTGCCGAAATCCGTACCGCAAAGGAACACCGCATCCACGGTGTCGCCGACCGCGGCGTAAATACGCTCGAGGTTCTTGAGGGCGATCTCACATTGGCGTTCAAAGATCTTGTGTATGTAGTCTTGACGGCTGCTGGTGGAGATATACCACTCCGCGATGTCGCGTATCCCTTTGGGGTACTTGAGAGATGGCGCTGGGACGAGCGCGATATCACCGAACGCCGTCCCGCCGAATGAGGCAATCACAGCACAACCAGTCGCCGCTGCTTGCCGCACCGAGTGCACAAGATGATCGAGATCTTCCTGCGAGATGGGTGCAAACTCCTCCAGGTTGTCTTCAGGATTCAGCTTCTCTTCATCGATCGGCGGCTGTCGTACGATGGCGTCGAAGAAGTAGCCGCCTCGCGGCATGCGTCCACTGGCAGGAGCCGTCGTGTCACCTTCCGGATAGATAAAGGTGTCGCCATTCCTGTCGACCGTTGTATTGAAGGCCTCCGGAACCAGCACTTCGAGTCCGTTGAACTGCCAGGACTTCCAGTTCTCTGCCGGAAACCCGAACATGGTCTTTCGGGGAAAGACGCCGAAGACATCAAGACCCATGGCATCCCGCATATCATCTTCCACCAGCCCCAGCATTTGAAATGGTTCATGAATGCGTACGGGCCGCTTCTCGAGCCCGTAGTGGTCTCGCAGTGCGGCCACGCAACTGGCGTGCACGCCGCTGACGGCGGTTCCTCCGAAATCAATCGGGATGCGGTCTGGTTCCTTGTGATGCAGTGCGGTGACGAGCCGCTCACGGCTCGCCGTTTTCTTGACTGAAGTGCCCATCGTTTCCGCTCCAGCGCCTCGATTTTTTCCAGGATCGCCCACGGCATTTCCGGCATGCTGCGCCGGGAAAGAAAAAATACCACCACCAAGACACCCAGGAAAATCAACGGGAATATTCTGATCAAGACAATGGCTTAAATATTTCCATGGTGTCTTGGTAGCGAGTCTCCTCCCTACCAGGAATTTTTCAGCTCGCCGACCTCGGCGGTGACGGCGTCGAGTACGGCGCAGGCCTTGACCGCGGCGGTCATGGCGTTGTGGTCTCTGAAGAGCGGCCGGTCCGCGTCCAGGTGCTCGACGACCTTGCGCACGGCAGACTTGGCGGCCAGCGTGCCTTTGCCCGGCGTGAACTCGCGAAAGTCCAGGCCCTGAGCGGCGGCGATGAACTCGATGGCCAGGACGCCGTTGGCGTTCTCCAGGATCTGCCTTGTCTTGAGGGCCCCGTTCATGCCCATGGAGACGAAATCTTCCTGGTCCGCGGCGGCGGGGATGGACTGGACGTAGCTAGGGGCGGAAAGGATACGCTGCTCGACGATGAGCATGTCGGCGGTGTACTGGCTGAGCATGTGGCCCGAAAACATCCCGGCACCCTTGGTGAGGAAGGCCGGCAGGCCCACGGAGAGGGCGGGGTTGAGGAGACGGTTGAGGCGCCGCTCGCTGAGGACGCTCACCATGGTCACGCCCGCGCCCACCACGTCCAGGGGCAGGCTCACGGGCGTGCCTTGAAAATTAGCGCCCGTGTAGACCTTGTTCTCCTCCGCCACGAAAATGGGGTTGTCGGCCACGCCGTTGAGTTCCGTCTCCACCTGCTTGCGGGCGTAGGCGAGCAAGTCACGCAGGGCGCCGATGACCTGCGGTGTGGAGCGCATGGAGTAGGCGTCCTGCACCTTCACCTTGAGCTTGCCCGTGACCAGGTCCGAGCCCGCGATGACGGTTCGAAGGTTTGCCGCCACGGTTTGCGCGCCCCGGAAGCCGCGCAGCTCGTGGAGCTTGGCCTCGTAAGGCCGCATGTTGGCCAGGAGCGCCTCCAGCGTCATGGCTGCGGCAATCTCCGCCTGAGTCACCCAGCGCTCCGCGTCGTAGAGCTCCAAGCACGCCATGCCCGTAATTAGGTTGCTCCCATTGATAGCCGCAAGGCCGTCGCGGGCCTTGAGGCCGGGCACCGGGATGCCTGCCTTGTCCAAGGCCTGCTGGGTGGCCATTCGCTGGCCCTGATAGAAGGCCTCGCCCTCGCCCATGAGTGACAGGGCGCACTGCGCCATGGGTGCCAGGTCGCCGCAAGCACCCACACTTCCCTTCTCACACACGACGGGCGTCACGCCCGCGTTAAGCATGGCGATGTAGGTGAGCGGAATCTCCGGCCGACACCCCGAGAAGCCTTTGGCGTGCACATTCACGCGGCTCAGCATGGCCGCGCGGACGTGCTCCACGGGCGCCGGCTCTCCAATGCCCGCCGCGTGATTGTAGATGAGGTATTTCTGGAACTCTTTTACCTGTTCGTCATTCAGGACCACTTCGGAGAACTCGCCGATGCCCGTGTTCACGCCATACATGGTTTCGTGGGCCTGGATCTTTTTCTCCAACATGCCGCGGCAGGTGTTGATGCGGCCGAGCGCCTCGGGCGTCAGTTCCATTTTTTCAGCGTGGCGCGCCACGCGCACCACGGCTTCTATGGTCAGGCTGCTGCCGTCGAGACGGATCGTCATGGTATTCCTCCTGGTATGGCCGCATCGCCTTTGCAGATACGAGAGAGAAAGTCGCGCGGCGCATCCCCCTCGCAGTAGCAAGATGGCGCGGGTGTGGCTGTCAAACCACCGCGCCGATGGGTGGGTGAATCAACGCAAAATTTCCCACATGAATTTCGCCCTGCCACCATCATAAACGATTCCACCCGGCCTGCTGCCAAGCTACCACCTTCGGAGGCATTTGCAGGGCTATATCTCCCCTGCTGACGGCATAGCAGAGGACCGCCCAACCGCTTTCCGTATGGTCTTCAGCAAGGCGAGGCAGAGCGCCGCAGACCGTTCCATTGTGCAAAGGAAACATAATGAGAATGGGAAAAGCTGCGCGCTCTGGTCCTCAGCCGTGCTTCGCCGCACCGGGCTTACCCGTGCGCCATCGGCGGCGATCGGCGATGGGCGGCGTGTTAAGCCTGGTCTTCTTAGGTTGCTGGATTTTCCAGGGTCGAATGACTAGAGGGTGGCGCGGTTTGTCCATGGCAGCCTCGCGTACAGGTCCAGTTTACTCCCGTTCGGGCGAGGTAGATGTGATTGCGCGAACGGAAACCTTTCTGCAGGGAGAACATCAGTTTCCGATTTGTGCGCGCTTCTATCGCGCAGTAACCAGAAATTCGGTTCAGGACGTCCAAACGGGATACGTCTACGCGTTCTCCGCGAAGCCCTGCTCTGGTTCGGGGAGGTTGTCACCCGCTCTGGAGACCCAGACATACAGCGTTGGCAACAAGAAGATGCTCATAACCAGGTCGGAGATGAGACCGCCGACGATGACAATGGCAAAGGGCCGCTGCGAGTCGGAACCAATAGCGTGTGACAGTGCGGCGGGTAACAATCCAAACGTGGCGACTAGCATGGTCATCATAATCGGCCGCAGCCGAAGAACGGCACCCTCAATTGCCGATTCCTCGATCGAATTTCCCTTCGCGCGCAGTTGATTGATGTACTCCAGCATGATCACGCCGGTTTGCACCGAAACGCCGAAAAGCGCCAAGAAGCCTACGCCGGAAGACACGCTGAAGTGCGTGCCAGTGATCAAAAGGGCCAGCAGCCCGCCGACGCGCGCCAGCGCCACGTTGGCGAGGATAAGCAAAGCCCATTTGAACGAGCGGAACATCGAGTAGAGAATGATAAAAATCAGCAGGATGGTCAGTGGCACAATGACGGAAAGCCGCTCCTTGGCGCGCTCTTCACTTTCGTATTCACCCTCCCAATCGATATGGTATCCACGCGGCAATTGAACCTGTGCGCTTACCTTCTTAATCGCTTCCTCGACAGCGCCGCCGAGGTCGCGCCCGCGCACGCTGTACTTGATGGCAATATAACGCTGGTTTCCCTCACGGTAGATTTCAGAAGCGCCGTCCCGTTCTTCGATTTTGCAGAGCTGCGCGAGAGAGACGCGTTCACCGGATGGAGATAGCAGACGAATGTTTTCAATGGCTTCCTTTGTGTCACGGTACTGGGGTAAATAGCGCAATACCAGGTCGTACCGCTGCTCACCCTGCAGGACTTGGGTCAGCGCGTTACCGCCCACTGCGGTTTGGATGGCATCCTGGATGTCGGCAATGTTGACCTGATAGCGGGCGGCCTGTTGACGATCCACGGTTATGTTCAGGTTGGGTTGGCCAAGAACTTGAAAGGCTCCGAGATCTTCGATTCCCTTGACCCCGCGCATGATACTCACGATCTGATTAGCCTTTTCCTCGAGCGTCTTCAAGTCATCGCCATAGACCTTTGTGGCCAGTTCGCCCTTAACCCCACTGACCGCCTCTTCCATGTTGTCTTCGATGGGCTGAGAAAAACCCCAGATTACGCCCGGGATTTTCTCCAGTTCCCGGTTCATGGCCGCGATCACTTCTTCCTTGTCCTCGTGGAATACAGGACGCCATTGTTCCTTCGGCTTCAGGCCGACGTAGTATTCGGTGTTGAAAAAGCCGGTTGTATCCGTGCCGTCGTCCGGACGCCCCGTTTGACTGGTGCATTCGGTAACCTCAGGAAAAGCGCAAAGTACGATTCGGGACTGGTTCGACAACCGGATTCCTTCGCTCGGTCCGGTGCTGGGAGCGAGAGTGCCGCGCACCCAAAGAGCTCCTTCGTCCAGGTGCGGGAGGAACTCGGAACCGATGACGCCGCCCACCGAAAGATATATGGCGAGAAGCAAACCAAAGACCGCGATGCCCACGGTTATGAGGCGATGCACGATGGCCCACTTCACCGCGTCGCGATAGAGCCTTTTCAGCAACTCCATCACTGGGTTGTGCCACTCGCGTGCTCCTTTGGGGAAGAAAAAACTTGAAAGCACCGGCGCGACGAGCATCGAGAATAGCAAGGCGCCCAACAGAGCAAATGCCACGGTCCAGGCCATGGGTTTGAACAAGCGCCCTTCGACGCGTTGCAACGTGAAAATCGGCAGGTACGCGGTGATAATAATGGCGATCGCGTAGAAGACTGGGCGCTGCACCTCATGCGCCGCATCGCGGATGCGCTCCATCGGTGTCTTGTAGGAGTTTTCCGGGTGGCCCAAATGGCGGATGATGTTTTCGACCATCACCACAGCACCATCCACGACCATCCCGAAATCGAGCGCGCCAAGAGACAGCAGGTTAGCGGGAATGCCCTTGAGCCGGAGGCACGTAGCGGCGAACAACAACGAAAAGGGAATGGTCAGTGCGACGATGATTGCCCCGCGAGCATTCCCCAGAAATAGGAAGAGGATGATGACGACCAGGACGATGCCCTCCGTAAGGTTGTGCAGCACCGTATGTGTCGTGAAGTGCAGCAAATCGCTGCGGTCAATGAACGGAACGATCTTCACGCCGGGAGGCAAAATGTGATCGTTCAGTTCTTTTACTTTTTTGTGCAGTCCTTCGAGGGCCTTCTCCGCATCGGCGCCCTTTCGCATGGGCACCCAGGCCGAAACCACATCGTCGTTGTCGATGATCTTTCCGTCTTCGCGGTGAATCGCCCGCGCGAACTGGCCAAGGCGGATCTTCGGGCCTTGCGAAACTACCGCGATGTCCTTCACACGGATGGGCGTGCCGCTCTTGGTTACGACTACCGTGTTCTCGATATCCTGCACGTTTCTGACGAGTCCCACTTCGCGAACGTTGATTTGCTGCAGACCGGCTTCCACGAAGCTGCCTCCGGCATTCACGTTGTTGTTCGTGAGTTGCTGCTCGACTTGAGCCAGGCTCAGACCATAAGAGATCAATTTATTGGGGTCAACGCGAACTTGATACTCTCGGGTCGGTCCGCCGAAACTGGCAACGTCGACGATATCCGGGACGGCCTTTAAATTCTTCTCGACCACCCAGTCTTCGATGGACTTCAACTCCATGACGTCATATTGCGGATTTGTGCTGTGCAACGTGAAGAAGTAGATTTGCCCCACGGGGCTCCAGTCCGTGCCCATGCTTGGCAAGACGCCCGGCGGCAAACTGACTTGCGAAAGCCGCTCGAGAACCCTCTCGCGGTTCCAGGCGTTCTCTTCCTCATCATCGAAAATCAGCTTAATGTCCGAGAGCCCGAACAGCGAGAACGACCGCAAGTGCGTTACGTGCGGAATTCCGTTCATCACCGTTTCGAGCGGGATGGTGACCTGCTGCTCGATTTGTTCGGCGGAAATCCCTGGCCACTGCGTGATGATCTCTACATAGTTGTCCGCAACGTCCGGGTACGCTTCGACCGGAAGTTGATGAAACGAAATCGCACCCCAAATAAGCAGCAGAAACGCTACGGAGAGGACAAGAAAGCGATTCTGCAAGGCGAAATCGACCACTTTGCGAATCATTTACCGCTTCACCGCCTTTTTCTAAAGCGTCTGCTCGAACTCCATCCGCAAATTGAAAAGAAATTCGTGCAGCCAACCGGCCCGGTCAGAGATGGCGATCCTGGCCGCATCCCGCGCACGCTCTAGCCGGAGTTCCCGCCTGCGCTGGCGCTCGGGCAGGGCTTGGCAAGCGCGATTCGGGTGTTGGCTGAGGAACAGCCGCATATCTCAGCCCAAGTTCATTCTTTGATTCTCACTGTTCGGAGCCGCAGCGCGTCTTCTTACGAGTGAGGCTCTGAGAACTGTGAATGGCATTTATAGAGCATCAGGCTCTGCGGCAGAGACCTATCTTGAGGGCAGGCGGGCCTATCTTTTGACCACGAGGACCTATCTTTTGGCTTGGCGCAGGTTATCTTTCAGCTTTTTCGCCTACACTGAGGAAGGTGATCCGGCTGCTGCTGTGAGGGTTTCGCGGAGATTCGCCATGGATTTTTCCTCAATCTTTTCGGAGCACAACCGCAAGCGACTGTTAGTCGCTGCCGCGGTTTTGATAGTTGCGATCGCGGTGGTTGATTGGCAGACCAAGCCATTCATTTCCATCGGGTTCCTGTACTTGTTTCCCATTCTATTGGTCGCGGGCTTTCTTCCACGATGGCAGATCACACTTGTTGCTCTGGTCTGCGCCGTTCTCCAGGAATTGTTTAGCGAACTCCCCCCGAATGAAGCAGTCACCCGGCTTTTGATGGCTTCCACTGGATTTGTCGGAACCGGTCTTTTTGCGTCTGAAATCATCCGCAACCGCCAGGTAACCTTGGAACATCTCAAAGAAGTGGAAACGCAGATCGAGCTGCGCAAGGAAGTTGAGGAGCAATTGCAGGTGTTGGTTGAGAGTAGTCCGGTTGCCATTGTGACGATTGATTCTATGGGAAGCATTCTCCTCGCCAATGAAGCCAGCCAGAGTCTCTTGGCGCCGGGCAGCACTCCAATTGTGGGTCAGCCAATCAGCGAGTTTCTTCCAGCATTACAAGCGGCGGTACAAACGCAGCGATCCCGGCAATTCCGCACGGAGCTGCGATGCCGCGGGAAGCGCAAGAACGGAGAGGCCTTCCTTGCCGCAGTGTGGTTCTCCACCTATACGACCGCTCGCGGACCCCGGCTGGCCGCGATTATCGTTGATCTTTCTGAGGATCTGAGGGACCGCGAAGACTTGAGCCTGGATCACCTCTTGAAGAACACGACGATTCTTATGAGCGCAATCGCGCACGAAATTCGGAATCTATCCGGCGCCGTACTCATCGTCCACAAGAATCTCTCGCGGCTGCCGGGTTTGCAGAATAATGAAGACTTTCGCGCGCTCGGAACATTGATCGAGGGCCTTGGAAAACTTTCCGCAATGGAATTGAAGCCTACGGCGAACCAGCACTGGGAAGCCGTCGAACTGTCCAGCGTCCTGGACGAATTGCGCATTCTAATGGAGCCCTCGTACCGCGAGGCTGGAATCGAGATCGCCTGGCTTTTGCATGACGAGCTGCCATTGGTCGCCGGGGACCGCTACGGTTTGGCACAGGTCTTTCTGAATCTGTCGTTAAACAGTCAGCGCGCGATGGAGACAACAGACAAAAAGCAATTGACGATCAGCAGCGCGGTTGAAGCCGATTCTGTGGTGATTCGTTTCGAGGATACTGGCGTCGGAATCCCTTCGCCCGACGGTCTCTTTAAGCCATTCCAGCAGGGTGCAGATAGTACAGGATTAGGGCTTTATGTTTCTCGCGCCCTTTTACGCAGCTTTGGCGGAGATCTGGTGTTTGAACCACGCACCTATGGCTGTTGTTTTGCGGTTAACTTGAATAGAGTAATCAATAAGCAAGAATCGCCCGATGAGTAAAACCGGCCAGAAGAATATCCGTTTGCTGCTGATCGATGACCACACACTCTTTCGCGAGAGTATCGCGCGACTCTTGCAGTCGGAGCCGGGGCTCGAAGTGGTTGCTCATTGCAGCTCTGGAACGGAAGCGCTTCAAATCCTAGAGTCACGCAAGGAAATCGACATTGTGTTACTCGACCTCGACCTCGGACAAGAAAGGGGCACAAACTTTCTCGACGGCCTTCGTAACACGCAATTCAACGGCAAGGTCCTGCTCGTGACCGCCGACGTGAGCGATAGCGAAGTTCCCACCTTGATCCGAAAAGGAATCTCCGGGGTGTTCATGAAACACGGATCTCCCGCGCTGTTAATTCAGGGAATCCGCGAGACGATGGAGGGAAAGGCTTTGTTCGGCCAGGATCTGCTTCGCAGGGCGTTGGAAAGAGCAGAAGCGCCAGGTCCGGATCAACGCCGCTCGAAGCTCACCGAACGCGAGAGGCAGGTGCTTTCTTTTGTCTTTGAAGGACTTGCGAATAAACAGATCGCGGATCGACTGCAGATTTCCGAGACCGCCGTCAAAGCTACTCTGCAGCAACTCTTCGCCAAAACTGGCGTTCGAACACGAAGCCAGTTGGTCCGAGTGGCGTTGGAACAATACCGGGATCAACTGTAGTTCGAGCCCATAACCTTCGTTTTTAGGCAAGGAGAGAAAGGCTCGTTAGGCTGTCCCCTTGGAACACTCCCGAGGAAACTGCAGATCTCAGCCTTTGAGCGCCCTTGCTCCCGGAGAATGGCAATTCTGAGGCGGTCCACGCTGACTCGGGGGTCTGCCCAGAACCTTGCCGCGCAATTTTGCTAGGGCCAACGCGGATTTGACGCGGCCACGAATGAGTTCACGCGCAAATTCCGCGATGGATGCGCAGATTCCGAAGATAAAGCGGCAGCTGTTCCCATTCCACAGTTTTTATGAGGCACAGCACCAGGACCATTCATCTCTCTTATCGCCGCTGCAAGAAGTATTAATTGGACTGATGTGCCACAGGGCGATATCCTGCCGCGTTTGCTACGGCATGCATCCGTAAGAGGGACCCTTGGAATCCGACCTCGAGCCGTCCGACCTTAGTTACACCCGCGGCGAATCAGAACCACCCCTGTTGCATCTTTGCATCGGAAACATGCTGGATGGCACTGCCGCTGCGTACCCTAGCCAGCCCGCTCTTGTGATTCGCCACACGCACGAGCGACTTACGTGGGCGGAGCTTCATCTGGAAGTCGAACGGCTCGCTCGCGCCCTTATGGCCATCGGCATCGAGAAGGGCGATCGCGTCGGAATTTGGGCCACGAACCGCACCGAATGGGTGCTCACGCAGTTTGCCACTGCCAAAATCGGCGCCATCCTCGTCAACCTCAACATTCGGTATCGCGCCCACGAACTCGAGTACGCGCTGAGGCAGTCCGAATGCCAGACACTTATTCTCATCCGCGGTTTCCACGACTGCGATTACGTCGAAAGTTTGTTTAGCATTGCACCGCAATTAGCTGAGGGGCGTTCCGGCTCTCTCAAAGCCCGCCAATTGCCGCACCTTTCGAAGGTCATCTTCATTGGCGACGACGCTCCTCCCTCGATGTTGCCCTGGCGAGACCTGCTGGCCATGGCCGGGCAAACCAGCATGGAACGCCTCCGGCAACGCGAGGCCAGTCTCTCGTGTCACGACGCGATCAATATTCAATACACCTCCGGCACGACCGGCTTCCCCAAGGGCGCCACGCTCAGCCACTACAACGTCGTCAACAATGGCCTGCTCATCAGCAGCACGATGAAGTTGACCGAGCGTGACAGCGTCTGCATTCCGGTTCCTTTCTATCATTGCTTCGGCATGGTTTTGGCGAACATGAGCTGCCTGGCCAGCGGCGCGGCCATGGTTCTGCCCTCGGAGGCTTTCGATGCGCTCGAGGCGCTGCGGACAGTTCAGGAGGAACGTTGCACCGCCATTTACGGCGTGCCGACGATGTTTATCGCCGAATTTCACCATTCACAGTTCCAGGAGTTCGACCTCACATCGCTGCGCACCGGAATTATGGCCGGGTCATCCTGCCCGATTGAATTAATGCGCCGCGTCGTTGACGAAATGCATTGCAGCCAGTTGACAACCGTTTATGGCTTGACCGAGTCGTCGCCCGGCATGACGCAAACCAGGACCGGCGATTCCCTGCAAGTTCGCGTTACAAGCGTGGGCCGAGCGCTTCCCCACACTGAAATCAAAATCGTCAATCCCAAGACTGGCGCCATTGTCCCGCATGGGATGATTGGAGAGATATGCACTCGGGGCTATCTGGTGATGAAGGGCTATTACAACGATTCCAAGAGCACCGCGGAGGCGATTGAGCCCGATGGTTGGCTGCACAGCGGCGATCTGGGAGTAATGTCTGACGATGGCTACATCCGCATCACCGGACGTATCAAGGAGATGATCATCCGCGGCGGCGAGAACATCTATCCCCGCGAGATTGAGGAGTTCCTGCACACATGCCCAGCCATTGCTGACGTTCAGGTGATTGGCATACCCGACGCCATATACGGTGAAGAAGTCATGGCCTGGGTCAAGCTGAAGCGTGGCGCCACCTTGGCGGAACGAGACGTGAAGAACTTCTGCAAAGGGCAGATTGCCAATTTCAAGATCCCGCGCTATGTGCGCTTCGTGGACTCTTTCCCTATGACCGGCTCAGGCAAGATTCAGAAGTTCCGTATGCGTGAAATTTCTTTGGCCGAATTCTCCGCAAACAGAGCCGCCGCAGCTCTGGCCACTGCCTAGCCGCCTTTTCTCACGAGGGGCAGGGTAAGTGAGCGATTCAGGCTTTGTGTTGGTCAGTTTTCTCTGCTGAGTGGCTTTTTGTCTATTTGTGGGGCTATTGGTCGTTCCGAGTCCTGTTGGAAACGTTTTTCAGGCAGACTTCGACTGCTTCTGGGATTGCGCGATAAGGTTTTGTTTTTACATTTTGTTCAGCAGCGCAGCGCCGTCCAGGCTGCGGCGAAAACATTCTGCCAGGGATAGGCGCGACTGTAGCGAACCCAGATGCGGC
>DLMH01000114.1 GCA_002478115.1 Candidatus Acidiferrum typicum | reverse complement strand
GAAACAACCGGATAAGCATGAGGTGACTATTGAGACGTGGACTAAGACGCCGTTTTCATTTTGTTGCTACCCGATGCAACGGTTGATATTCTTCTTCTCTGTATGCCGAAAGTTTCCCGGAAGTATCTTGTCGTAACAATTTGTTGTGCAATCACTTTCGCCCTTTGGCTCGGGTTCTTTGCCCCGACGACTCTCCCCCTGCCATTTGCACGAAGCCCTATCAGCGGGAATCACAAATTCGTGCTCTTTAATCCCTTTCGCAATCGTGGTCCCGAACTTGCGGCCCGACGATTTTTCGACGTTATCAAATCGGGAACCTGCGGAGATTTTCCTGCCTTAGCACCCGGAGCTACTCTTCCAAATAATGCTACCTGCGAGGAACTCCACGACATAGTTTCTGGCCCCAGGTACAAAGGCGTTCTGGACCAGCGACTGCGCGACCGCGTTGATAACGGCATTTCTAGTTCACTCTGGTTTTCAGACGACGGGTACGGGGGAAATCAGGTCACTCTCGAAAAGCATGGAAACCAATGGCACGTTGTGGGGTTCTGGAAAGTTTGGTGAGTTAATTCCTGGTAGACTCCATAACCGCAAACTGACCTAGTACCCTAGCACGACGGAACTTGCCGAGATGGGATACAGCCCTTCGCAACTCAGGGTGAACAGTGCTGGACCCCCTACGAGGAATTCACGCCGATCACACGGCACGCCACGAAAAAAGTTTTGCAACGATTTCCTTCGCGATGCACAGGCACGCCAATTGACGCGCGCAGGCGATCCGCGCACACTCCCGATAGAACTCCGGCGCACGGGGTTGTCCCGCCGGTGAAAGAATCCGCACTTGCCTTCTCAGGGGAATCGTGCTACCTATAGCGAAGGAAAAGCGAAACAATAGGAGCCTTGTCCCCTCTCCATGCCCGCTGATTCCACTCTCGAACGCCCCATGCCCAGCAATCTGGATGCGGAGCGCTCCATCCTTGGCGCCATCCTGCTGGACAACAACGCGCTGAACACCGCGATCGAAGCGCTGAAGCCCGACGATTTCTTCATCCCGCAGCATCGCAACATCTTCAACCAGATGATGGCGCTGGGAGAGGCGCAGCACGCCATTGACCTTGTGACGCTCACGGAGGAACTGCACCGGCGAGGCGAGCTGGAGTCCTCGGGCGGCGCGCCGTATCTGGCCTCGCTGGTGGACGGCGTGCCTCGCGTTTCCAACGTGGAGCACTACGCGCGGATCGTCAAGGAAAAGGCGATGCTGCGCAACCTGATCCACGCTACTCACAATATCCAGCAGCGCGCCTTCGATGGCGAGGACGGCGCGGACACGATTCTGGACAACGCGGAATCGAGCATCTTTGCGCTGGCGGAAGACCGCGTCAAAGCCGGCCTGCTGCCGATTAAGGATATCGTCCGCGACAATTTCGAGCGCCTGGAGAAGATCTTCCGGGAAGGCAAGAGCGTTACCGGCATCTCCACGGGTTACGGGGAACTGGACAAGCTGCTCTCGGGCTTGCAGCCATCGGAACTGGTCATTCTTGCGTCGCGGCCGTCGCAAGGAAAGACCGCCCTGGCCCTGAATATGGCGGAGAATATCGCCATCCGGGGAGGGCTGCCGGTGGCCGTGTTCAGCCTGGAGATGTCCAAGGAATCGCTGCTGCAGCGCCTGGTGGCTTCCGTGGCGCAGGTGGACGCCCACAAATTCCGCTCTGGGCATCTGAGCCGCGAGGATTGGCGGCGCATGACCGAAGGCCTGGGACAAATCTCCTCCGCGCCGTTGTGGATCGACGACGCGGGTTCCATCAGCGTTCTGGAAATTGGCGCAAAGGCACGGCGGCTGAAGCGGGACAAAGGCCTCTCCCTCCTCATCGTGGACTACCTCCAGCTCATCACCGCGCGCGGGCGCTTCAATTCCCGCCAGGAAGAAGTTGCCAGCATTTCCCGCGGGCTCAAAGGCCTGGCGAAAGAGCTGCAGATCCCGGTCCTGGTTCTCAGCCAGTTGACGCGCGCCCCGGAACGCGAGGAGCGCGGCCCGCAGCTTTCTGACCTGCGCGAATCGGGCGCCATCGAACAGGACGCCGACGTGGTGATGTTTATCTACCGCCCGAATTTCTTCAACATGAACGCGACGCCGGAAGAGCGCGACATGGCCGATATCCTGATCGCCAAGCAACGCAATGGGCCCACCGACAAGGTCAAGTTTGTGTTCCGCAGCCGGCTGACGCGATTTGAAGAAGCGGCGCCGGACGCTTTTTCGCAGTTTGCGGGCGGCGACGAGATGTAAGGTGACACACAGCGCGTCACGCTGCCCACAGCCCCGTGGGCCTTTGCGTGGTCTGCGTGTTTTCGGCAGAGCCGTTTCAGCCCTGCGCCTCAACTGGCAACCCGTTTAAATTCAGCCACCTCTGGTTCGGCTCAATAATTACAGAGTCCCACTGGTACGCCGCACGATAAGCACGCCCCGTTGGCCCTGCGCGTGCTCTCCTCTCTGTTGTCATTCTCGCGCAGGCTGGTGCAGTGTTTTTGACGCCGCGCGTGAATGCCGTAAACTAGAATCTCCAGGAAATTTCATGCCCCGCGTGGAAAAAAATCCCGCTGATTTTATCGGCCGCCCCGTCTGGGCGGAGGTTTCGCTTTCCGCCCTCGCCAGGAACTTTCAGGCGATTCGCGATTATGTGAATCCCGCTTCGGAGAAACGCAAGACGCCGCGCAAAGTGTTGAGCATCGTCAAAGGCAATGGCTACGGCCACGGCGGCGCACAAACCGCCAAAGCTCTGGAGCAGGACGGCTCCGACTGGTTTGGCGTGGCTTCTTCGGGCGAAGGCGTGGAGATTCGCGAAGCCGGCGTGCGCAAGCCGATTCTTGTGCTCGGCGGCTTCTGGCCCGGCGAAGAGAAAGTTCTCCTGGAGCACAAACTGACGCCGGCGATTCATCGTTGTGAACAGTTGCTGAGTTTTGAAGCCGCAGCCGCCAAGCTGCGCAAGAAGAACGTCCCCATCCAGTTGAAAATCGATACGGGCATGAATCGCTTGGGCATTTTGCCCGGCGATATAGATTGTTTCGCGCGCCAGTTGGCGAAGTGCCCGCATCTTTCGCTTGGCGGGGTGTTCACGCATTTCGCTTCCTCGGAGGTCCTCTGCGATCTCCGCCCCGGCCCGCAGACCTGTCAGCAAATGGAACGCTTCCATGCGGCCATAGACCGGTTGCGCGCGCTGCGCATCGATCCGGGCATTCTTCACTTGGCGAACAGCGCCGCCATCGCGGCATTGCCGGAAACCTGGGCGGACATGGTGCGGCCTGGCGCCCTGCTGTACGGGTATCATCCGGGGTTCGATCCTCCGGAGCTGCGCACAAAATTTGAAGCGGCTTTGCGGCTGCACCCGGTGATGAGCCTGCGCACGCGAGTGATCAATTTGCGTTCGATTGCCGCGGGAGATGGCGTGGGTTACAACGCCAGTTGGGTGGCCCAGCGGCCTTCGCGCATTGCCATACTGGCGGCCGGGTATGGCGACGGGATCCATCGCTCCTTGGGGAATCTTGGGAGCGTGATCATTCGCGGGCAGCGCGCGCCGATGCGGGGCATCATTTCGATGGATGTGACCATGGCGGACGTCACGGACATTCCAGACGCATCGCTGGGGGACATCGCGACGGTTTACGGAACGGTGGGCCAGCAAGTATATCCGGCCAACGTCATCGCGCGGAGCATCGGCACGGTCACTTCCGATTTGCTGTCGGGGGTGAGCCAGCGAGTGCCGCGTTTTTACGTGGATTAACCCGGAGTTCTTAACAGGACGCGGCGGCCAGCACGGCTCGCAAGCATTGCTCCGAAAGCGATCCTCTGTAGTTCTATTACTGGGACGGGCGCACCAATTCATCGGGTCGAAATTCGGCCCGCGGGGTTTCTCTTCCTGTGCCCGCTTGAGGTACACTCGACTTTCTGCAACCCGCGCTTAAGCCGCGAAGACACCGCTTCAGCCGGACTGCTTTCATCCTATGACTCATATCACTGCAATACTTCCCGCTGCAGGTCTCGGCACGCGTATGGGCGCGGAGACGCCAAAACAATTTCTGGAGCTGGATGGCGTGCCCATCGTCATCCTCAGCCTGCGCCGCATCGCGGCGTGCCCGTTGATCACGGAGATTATCGTGGTCACGCGCGCGGACAATGTGGAGCGGCTGGAGGCGCGCATCCGCGAAGAGAAATTCAAGCAACCGGTCCGCGTAATCAAGGGCGGCGACCTGCGGCAAGATTCGGTCGCGCAAGCTTTGAAGCTGATCGGCGACGAGACGGAGCTGGTCGTAATTCACGATGCCGTGCGGCCGTTTGTGACCGTGGAGCAAATCACGCGCGTAATTGATGAAGCGCGCCGCTGCAAAGCCGCGATTCTGGGCGTCCCGGCAATGGATACGGTGAAGGAAGTGAAGCGCGCCAGCCTGCCGGAGGATGTGGCGCTGATCACCGCGACGGTTCCACGGGAACGCATCGTGCTGGCGCAGACGCCGCAGGTATTCGAGACACGCTTGCTGAAGGAAGCCTTCGCGCAGGCGGAAGGGGATGGCCTGAGTGCCTCCGACGAAGCCGGGCTGGTGGAGCGCCTGGGCCACGACGTTTATGTTGTGCAAGGCTCCGAGCGCAACATCAAAATCACCAAGCCCGCGGACATGGACCTGGCGCGCTTCTATCTCCACGCCGAGCAGAAAAAGGCATGAGCTACCGCTGCGGCATTGGCTATGACCTGCATCGCTTGGCCGAGGGGCGCAAACTGATCATTGGGGGGGTTGAAGTGCCGTTCGAGAAAGGCCCAGTGGGGCATTCGGACGGCGACGTGGTGGCACACGCGCTTTGCGATGCGCTGCTGGGGGCCGCGGGCCTCGGCGACATCGGGACGCATTTTCCGGACAGCGATCCCCAGTGGAAGGGCGCGAACAGCCTGCTCTTTCTCGAGCACGCCCGAAAGCTCCTGGACGAAAAGCATTTCACCATCGAGTACGTTGATGCGGTGGTGATTTTGGAGCGCCCCAAGCTCGGCCCGCATTTCCCGAAGATGCGCGAAGCGCTGGCCAAATCCTTAAGAGTCCCCGTCGAGAAAATTCACCTGAAAGCCAAAACCAATGAGGGCGTTGACGCCGTTGGCCGCGGCGAAGCCATCGCTGTCCACGTCATCGCCACGCTCTCGACGCTCTGATTTTGGATTGCACCGGTAAGGAGCGAGCTAGGTCTCGCGCTCCAAGGCTGCGCTAGAATTCCCAAATGTCCACGCCCGATCACATTTCGCCCCATCCGGTGCGCGAAAATCTCTTTCGCGCCGACGACCTTCTTGCGATTCTCCGCGAGCAACAGTGGCTCTCGGCCGATCCCTCGCTGGAACAACTCGCCTTCTGCGAACGCGCCGCTGCGCTGCTTGGCCATTTTGTGGAAGATCGCATCGGACTCGAGCGCTTGCTGCGGCTTGTGTTCACCTACGACGCCGCGGAAATCCTGCGCTCCACGGAAGCTCACGCCGTCCTTGCCCGTTATGCCGCCCGCGACGTCATTCGGCATCTTGCCTTGCTGCTGCTCGAGCCGGAGCCTTTCACGTCGGACCGCTTCAAGGAGGTTGTGACGCACCTGAAGGAGACGCTTGAGGTACGCGGCCGCGACTTGTTTCATCTTATCCGGCTGGCACTTGCCGGGCGGGCTGGCGAGGGCGAACTCGACCGCGTCATTCTCCTTGTGGACGAAGCCGCCGCGCTGCCGTTCGCCGTGCCGGTGAAAACCGTGTGCACCCGCATCTTGGAATTCTGCGCCGCGCTGGATTGACAGCTCGTCTGCGTGGCTTTCGCGCGGAGATTCGCGGTGTAGAAAAAGGCGGAAGAGGGATTCCTCGCTTCGCGGACTCCGCTCGGAATGACGAGTGTGGTTAAGCGCAAACGGCCCAATGTCATCGCGGTTTATTCGGTGGCCGCGACGCAGACTGTGAACTGATCACTGAAAACTGTAAACTTTATCTCCATGGACCGATTCACCGGCATTCACGCCGTACGCGAAGCCCTCGAAGCGGGAAGCGCTTTCGACCGCATTGTGATCGCCAAGGGGCGGCAGGATTCGCGCATCGAAGAGATCGTCCAGCTTGCCCGGGAGCGCGGCGTATCGGTGCGCTTCGAGGATCGCGGACAACTCGACCGGCTGGCCAACTCGCGCGACCATCAAGGTGTCGTCGCGATTGCAGCCTCGCGCGAGGCGTCCACGCTGGAAGACATTCTGGCGAACGCGAATCACTCCAAGAATCAGGCGGGGCTCATTGTGCTGCTGGATGGCGTCGAGGATCCGCACAATCTTGGCGCGGTGATTCGTACGGCGCTGGCTGCGGGAGCGCACGGCGTAGTCATCCCCGAGCGGCGCGCGGCGGGCCTGACGGACACAGTAGCGCGCGCTTCCGCGGGAGCCATCGCGCATCTGCCCATCGCCAAGGTCACTAACCTGGTGCGGGCGATGGAAGAACTCAAGGAAGCCGGCTACTGGCTTGTGGGGCTCGATGAAGAAGGGAAGCAAAGCTACACGGAAGTGGATTACACGTCACCTACGGGGATTGTGATGGGCAGCGAGGGAAAAGGTTTGCACGAACTGACGCGGAAGCGCTGCGATTTTGTGGTGTCGCTGCCGACCAGCGGCCCGGTGAAGTCGCTGAATGTTTCCGTGGCGACGGGCGTGGTGCTCTTCGAGGCCCTGCGCCAGCGTGGCGCGCACAAGAAGTAGGGGCGCGCCACCGCAGCGCCCGCTTTCCGCGTCACTTGTCGTATTGCATCAGGGAAAATACGTCCAGGCCGGGGAGTTTTTCGCGGCCATGCAGGAAGCTCAGCTCCACGGCAAACGCGGCGCCATCCACTTTACCGCCCAGCGAACGAATGAGCTGAACCGCGGCAGCGGCGGTGCCGCCGGTGGCCAGCAGATCGTCGCAGAGCAGCACATTCTGGCCCTTTTGCACGGCGTCTTCGTGAATCTCCAAAGTGTCGGTCCCGTACTCGAGCCCGTATGAAATCCGCGTGGTCTTGGCGGGCAACTTGTTCGGCTTGCGCACGGGAACGAATCCCGCATTCAGGCTATAGGCGAGGGCGGGCGCAAGAATAAACCCGCGGGCCTCGATTCCCACGACGAGATCAATTTTGTGGCCTACATAGTGCGAACAAAGCCGGTCAATGAGGGTCCGGAAGCCATTCTTGTCTTTCAAGAGCGTGGTGATGTCATAAAAGAGGATTCCCGGCTTTGGGTAATCCGGGATTTCGCGAATCAATTTTTTCAGATCGTCCATTGTTGCAGCTCTCCGTTAGATGGTTATCTCAATCGTGAAAATCCCGGCGTACCGGGTATCAACCACGTCCGGCTCCTCGTTCAGCCCATCCACATCGGACATCATCGGGCCGCGTTCCAGCGCCACGCGGAGCTGCCCGAGCCTTTCCGGCGTGCCCATGGCGAAAACTTCCACGCGGCCGTCGCGGCAGTTGCGCACATATCCGTGCAAGCCGAGTTTCCCGGCAACGTGCTCGACGAACCCGCGGTAGCCCACGCCTTGCACCCGTCCGGTCACAAAAAAGCGTCGCGCATGAAGTTCCTGGTTCACGGTTCCTGAAAAATCGGCGCTGAGAATCGCGCGATTCCCTTCACGGCGGCAATCTGCCCTGGGATTTGCGTTACACTGGCAGTATGCCAGGGGCCGCGGGCGGCGCAGTTGCAAGCTCCGCGCATCCAACTAGTCATGAAGAGCCATCGCTTCCGTCAAACAATCATCTTACCGCGCACGGCGTTTTTTCTTGTACTGTCATTTTTATTTTTCCTGACGGCGCGTGGTCTTCCCGCGCAGGAAAATGCGCCCGGCCCGCTCACGCCGCCGCCGGAACACAGCGTCCGCCGGGTGGTGGGCGTGCCGGAGGCTGAAGCGCCGCCCTCGCTGCCGCCCGCGCTAATCATCAAGTCCTTCGCGCAAAAGGAAGATCTCTACCAGTCCACGCGGCCGCAGTACGCCTACCGGAAGACGATCCGCATCCAGGAATTTGGTCCTGACGGCAAGCCCACGGGAGAGTACAACGCCACGTACGATGCGGTGCGCTCCGGCGACGGCAAGCTCTACGAAAAAGCCATCGCCGCTCCGGAATCCACGCTGCAGTACCTGCAATTCGAGCCGGAAGATGCGCAATACCTGACGCGCATTCCTCCCTATCCGGTCACCCTCGGGCAAATGGCCAAATACGACCTGCAATACCTGAGCACGGAAAAGGTGGACGAAGTGGATTGCTACATCTTTCAGGTGCACCCGAAAGTGCTGGACCGGCAGCACCCGCTCTTCGACGGCATCCTCTGGGTGGATCAGAAGTATCTGGAAGTGGTGAAGACCTACGGCAAATGGGTCACGGATCTGGGCGCCGTGCACCCGCCGACTTTGCCTTTCGGGATGTTCGAGATTTACCGCGAGAACGTGGACGGCAAGTACTGGTTTCCCGACTACGCGCGCGCCGAAGAAACTTACAAGTTGAAGGACCGCGACATCCCGATCCGCGTCACCATCAAGTGGATCAACTTCAAGCCATTTCCGCCGTTGGCCGTACCTGCCGCTCAGACGCCTGCGCCTTACGCGAACGCACCGCAGACGCCAACTCCGGCAGCGAACGCGCCGCAGACGCCCAAACCCTGACGTAGCTTCTGCAATTTCGTTGCGTCAGGAACGAGTGCGCGGACGCCGCGCTTTGCCATACAATTCGCGCAACAATCCCGGCAGTTTCCGCAGATCGTCCAGCAGGAATTCGGGGCGCACCGCGCGGAGGCGCTTCTCCGTGGGAAAGGGTCCCAGCACGGCAATCGCGCGCACTCCCGCAGCGCGCGCCATCTCCACGTCTTCCGGGGTGTCACCCACGTAGACGCATTCAGCCGGCTCGATAGCCATCTGTCGCAGAGCCATCTGCAACGGTGCGGGATGCGGTTTTTTCTCTTCCAGATCGCCGCCGCAGACGCGCGTGCGAAGGATACGCAGCAATCCAAATCCGCGCAATTGGCCCATCACCCGGTTGCGGTCGCCGCTGGTAACCAGGCCCAGTTTGTGCCGGCGCGCGAGTTGGCCGAGGACGCGGCGCGCACCGCTCATCAGCTTGGGCCGGTGTTTTGCATAATAGGTGCGCCAGGTGCGGTCGGCGTCCGGCCAGCGAACGTTTGGTATCCCTGCCGCGCGATAGACAACATACCAGTTGGGTGAATAATGGCGCTCGAGTTCCGGCAAGCCCCACGGCACGCCCATCTCGCGGAAGAGCGCCAGATAAGCCTGGGAATCGGCGTGGTAGGAATCGATCAGCGTGCCGTCCCAATCGAAAAGCACAGCGGCGAGTGTATGGGGGGCAGTCATCTCCCCAAGAATAGCAGAACCCTGCTTGCAGATTTCCACACGGAAGAGAAAGGAAAGGAGTGGCGATCAGTCCGCGGCGAAGCGATTAGGAATATGATCGTCGCGGTCGAACGCAAAATCACTGAAGCTTGCGGCGATGCCGTACCAACCGGGCATATTTGCGGGTTCGATGCGCCGCACGCAGGCCTTGGAGGAGACGACAACATTGCCGTAGCCCAGCGGGCGGCTGACCAGAACGATGTCCAGCTCGATTTCCGTGCCGGCTTCAAGAGGTTTGGGACAAAGGAAATAAACGCCGGACGCGCTGATGTCGCGAGTTACGAGCGAAACCGGGAACTCCTCAAGCGCACCGGCGACGCTTCTCAGCTTCAAGGGTAACTTCAGGGAGGCCCGTGGAGATTCGCGCTGCTCGATGTAAACGCCCACGGCGTGGGTAGGCACGCGCACGAATCGGTGAGGTTGCGGGGAGCACAACAGCGGCATGACCCGCAGGGCAGGTCTCCGCGAAGGTTCCAGAGTTTCCGGGAACGCGGGAGAGACGCCCGAGCGGGCTGCCGTCTCCGGCAACGAAGGCAAACTGTCCCAAGCTAACGCGCGGTTTCTGACACCCATCTCGCCCCTCAGAGAGACGAACAAACAAATATAACTACAGTAGATATATTACCCGGTATGACACTGACCCAAAAAGCTGTTAGGAGGCCAACATCCCACTTTGGGGCAGTGAAAGTCAACCTATGGAAAAAGGTGGAAGTGTCCTAAGATCAAACAGATAGTTATAGTACCAGCTCCCTCGGCGGCCTTTGTGGATGGTTTTCCTCCCGGTCCCCGTTCCAATATGGCGCTGGACATAGCATCATGGCCTCGTATCGTCGATTGATAGACTCGAAATGTCCGCAGGAACCCTGGAAGCTACGCCCAAAGCCCCGCCCAAGGCAAATGCCGCCCCTGCGCGAGCCTCTTCGCTCCTGCTGGCCTCGTTCGCTGCGGTCTATATCCTGTGGGGCTCGACATTCTTTGCCATCCGGATAGGGGTTGAGAGCCTCCCGCCCCTCGTGCTGGCTGGATTGCGTCATCTTTCGGTCGGCCGCCTGGTGTTTTACCCCGTATTCCGGCGTGTAAGCAGGGAGAAGCCGACCTTGACGCCCCCCAGTGGCGCACGGCGATTGTTACGGGTGTCCTGCTGCTCCTATGCGGCAATGACACGGTGAGCTGGGCGGAGAAGACCATTCCCTCGGGGATTGCGGCGCTGCTGGCGGCGACGGTATCGCTTTGGATGGTCTTGGTGGATTGGTTCTGGCCTGGCGGCTCGCGCCCCGGCTGCTGGCCGGCTTGGTGTTGGGTTTTGCGGGTATGGCGCTGCTGGTCGTCGCCGGAATCAGCGGTGAGTATCGCGAGCTGCATCTGGCGCAGGTGACGCTGCGCTCGTGGCTGGCGCTCGGGTATTTGGCGGTGTTTGGCTCGGCGCTGGGCTTCAGCGCTTATGTGTATATCCTGAAGCACGGCACGGCAGCACGAGTGGCCACGTATGCCTTCGTGAATCCCGTTGTGGCGCTGTTTCTTGGCTGGCTTCTGGGCGGTGAGGCACTTACCTTGCGAACAATTTTGGCCAGCACGGTGATCTTGACGGCGGTGATCCTGGTGATCACCATGCCGCACAAGAATCCGATTGAAGCGGATGAAGCGATCCCCGCTCCCGGAGAGCCCTAGCACCTTTCTTTTTGGCCGGCGGCGGCGCAAAATTTGGCGTCAGAAAGCGGATAGAACCGGACAGCGGCTCGCGGTAGTCTTAAGCCATGAACACGGCACAATTGGACAAGCAACAGGGAAGTATTTCAGCGCAAGCCGCGGCTAGATATTGGCAGGCCACGCTGCAGCGCGATGCGCGCGCGGATGGAGCCTTTGTGTTTGCCGTGCGTTCCACGCACATTTACTGCAGGCCGTCTTGCCCGGCGCGCAGGCCGCTGCGGCAGAATGCCGTCTTTTTTCGCACAGCCCAGGAAGCCGAAAACCAAGGTTATCGTCCTTGCCAGCGTTGCCGCCCGAAAGAACGGCCGCAGCTCTCCGCGTTGGTGGCCAAGGCAGCGCAGGCATTGGGCAATTCGGAAGAGGAAAGCGTGCGGCTCGATGCGCTGGCGGCTCAGATCGGCGCTTCTCCTGCAAAACTGCGCCGGGCGTTTCGCCGCATGACCGGGCTGACGCCGAAGGCATTCGCCCAAGCGTCGCGAATGGCGCGCTTCAAGAAAATGTTGCGCGCGGGGAGCCAGATTACCGACGCGCTTTACGCTTGTGGTTATGGCTCCCCGAGCCGGGTTTACGAAAAAACGAACACACACCTGGGCATGACACCCGCCGCTTATCGAAAAGGAGCACCAGGCATGCAAATCGGATACACCGTGGCAAATTCCTCGCTCGGAAAGGTGCTGGTGGCGGCGACGCCGCGCGGCGTGTCTGCCGTGTACTTGGGGGAAAATCAGGAAAGACTGGTGGACGCGCTGCACAAGGAATATCCGCGCGCGGAGATCCGCCGGACGCGAGAAACGAACGAGCAATGGCTGCGGGAGATTCTCCATCGCATCGAAGGGGATGCGCCGAGCGTAGACTTGCCGCTGGACGTGCAAGCTACGGCATTTCAGCGCCGCGTGTGGCAGGAACTGCAGAAGATTCCGCGGGGTACAACACGGACGTACACGCAGGTGGCGCGCGCCTTGGGCAAGCCGAGATCGGTTCGCGCGGTGGCGCGTGCCTGTGCCACCAATCCGGTTTCCATCGTTGTGCCGTGCCACCGGGTAATCCGCACAGATGGAAGCCTGGCGGGATATCGCTGGGGCTTACAACGTAAGGAAAAACTATTGGAACGGGAGAAGGCGCACGCTTCAGCGTAAAAGCTACGCGCGGCCAACCTAGCCGCGGGGCTTTTCAACCTTGGTGCCCTTGGGCCAATCGGGCTTGAACTTACTGTCGGCAATCTTCAGGTTCTTCAGGGCGTTTTTGTAGTGGGACATGAAGTAATCGCCGGTGCCTGCTTCAAAGAATTTTTGTTGTATCGGCAGCCAGGAAGCTTCGTCCACCCACATTTCGATCTTGGTGATCTGATTGCGCATCTCCTCGGAGTCTGGCACCAGATCAATCACGGCAGTCTTATGGCCATCGAGATCTTCTTCGCCCACTAAACTGATCTGGTAGTTTTTCTTGAGATTGTCGCCCTTCGTGCCGAAGCCCAGTGCCAGATACTGATCTGCCAGGGCGCGGTGCTTGCCGATGTTGTACTCTTCGACGCGGCTGATTTTGGGGGTGTAGATGTACAGATTGTCTCCCTCGCGCAGAATGGTGCGCTGGTCGGGCTTCAGGAAATCGATGCGCATCTTTTCGTCCTTGCGCACGAAAATCTGGCCCGTCTCCGTGGAAGTATCCTTCACCACGGCGGTGTACTTGATGTGCTCGAGATCGGCGGTGAGGCTGTGAAAATCCTTGGCCGATTTATCCATCATGGAGAGCACGAAATTGAGGGAGATTTTTCCACTGGACTGTGCGGCGCGGGTAATGTGGAAGCCGGCGAACGCAGCCAGGAACGGCACAAAAAACAGCAGGCGGAATCGTCTCAAAGCAACCCCTGGAGCGGAACTTGCGTGAATCTTGCTCCCGTCAAATCGTAGCACAGCCGGCGTCGAAGCACAGCCCGAGCGAGGGGTTAAGAAGGAATTGGTCCGGTGGGCAGCGGGCGGAGCGACAGTCAGTGCCGGATGGTCACTTCGTAGGCCACGACATTGCCTTTTTCATCGCGCTGGGGCTCGATCGTGCCGATGGAGAAGCGGCCATCGTGCAGGTCCGGCGTGGCCTTCTGCAGGGCATTGTGCAAATCGTTCTGCAGGGCCGGGGTGCGTTCGGGAGGAGCCAGGACGCGCGCATCCACGCGATACACTTCTTTCTCTCCTTCCTTGGAGAGCAATTCGACCTGGCTGGTGTTCGCGGGCAAGCCTACCTGGGGCTGGTCGCGGAACCATCCCCGCGGCGTCAGCAGCACGAACACCAGGATCAGGATTACGGCAATGTCGTATTGCCAGGAGCCGCGTTCGTAGGACCAGAAGAACGTCCGCGAAAGGATTTGACCGAGGCCTGCCATATCAGTCCGCCGGAACTCCGTCAACGATGATGCCATCGCGCATGTGCACGACGCGGTCAAAATAAGTGGTCGCCTCGGGGTTGTGCGTAATCATCACGATGGTCTGCCCCAGGTCCTTGTTCAGGCGCCGCAGCATTTCCAGCACGATATCGGAATTCTTTGTGTCGAGGTTGCCGGTGGGTTCATCGGCCAGCAGAATTTTCGGCTCGTTGATGATGGCGCGGGCAATAGCCACGCGCTGCTGCTCCCCGCCGGACATCTCCGAGGGCCTGTGATGCAGGCGGCCCTCGAGGCCAAGCATTTTCGTGACGACGTCGAAGCGGTGCGGATCGTACCCATCGCCATGGATATACTGCGCGATGGCAATGTTGCCCCTGGCTGTCAAGGTGGGCAAGAGGTTGAAACGCTGGAAAACGAAGCCGATCTTGCTGCGGCGCAGCTTGGTGCGCTCGGCATCGCCCATGGCGGTGAGGTCGTTGCCGTCAACCAGCACCTTGCCGCGCGAGGCCCGTGCGAGGCCGCCGATGACATAGAGCAGAGAGGATTTGCCACAGCCGGATGGCCCCATGACGGCCACCGATTCGCCGGGCAACACGTCGAAATTCACGCCGCGCAGAGCCGGGACTTCCACCTTGCCCGCGTGATACAGCTTCCAGAGATTCTCGGTCTTGAGTATCGGATCCAAGGGTTTCCGCTCAGGGTCCGGCTTTCCGTCCATCAGCGACCGTATTGTAACTGTGATTGCCATCTATGCCTAGTTTCCAGAGTTCCTCAATCGTAGGAAAGCGCTTCCACGGGATCCTTGCGGCTGGCCAGCCACGCGGGATAGCTTGCGCCAAGCACGGCCCCAACCAGGGCAATGAGTCCGGCCCGCAGGACCCATTCCGGCGTAATCAGAATCGAAAGCGTGGGAAAGAGAGCGAGAAACCCTGCCCGGACAAGGTAACTGAGTCCTACGCCGGCCGCAATACCCAGGACGCACAGGAGTGTGGTTTCCGTGAGGAGGGCCCGGACGATCAGGACCTTGCTGGCACCTAGGGATTTCAGGACACCAATGTCGCGGGTGCGTTCCAGCACGGTGGTGTACATGGTGAGGAAGATCACGAGAAGGCCGATGGAAACGGCGAGGGCGATCATGGCGTTGATGAAGGTTTCCAGGCCGGGAATATTCGTTGAGGTCATCAGGGTCATGAATTCCTTGAGCGGCCGGACAGGGTAATTGGGAAGAAGATCCTTGATTTCGGCGATGACGTCCTCGGTGTGATCGGGGTGCGAGCATTTTACGAGGAAGAGGGAAGCTTTATCGTGGGCGCCTACGAGATCCTGCAGGGTGGCGATGGGGACAAACAAACGCGCGCCCTTGCCGTGCTCCACGACGCCCGCAACGTTCCATTTGTGATTGAAAAGATTATAGGTGTCGCCAACCTTGACGTGCTTGGCTTTGGCTTGCCAATCATCCACCAGAATGTCGTCGGGGTCCTGCAAATCATGGCCTTGCAGGAAGACAAAGCCGCTGGAGACTTCGCGAAACGATTTGGCATCGATGCCCCAGACAGTCTCTACGCCGCCCGTGGAGTTGAACTGCAAGAGCGCCGGAGCGACAGCCCGGACATATTTGAGTTCCGCCAGCTTGTCCGCGATTTTGATGGGCATGGGAGAGCCGCTGAAGGTGATGAGCATCGGCGCGGTAGGCGATTGCACCATGAGGTCCGCGCCAATGCCTTCGATGCGTTTGGCGGTTTCCTGGAGTATTCCGGAGGTGAGCCCAACGATGAGGATGACCAGAGCCACCTCCACGGCAACCGCCATCACGCCGATCAGCGTGCGCATCGGCCGGTGAAACAGATTCCGCAGGACGAGTTGCCACATCATGGTTTCTTGTCCTCGGCCGCGTCACCCAGATGCACGATTTCCTCTCCGGGCGGAGGTTCCAGCTTGAAACGCTCCGCTTCCAGCGGCTCATTCAGACTGATTTTTTCGACGCTCATATCCAGGCGATACTCATCGTGAGGGCGTTCCAGGCGAATCGTCCGCGGATACTCGCTGACAGGCGCAGTGCCTGATTGCACGTTGGTTGCCGCAACTCCTTGCCAGTCCGAGAAGCGCACATCGGAGAGGAGGACACCCTTGGGGCCAAAAGTCTCCATACGCACGACGTGAAGGTCCGCGCGATCAAACCACACTTTTCGCAAGATCTCCGTGCGATAGCCGCCGCGCAACACCGTCAGCACGTAATACCTCGCCGCCTCGTCATTGAACTCTTCAAATAGGACGGCTTCTTCCTTGCGGATTTCCGGCCAGAGCAAAGCGTCCACCAGATGCTGGGGACGCAGATTCTCAATCGGCTTACTGGAGGGGCGGTCGAGAGAAACCGGCCCGGCCAGGAATTTGTTCTTCGATGGAATGGAAACCTCAAAATTCTGGCCATCACTGGCCATATCAAACACCGTTTTCCCGATAACCGGAACTTGCCCGATCATGCGAATGTTGTAGGGCCGCGATGCCTGCAGGAATGCCTTTACCTCGTGATACTCGTCAATCACGCCGCTGTATTTCGACCCGGCGGTGGGTTTCAATTCCACCGTTGCGTTCACGGTTTGCACGGCGCGGGCCAGAGCGTTGTAGCGGTCCAAAAGCTCATTCGCGGTGGCATCTTTCGCCACGGGCCGCTGCGCAGCCGGCACGGTGGTGATCTGGTGGACATGTCCCCTACAGCCGCAAGCAGCGACGGACACTGTCAGCAAAACCATGCATTTCCAAGCACGCTGCATCAATGAATTCCCTGGTCCTGAACCTAAAAGGAGCAATTTAACAACCATGGGGAGGCCGGTCAAACGAACGCCCAGGCTGGCCACCTCTAGTTTAGCGCAGTCTCGCCGCTCATTGAGGCCGTGCGATATAGACGTCGAAGGGTTGCAGCGCGGGCCGCACGCGGCGGATCACCTCGCTGGGCCAGAGACCTTCGCTCAAGAGAGTCACCCAAGCATCCTCGGGCTCGACCACGGCGCAGAACGTGTAGCGGGTATAGGCTGTCTGATAAGCATCGAGGCCGCGGAGCGAAAGCTTGTTTTCGAGCGCAGCGTCGGCGTTCTGTGCGGCAGGCCCGGCGCGCATGCCGAATGTTTCCGCTTCAAAGCGCGCGAACAATTGGCGCAACTGCTCCGTGGAAAGGCAGGGAACGACCAGGCAGCGTGGGGCCGCCTCACGATACGCGATGGCGTGCGTGTTGCAGAATTCGCGCGCACGCTCCACGTGGCTGAAAAAATCGAGGAGGAGCATTTCCTTGGCCGCGAGGGCGGAGAAGGCGGCGGCCCAGATTGGTGCTGCTGCGCTTCCGCGCAAAGGCTCGCGGCTTTGCGTTTCCAGGAGCTCCAGTCCGACCGCCCTGGTGTCGGCGCCGAGCTCCAAGGCCTGCACGCCGAGGGAATAGGGAGGCAGATCGGGCGCGTTTGTTTCGGGTCCCAACGCTATTCCTCCTCGATCACCCCAAACTTTTCGCGGAACTCGGGCGTGGCTTTGCGCACGTCCAGCCAGTCAAAGAAGGCTTCGGGGGTTTCCAGCCAGATGCGGAACCACTCCGCGATTTCTTTTTTTTCCTCGCGCTTGCGCACCTCCACCTTGCGATTGCGTGAGATCATCTCCGCGCGGCGCTTCCCGAGCCGGGCAATCTCCAGCACGCGTTGCACGGCTGCTTCTTCTCCGTGCGTGCGGAATCGCCGCATCAGCTCATCCAGGCGCGTCAGGCTGACCTCCGCGTCGGGCAGCGTCTTGAAATGCAAAATATCCTCGAACTCTTCCTCGAAACGTTCTTCGGCTTCTTCCCGCTCAGTGAGTTGCACCTTCCAGCCCATGGTTTTCAAGATGTCGGCGATATAGTCGTTACTTGTTTTTCCGGCTTCGCCATGTTCGGCGAGCAGTTTGCGCCGCAACTGGTCAATCTCCGCGGGAGTCCATTTCTGAACGCCGATCGCGCGGGCCGCTTCCAGGATCAGATTTTTCTTCGTTTTCAAATCGTCCATCATCGTTTGCCTTTGTGAGCCGGGCCCGCGGCGCGCTTATGGCTCACGTGGGTTTCCGGGGGATCCGCGGGTTCGCCATTCAGGAGCCGATGGTATTTGGCCACATTTTTGTTGTGTTCCGCCAGTGTGGCGGCAAAAAAGTGGCCGCCCTGGGTGTTGGCCACGAAGTAGAGAAAGTTGGTTGGCTCAGGATTGAGCGCCGCGCGGAGCGAAGCTTCGCCGGGATTGCCGATGGGGCCGGGCGGCAGGCCCGCGTGCATATAAGTGTTGTAGGGCGAATTGAACCGCAAATCCTTGAGCGTGAGCGCGCCTCTGTAACTGTCGTTTTGTTCCAGCGCATAAATGACCGTCGGGTCACACTGGAGGAGCATGCCTTTTTTGAGGCGATGGTCATAGACACCGGCCACGACCGGCCGTTCATCGGGCTTGGGCGTTTCGCGCTCGACGAGAGACGCCACGGTCACTATGGAAAGCAGGGAATGGAAGCGCGCGGGGACTCCCGGAGCGGGGCCTTCCGGATTGATCTGTTTGATGGCGTCACGGAATTTCCGCACCATCATGCGCGTTAAATCGGAGGCGGCAGGATGGCGGGAAAGCCCGTAGGTCGCGGGGAAGAGAAATCCTTCGAGGGAGGCGGCCTGCGGCGCAAGGTCGCTGATTAAGCCGGGGTCGCTGGCGGCTTTCAGGAAATAGTCGGCCATCATGATTTTTGCGGCTTCCAGTGCGCGGGCGATGTCGAACATGCTCTGGCCTTCGCGCACGGTAAAGGGTTGCTGGTAGATCTCACCGTTGGCCAGCTTCCAGAAGACTTCCTTGCCGCTGAGCGGGTGGTCGAAGAAGTATTCTCCGGCAACCGGCATCCGCTTGGGGTGGCGCCGGGCGTAAATCTCAAAGGCGATGGCGCTGCGAATCACGCCGTCCTTTTCCAGAAGACGCGCGGCGGCGCGGCGGGATGTTCCGTGCGGAATCTGCACGAAGGTGCCTTCCGGAGGAATGGTACCGAAGGGCTTTTCGATGCAATACCAGAAGTAGCCGGCCACCGCGCCCGCTGCCAGCAATACCAGAAGAACAATGATGGCCAGGACCTTCACGCTAGGTCTGCTCCTCCGTGCCACTCTCCCGCGACAGATATTCCCGCAAAATCACCATGGCGGCAATGGCATCCACCGTGTATTTTCCCTGCGCGTTACGTAGGAGCTTCCGCTTGCCGTCGCGCGTGGTTTCATGGGTGATGCGCCGCCCCAGCTCTTCCTCGAGGATGCGTTCGGCCTCCCAACTGGTCAGTCGCTCGTCCATCATGGCGACGGGGATACCGATTTGTTTGCGGAGGCGGTTGGCAAAGCACGTGGTTTCTTCGGCCATGTCGCCGTGCGAGCCGTCGAGGCGAAGGGGCAGACCGACAACGATCTGCTGCACGTTGTGATCGCGAACGAACTCGCGGAGGCGGCGCACATCTTCATTGCGATTGACGCGTTCGAGGGTGTCGTGAGGCTGGGCGATGCGCGCTTCGGAGTCAGCGATGGCGAGGCCAATGCGCGCGCGGCCGTAGTCGAGCGCCAGGATTTTGCCCTGTTTTTGCGCGGCTGTTGGCCGCGCCGCCGCTGTTTCTGGTGAAGTTTGCTTCACACTTCAGTATAGCGTGAACGCTGTGGCGGCGGCGTGCGGACCCGCTAGGGTTTTCTACCGCGGGCGCCGCTTTGCCAGTCGGCCCACATACCGAATGCCTTCAACTCTTCGTCGAGTCGCGTTTCTTTCAGCAGCGTCTCCATTTCCGCGCGGGAGAGGCGTTTGCCGATAGGTTCGGCGCGATCGGCGATGCCCCAGGCGGTGACCGCGGCGAGCACGGTGTTCAACTTCAGTTCGCGAATATCTACTTTGTCGAAGGTGTCGGAGGCAGCGTGATAATTTTGCAGGTAATTCGCCACCTCCTGATTGGCTACCAGAGTGGGCACGCCTTCCAAAAGAAAATCGAGGTGGTCGGTGCCGGTTTCCGCGTCGTAGGTGTGATTGTCCACGCCCCAACCGGCAAAGGGGCGCAGGATTTCGCGCACAGCGGGTTCGATGTCGCGGCGGCCGCTGAGGGAATAGCCGGTGACACGCCCGATGCCCATGTCAAAGACCACGGCGGCGCGGTACTTATCCATCTCGGCGCGATGCGCTTGCACATAAGCCCAGGAGCCCAGCAAGCCCTGCTCTTCGCCGCTAAAGAGGATGAAGCGGATGGTGCGGCGCGGCAGCAGGCCGCTGGCTTTGATCGCGCGGGCCGCTTCGACGACCATCGCGGCGTTGCAGCCGTTGTCCAGCGCACCGGTGCCCAATTCCCAGGAATCGAGATGCGCGCCGAGGACGACGATTTCGTCGGGCTTCTCGTAGCCGCGGATTTCGCCGACCACGTTGAACTGGTCCACCGGGCCGCCAATTTTGTTGGGCATGGTCAGCCGCACGCGCACTTTGCCGGGAAACGCAGCCACCGTGCGTTGCAGGCGCAGTGCATCTTCCCGCGCGACAACTGCCTGCGCGATCGGCTCGATCTTTCCATCCGGCGAATTGGTGTGCCGGTAGAGCAGCTTGCGCTCCCGTTGGCTGGTCCAGAGGATCGCGGCAGCGCCAGCCTTTACGGCGCGATCAATAATCGGGGGAGGCTGCTCGTATTCGTGGAAGAGATCCTGCCAGGTATAGCTGACCTCGGTGTGGACAAACAGAATCGCGCCTTTCAGGGCGCTGCCGGCGCGTGCAAATTCGGCTTCCGAGCCGCCGCCCACATCAATGAGCGTGCCTTCGAGGCCGCCGGGCGGCGTGGCCGGGGAAAATCCGCCGGACACCAACGAAACGGGGAATTGCACCGGGCCGAGCAATTCCAACCGCGTGTTGCCTTCGCTCCACGTCTTGGGAAGAAGATATTTTTCAGTGTGCACCTCGACGCCCGCCGCGCGGAATGCGGCGACTGCCCAATCGACGGCCTTGGCCATTTCCGGTGAACCGCTGACGCGCCCGCCGATTTCATCCGTTAAGCGGCGCAGATTTTCTTCCAGCGGCGATTCGCCCATCACCACAGGCGTGATCTTGGCGGCGGCTTGCGCGCACGCGGAACTCTCGGTTGCGGAACAGCCGGCACTGCCCTGTATGGCCTGGGCGGGATGGAGCGGGTCAGTTTTGACAGGAGGCAGTTGGGCAAAAGCCGGAGAAAACGAAACAAGGAAGCAAAGAAGCAGGAAAGTGAAAATCAGACCGCGAGTTCGCATGAAGGATTTCCTTTGAGGCGCGTTGAAGTTTCGCGCGAATTATAACGCAGCCGGAGTCAGAAAGCGCATGCGCGAGGGAAGTGCAGGTGGTTCGTCGAAAAGCGAAAATTCCTTGTCATCCCGATCCCGTAAAGCGGGAGAGGGATCTGCTTTTCGCGCAAGACCCGGGAGAAAGCAGATTCCTCGCCCCAATCAAAAGGCAAACGGGTCTCGGAATGACATTTGCTTGTATTATTCAGCAATCTGCTAAAGTTGCCTTTACTTGGGTATGAATGCCTTGCGGAGTGCGTCGGCGACTTTGGCGACCTGCGCCATTTCGGCGACGTCGTGCACGCGAACGATGTGCGCGCCGCCGAGAATGCTCGCTGTAACCGTAGCGGCAGTGCCCCAGATGCGCGCTTCGGGCGGCGCTGGCTTGCCGCGGCTGGCCAGCGTGGCGCCGAGAAAGCCCTTGCGCGAAGTGCCCACCAGCAGGGGATAGCCGAGTTTCACGAGTTGGGGCAGCAGAGCCAGCAATTCGTAGTTCTGCTGGAAGCTCTTGCCGAAGCCGATGCCGGGGTCGAGGATGATCTGTGAGCGGCGCACGCCGGCGCGGCGCGCGATGGCGATGGAGTGACGCAGGCCCACAGTCACGTCTTTCAGCACATTCTTGGCGAAGGGCTGCTTTTGCATTGTGCGCGGCGTGCCACGCATGTGCATCAGGACGAGGGGAACGCCCAATTTTGCCGCGACTTCGGCCAGGCGTGGATCGTTTTTCAGCTCGGAGATGTCATTCAAAATAGCCGCGCCCGCTCCCAAAGCAATCTCCGCGACGCCCGCCTTTTGCGTGTCCACAGAAATGGGAATTTTCAAGCGCGTGTGCAATGCTTCGAGCACCGGAAGCAGGCGCTGCAATTCTTCCGCGGCGGAAATGCCCGCTGACCCGGGGCGCGTGGATTCGGCTCCGATGTCGAGGATATCCGCACCGGCGCGTTCCATGGCCAGCGCGCCGTCAATGGCGCGTTTTAGGCTGAAGAACTTTCCGCCATCGGAGAAGCTGTCCGGCGTGACGTTCAGCACGCCCATTACGAGTGTGCGTTCGCCCAAGACCAGCGTCCGTGAGCGAAGTTTCAGGCGAAAGAGTTTGCGTGGTGGCATCTGTAAGGGAAAGTGTAGCGTAGAAGAGGGAGCAAGAACCAAGCGCAGAAATCACGGAACCCAGCAGACTTGTAGATCGAAGAGGGATCCCTCGACTGCATGACCCGGCGCGCCAGCGAGCGGCGCGGAGGAAACAACCGGGTCACTCCCCTCGGGATGACCGTTTACTCGGCCTTGTCAGTCGAGGTCGAAATCGCGGATGGGCTTTTCGGCCGGAGCGTCCTTGGCCTTTTTCATGGCTTCCTCAAACTTCTTGGCCAGGATGTCTTCCTTGTGCGTCTCCTGGAAGAACGAATCGGCGAATTTGTCTTCGCGTTGGCGATGCTGTTCTTCAAGGATGGTGGCGGTCTGGGTGAGATCCACGTCGGGCCCGGGCTTCACGGGAGCCTCGTGCGACAGCACCGCGCCGAAGATCGGATCAATCACGAGCTTGGCCTGGCAGCACGGGCAAATCACATTCAAGTTTTCGCCGTCTTTGCATCCCATGGCCATATTCTACTCCTTTTTCAAATCGCCGAAACCCAGGGCGATCGTTCCATTTCGGATCACCCCGGCAGGTGCCCGCAGTCTCTTGCTAACTGCTCTGTCAAGTCTAAGTCATGGGCGAAGAAGCAGTTGCATGCAGGAGCGCCTCTTTGGTATCTGGCGTGCCCAATTTGAGCGTGGAGGGCAAAGGATTCGCCATGCCTGGAGGCATCCCATGATCAGTGCGCCCATCCCTGGGAACGAAGCGGAGAGGCTGGAAGCGCTCCGTCGCTATCAAATACTGGACACCAGGTCGGACCCGGTCTTCGACGATTTAGCGGCGTTAGCTTCGTACGTCTGCGGGACCCCAATAGCCCTGGTCAGCTTGGTGGACTCCGACCGTCAGTGGATTAAGGCAAGAGTTGGGTTAGACGTGAGTGAGACGCCTCGTGACGTTTCCTTTTGCGGCCATACGATCCTGGCGAACGACACTTTGGTAGTCGAGGATACGCTTGCCGACAGCCGCTTCGCAGACAATCCGCTGGTCACGTCTGACCCGAAGATTCGCTTTTATGCCGGGGCAAAGCTCACGACATCGGACGGCCATGCCCTGGGATCGCTGTGTGTGATCGATCGCGTTCCGCGCAAACTTACTTCGGCTCAGAAAGAAGCGCTTCAAGCCCTGTCCCGGCAGGTTGTCGCGCAGATGGAGTACAAGCGTAACGTCCTGGAGATGGCGGAGATTATCGCCGAGCGCAAGCAAACAGAGGAATTGAAAGCGGCGAATCAAGCGGCACAAGCGGCCAGCCGCGCCAAGAGTGAATTCCTGGCCAATATCAGTCACGAACTCCGTACCCCCTTGAACGGCATTATCGGCATGACGGAACTCGTTCTGGATTCCGCGCTGACCTCCGAGCAGCGTGAAAATCTGGATGTCGTGAAATCCTCGGCGGACTCTTTACTGTCGTTGGTCAGTCACATGCTGGATTTTTCTGAAATTGAATCAGGAAAACCGGGGCCGGAAGCCGCCGAGTACTGTCTGCGCGATACTCTTAATGATGTTGTCGAGCTGACGGCGCCACGGGCCCGCGAAAAAGGGCTAAGAATTGTCTGCCACACGCGTCCCGATGTGCCGGACGTGGTGATCGGAGACCCGGAGCGGCTGCGGCAAATCATCGGTCATTTGATCAGCAACGCCATTAAGTTTACCGAGCGCGGCGAGATCGCGATTGAAATGGGGGCGGAGATGCCCCTGAGGGACGGAATCCTCCTGCATTGCTCCGTGACGGACACGGGAACCGGAATACCGGCCGAGAAACAGCAAACGATCTTCGACGTCTTTACGCAAGGCGACGGATCTTTGACGCGAATTCATGGCGGTGTGGGGCTGGGTCTGACAATTTCTGCGCGATTGGTGGAAAAGATGGGTGGGCGCATCTGGGTAGACAGCGAGCTTGGCTCAGGCAGCAAGTTTCACTTCACATTTCGCCAAGGGGTAAGGAGAAAAGGTCCGCGCCCGCGGTAGCCTCGGAGTGACGGAGCAAGCGCTATCGCCGCTAAAGCTGGCGGCTCCATGAAGATCGCCTCGAAATAGTTGGGTGATCCGGGCAGCAACAACACAGCATCAACAGTCCTTACCGGCCAATATGGATGAGATTCCTTGACTACCCGGTGCAGCCGAACCTTATCGAATTGGCCCGGACCCACGGCCAATGTGTAGCGGTAGTGGACGATGTCGCCGTGCAGCACCGTCTGGTCTGAGTTGATGATCCTCACGTGGGCGAGCGAGTTCTATCCCTCGGGTAATGCCCCATTGATTTGTGCCGACGCAGAAAGCGCCAGTGGCAACGAAACCAAACACGTGCATAGAATTAGGCCCAGAATACTGATGCGTTTCATGACTGTCCTCCCTCCAAAAAGAAGAAATTGAAAGTCTTACCTGTGTTCCCCTGTGGTCCGGTAAGCCGTCCGGAGCGAGGGCGGCTTGAATGAGTTAAATCAAGCAACGATGCCGTGAATTTCAGCGATGATTCTGTGTAGTGATGCGGTACTGCACAGCGCCTCCGCAGTTGTTAGCGGTGCAGGAGCCACCGCCGAAGCCTCCGACGGTGATTCCCAGATTATTGGGCTTGTAGGCGAGACTCCAATCACCCGGGAAGCCCAGAAGTTGGAAGAAGTTCACATCGTGGGAACTCCACAGCATTGCCTGCTCTCCCGACGAGCCCCACATCACTCCTGTAATGTCGCCCAAGTCATTGATGCCATCTGCCCAACTTCCATCGGCGTAGCCTATTGGATCGGCCAACTGACATAAATAGGAGAGGTACGAGAGACAACATTGTCATCTACGCACCGTAGCACTTTGCGGGTTAGCTTCTTGTATGAGACCTTCACGTCACGGAAAGCGCAGCTTGGCGTCATTTGCAGCCGCGACCAACACCTTTTCAGTGCCTGCTGTGGTCAAGTGGGAATTGGGCTGTGAGTTGCCAACGCCGTAATCCGGTGAGGATGGCCACCTCTGAAGAACCGGTGACGCACCATGGTTGAGAAAAGCAGATAGAAGATGAATGCTAAGACGATTGCAAACAGGAGGCTTCCAATTCCGAACGAGGGCGTCTTTCGTCCTTCAGTGCCCGTCGTCTTCAAATCAGTTGTCATCACAGCCGCCTCACCGCCAGCTCTCAGGCGTCTTGCCCTGGCACTGCCATTCCTATGATCCCACAGACCGCTAAGAATGTTACCGGCGCATCATTGACTCTGGTCATTGCCGCTATCTGCCGGAGTCGGCGAAACCACGATAAAAGCTCCATTCCCCTGCCGATTGATGCGCAGCAAAGTGTCAGCTTTGGCCTCCGCAGCCAGGCGCTCAAAATCCGCCACCGAGTGGACCGGTTGGCGGTTGATGCTCTCGATCACGTCTCCCTGGCGAATACCCGACTGGGCCGCCGGGCTTGACGGATCGAGGTTGCTGATGACGACCCCTTGAGTGCCAGGTGGCACACCGAGCTGTTCGCGCAGCTCAGGTGTAAGGCTCTGAACACTAACGCCTCCCAAGGTGCCTTGTGCAGGAGGTTTGCCGAGGCTGGCGTGCACGCCCAGAGCCGATGGACGTTCCCCCAGCGTGATCTTCACGTTCAGGGACTTGCCATCCCGGAGTATGTCCAGAGTGGCGACGGTCCCAGGAATCGTATCGGTCACTAAGGCAATCAACTGACCGGCGTCGGCGACACCTTGGCCGTTGTATTTGCGAATCACGTCGCCGTTCTTCAGTTGTGCATTGTCAGCAGGTCCCCCGGGTGAAACGTTCTCGACCAAGGCTCCGGAAGTGTCGGGCACGGCAAAGGCATGCGCCAGGCCTTCGTCCAAGGACTGTATCTGCGCACCCAGGTAACCCCGCGACACTTTCCCACTCTTAACCAAGTCTTCCATCACATGCTTGGCCATGTTGATGGGAATGGCGAACCCGATGCCAACAGACCCGCCTCCCTCTCCGGGGCCGGATTGACTACTCAAAATGGCTGTGTTGATGCCCACGACTTCGCCCCGAACGTCCACCAGCGCACCGCCGGAGTTTCCGGGATTGATCGGCGCGTCCGTCTGGATAAAGTTTTGAATGTCTTCAATGGCGCCTTCCGACCTGTTCAGAGCACTGACCGCGCCGCGGGTTACAGTGAAATTGAGTCCATAAGGATTCCCAAAGGCCATCACGATGTCCCCCACGTATAGGTTAGAGGAATTGCCCAGGGAAGCCGTGGGCAGATTCTCGCCCTCGATCTTTATCACCGCCACGTCCGTCTGCGGGTCAGCCCCCACGACCTTGCCGGTGAAGGTCCGCTTGTCCGAAAGCATCACTTTTATTGACGTGGCATTTTCAATGACGTGGTTGTTCGTCAGGATATACCCGTCGGCGCTGACCAGAACGCCGCTGCCCAGGGCGTGCTCTCGTTGCTCGCGCGGAGTCTGGTCCTGGTTTCCAAAAAACTGTGGGGAAAGTGGGGCCATCTGAACCTTGACCACTTGTGTAGATTGAATCGACACGATCGCCGGGGTCACCATCTGGGCGATTCGTTCATAGGCTTTGTTGAGCGCTTGCAGAGTGTTAATGTCTGCACGGTCCAGTGCTTTGTCCTGCGCCAACGCGAATACTGAGTAGGTGCTAGGGCTCAAGTAGGTGATCGTGGCGGCAGCCGCGCAAAGCAGGCCAATGAAAGTGAGCCTTATCCCTAAAGAATTGTTGCACGAGAATCGTTTTCCGTTGGAACTCATAGATATTCTCCTTCTTGGCCTTGCTGATAATGGGCGATGGGACCCGAGAACGATCAGAGCCACATGCCAGCGTGCTCAGTATCTTTCCTGAGAAGTTCGTCCTCGGAGTTGCCGCGCGCTTCTAAATTACATCCGGGATTCAGGTCACTTCATTCCAGGGCTTTTGCCACGAGGGAACCTCTTTAACTTGGTTCCATAATTCAGAGCGAAACACCATCTCCATAAGGGCGTTCCGCCGCAAGCTTTACCATACCAAGAGGATTTCCGCAGAACTGTATAGAATGGAACAGTTAGCTCGCCCTATGGTCTTCGTGTACGAACTTCCATTTTGACTCCCACCAACTCAATACAACCGGAATGTCCGTTTTGACTTCCCGGCCGACCGACAAGGTTAAGCGAGAGACATGAAGGCAAGGGACTGGACAAATCGCTTATTCGTCCGACTGAGGAGAAGGCCAGGAGTGGCGACGCACGGATCACCCAATGAACGATCCGTGTTGGCAACGAAGCTGGGTAGCACACTCTTAGGCGCAGCGGGTATCGTGAGGTGGCTTGCTTCTTCAATACCACCACCAATGACAATGTCGCTGTTTGGCAGAAAGCGCTGAGCTATCGTGACGGAGACCGTCACTCAGCTTTGTAGGCGGCTGACCGAAAATCTGCCCCCCGCGAAAGATTTTTTCTTACTTTTTCCTTTTTCAAAGCCTCCTTATAAGTGAGGGGAGTTCTTGCTGAATGTTCCCCTGGGGGCTTGGCGGGCCCGATTCAGCCGGGGGGAACCGCCAAGCGTCGTGGACGGCCGGGAGACGACGCGCCGGACGCGAAGGTATCCGAGATAAGAGGGAGGGCAGAGTGGCCGGTTCGATTCGGTACTCCCACCAGGTTGAAAGTGATTGCCAAAAGGGGCGCAGCGTGCTGCGCCCCTACGGTTATGGGAGACGAAGGCGAAAATTGCGTTAGGCCTTGGCGGGCGAATCGCCGCGGGTGAAGCCGGGTGCGGGCCGCAACTCCGGGCGGACGACCTTAGGGTCAGTGCTGGGCGCGCCCTGTGGCGGCGGTGTGGGAGGCGTGCGCGGCTTTTCCGGCAGCGGCTTGCCCTCCATCAGCAACTTCACTTCGATGGCGTCTAGCACTTCGCGTTCGAGCAAAGCCAGGGCCACGTGCTCCAGGGTGTCGCGATGGTTTGACAACAGGGCGCGAGCGTTCTCGTAGGCCTCGTTGACAATGCGCTTTACCTCTCTATCGATCTGCAGCGCGGTATCCTCGCTGAAATCGCGGTGCTGGGCAATTTCGCGGCCGAGGAAGATTGCTTCTTCCTTTTTGCCATAGGCCAGCGGTCCCATCTGGCTCATGCCCCATTCGCAGACCATGTCGCGCGCGATATCCGTGGCGCGTTCGATGTCGTTGCCTGCGCCGGTGGTGATGTGGCCGAGGAAAATCTCTTCCGCGCTGCGCCCGCCCATCAGCACGGCCAGCATGCCCTCCAGATACTCCTTGGTGTAGGTATGCTTATCGGCTTCGGGCAGCTGCATGGTGAGGCCAAGCGCCATGCCGCGCGGGATGATGGTGACTTTGTGCACCGGATCGGCGCCGGGCGTCATGGCCGCCACCAGCGCGTGGCCGGCTTCGTGGTAAGCAGTGTTCTTCTTCTCCTCGTCGGAGAGGATCATGGACTTGCGCTCCACGCCCATCAAAACTTTGTCCTTGGCCATTTCAAAATCAACCATCATGACAAATTTGCGATTCTGGCGTGCCGCCCAGAGCGCGGCTTCGTTCACGAGGTTAGCGAGGTCCGCGCCAGAAAAGCCCGGCGTACCGCGCGCGATGATGGAAAGATCCACATCATCGGAAATGGGCACCTTGCGCGTGTGCACGCGGAGAATTTCCTCGCGGCCTTTCACGTCGGGGCGCGCCACAATCACGCGGCGGTCAAACCGGCCGGGGCGAAGGAGGGCGGGATCGAGCACATCGGGACGGTTGGTGGCGGCAATCAGGATGACGCCTTCGTTCGTTTCAAAGCCATCCATTTCGACGAGCAGGGCGTTCAAAGTTTGCTCGCGTTCGTCGTGGCCCCCGCCGAGTCCGGCGCCACGATGGCGTCCGACGGCGTCAATTTCGTCAATGAAGATGATACAGGGCGCATTCTTCTTGCCCTGTTCAAAGAGGTCGCGCACGCGGCTGGCGCCCACGCCCACAAACATTTCCACGAAATCAGAGCCGGAAATGGAGAAGAACGGCACATTCGCCTCGCCGGCAATCGCGCGCGCCAGCAAGGTTTTGCCCGTCCCTGGAGGCCCCACGAGCAGCACACCCCTCGGAATGCGCCCCCCGAGTTTCTGGAATTTCTGGGGATCCTTGAGGAAATCAATAATTTCCTGGAGTTCTTCCTTGGCTTCGTCGCTGCCGGCCACATCCTTGAAGGTGGCCTTCTTTTGCTGCGCGGAAAGCAGCCGCGCGCGTGATTTGCCGAAACTCAGGGCCTTGTTGCCGCCCGCCTGCATCTGCCGCATCAGGAAAAAGACAAAGCCCGCCAGCAAGAGCAAGGGCAGGGCATTCAGGAGGATCAGCACCCAGTCGCTGCTGCGGACTTCCTTGACGCTGAGTTGCACGGATCTGTCGCGCAGCGTGTCCATAATCTGCGGCGCCTTTTCTTTAGGGATCAGGACGCGGAATTTGCGGTTCGCCGGCTGGATGTATTCACCCTGAAGCTCGTAGCTGTTCTGCGAGAGATACAGCGTGACTTCCTTGACGTCGCCCTTGTCGACCTTCGCGGCGAATTCGCTAAAGCTAGGAGTGTCCTCGCGCGCAGCCTGCCCGTTGGCGGAAACCAGGCGCCAGAGCATGACCCCCAGGAATACGATCGAAATCCAAAAGAGAATCGTCTTAGCCGTGGAACTGGAATTCACTGTACCCTCGCTGTTAACCCTGAACCCATGAACCCAAGAAAACCCATGAAATCCTGGAAGCGCCCCTAGCGCTTCTTTTTGGCAGACCGCCTCGGCTTGCTACGCCGCTTCGCTCCACTACCTGCCACCAAGTGTTTGCCGTTGCGACCTGTACCGTTCGCGGCGGCCAGCCCATAGCCGGCCCACAATTGGTTAGATGCAGTCTGAAAGCCAAAGTAATCGGGCTCCAGAGCCACATGGCGCCGCGATGGCTTGTCCAGCAGCACGGCCAGGCGCAACGACCGCGGCTTGCTCTCGCCAATGCGCCGCAGCAGAAAATCCTGCGTGACGCCGCTTTCGATCACGGCATCCACCAGCAGGACGTCGCGGCCCTGGAATTCGGGGCGTTCCTTGCTGGCGGCCATGGCCTCGCGATTGGCGAAAAAAACTTCGCGGCGGGCGCGGCCGCCCTGGTCAACGTCACGCACATCTTCGCGGACAAAGTGCACGACCATGGGCGCATCGATGGCGCGAATCAGATCCGCGGCAAAGACGAAGGCGCGGTCCATGGTCACCACCACGTCCAGCCTGCGGCCGTGGCAGCCACGCGAAATTTCCCGTCCGAGGGCCTTGACGCGATTCGCGATCCGCGCGGCACTATAAGTGGCGACGCTTGCGTTGGTCACGATGCTTGGTCCTCGGTAATCACGACACCTTCCCGTGTCTCTTTCCCTGCGGCAAACTCATGGGCGGCGCCTAATCCGCGAACCCACGCGATCTGCCCGCCAGTGGTGAGCACCGGCCACGACTTTTTTTCCCAACGGCTGACGCCAATCTCATTCAGCAAACGCGCCAGTTTGTGGCGTTTCCGGTGGCCCAGGGGCTGCATGGAATCGCCCGGGACCCAGTTGCGCAACACCAGGGGTACACATAACCGTCCACGGTCCAAGACCGCCCCTGTAGTCTTAGTTTCTCGCCCTTCTGGGGGCCAGTCAATCACCCTGAGGTGCAGGCGGCAGTGAAGTTCCACAACCTGCAACTTGACTTGGCCGGCGCGCAAATCCACTTCGTAGGCATACTCGCGCGACGCGGTTTTTTTTCGGCTGGACGGCGCAATTTCTGCCGAGGGCAGGAAGACCAGCGCTTGCGATTCCCGGCGCACCTCCACGCCGCCCGGCAGTTGCATGGACTTGCCGCTGTCTGGATGTTCTGCAAGCGCGAGGAGTGCATCCACATGGGCGGCGCTGAATTGGCCGGCACGTGGCTTGAGATGATCGACGATGCGGCGTAGCAGGCGGGTCTGGATGGCGCGAGGTTCGCGGAGAAAACCAGACAAGGCGAGCCGCGTTGCGTTTTGCGCTGTTTGAGTCATTTCCTTTTCGTGCAGTGAGGCCTGATGTTCGAGGTAGGCTTCGTCCGCGCGTGCCAATTCCGCGAGTTGGCAGAGATGCTCCACGGTTGCGGGCTGAAATTGCCGCTCCAGCAGCGGCAGGAGTTTTTGACGAATGCGGGCGCGCATGCGCTTGGTGTCGCGGTTGGAGGCATCCTCGCGCCAGGCCTGGCGCCTGCCGCGCAAATAGGCGCGCAGATCCGCGCGGCGGATTCCGAGGAGCGGGCGCACAACGACACCGGTTGTGGGATGGATCCCGCCGAGCCCGGCGAGTCCCGTGCCTCGCAGGATATGCGCCAACACGGTTTCCGCCTGATCGTCGGCAGTGTGCGCCACGGCGACGCGCGCCAGACGGCTTTCTTGCACGAGGCGCTCAAAAAAAGCGTAACGCGCCCGCCGCGCGACATCTTCCAGATTGCCGCGCTCGCGTTTGGTTTTTGCGGCGATGTTCTCTCTGGCCACAAAAAACTCCAAGCCGTGCTGCGCCGCAAGTCGCGCGACAAACTTCTCATCAGCCTCCGAAGCCCGGCCGCGCAGCTTGTGATTGAAGTGCACAACGCACAGCACGCAGCCCAACTCCTCTCGTAGTTCCAAAAGAAGATGCAGCAAGGCCACGGAATCCGCGCCACCGGAGACAGCGACGCCCAGGCGCTCTCCGGGGCGAAGCCGATTGGCCCCGCGGAGTAGGGCCAGGAGCCGTTGGGCGAGCTCATTTCGCCGAGGCATGGTTTTTCGTTGCGTCGCTTCCCCCGTCAGGATTGCGGCAGCAGAATCGTGGAAGCCCCGCGTCTGCAGGTATCCTAACAACGCCAGGCAGGCAGGTCGAGAGCAGAACACACCAAGGGTTTGCACAATGGGGCGCAGCCAGTGTTCAAGGGGCCGCTTGCAGCTATCTTCCCTTCTTTGTTTGCCTCGGCTAAGCGAAGAAGGCGTGCGGCGTGGTTGTCGGCCCATCGAGGTGGCCGACGAGGTTGTGCTCCAGGCCCTCGCGCGACGGCGAAAGCGCGTGGCGCAGGCGCTCCATCTCGTCTTCTTTCAACGGGGAGAAGCTGCGGGCTACCGCAATGTTGTGTTCGAGCATTTCGATGCGCGGCATGCCGACTACGGCGGTGGTGACCGGCAAGCTCATGGAATAGTGCAGCAGGGAATCGATGTCTGCTTTTCCCGCAGCGTTGCCGAGAAGAAATTCCTGCCCGGTGACCTTCATGGCGATGACCCCAAGATTCTTCTGAATCGCGGCCGGCAGGGCCAATTCCTCAAAGCGGCCGTTGCGCGAGGCATTTAGAGCCATCTGGACGCAATCCAGATCGTGGCGTTCGATGGCCTGGGCCATCACGGCGCCGTTGGTGTGGCTGGTCATGCCGATGAAGCGCGTCATTTTCTGCTCGCGCGCGTGGAGCAGCGCCTTCAGTGCACCGTTGGGCGCTTCGATTTTCTCCAGATCATTTGCCTGGCCCAAACTGTGAATGTGCAGCAGATCGACCTGATCCACCTGGAGGCGCTTCAGGCTGCCCTCCAGGCGGCGCATGAAGTCGTCGTAAGAGCGGTCCGGAATTTTCGTGGCCAGCCAGACTTCCTTGCGGCGGGTGGCCATGACTTTGCCGACGCGCGTCTCGCTCTTGCCATCGCCGTAGGCATAGGCCGTGTCGAGATAGGTGATGCCCAGATCGATGGCGCGGTTGAGCGCTGCCAAGGCCTGGTCTTCTTGCTCGTACATCAGGAAGCGGCTGCCGCAGCCAAAGGCCAGGATGGAGACCTTTGCGCCGGTGCGCCCAAGCGTGCGGCTGGGCAGAGGATCCGCGGCAGCGGGGCGCGCCTCGGCCAACTTATTCAAGAGCGACAGACTTACGCCGGCGGCGGTTCCCAAACCAAGGTGTTCCAGGAATTTTCTGCGGGAGAGGTCTTTGTCCATGATCTGCACCTCGGTGAATCGCAAAGGATGCCAGAACAGCAGCGGCTCCGGCAGGCTGTGAATGAGAGTGCGGATCGGGAGAAGAAGCCGGGGCGCGCAGGCCGGAGCGATGCCGGATTAACGCGGTCATGGTGGCACATCACTCCTGCCGCGGCAAGACGAAAGCTGGGAGTGCGCCTGTGCCACGCAGCAGGCGCTAAAGGGCGCGGCCCATGTGGAACAGGAAGAGGAGAGAGAGCTGAACGTCGCGAAAGAAATTCAAAGGCATCATGAAGACGGGGATGCGGAAGATGCGGCGTTCCGTCCAGCGCAGGCGGACGGTTTTCCAGAAGGCGTCGAGGTCGGCGCGGGTATAGACGCGATGAGAAACCAGCAAAGGACTCCACTTGGCCCAGAACAGAGTGACCTTGGAGGGCACGTGGAGCGTGGGGAAGTGCACCTTGGCGCGCTGAAAGGCCGCCTGCAAGTCCCTGAGCTTGAGTTGGCCATACTTTTCGCGAAGCACGGCGATTTCTTCCACAACGCGGCGTTCGGCTTCGGAGGGATGGCGGGTTTGCAGCCAGAGCTCCTCCATCTCCGCCAGGACGCTGAGCATGCTTCGGAGATCGCCGAGAACTTCCTTGAAGCGAGCCGGGTAATAGTCCCAGCGGGAAAGCACTGGGAAGCCGGGGCGCCGCGAGGCACGTCCTTTGAGGCGGAGGTAGCCGCACATCATGGGGTGGCGGCCTTCAGTCTGAATGGAATTCTTGTACCAGATGAAGCGCAGGAAATTGTTCCAATAATTGGAGCGCGGGCTGCGTTGCAAGATCGCTTTCATGTTCTCAAAACTGTAGAAGGTGCGCCAGGCCTCGAAATAAGTCTCTTTCCAGGAGCCATCCTTCAGGTAAGGATGATGAGTCAATTCATGCTGGGAATCGTATAGGTTGAAATCCGGGTGCATCCACTCGCCGCGGCGCAGCATGTTGAGGTGATCCATGGAGCCGGGCAAAGGCATGAGTATGAAAAAAGAGGCGTGGTCCGGGCAGACCTCGTACATAAGGAATTTCAAATCGCGGCGGATGGAGTCGACCGTGTCGAACGGGAAGCCGATGATGTAGCCGACATGCGTGGAAATTTCCGAATCGCGGTAGGCCTGAATGAGCTGGCGGTATTCACTGACCTGATTTTGTTTCTTACCGGCGGCGGCAAGGTTGCCGGGATCGACGCTCTCCATCCCGATGAACACATTGAGGCAGCCGGCCAGGCGGGCCTTGTTGACGAATTCCTTGATTTTCCAGGAGAGGACGTCAACCTGCATCATGAATCGCACGGGGATTTTTTCCTCGGTGCGCAGGCGAATGAGGGCGTCGAAGATAGCCTCCCAATTTTTATTGCGGGCAAAATTGTCGTCGGTGAAGAAATAGAAAGTGATGCCGTTTTCGTGGTAGTTGCGGCGAATGGACTCGGCAATGTGCTCCGCGGAGCGGAAACGCATCTTGCGGCCCTGAACATTGATGATGGTGCAGAAGGAGCATTCAAAGGGGCAGCCGCGGCCGCAATCGAGGGTGCCGAAATTGGAGGCGACGAATTTGCGCAGATATTTCCTGCGAATGGCGGGGATGGGCTTGGTGTAAAGGTCAGGCTTGTTGTTCAGGAAATCGTAGAGAGGCTTCAAGCGGCCGTGAACGGCATCGTCCAGCAGGTCGCCCCAGGTTTCTTCGACCTCCCCTTTCACAATCGTGACGCCCGCGTCCAGGAGCTGCTGTATGTCGGGAGGGATGTCCGGGAGAAGAGCGAGGTAGCCGCTGACGTGGAAGCCACCGATCAGAACGGTAAGGCCGGCGCGCCGAAAGGTGTGAGCAAGATCGCAGGCGCGGGGGAATTGATTCGTTTGCACGCCGACGAGGCAGACGATGGTCTTGGCGAAACCCCAGCGCTGGGAACGGCAGATGCGCTTTACAGGGATTTTGTCGACCGTTTCATCGAACAGGTGAACCTTGATCTTCCAGGAGTCGCCCAGGCGCTTTTGCCGCACCACATCTTCGGTGAGCCCGGCCAGACAAGCGAGCGTGTTACTCGGAAGAACGCCGCGAAAATGGCGCACCACATAACCGTCATCATCATATTGGGAAGGCTTGACGAGATAGAGGTGAAGGGTTTTGCGCATTTTACCGGGCGCCCGCGACCAGTTTCGCGGGCGGAGCGAAGCCAGAGAGACACATCAATCGTGGCACATCTTAGGAAATGCCGCAAGACGAATCCGACGCAGTGTCTTAGCTCCATAATTCTGT
>DLMH01000091.1 GCA_002478115.1 Candidatus Acidiferrum typicum | reverse complement strand
GATGTGTATATGCCCGGCTATAGCGGCCTGGAGGTGTGCCAGCGCCTCAAGGAATCGCACGACTCGGCCCGGATTCCTGTGCTTCTGTCCGTCGGCAAGCTGGAGCCGTTCAAGCCCGAAGAAGCGCAACGTGTGCATGCCGAAGGTTATATCGTCAAGCCGTTTGAAGCGAGCGAATTGCTCAGCGCCTTATCCAAGCTCGAAGATAAAGTCGTACCTCGGGCCGAACCCTCCAAGCCCGGTCGCTTTGCACGCGCGGTTGCCGCGGCGGAGGAAGTCAGCCGCGCGGGCCGAAGCCAGCCCACCGGGGAAGAGAACGGATGGAAAAGCAGGATTGGATTTCCCCACCAGAAGGCCGAGCCGGAAGAGAAGGTCGCGGACGATGCTTCTATCTATAACCCCATAAACCGGGATCTCCGCACGGTGGTGGAAACCCCTGCTGAGATGGCTGCCGAAAAGGCCGCTGAGCAGGAACAGAAGCTTCACCAGGCTGAAAAGGCAGCCGAAGCAAATGTGGATGTCGCAGCCTTGGCGCCCGCCGGATTGCCCAAGGACGTCACACCCGAAGAAGTTGCCGCGATTGCCGCCGCCGCCGCTCAGATACAGATGCTGGGCGCCATCATCAAGGATGGGCCTAAGGCTTCCGAAGAGCCAAGTCACCCCAGTCCAGAGTCAGCTCCGCCCGTGAACGCCGAAGCCATTCACGAAACCAAAGAAGAAAACAAAATCGAGAATGTGGCCAGCCAAGCAGCTGCAGCTACCGGGGACCACTGCGGCAACCAGAACGACAGGTCAGAAGAGCCGCAGGACTTGCCTGTGACCATGGCAGCTACAGCGGAAGTGACGATGTCCGCGAACGAGAGTGCTTCGCGATGGACAGCCGTGGCGGTTGCGTTGGAAGGCGATGAGGCCACAATCTCGCTCGACGAGGAAATGCAGAAGGTGTATGCCGCCTTCAAGGCTGAAGTGGCAGCCTCCCCACTAGCCTTACCGGAGGCAGCGCCGTCCGAAGATTCCGCGGCGCCCGCGGAACCGCATTTGCCCGTTGCGACCATGTCGAATCCGGAACCCCAGCCTGTGCCGCAACCAGAGCACGCCGTAAGCCCCGAGACGTGGCAAACTGAACCAATGCCGGCCGCGCCGTCGCCATCCGAGGCCGCCGCAGTGGCTTCTTTCGTGCCCACCGAGCCCACAAGTCTTCCCGACGTCGCCAGCCCATCCACACAGCAGTCCGAGGCCGAGATTGCTCCCCCCGTGACTGCACCGGTTGCGCCCCTCGAAGCACATAGCGAACCGGCACATACCGAGGAGACACATCCCGAGCCACCGCCGGTGGCTGAGTTCGTGGCGGCAAATCATGAGCCAGTCGCCGAGCTTGTGAACTCTATCGTGGAGACCGCAGTTTCCAATTTTGCAACGCCTGTCCCGCAGGAATCGCAACCCGTGCCGGAACCCGACCCCGCGACGTCGAGCAACGCCTTTGCCCCGATCGTCGAGCCCCAGCACACCGGGACCCAGCACACCGAAGAACACAAAGAAGATTCCGAAACCGTGAAGAGCACTGCGGCCGCATGGGCGAGTTGGCGTCAGATTCGCGATGCCGGTGATGCCAAGACTGTCACGGCGGAATCCAGTCGCCAGGAATTCGATGTGCCCATGCCCGAGAAATCCGCTGCCGCTGCAATGGCCGTTGCGGCGGGTGCCGAGCAGAGCGCGCACGAAGCTGCCGCCAAAACAACCGAGTCTCCCGCCGACATCGCCGGCATCGTGGACAGCGTTCTAGCCGATCTTCGCCCCAAGCTCATGGCAGAGATTTCCCGGAAAATGGGAGAGAAGAAATAAGGCCTCGGCTTCGCATCTTCATTTTCCAGTCCGAACCTTCCCCCTCCACGTAGTCCCGCAATCTAACCCATCGAGGTATTGCAACCCTCCTCCTAAACTGAGTACCATTCGTGCTATCGCCCCCGGAGTATTGCGCGTCATGAACGGCCAGACTGTCTCGCACTACCGCATCCTGGAAAAACTGGGCGCGGGCGGCATGGGAGTGGTCTATAAAGCCGAGGACATTCGCCTGGGACGTCTGGTCGCGCTGAAGTTCCTTCCGGAAAATGCGGCCGTCGAAGCGCACGCACTGGAGCGCTTCAAACGCGAGGCGCGCACCGCCTCGGCGCTCGATCATCCCAACATCTGCACCATCTACGAAATCGACGAAGATCAGGGCCGTCCCTTTATCGCCATGCAACTGCTCGAAGGGCAGACTCTACGCGAGCGCATCGGCGACCAACCAGTTCCGCTAGGCACCTTGTTGGACTGGGGATTGCAGATCACGGACGCGTTGCAGGCGGCGCATGCTAAGGGCATCATGCACCGCGACATCAAGCCGGCAAACATTTTTATTACGACGCGCGATCAGGCGAAGATCATGGACTTCGGCCTCGCCAAACTCACGCTGCCGGATACGGGAAGTTCCGGCGACGTCACCATGTCGGTGAGCGGTCCACTCACGCACACGGGTGCGGCCGTCGGCACCTTGGCTTACATGTCACCGGAGCAGGCCCGCGGCGAGCCGCTCGACGTGCGCACCGATATCTTTTCTTTCGGCGTGTTGCTTTACGAAATGGCCACCGGCAAGCAAGCGTTTACGGGACCGACTTGGGCGGTAACGGTTCATGCCATCCTGGGCCAGGCACCGCTTTCGCTGAACGAATCCATGCCCGGGCTGCCGCACCGCCTGCAGGAAATCATCGACAAGTCGCTGGTGAAGAATCGCGATTTGCGTTATCAGACGGCCGCCGAGGTTCATGCCGACCTGCTGAAGTTGAGGCAGGACGTGGAAGCAGGGAAGAAAATCAAGACGGTTCGCATCGCCGCAGTTTGGTCTACGCGCAGAAAGTTGCAGATAGCGGCCGGGATCGCCTTGCTGATCGTCATCATTGCCGCCGTGCTCTGGGGTCCGCGGCTTATGCGCAAGCTCGAATCTTCAGGCAGACTTGCGGCGTTGCAACCCGCTTCTCTGGTTCCCGAGCACAAAAGCCTCGCCGTTCTGCCCATTGCCGCCGTCGCCGACGATCCCAAGCTCACCGCCTTCGGCAAAGGCCTGCTTGAAGACGTAGCCGCCAAACTTTCGCAATTGAGCGCGAACCACGATATCGAGGTCATTCCGGCGCGCACGCTCGAAGATAAGAAAATCTCCACGCTGGCTGACGCGCAAAAAGAATTCGGCGTCAATCTTGGCCTCGCGGTTTCGCTGAAGCAGGATGGCGACCTTGTCCGCGCTGCCTATAGCCTGATCGACGCCAAAACCGACAAGAACCTCGCCGCCGACTCCGTCACCGCTCCGGTTTCGGACCTGTTCACCATCGAAGACAAACTCACCAGCGGCATCGCCGACGCGCTGAAAATCAACCTGCGCACTGAGGAGCGGCAAGCTCTCGGCGCCCACTCCACAACCTTGCCCGAGGCGTATCAATATTTTGTACAAGGCGTGGGTTATCTCCGGCTCAGAGCTCAGCGCGAAGCGCTTGACAGCGCCGAGACCGTTTTCAAACAAGCTCTCAAGATTGATCCTAATTATGGCCCGGCGGAAGCAGGCCTTGGCGAGACGTATTGGTATCTATACGACATGACCCAACAGAAGCGCTGGATCGAGCAGGCGCAGCAAGCTTGTTCGAATGCCATCAATTTAGGCAATGCCGGCGCCGAAGGTCACATGTGTCTGGGAACGATTGAAAATGGCACAGGCGAATTTGAAAAAGCCGCTGAACAGTTCCAGCAAGCTGTGCAGCTCGATCCGGTAAACGACGACGCATATGTCAAGCTCGCCAAGGCTTACCAGAACCTCAACCAGTTGGATAAAGCCGAAGAGACCTACAAACGGAGAATCAGTCTTCGCCCGGAGTACTGGCGAGGATACAGTTCGCTGGGAGTTTTTTATGTGAGCCAGTCCGAATACGACAAAGCGCAAGAGATGTTCCAGAAGGCACTTTCGCTTAAGCCCAACAATTACCGTGACTACAGCAACCTCGGGGCGGTCCTGCTCTACGAAGGCAAGGACGAGGAGGCGACGCGCGACCTGGAAAAATCGATCGCAATCCGACCCTCGTACTACGCGTATGAAAACCTCGGTGCCGCATATCTTCGGCTGCGAAAATTCGATCAGGCGGCACGGAATACGCAGGAGGCACTCAAGCTTGATGACAGCGATTACCAGACATGGGGAAACCTCGGCGACGCCTATTACTACGGCGGCAATAAGTCTTCGGGAATGGATTCCTACAAGAAGGCAATTTCCATGGCCGAGCAGCGGCTAAAAGTCAATCCTCGCGACACGGACGTTCTAAGCGACCTGGCCAGGTATTGGGCCATGTTGGGAGACCATAGCAAAGCGCTCGATTACCTGGATCGCTCGCTGGTTGGAAAGAACGACAAAGAGTTGCTTTTTGCCGCCGCCCTGGTGTACAACCAGTTGCGCGAAACCGGGCCCGCTTTGGAGTGGTTAAGCAAAGCTCTGGCTGCGGGGTACTCAAAGTCAGTGGTCAGCGGAACGCCGGATTTCGATAATCTGCACGACAACCCCCGTTATCAGGCTTTGATGGAGCAGAAGTAAAGGGCCAAAGATCAAAAAATCAATTATCAATCAGACTTCACAGGAGGTTCACATGCCAACGGTCAATCTAACCACCGCAACCGTCTCAGGAGACATCAAAGATACTGAGACTTTCGAGTTTACAATCTCCTCCGCCCAAGGGAATAACGTTACGATAACTGGGAAAGACGAGGTGGGGAGCACGGATTCATGGTTCACCCCGAACCCCGCCACGATAACCCAGGGGGACACAAGCGTCACGGTGACGGCAGCGCAAATAACCCCATTAGGACAGTATGTCACCTACATCGTTGGCGGCATGAACGTTAGCAGTGCCGCGCACATCGTTGTTGGCGACTCGATGCCAGGACTCGAGAGACGCGAGAGAAAGGCCAGCTAAGCCGGAGCTAAAAGCGCAGGCCTCCTGGCCGGCGCTCCTGGCTCCGCTTTAACCAAAAGGGCGGAGTAATCTCCGCCCTTAACGATTCCGTGAAGTGACCCCAGGGATTTGATACAGCGGAAGTGAAGGATTCAAGAGGCCAATCAGCCAACAGGAGGTTCGCGTGCCAATGCCATCCGTGGATGTAATAACGGGAATTGTGACGAACGGGCCAATCCGGGAGGGTGAAGCCTTTCGGTGGACGTGCATCGAGTTCTCGGGCAACATTACCGTGACCGCACAGCCCATGCCAGATGGGGAGCCATGGTTTAGCCCCAGCCCCACTTCGTTCGCCGCTCCAGAGGGAAGTGGAACGCATTTGCGCCACACTTAACGGTCTGAATCCCTACGACAAAGAGGTCGTAGAGGATATTCTCAAGATCGAAGACTGCAATTACGACCGCAAAGGAAAGCCGCGCCAACTCTACGGGGTGGCTATATCCGCCAAGAGATATGTGGTTTACGCGCGGCAAAAATCAAAAATACAAATCATTAAGCTAAGCGAACACGGCCTGGGCATGTTGTATCTACCCGACAAGCGTAAACGCTACATCCCCACCGACTGTAAGGATCAGAAGACCAGTTATCCACGCTGGATCGTCGAGTCATGGGAACGGCTTCTGGAGAACCATTTCCGTAACCTCAACGATCCTGCAAACGCGCTGGTGACGCGTGAATTGTGGTTCGGAAAGTTTCCGGCGGTCATGCGAATCCGCGTGACAACTCCGAATGTGCTGGCAGCCTTACGAAAACACGATCCCGGAGCAGCCAAGCCATACAATTTCGCCCTCTCACCAATTCTGCTTCAATCGGCTACGAGTTGCACATTGGTCGGATCGTTCAGCAAGCATCCAGAGGAGTGGCTGACGCGGGAATACACTGAGATCCACACCGGAGCTGCGGTCTATTTGGGCGGAGAATACGATGTGCGGAAACTTTTGCCGCAGACTCTTTCAGGAGTTCTGTGGCGTCACTACCTCCACCCGGAGGACAAATCGCTTTCACCTGATGGCAAGCCCTGTGGTCCGTACACAAATGGTCTACTACTCCGACGGCCGATCCACGCAATGATTCCGTTCATCACAATCGGAAAGGAAGTCGAACGGAAGGCCCAAGAAGGAGAAGATATTAGCAGTCTTGAAAACGCAGGACCCATTCGATATCAGTCCGGGCAAACGGCCAACACTCGGGCGGTAGATCCGGCTTTGCAAAAGCGGATCGGCCAATTCTCACTACGCCAACTCAAGCAGTCAGATCTAAGTCGCGACACCATTATCCAGGCCCGCCGTGGTGCTCGCCTCCACCCCGACACGCGTGCTCGCTTGGCGCGAGCCGTGGACGAACTGGAGCTTATCGCCAACCGGCGCATAACTTCTGAGTAGCCGAGAACTCGGGATTATCGCAGACTGATTCAATAACGATGCCATTTGCCAGATCTTGGACTGGCGGACCATTATCTGCGGTAATTGGCTGAGGTGCGCGTAGGGCGGTGCGCAAGGCCCTGCCAGGAGTCGTGAACTTCGTCGTGCGATAATAGTCACCCAAATGGCTTCTGTACTTTCTATTGCTGCCCCAGAAGCTATCCACCGCATTCGGCGAGTTCAAGTACTCACAATCATTTGGATGACTGTCGAGGCTGTAGTGTCTCTGTTTGCAGCGTGGACGGCCCGCAGCCCAGCCCTTCTCGCGTTCGGCGGAGATAGTGCCATCGAACTCTTTTCAGCGATTGTTGTGTTGTGGAGATTCCGCGCCATCGCTCACGAGGACATGGAAAGGAGGATTGCCCGCGTTGCGGGAACGTTACTGTTGGCACTTGCCACCTATGTCGCAATTAATTCAGCTTTGAGTCTGTTGGGCCACAGCGAACCCCGACCCACTCTTGCGGGGATAGCCATTCTAGTTGCCGCCCTTGCCATTATGCCGTGGCTTGCGAAGGAAAAGCGCAACCTGTCAGCAGCTACAGGTAGCGCTGCATTGAGGGCCGACGCCGCGCAGTCGGCATTATGCGCTTATCTTTCGCTCATCGCCTTGGTGGGATTGGTAGTTAATGCAATTTGGCACATGGCGTGGGCGGATTCCGTTGCGGCTCTGCTCATAATCCCGCTGGTTTTTCGCGAAAGCTGGCAGGCAATGCGGGGCAAACCTTGCGGCTGCTGCTAATGTTGGATCTCTGCTGAAGGGCTGGTTTTTCAGCGATTTGCTTCGCTTGATAGTGTCTCGTTGCATTCTGTTCTTGTTTCGATGTAGATTCAAGGAACGCACTGTGGGGTAAGTGGGAATGCGGTCGATCTCGAAACGGATAGCGTGGCTTTCTCTGCTGCTGACGTTGTCGTCGGCGCTAGCGTTCGCCCTGCACCACCATTCGGGTCAGGATGACTCCACCACTTGCCAGGTTTGCGTCGCGGCGCATTCGGCAACTCCAACAGCCGCTTCTCCCACGCCCAAGCCGGTATTTCGTTGCGTGGTCCCTTTCCGGCCGCAGCCAATAGCGTCCAAGCAACGCCTGATAGCCTTCGCTCTTTGCGTCCGCCCGCCTCCTAGCGTCTAAAGATCAAATTCAGCTTTGTACAGGCCCAGTTCGTTTTCACGAACTGTTTCTTTGATCTTTTTCGAGCGAATTCTATGGAGGAATCATGCTGGCTTCATACAGCAAGTCGCTGTCCGCGACTTTTGTGGTGGTTTTCCTTTTGGTCCTCGGCCTTCAGGCTCACGCGCAGTCGGGCGGGAGTTCTGGATCCATCAGCGGCACTGTGCTGGACCCTACTGGCGCAGTGGTCGCCTTCGCAGGCGTGGAAATTCACAATCCAGTCAGCCATTTTGATCGAACCACGGCTACCGACAGTTCGGGTAAATTTACCATCCCGAATGTGCCCTTCAATCCGTATCACGTGACGGTGCTGGGACGCGGGTTTCTCCCATACTCGCAGGACGTTGATGTTCGGTCTGTTGTTCCCGTGAACCTCAACATCACCCTCAAGGTGGGAGGTGCGTCCGAGAGCGTGACGGTTGAGGCTGGGGCGGCCGACTTGCTGGAGAACGATCCGACCTTCCACTCCGACATCGACAAGAGCTATTTCGACAAGCTTCCCTTGGAGAGCACGACATCAGGACTGAGTTCGCTGGTTACGCTGTCCACGCCGGGAATCGCTGCCGATTCCAATGGCCTCTTCCACGGGCTGGGCGACCACGCGGAGAATTCGTTCAGCATCGACGGCCAGCCGATTACTGACCAGCAAAGCAAAGTCTTCTCCAACCAGCTTCCGGTCGATTCGATCGAATCCATGGAAGTGATCTCGGGTGCGCCGCCGGCAGAATACGGCGGTAAGACCAGTGTTGTGATTGTTGCGACCACACGCTCGGGCCAGGGCGTGACCACCCCTCATGGTAGCGTCACCACTTCGTATGGCTCATTCGGGACATCGAACGTGCAAGCCGAGCTTGCGTATGGGGGTAAGAACTGGGGGAACTTCATCTCCGCAGGCGGCTTGAACACCGGGCGGTTCCTAGACCCGCCGGAATTCACGGTCCTGCACGACAAGGGCAATGAAGAGAATCTGTTCGACCGAGTGGACTATCAACTTTCAACCGCCGATTCAATTCACCTGAACTTCGGATACAGCCGGAGCTGGTTCCAAACGCCGAATTCACTCGATGCCGAAAACGCGACACCCTGGAGTGGACTGTCCGGGATCGAACCGCAGATGGCAGCCTTTGCCGGGAGAGACCCGAACGGAAATATCGTCGGACCGACGGACCAGCGCTCCAAGATTGGAACGTTCAACATCGCTCCCTCGTGGACGCATGTGCTGACTACGAATGCAGTATTTACTTTGGGCGCCTTCGTGCGTCGCGACGACTATAACTACTACCCCAGTGGCGACGCGTTCGCGGACCTCGGGCCGCCGAGTCTACAGCGACAGTCGGTAAGTCAGAACCGGACGCTCACCAACGCAGGGCTTCGATCCGATCTTTCTTACGTCAAAGGGATCAACCAAATCAAGGCAGGAATCGTCTACCAACAAACATTCCTCAATGAAAACGACACCGTCGGGATCGTCGATCCAACCTACAACGCACCCTGCATCACTGCCGCAACCGTGACTTCGGTGAACCCATTTCCATATGTTGCGGCACCCGCGCCGGGAATCACTGATCCCTCACTGTGCACTGGCGCCTACCAGCCAAATATTGCGTCCAACCCGAACGCGCCTAACATCCCTTTTTACCCTAATTACAATCCGATCCTGGCTCCTTACGACTTGTCCCGTGACGGAAGCCCGTATCATTTCCATGGCCACACCGACGTGAAGGAACTTGCTTTGTACGTGCGCGACAACATCACAAAAGGAAACTGGTCTTTGAACCTTGGCTTGCGCGGCGATTTCTACAATGGTCTCTCCACCGCAAGGCAGGCTGAGCCTCGGCTTGGGGTCGCTTACAATGTCAAGCAGACCAACACGATTCTTCGCATTTCCTACGCGCGCACCCTGGAATCCCCTTTTAACGAAAATCTGATTCTTTCCAGCATCGGGTGCTTGAATGCTGTCTTAAACCCGCTTCTTCTCTGCGGCTCATCGAGCGGCGCGTTGAGTCCCGGTTTTCGCAATGAATTCCATGCAGGGATCGAGCAGGCATTCGGGAAGTACCTGGTCTTTTCCGGCGAGTGGATTTCGAAGTACACGCACAATGGCTACGACTTCAGCGTGCTCGGCAATACTCCGATCACATTCCCCATTGAATGGCACAACTCGAAGATTCCGGGATATGCGGGCCGTGTGAGCGTGCCAGACATCCATGGATTCTCGGCGCTCTTCGTCTTCTCCAGTGTGGCGGCGCGCTTTTTCCAGCCCCAGATCGGTGGAGCAGGTGCGACAGTGGGGACCGCTGCCGGGCTTCCTTTCCGCATTGACCACGACGAGAAGTTCAACCAAACCACTCACTTCCAATATCAGCCGTGGAAGCGCGGCCCTTGGGTCGGCCTCAACTGGCGGTATGACAGCGGACTGGTCGCAGGGGCAACACCGTGCTTCGGGCAGCTCGCGTCGAACGATTGCCCAGGATCGCTCGTCCTCGGTGGCGTACCAAACGTGAGCATGGGTGCCGCCAACGTGGGAGAGATTCCGCTTTCTGCCGACCAGGAATCCGAGGCTGGGTTCACTTGCAACGGCGTCCGCGCAACCTCGACAGTACCTCTGCCTTTTAATTGCCCCGCATCGGGGTTTGGCTCAGCCCTAATAAAGGTGCCTACGCAGAACACCGAGAACGACGACCATAATCCGCCGCGCATCACGTCGCGGAACCTCTTTGACATGTCGGTCGGCCATGACAATTTGTTCCGTGGCGACAAGTACAAAGTGAGTGCGCGATTGACCGTCATCAACCTGGCGAACCATTTTGCGCTCTATAACTTCCTTTCAACCTTTAGCGGCACGCACTATGTCACCCCGCGCACGCTAGCCGCCGAAATTGGATTTCACTTTTGAGATCATCCCCATCGATGAGGGCAGCGCAGAACCGCTGCCCTCCTTAGAAAACGTTCACGAATCGGAAAGCAACCATGAAGCGGTCGAAGTTCACCCTCGGGGAGGGATTGGTCATTCTGCTGGGAATAGCCCTCGTCTCTATAGTCATGATGTGGGTGATGTTATCTGGCACAGTGCACATTAGCGATTGAGGAGAGTTCCGCGAAACTCCAGGCATCGGTGCTTTCGTCATCTCCACGCGACCGTTCTTACTTTGACGTCTACGCGCGCGGGCGGGCCCGCGGCCAAAACCAAACCCGGCGCGGGCGGGCGGGGGCAGGGGGTCGACAAGTTTTCCCTCACGGTATAACCCCGCTCTGCGTTTGACCCTTGTTTTCTCGCGCCTGTAAGATCGAAGTTCCTCCTTCTGCTGCGACAATGCCGGGCTTTGCCCGGCGGACAGCCGGGGGCGGCTGTCCCCACACGAGCTACAACACACACTGATGCCGCACGAATTGCCCAAAGCCTACGAGCCGGGCGCGATTGAAACGCGCTGGGCCGAGTACTGGATCAAGGAGAAACTTTTCTCCGTCCCCACGCCGCCCGAGGGCGAGACGCGCCCTGTCTTCACCCTCCTGTTGCCGCCGCCGAATGTCACCGGCCGCCTGCACATGGGCCACATGCTCAACCAAACGCAGATGGACATCATCGTCCGCTGGCATCGCATGCGCGGCTTCATCACGCTGTGGCTGCCCGGGACTGATCATGCCGGCATCGCCACACAAATGATGGTGGAGCGTGACCTCGCCAAAGAAGGCAAGAAGCGTCGCGA
>DLMH01000064.1 GCA_002478115.1 Candidatus Acidiferrum typicum | reverse complement strand
ATCTTCATGGCTTGGTCCATAGCCAGAACCTTCATCGCACCCGAACCAATGCCAAGCAGTCCAGACAAGGTTCCGGCGCCAAACATCAGCCCCCAACCCAGAGGTACCCTCTGCACGTTGTAGTTTCGAATGCCGTTCCCTTCGGGAAAGCTCCCGTTCAATCGCAATTTGGTGGCAAGCGGGTCGAGTCCCCCTTCGCGTTGATTTCTTGATGGCCGTTTCCAGGACAAGAACGCGGATCCGATCAGCATCAATCCAAAAACGATGGAGATTGCACTGGTGGAGATGCGCGTCGCCAAAGTTGCGCCAGCAAGCGCACCAAGAGTGGTAGCGATCTCCAGGAACATTCCGATCCTGATGTTCGAAATGCCCTCTCTCACATAGGCTGCCGCCGCTCCCGACGAAGTGGCGATCACCGACACCAACGACGCCCCAATGGCATATCGCACGTCCACTCCAAGCAGCAAAGTGAGCATCGGGACAAGAACTACGCCGCCACCCAACCCAGTCAGCGCTCCCAGAAAACCGGCAACAAGGGAACCGGCCCCTACAATCAAGCTGAACTCAAGGACAGTCATGAACCTTCTTTCATTTGCCTGAGGGATGTGACAATCTCACTATCGTTTCTGTCAGTGAACTTCTCACGTTCCTCCCAGCATTTGCTGCCCGCCCACGGGGTGACAGGCCGCCGTTATAGCTCCGTTTTTCGCCCGCAGTTGAAACTTGAGTACGTCAGTCGGATGTCTTTGATGCGCAATCGTAACAGCCAGACACGAGCCACCCTCTGAACCGACGATTCCAAATCAAACGCCAGCCATTGGAATTTTCCATGACGCGGCCGCGCCACAGCGGAAATATCTCCAGATTCACGCAACCACCGTTCTTCCAAGGTTATCTAAGTAACCGGTTGGGTATGCGCCAAGTAGGAGAGTCTAATGGAATTCAAATTATCTAGGGAGTCTTTTCTCAGAGCTGCCACTTGCGCGCTCGCTTTCGCGATAACCGCAGGCTCGTTGCTGGCCGCTCAAGGTCAGCCGCAAACCGCCCCCTTGACGCCCGCACAGTTGCAACAGTTGGTCGCTCCTATCGCTCTGTATCCCGATGCTCTAGTGGCGCAGATTCTTGCCGCTTCCGCGTATCCTACGCAGATCGTGGAAGCAGAACGGTTCCTGCAACAAAATCCGAATTTGAAGGGCAAGGACTTAGGCGACGCCGTGGACCAGCAAGATTGGGATCCTAGCGTGAAGGCTCTCACTCAGTTTCCTTCCGTTCTTGCGAATTTAGACAAGGATCTCTCTTGGACTTCCGAGCTTGGCGATGCCAATTTAAACCAGCAAGCCGATGTGATGCAGGCCATCCAATTCATGCGCAAGAAAGCGCAGGAAGCGGGGAATCTAAAGACCACGCCACAGCAGACGGTGGCTGACCAGGGGTCCGACGTTATCATCCAGCCGGCGGATCCGAACGTCGTTTACGTCCCCGATTATGATCCCGAATTGATCTATGGCTATCCAGTTGGACTCTGGCCGGGATTCTATCCTTGGTGGGGCGTCGGAGGCCCGTATCTTTCTTTCGGCGTCGGTTTTGGCATTGGCCCCTTCTTCGGATTCGGGTGGGGTTGGCACGGATGGGGTCTTGATTGGTACCACCGGGGCTTGCTGTATGGTGGCGGCCCTTATGCGTTCCACAGCCATGCGTTCTATGACCGCAATGCCTACTTTCATGGGAACTACAGAGGGGGGGCGCCTTTCGCGCGCGGCGGTCCCGGCGCTCGTGGTTTTGGCACTCCAGGAAGAGGCAGTGCGGGCACGCGCTCCGGTGCCTTTAGCGGATTCAGCCACGGCGGAGACGCGCGGGGTTTTTCCTCGCGAGGACAGTCCAGCTTCGGTGGAGGCATGCATGGCGGTGGCGGAGGTAGACACTGAGAAACAGGCGCTAACATTAGGGCTCACCTGGGCTGGCCCGCGAGGAAAGGAATGACACATGACATCGAAAAGACGCGATTCTAGAAGCTATCCGGTTGTGGTTACCGCTCTCGCTTTGGGACTCTTTCCAAACTTAGCAGCCGCGCAAACGGGCACACAAGCAGCCGCATCTGGCGGACAAGCCTCGACAGTCCGGAGATCCCATGGGCCGCAAGCCGGGCAGGAAGCGTTTCCTTCGGCGGCGAAGGCGACTGAGGCGCTAGTCACTGCAATGCAGAAGGATGACGAGCCGTCATTGCTGAAGGTTCTTGGACCGCACGCAAAAGACATTGTCTCCTCCGGTGACGATGCCGAAGATAGGGACAACAGGCGTCAATTCGTGGAGAAATATCAGCAGATGCATCGCCTGGTGAAGGAACCTGACGGCACAACTACCCTCTACATCGGCGCGGAAAACTGGCCAACGCCAATCCCGCTTGTGGACGAAGGCAACTCATGGTATTTCGATACTGCGGCCGGGAAGCAAGAGATTTTGTACCGGAGAGTTGGGAAAAACGAACTGGCCGCGATCCAGGTGTGCCATGAACTGGTTGATGCGGAGAAGGAGTATTACGCTCAACCTCACGATGGCGACCAGAATTCTCACTACGCGCAGAAACTCTTCAGCGACCCTGGCAAGCACAACGGGCTTTACTGGGAGACTTCTTCCGGAGTGGTCGCTAGTCCGATCGGCCTCCTTGTCGCTTCCGCTGCGGATGAGGCGAGTGGGGGATCTGCAGATCAAAAGCTCCAGCCGTTCCAAGGCTATTATTTCAAGATTCTGAAAGGTGAAGGAGCGAAGTCAAACGAAAAGATGACTCACGGGTTCGCTTTCGTGGCGTATCCGGCGGAGTATCGATCATCGGGAGTGATGACCTTCATGGTGGATGAAGACGGAATCGTGTATGAAAAGGATCTTGGCCCCAGGACCATCCAGATCGCAAAGAAACTGACGCGATATAATCGGGACGCAAGTTGGCGCAAAGCAGATTGACCAGGGAATTTTGAGGTCCTGAAAAAGGTACCGGAATGCCCCCCGCCGTCTCGGCGGTCAGACACACGAATTCTTCCCAGCGCGAGGGGTCAAGGGGTGCTTCGTAGAGAGCTTCAAGAATGTGCGAAAGCGCTTCCTGGTTCTGTAAAAGGAACAACATTGCGTGGTCACGGTACTACCTTCACCACAACATGCGGCATCGTTCGCTCCTAGCGATACGTCATTCGCTCCAGTTCTTCCGGATACCGATCGCCTTGCACTGAGATCCTTGAGGTGGCGCTATCGATCTCTCGCAAATCCTCCGGGGAAGGTTCTATCGCAGTTGTTCCGATGTTCTCGTCGACGCGCTCCAGCGTAGTTGTGCCGGGGATTGGAACGATCCAGGGTTTCTGTGCAAGGAGCCAGGCGAGCGCGATCTGAGCAGCTGTGGCGGTAACCGGGTTTATGGGTGTGATTGCGACTTCGCCTTGCTCGATAAATCGCACCCCCTCGTGCAGGATCTTCCAAACCACACAAACGGACTGCAAATGTAGGAGTGGATTTTTGACGGAGTGTAATGACCTGATTTCAACAATTAGAATCCCCGCGTCCGCCCGTGAGACTCTTCAAAATTCGCATGATCGCAATTATTGTGTTCCAATTCCGAGTCGTAGCTGGCACGCCGTACAGTTTGTCGATCTGGCCAAGATAGCCGATTGTCTTCATGTGACGACGGTACACTCCGAACACGAATTGCCCTTCGGACGCAATCACCCGCACCAACCACTTCCCGTCTGAGGGAAACGTGACTGGAAGCGACGCCCGGACACCCCCGGCTTTCGACAGGATACTCACGAACCGGACAACATCCGGAGGTGATGGCTGAGTTCCAAACGGATTCTCCATCTCCAGTCGCATAAGATCGCGG
>DLMH01000177.1 GCA_002478115.1 Candidatus Acidiferrum typicum | reverse complement strand
TTTAACGTTTTGTTCTTATCCCTCGTGAGATTTCCGGGTTAGACCAAGGATGTGACAGTATTGGGGACCATCCATGCTGCCGCGTCGCTTATGGATGGCATTACCACTCGTGAGAACGTTACCAACTATGGGGCCACTGAAGTGGACCCTCTGGACCGTTTCTTGCTTGGTGCAAAGCCAACGTGGTCTCGAATGACTTCGCTCGGAAGCTTGGAAGTCTACGGAATCGCGTTGCTTGCCCAACACATGAAGCACAGCGAGTGCAAGGTAGTGCGCAAACTCTACCTCGTACCTCAGATAGCCTTTATCGGAATACACACATACCAGGGGGGCCATAACGTCATATCGCGGAATACTTTTCTCGCGCAGGGTTACTAGACGCGCGGGTAGGACGCAAGGGTCCCCTCGGTCCTTTCGTTAGTTGGACCGTCGAGTTTTGTATCCCCAACTATTTGCGCTGATAGAGATAGACTGTGGCAGCCACCACAGTTTCCGCCATTTCCGAGAATGAGACATTCGATAACCAAGCCAATTGACCCCTGTTGCTAAGGCGAAGCCGGTGGCGTAATAGGCTGGACGCGGCAATCTCACGAAGGGCCGCGCGAGCGGGTCCGTTTCGGTAGGTCCCAGATAAAAGTGAGGATGTCCCTTAAACCAATCCTCGGCCTCAGCTGTTGCGTGCATGTCAAACGCAGCCGCAGCATAGGTGGCTGCGCTCATGGACAGCCACGGTCCCTTTGGAACCCGCAAAGCAGTCTTCTTCTTTACTGGTACAGCGTCCCCGGTCAATCTCTGGGCGTTGGTCGTCATGCCTGTGCTCATCGCCAAAAAGGTCAGAAGCAGGAACTTGTATTGAATTCTCATGCACACTCCTAGGGTCTATTCTTTTGGTGCCGTCAGAGGGAGGGTCTGACTAGCGAGGGTCGTGAGAGGAGAAAGCTCTGTTCTCTGGAAGGGAGCAACCTATCAGCCAACTCCGCTGCCGGAGGCCTGAGACCGGTCCTGGCACTACTCTCGGAATCCAGGACGGATTTGTTTTGCTTTACTGCTGAATACCTGGTAGTTCACAAACTGGCCGCGACACCAATAGACCTTCTTGCCGCGCTCAGCTTGCGCAGAGATGGTGAGAGGAATGAGCCGAGGAGTCTCGCCCGACCGCTGGAGCCAACCGTAGGTCACCACAGCCTGGTAGTGTTTCCACCAGCCGAGCTGTTCAAAATGCTCCGAGATACGGAGGATGTTGGTTTCCTCGTCGGTCCAGACTTCGCCGTAACAAGCGAGGTCGACATCCTTCTTGATCGTGAAGAATACAAAGTCGAAGATGGATCTAAATCCACACACGCCATCCTCAGCGTCGGCCCGATACTGAAAGACCTTCACTCTCCGCTGGTTGACAACAGCATCGGGGGCTTGATGAATCTTGAACCGGGGTTCTGTTCCTAGCATCTGAGGTAATTCGGCCCACTCCCCGCCAGTGGACATCGAAGTGTTCAAGAGAGGCATAGGTACGTCCTGTAGCTCTTTCTTGCCGTTGGGATACTCGCGGAATCGTTGATAGCCGTCCAGGACCCGGACCTCATATTCGGCCATGGCAGCGGGCTCCTTGTTTCCTGATCCCCAGGCAAAAGTCTGAACCGCGATAAGGTTGCGGATGTTATCCGCCAGAAGTTGAGCTTTGCTCCTAAGAACCTTGACTGCGGCGGGTTCCTCGGGTCGGTACTGCAGTGTGTCGACTGGAGGCGGCGGCACGAACTTCGGATACAGGTCTGCCGAAACTGGGGAGATTCCCTTGGTGGAAGGGAATATGCTCCCTGCGAGGCAGGGTTGCACCTTAACCACAAAATCAGCCAAGGACTGGACCGGTACTGCCAGCGCGATCGCTTCACCGTTAGTCGCTATCTCGTTAAGAATGCCCACAATCTGCTGAGTTTTGCTGTCAACGACTATTCCGCCGCTCGCGCCGGGAAGAATTGCCTTATGAGCGGACAAGCTGTAGTCAAAGGCAAGGAGGCCTGTCATCGTCTGGCCTTTGAACGTCCCGTGAAATTGTAGGAGGCTGCGGATGGGATTGATGGACTCTTTAGGGTAAGCGTAGATGTCTATCTCCTGCCCAAATTCGAGGTCGTCGAGACTGAAAGCAACGCCGTGATGGTGAGCCAGCGGGTGGCGCAGTTCAAAGATGGCCAGGTCCCGACTGAGGGTGTACTTCATGGGACCCACAGAGGGGCCGTCGTTCACTGTAGCGCCTTCATCATCCGGCCCGGTAGCAAGGTACCGCTGGATGACTTTTTCTCCCTTGATTTTGCGGGGCCGCGCCATCATGGCGACGTGATAATTGGTTCCGATGAAACGACACTCAGGGTCCAAGCAAAAGCCCGTGCCGAACTTGCCTTCTAGGCCGAGGCCAAGCAACTTCAACTCAGTGATAGGGACGACCGTCTTGTCAAAGTCCTGCGCATGTAGATCTGTAGAAGGTAACGCCAATGGCAGTGGACTAGGGAGGACTTTCTGGGCCGGTACCGACGGGGATAGACACGAACATACAATCAAGATCGGAATGACTTTGTGCAAAATCATCAGACATCACCGAGACTCTGGATGAGTCAGTTCTGATGTTTTGCATGCGCTCCTCCACGGAGTGAGCACTGAACACAAAGGATTTAGTGCGGCTAAAACAGTGGCCCAACCAAAACGAATTGGATATACCGGCCCATTGCGGGACAAGGGTGCCGTTTTGAATCATGAGCGGATCAATCGCCCGTCCATTTATTCCAAGTGACGACGTTCATCTGCACATCGAATCCTTTTCATTGAAAATAATCGACAGATACCTAAGTCTTAGCAGGGAGGAAGCGTGTAAGCGTCCGGTCTAGCGAAAATAAAGAGACACTCACTCGATTCTAGTGCGAGAGGATCAAGTCGCCTGGGTTGTCTTGTTCCTGCAATTCTCCCGACAGCTCGGGATCGCTCACAGATATCCTCACCCGAATCCCTGTAGTTGTGGATTGCTTCTCGATCCTGAGTGCGCCTGATCCATCCACCCGCCCATGGATAACTAGTTGCTCGATCTCCAGCCTTGAATTGCCACGAGTCCAAGAGGCATATTTTGACCCGGCTGGAGAATGCCGGACAGCAGAATCAGGCCGTCCGTAATGTGAGACGAACGAACGTAACAAGCCATCCAGGCACTCAGCACCAAACATGTAGTCAAGCGACACAAGCTTTTGGTCCCGAAAGGTCGCACTCATAGTAACCGCGAATTGGCCAACCATAGATGTAGTGACGGGCTGCCTACTCGCGGAAACTCCTTTCTCAGTCGCGCAATCGATCCATCGGTACCATTCTCGCTTTAGAGCATGCGCATCTACCTCTCCCGACTTCCGGCGACGGCAACGGGCAGAAGGAAAGTCATGCTTGAATTGCTTGACGGTCTCGCCGAGGCGCGGAGCGCCGTCGAGCAAGAATTGTGGAGCTTCAGCAGCTGCGAGCTGTGTAAGACTGGCAAAGCAAAAAACCAGCAAGAGAAGAGCCGACGAGCTTGTTGCGCGATTGCGAGGTGGACAGCAAGAGAATATCTTTGGGGCGGACATGAAAGAGAAGCCCCGCTCCCAAACCCATAGCGCATAGGGACAAAGCGGAAGGTCTAGGAATGACAATCTGCCTCACCTCCCAGGATCACCACTGCATTTCTTTTTCCAAGCGAGTGAATGGATGTATGGCGTTGAAAGGCATGGGAGTTGGGTATCGCGTCTGCGGTGAATCTCTCTCTTGAATCCCGATTTGAAACTTCCAATTCCAGACCGGGAATGGCTTCTCGATTAGCCAGCCTTCGGCGCTTGCCACGAGTATCTCTCCGATGAAAATGGAGCAGATAGCAAGCAACATTTTATTGGCAAGTGAGTTGCAGATTAAATCTCACAGTAAACATGGCCCTTCGCGTCGATATTAAGAACTTCGGAGATCTTCGGATCTCCTTGATGATTTGAAAACAACGCATGTCAGTATGGCTAATTAGATGAAACCGGAAAGAGGCAAAGCCATAAAACACGGTCGGCACGGCTTCCGGCCCTTCGCCATACACGTTTATTTAATCGGTTGTGTATTGCAGTTTACTATCGGGAATCCAGCTTCTAGTCAGTCCCCATCGAACGCGACATCGGTTGACTCCTCTCATGCGTCTCCCACGCCAACAAGAATCATGCACGACACTTCGGCGGTGACAATCCAGCCGGGCAAGATCATTAGATCTGAGGTCGATCTGGCTTTGGTTAATCTCAACGTCACCGATCCGTTCGATAGGCTGGTAATCGGGCTCGACCAGGACAACTTTCGTGTCTTCGAGGATGGCGTGGAGCAGGAGATTACAACCTTTTCCTCAGAGGATGTCCCCATATCCCTCGGTGTGATTCTTGATTTGAGTGGGACTATGACGAATAAGATCGGCGAAGCCCGTGCGGCAATCATGGAGTTTCTCAAGGCCGCCAATAAACAGGACGACTTCTTCTTAATAGGCTTCAACGCGGAGGCCGAATTGATGAGTTCGTTTACGGATAACCCCGAACATATTCAGAGTCGTGTCTCGCTTGCAAACCCAGAAGGGCGAACCGCGTTGCTAGACGCCATCTACCTCGGAATCAGTTACGTGAAAACCTCCAAACACAAGAGGCGGGCCTTACTCATTTTTTCAGATGGTGGTGACAATCATAGCCGACACTCACGCGGGGAGATCAAACGACTCGTAAGGGAAGCAGATGTCCAACTGTATGCCATCGGCTTTTACGACCCACTCGGCTATCCGTATAAAACGCTAGAGGAAATACACGGGCCGTCGCTGCTGGAGGAGATTACTGAAATGACGGGAGGGCAAGTATACCCTGGCGGACATCTTGAAGACCTACCAGCCATCGCGGCCAAGATCGGCGCGGAGCTGCGGAATCAGTACGTCCTGGGGTACACGCCTAGCAATCATGATTACGACGGACAGTGGAGAAAAATCAGAGTCAAGCTTCGGCCACCTCGGGGCGTCCCGCCACTTCTGGTCCACGCCAAAACCGGGTATTACGCAAAGGCCCAGTAGCTGCCTGAAGGCATAGTGTGACCTGCCTGAGTTTTTGTACTAGTGGACACGAGAGTGTCGCCGAAACATAGGTAGGACTCGCGATGAAAGTGGCCGATGCCGAGTCCGTGACAGAACCGGACAAGGCCTGACCGTGTGGCCATTTAACCTTGAAGGAAGAAAGCATTCTCATAAAGACAGGCTCACGTCCATTCCCCGTGTAAAACCAAGCCAAAGAAAAACGGTGCTCTTATGGCCGTTCTTTATGCTACAGTTAGTAATAACCTATGAGTATTGTACACTATGCTAAAACATCTTAGGGAGGTTGCCATGGACATTGCAGAAAGGCTCCGGCAATTGAGGGAAACCAAAAAGCTGTCTCAGGGTGACATCCAAAGGCGCACGGGCTTGTATCGATCTTACATCTCTCGCGTAGAACATGGCCATGCGGTTCCAACCATCGAGAGTCTCGAAAAGATTTGTCAGGGCTTGCAGGTGCCGATGTACCAAGTTTTCTATGAAGGGGAGAATCTGCCTGAGGCACCAATCTTTTCCGACGGGAAGTCAGATTGGGCATCACGAGGAAAGGGTCACCGATTTTTCATGAAGTTGCGCCGCGTGCTGAGCCACACCGCAGAACCCGATAGGCACCTACTTCTTCACCTGGCCGCACACTTGGCCAGCGCAAAACGAAAAACATCCCGCTGAAAGGGACTCCCCTGGACCAACAGGGATGCTCGTTCCGTAGCCGACCGAGTGTTCTTGTCACACTTTCATTGCCAGCCGGTAGTCTCGGCAGCGACAGCCGGAGAAGTTACAGGCACTCCGGATCGTATCCTGCTTCCTGGTCTTAATGCGGCGTGCGTGGTGAATGCCTTAACCGTGGCCGCACCGGCAAGGTTGCTTCCTAGTTCCTCTGGGCATACGCGGATGTTATCACAGACGGAAGACACGGAATTCTCCGGCCACCAAGCAGCATTTTGCTGATCGGGCGATTCAGAAAGCGGAGTTCATTCTGGAACGCATTGACAGGAAGTGGCCGCAAACCTAGGATTTTTCATTGTTCGGGCGGGTCGAGAGACTCTTCTAGCCTAACGAAATCTCTTTTGTTGGTGCCTTCGCTGGGTTTGTCGAGCGTGCCGACTGTAAATCTTATCGTTTTCCCGTTTGAAAACGACAGCGAAACCACGTCTGACGCCGCGTTACTAAGACGCTCAGACGCCCACGGCGAGTCTCAAGGGCCTGCGCGTTTACGCGGCCGACCGTGTGACCGCCCCGCAGGAAGTCAAGCCGCCAGCCAGTCCGCGTAAATACTGGACTCGCAGGGGCATTGTAAAGTGCGGAGATGACCAATCAAGCCGAGCGAACGAAACGAGAGGGAGAAGAGCTATCATTGGGCCATCAGGGTAGGTTCAAACATCCACAGGATGATGAGAGCCGAGAACACGAAACAACACACGGTAGCGAACAGCAACGCCCGGCGACTGGGAACCATGGCGGGACTCCTTGCCATAGACAGATTAAGACTGCGGGTACCCCGGCTTGCGTGGGGTCATTCATCTTAGCGTCCCTCTCATGGGCAGGTAGGAGCCGAGATACCCGAAGCAACAGCTTTATAGTCCAAGACGCATTGCGCGTCAAGTGCCATACTGGTTACTATTTTGAGTACCCGATAAGTAACTATAATCGGTCTGTCATCTAGCCACCGATTGTGTTAGCTTCGCCGGGTAGCCTGCGAGGATACCCCATGCCCCCAATCGCAATATGTTCCGCCGATAGTTGTACCTTTCGAATCGAATTGCAAGACAGCAAGGCTGGCACCTCAACTGCCACGCCCGAGAAATGCCCAATGTGCGGGGCGGCGATTATCTCAATCTGTCCGTGGTGCAACTTTCTCTTGCTAGGGAAACTCGACTTGAAACGTCCGACATGCCCGATGTGTTGTGTCGAAATCCGAAAAGCATTTGCTGTGCGTCGGGCACGCGCTGCATCTGCCTAGCAACCGTGCCACAAGGCTGGAATGCATTAAGCCCCCCTGACTATTTTTGCGGACTGACAAGTTTGTAGTTTTTGCATTTGCAGCCGGGGAAGTTGCAAGGGCTGAGCAACCTAGTCTTATTCTTCATCGTGATGCGCCGGGCATGGTGGATGGCCTTGGCATGGCCGCACCGGCACGGTTGTTTTCGGTAGAGGTTGCTCATACCCCGAAATGCTAACACGGTAAAAGGGCGGCGTGGCGGCCCGGGGCTGTGACTAATGGAAGACTGTAATCCTCTCCTCTATACCTCAATCAGCGAGCCAATATGACCGAAGAAAGAAGGCTTGCCGTACTGTTCGCTGCGACCGATAACGTACCCTATTTTTCGCACATTTGAGGAGGAGTAGGTCTGGTTGGTAAAACAGAAGGTTTGAGGAAGGCCCGAGTGGAGGGGCGATGGAGCCCACCACGCCGGAAGGAAAGCAGCACGAGACAGGCGCGGAAGGACCGCAGGAAGCAAGGAAGCTGAGCCAGGTGATCCAGATTGATGAGGGGAAGATTCAGGAGCACTTGGGAGAAGTGGTTCGCAGCACGGTGGAAGAGACGCTGAACGCCATGCTGGACGCCGAAGCGGACCGTCTTTGCTGTGCGGAGCAGTACGAACGAACTGAGGCGCGGAAGGGTACGCGGGCGGGTTCCTACCAGCAGCAACTGGATACGAAAGCAGGCGAAGTGACGCTGAAAGCGCCGAAGCTGCGCACGCTGCCGTTTGAGACGGACATCATTGAACGCTACCGGCGACGCGAGAGTTCAGTGGAAGAAGCGCTGGTGGAGATGTATCTTGCGGGAGTGAGCGTGCGGCGACTGGAAGACATCACCGAAGCGTTGTGGGGCACGCGCGTCAGCCCAAGCACGGTACCCGGACAAGCTGACTCACGCCTGGATTAGTTTTCGGGGGGCAGGTCAAGGTCTTTCGAACTGTCCTTCAAGACCTCTCGAACCTTGCGCTGTAGCTCTTCCGGCGTAAATGGCTTCGCTACAAAGTTCGCGGGCGCTCCTGACTGCGTCCGCCTTACAATTTCTCTATCGGAATAACCCGACATGAATATGATCCTCATATCCGGGCGCAATCGTAGCAGTTCCGCAGCCAATTCAGAGCCAGACACATGCGGCATGACAATGTCGGTGACGACCAAGTGAATGGGGCCATCATGGCTCTTAGCCAGAATCAGTGCTTGTCCGGCATCTTCAGCAGAGAGAACCTTATAACCTTCAGCTTCTAGGATGTCTACCACCAGTTCTCTAACAGTTCGTTCGTCCTCAACAACTAAGACTGTCGTCGAAACAGGAGCATCGTAAGCCTTTTCTTCGCGCGGTTGAAATAATGAATGCTGTTCCTCAACGCGCGGAAAATAGATGTCAAAGGTCGTTCCAACGTTCACCTGGCTTTCCACTGCAGTGAACCCGCCGATTTGTTTGACAATCCCATACACGGTAGATAAGCCTAGGCCAGTTCCGACTCCAGCATCCTTTGTCGTATAAAAAGGCTCGAACAGATGGGAGAGTGTGACCGAATCCATACCAAACCCCGTGTCCTTGATCGACAAGAGGACGTACTTCCCTGGGATCAGCCCTGGTTTCCGAAAAGCCAAAGCTTCGTCTACTTGAATTTCGTCAGTCGTAATTATGAGCTTTCCTCCCTTAGGCATGGCGTCGCGGGAGTTTGCGACTAGATTCATTATGATTTGCTCTATCTGTCCCGGATTCGCTCGAACGCGAGCCGTCACGGCATTCAATTCGCAACGGAGTTCTATGCTCTCTACTAGGATTCGCTGCAACAGGCCTTCTGCGCCTTTGACCACAACATTGATGTCCAAGAGTTCTGCCGGTAGTACTTGGCGTCGGCTGATCGAAAGTAATTGCGAAGTTAAGTCTCTGGCTCGCAACGCGACACTAGTGATTTCGTGGCTTAATTTTGAGAGTGTCGGATTCTGGTAGAGTTTCTCTTCGAGTAGCGCGCTATAGCCGAGGATGCCAACGAGCAGATTGTTAAAGTCGTGCGCGATTCCACCAGCGAAGCGGCCAAGGGCCTCCATCCTCGCAGAGTGGCGCAGCTGTTCCTCCAGTAGTCTCCGTCCCGTTATGTCACGACAAACAAGGCGGACGACCAAGCCCCCACCGTAATAGACTGTATTTGAGCTGACTTCGAGGTTCGCCATTCTACCGTCCTTGCATCGGAATGGCCACTCACCAATTACGCGACTCTTGCTCGCTAGCGCATTATGAAGATCGTTGTCAACTATAGCTGGGTATTTGGCAGTTAGATCGTATAAACAGAGACGAGCGATCTCAGAGCGTGTGTAACCGACTACCTGGAGAAAGGCGCCAGTAGCCTCAAGAATTTTCATACTGACGGGGTCGACCAGGACAATGCCCTCCCATCCCTGTTCTGCCATAGCCTGATAGCGCGTTTCGCTCAACCTCAAAAGCTGTTCTGTGTTCTTCTGTACGCTAATATCGCGAAAAATCTCCAACAAATGGTTCTCCCCATCGACTTCAATGGTTTCGGTTCTCAGACATCCCGCTCTTTTGTCTCCCGATCGGCCGAGCAGCGTGACCTCGACCTCGTGAACATGTCGAGGCGCGGCTTTGAACTCATAAATCTCGGTCGCGCCTTCCGGTCCAACGAATAGTCTTGATTCCTGACCCGTTCGGCCAATAACCTCCTCTCTACGGCACCCGAACAATCGAAGAAAACCATCGGTCGCCGCGACATAGCGGTGGTCTGGAAGTGTCGAGACCGCAAAGCTTTGTGACAGCGAATTGAAGAGCCTCACGTATCGTTCTGTGGATAGAAGTGCCTGGGTATCTGGCCTACCCAGAGGACTGTCCCCGCGTGCGGGCACATCGGCAGTATTTCTCTTGCCTCGGTGAGTAGAATCCTCCCATTGTCCCGCCTCAGGATGCTCTCTAACAAAACCAATCGCATAAATGGGGTCGTCTGGTTTATCACGGATAATCCGCACAAATATTTCAGCCGAGAAGGACTCTCCGTTTTTTCTATGGATTTGCCTCTGAAATTGGCATCCAGGTAGGTCTCCTTTCAAGACCAAATAAGCTAAGTTTGCATCTTGATCGAAGCCTTGAATGTCGGTGATGTCGGCGAAGCTTTTTCCCGAAAGCTCCGGTCCCACATAGCCTAGCATCGCCAAGAGTGCTTCATTGACGCGCCTGAAGCCTGAGCAGGGATCTAGTAGAACGGAGCCGACAGGAGAATGCCCTAATGCCGCGCGGAATAATTCATAGCCCTGCCGAACTCCAGTATTTCTATCGATCGGCGTGTGCGCACTTCGTATGAAGCAAAAGTGGCCGGTGAAAACCCCCTCTTTGTTGTAGTTCTGAATCAGCAGAACCCGAACGGGAACTTCATCACCCCGTTTGGTCATCACATGCCCATGAAAATCACCAATGCCGGATAATCGCATGTCTTGAAAGGCATGGACAGCTCGTGGTATGTCTCGTGGATGAATGTTGGATTTCCAGTCAGAACCGATCAATTTGTTCAGGGGATGGTCGATCAGCTTCAGATAGGCATCGTCAGCCGCAATATACTCCTGCTGATTACTTATCCTCGCCATTCCCTGCAAAGCGATCTCAGGGTCCCGGCTAAGTTCCATAAGTCTTCTTCCGCTTGCGACTGCACCCCGGTGACACAGCCCAGCAAATTAAACGGAGCCCTTGTTTCCAACCACAATGTTGTTCTCTGCGACTGAACATTTTCAACAATGAAGCGCACCATCAACGGACCAATAACAAGGGTGCACTCTTTCCCTGAGAAAGTCGCCTGATTGGAATAGCTGTTCCATACAAACTTAACAAGAGTGCTTTTTTCACTTTTTACTCTCATTTCCAAGAGTGGTGGTCCCAGAACGCCCGGTCGATGAGGCAGCTGCCGAAAGGCTCTCCTCTAAAGTACCCAAGAGCAACATCAACTTCTTGAGTGCCTCGGTTCCTCTGATTGAGAGGCTTAAGGCGCTTTCCATCACTTGAATGTGAGTGTCGCGATTTTTCCTCAAGCCGACGATCAACTGGGTTGTAACCAGGCCATTTGAATTACTCATTTCATGGCATAGTTCTCTAAGTTCCCTCAGCGTGGATTCTTCAATCTGAATACTTCTAGAGCGCGGCTCCGTGATTGGGCAGCAGTCATTTCTCATGAGCCGTGCCTTCCTACCATGAAATAGACATGGGCTTTGATTGGGACCAACGTCCCTGGCGTCCCGGCCGGTGGGGTCATCTCTGCACATCCTTCCTTGAGGGAGGTTGGATGGCTGCCCGAACGCAACATCTTTTTATAACTGTCCATTTATGAATGTCAACTAAAAAGGAAGTGCTCTTCGTCAATTTAGACAGTTTATCTGGCACTTGCCGAGAGACTGGTGAGAATGCAGAGCATTTTTAGCTCGGTGGCGCGGCGACAATAGGCGTAAGCAGAGAGGAAACGTGATGGGAGCCGCGCCGGTGAGCTAAAAATCAGGGACTCGCCGTCTATCTCCTCCAGCAATAGACCGCCGCTTGTGAGCATCTGCGACAAAGCCTGCTCGACCGTTGCTTCCGGCACCTCCAGTAGCTTCACCGCCGCGAGCTTCAGCTTTGCCAGAGGCAGGGCGCAGTGACCGTCCGAGGTCGCTTCCAGCAAAACGTGGTCGATGCCAGCTCTGGCTCGGTTGAGCGAGTCACGCGGTATTCCAACCCTTTGGGCGATTTGGTCGGCGGTCGCGAACCCGATCCCGTAAATGTCTTTCGCCAACATGTACGGATTGTTCTGTACTTTCTCAATCGCCTGTTCCCCGTAGGCCTTGAAGATGCGCACCGCCCGGCTGGTGCTCACGCCGTGGCTGTGCAGGAACAGCATGATCTCGCGGATTTGCTTCGCCTCCTGCCATGCGTGGGCGATCCGCTCCCGGCGTTTGGGTCCGATCCCGTCAACCAATTCCAGTTCGGCGGCTCTGTTCTCGATTACGCCCAATACCTCGGCTCCGAAACGCTCGACCAGTTTCTTCGCCAGAATCGGGCCAATCCCTTTCACCGAGCCGCCGCCGAGGTACCGTTCTATTCCTTCAACCGTGGTCGGCGGCACCGTCTTCAGACCTCTCGCCTTGAATTGCAGCCCGTGCTCCTTGTCCCTGACCCACCAGCCCTCCGCGACAAGCCATTCCCCGGGGGTGACCGAAGGCAGCGACCCGATGACCGTTGCCTCGTCCCGCTGCCCCCGTACCTTGACGCGGAGGACGCAAAATCCGCTTTCGTCGTTGTGAAAGGTGACGCGCTCGATCAGGCCGGAGATTTCCTCGGTTATGGATTTGTGTTCAGGCATCGCGGCGCTCATCTGGGTGGAAAGTTATTCTCCCACGAATGGTCGTCCTTGGATGAGCAGTCGGTAGATGTTATCGTTTCGGAAGTCGTCATCATCAGCCCGGCAAGCCAGAGTCCCGGATAAAGCGGAGATGGGCGACCCAGATGAAACTCAAGCTCAAGGCACAAGTAAGCCGCTCCGAAGCCCAGACCATCCGACGTGCTCTCAAGCAACTTGCTGCGAAAGGCTCTATCAGAAAAGCGGATGAAGATTTCGTTGTAGAAGCCGAGATGGAAGGGACTAGCGCAAAGGAAATGAATCGCATACTCCTTTCCGCTTTGCGAAAGGTGGAGAGGAAGGCGACGATCCGTGCAGAATGGACTTCCGGCGACAATATCACCGAGAGGTTTTTCGACTACGTCCTGAAGAAAACTATCAGGGACTGACCGCCAATTCTGCTGCTACCCAGCTTAGTTCGGATAGCTATCAGCTACCCCTTCGTCCGAATCACACCCAACCCAATCGTCTAGCGCTGACGCTCCGGGTACTTCAGCCGGGCCTTCTTTGCTTGTTCTTTCGTCTTGAACGGTTTCGACAATGGCGTGAGCTCGCCGCCGACGTACTTGAAGAGTAGCCACTGCTCAATTGTTTTGGGCATTCCAATTTTATAACACGAGCGTGGTCTGTCTTCTAGACGGCGGTCGTGACGGCGATTCAACTCGCCGTAGTAAACCGCGCTTACGCCGGGTGTGCCGTGTTAGCATCCCGGTATGGTCAGCGCTAACAGAAAACAGCCGTGTCGGTGTTCGCACGGGAAAACAATCCATCAGCCCGAACCCCACAAAAAGAATCAGAAATTCCGTGTCATCTGCTGCCACCCCGGCTGCAAATGCAAAAACTACAAACTTGTCAGTCCGCAAAAATAGTCAGGGGGGCTTAATGCATTCCAGCCTTGTGGCACGGTTGCTTGGAGAGCAATAATCCGGCGACGGTTTCGTTTGAGGAATTCTAGCCGACGAACGGAAAGTGCCGCCATTCTAGCGAGTGTTGAACTCAGCTTCGCATCGCATGGTATGCCTCGACCAGAAATTCCCAAACCAGAGGCCAGCCGGCCCATATCTGTACCGCGACGACGCCCGCAACCACGAAGAGACCCTTAATCCAATGTGGGCCTCCATCAACTTGCAGGAATCTGTCTTCCTCTCGGTACTTTTGCTTTTCGTACTCTTCGTCGAACTCGCGCCTCCATTCGTCCACGCATGTCCAAACCAAATAGCTGGCGACCCCCAAGGTCGCAACCGTCCACGCGAGTAGTTCATGGTTGGTGAGAAAAGTCCAAGTCGCTTGGGCCGCGAAAACAAGAAGCAAGACGAAGACCTGAACAAGAATGACAAAACCTGACCATGCCCACTGCAAGGGCGCTGTCACACCATTCATGAATTTGAAAAACTGCTCGGATTCAGGGCCACCTGACCCAAGTCGGGCTGGTTTCTCAGGAGCCTTGCTCCATTCCCCTGCAAGGGCTGCGAGGAGAAGGAAAACAGCGATGACGCTAAAAATGATGGTGACGACGCCCCTGAATATCCCCCATGCGATGCCGAGGAAGACCCTCACGTACCTCAGGATTGGAGACGGTTCATGCGGTGTCGTAGCGATGGGCTTCGGCTGGGCCTTGATACGTTCAGCCATGTCTTTTTCGAAAAGAGCCTGCATCTCGGCATTGAAGAAGTAGCTCTTCTCGGCAGAGTCGTCATTGTTCATGGTTCTGGTGCCCCCTCTCGTCTTGACGTTCATTGGTCATAGCGTCGTGGAATCGGTACGCGGGGGAAGGCCGACCGTCTTATCGGGGGATTGGACAAGAGTATCCGTGGGGCGTACTGGTGTTGGCCACGCGGCACGACCCCGAGGTGGGCGAGGCGGAAATCATGCGGACTCGACCTCTCGTATTTCAATCTGCGTCTTTTCTTGCTTCCGCCCCGGCATTTGAAAGTTGATGAGCAGCCCGCAATCGACACCAAGAATCTTCATATAGTTCTTCAACTGCTTTTCCTCGCACTCGCCCAACTCGCTGCTGACCGCCTTCAATTCGACGATGACCTGCTGTCTTCCGAGGTGAACCACCAAGTCGGGATAACCCTCGCCAACGCAGTGGTCGCGGTATTTCAACTCGACGACCCTCTGGCTCTCGTACTTGATGCCCGCCAGACGCAAGCCCACCTGCGTAGCGCGGTCGCAAACTTCCTCCGAGAAGCCAGACCCGAGACTCCGATAGACTTCTTCGGCGATTTCGCCAATCAACGTCGCGTGGTGGTCCACAGACTTTAGTCTTCAAACCAGCCGTGGGCCCGAGAGCTGACCCTGTAGATTCAATACTTTGCGATCACAGTGCCAACAGCCATTTTTGACCAGCACGAGTTTTCAACGAGTTAGCCTCCACGGTCCCCGCTTTACTAAACGGCCTTGCAAATCCAATCCAAAGCACGACATCGTGAACTCGACCCAACTGGCGATATGGACGGAAGACTGGGTACGAGCCTCCACATGGAGGTTTGCGGTCTTACTAGGCAAGTGGAATTACTTCCGAGCAGGTGACAGCGGGGGCGCTGTAAGTGGTGCCAGAAAACAAACGACTTACGCGTTTGTTTTCTGGAGAGTTGCCCGTCATCCGGGCACGATCCTGCGCTTGATTAGGTATACTTAGCTTGATCAGACACAAGTCTCTTGGCGACCGGCTTGGGGCACGCCCTGGGTTATCGGTACGCATACGAGCAATACTTGGTATCTATCGGCAACAGACAAACGGGAGAATGAAGCTATGAGGACGAACTACAAACTGGCGCTGGCTGTGCTGGCTGGCGTGCTGATCGGCGTTGCTGGCGTCCGGGCGATTCATGCGCAACAAGTCAAGACGCCACCCGCCTACGTTATTGCGGAAGTCGAGGTAACGGACCCCACCACCTTGAAGAAATATAGCGAGACGGCGCCCCAGATCGTGGAGTCTTTTAATGGACGCTATGTTGTTCGTGGCGGCAAAACGCAGTCTCTTGAGGGCGAACCGCCCAAAGGCTTCATCGTAGTAATCGGCTTCGACAGCGTGGAGAAAGCGCGTGAATGGTACGATTCGCCGGCCTATGGGGCGATCAGGCCGTTCCGGCAAAGCTCAACCAAGAGCCGCATATTTATCGCCGAAGGCGTCGCCCCCCAGTGACACAGGCACTGACTCCGGGTTGTCGGCTACTCGGAAACAATCCTGCACGCACACATGAGTCGATGCCTGGTACGTGCCCAATTAACGCCGTTCCCAGACAGCGCGTCCCGTGCCCGCATGGACAGGAAGCTGATTTACATTCTGCGCGCCGTAAAGTTTACGCCTGCGTCCATCGCCGTTTCCCACCGCGTGTTCCGCTCGCACCAAACCACTTCCTCGCGCTCGATCCTCAGCACGCTTCTGCCACCAAGGACAGCCTGCACCTGATTGTTGTCGGCATGCTCGACCACCGCAATGCCGTGCCCGATTACAGCCACCCGGTCGCCACGTTTGATCCGCCGTTGCTCTGCTCGCCGGGCGTACCACTCGCTACACCGCTGCACGAGCAGGTCAAGCCCGTTCGCATCAACGCCGGAGCCCGTGCGCCACAGTGGCACGGTTCCGGTTTCGCCAAGAACGAAGATGTCAGAGCCGTATGCGGCCAGCGTCGTTAGCCGAGATTCGACGCTGCTCATGCCAAGGGGCACCGCAGAAAGCGGCAGGATGAGGTTCTTCGGGTACGCGAATTGGGCACGCCACCCTCCCTCATGCTCGACTACCGTGCCCCAGAGGCAGACCTCCCCATGGATGCGGTGTTCTATGTAACCAAGTCGGCGCAGATGGTCGAGGCTTTTGCTGGCGTAGATTCCGCATGTGCAGTCAGGCCGGGGAACTTCGTTGCAGCCCTGAGTTTTGCATTCGGCAGTGAACGCTTCTCCGGGATGCCAATTAATCCCATTCAGCGACTTCAATCCCGTCGCATCCCACTGCCAGACACGATAACCGACGACGGGAAAGACGTAATCCGGCGCTGTCTTGGTGCGACGGGATCATGCACGGGTTGGGGCTCATGCCTTGGCGCGACTGGCTCGGGTTCATCAGGTTCGGGCTCGGTCACCTTCGTTGGAACCGGAGATTCCAAGGGTTCGACAATAATCGTGCGAAGTGGCTTGCCGATCTGCATTCGGGCTCTCTCCTATTTCTCCGCTCAGGCCGCAGCACCAGTGCGCAATACAGGGCTGCGGATTTCTTCCAGTGCCGCTGCGTGACAGTGGCGCTCAAAACGCAATCACGCGTTCCTTGAGCAGCAATGCGATTCCCGCGTAGCCGCCGATGATGATGAGCGCCTGCATGAGGTAGCTGGATTGCCGCCTCAAGACCAGATGCGTCACGATGAGGTACCAGAAGTCGAGGCAGAACGGGCCGAGGGCGCAGAACGCCGCTTTCATCAGCCACTTCTCGTCGGGGCTTCCCCAGCCCCATGCGGCGAAACAAGCCACTGGCAGGAGCAGCACGAATGTGTTGAACGCCAAAAAATTCATCAGGCTTCGGATCATTGCTTTCTCTCTTTCAGCTTGCCCAGTTGGTTTCGGAAGCCGATCAGTGCCTTACTAGCCTATCCCGAGCAGATTTCTTGAGTTCTTCGGGAGCGCCGGGGCAATCGTCGGCGAAGTGGCGGTTTTCGATCTCTGGGCTGTAATTTACATACACATGGTCGCAGTGGAGGCACCAGCCGACGACGCTGTTCAATTCGGCTTCGCCGCAGCCGCACTCGCAACTGGGCCGCTCCCGCCACCTCTGGGCGAGCGCAGGGTCGGGCTCGGAAGACAAAGCCTCCGCTATGCTCCGTTGCTGCTCGGCTGCGTGCTCGGGGCAGGCGCGAAGCTCGACTGGGCATTCGCTGTGGTCGTGTCCTTCCATGGGAAGGCCGCAGATGCATTCGCAGTCTCCGCTGCACTGCCAGTCGTGCCCCGCAAAATCGCAGTAGTGGCGATGGCTCATGCTTCTCCTCACTGGCCGCTTATGCGGCGATGGTCATCTCTCGTTGATTTGCCTCTTTAACCAGCCGCACGACAGTGGCACGGGACACCCGGTGGCGCTTCGCCACCTGCGTCAGGCTCATGCCGGAAAGGCGGTCTCTCACGATTGCCGCCCGATCAACGTTCAGGGGCGCACGGCCGAGCCGCTGTCCTTCAAGCCGCGCCCGGCGCATTCCTGCCCGGATGCGCTCCACGATTAGGCTTCTTTCCAATTCGGCGATGCTGCCTACCATCGTGATGAACATTCTGCCCATCGGACCGCTCGTATCAATACATTCCCTGCCGCTTATGAATTCAATATTCAGCGCGTGGAGTTCATCGACAATTTCGAGAAAGTTTTTGGTCGAACGGGCAATGCGGTCGAACGCGGCCACCAATACGACGGAAAACTCTCCTCGCCGGGCATCAGCCATCATGGCGTCGAGACTGGGACGCTTTGCCTTGCTGCCCGAGATTCCCCGGTCGCAATACTCGCGGCTGACCTCGAAGCCTCGCTGCGCTGCCAGTTTTCTCAGGTCATAAAGCTGAGTCTCCACGTGTTGCTCTGGCGTGCTTACACGGGCGTAGATTGCAGCTTTTTTCATATCTTCTCCTGATGACTCCCAACTTTTTTCATTGAAAGAACTGTCGAAACTGGGTTTTCTAACTGACAAAAGGGACAACGACTCGGAAGCCCATAGCTGCGAACGGTGGCCAAGGGCTGGCTCTCGCAGGCAAAGCTTAAAAGACCACGCCGTTCATCGACGGCTTCCACAAAATGGAGCAACTGAGCAGAACTTTTGCTGACATCGGTCATTTCATCGTCTCCACAAGTTCCGTCGTTGGAGTCTCCGTTTCGCGTGCTCGCAGACCGCAAAGTCCGGGCTGAAGAGCCCGAGCCCGTCCTGCACCATGGACAGCAGATCGCTGATCTGAGCGTTTGAGCATTGTTCTAATAGTTCTCCCAACAGGGCTCCAACCCAAAGGATGCGAAGCCGTTCGGCTGGATCGTGAGATGTGGCCAGCCTCCGCTGGTACCTGAACAGTTCCCGAACGGAAAGCTCGTCTGGAGGCAAGTGCTTCAAATTCCCCTCTACCCTCAATATACAAAGCACCGGGGGAAATCGACTAGAAATGCCCTCATTTTTTTTGAAAAAACTTTCCTCAAGGGTAGTCAATTTCGCCTTGGGCTCTGTATTTTATGGGTAGGGAAAGCTAATTGGAGTTACTGATCAAATGCCATCGAGACCAGATTTTTGCTTTCGGCTTTTGCAGGGGGGGCTGAGGACGGATGACGAAGAAGAACTTAGATCGAGCACCACAGCTTGGAATCTTTTGGCTGATCAATGGCAAGCTGATCATCGACAGTTCGCCACTGACCGAAGCCGAACCGTATGGCAATCACCTAGGCCACCCCAGAAGCCATATTGAAGTTTGGGAGAAGTACCAACGTGGCGGCAAGGTTCCTCTCGAAATGGAATACGAGCAAGCACCGCGTGGGCGAGTGATGTTCGACAGAACGAGCGACACCTTTACGATACTGGCTGACAAATGCATCTTGAGGCGCAAAGACTTGATTGCAGGTATCAAATCGGAGTTAAAGCTCCCAAAGAGCACGAGGCTCAGTACGGACTCCCACTACCGCTGCTTCACGTGCCTGTATGGAACCGATGATGAGGAGTAGGGATGGTTCCCGCATGCTCATCACCAAATCAAAATTTATGGCCGGGTCGCAATGCCTCAAGCGACTGTTTTTGGCTGTGCACTCACCTGAACTGGCGGCGCAGCCGGGCGACGCAGATCAAGCGATCATTGACCAAGGGCAAGAGGTCGGTCTGCTGGCACGGGGAATGTTTCCGGGCGGCGTGGCGGTTGAGTCCAGAAATCGGGAAGAGGCGATCCGGGCGACTCGGGAATTGATCGGCAATCCAGAGATTCCAGCGATATTCGAAGGCGCATTCGAGCACCGAGACGTTTTCGTCCGAGTCGATATGCTCCAGCGTCGCCAAGACCAACGCTGGCGGTTGATCGAGGTCAAATCGACCACGGCTGTTAAAGACCATCATCTGGACGACGTTGCGATGCAACACAGGGTGGTGACCCGCTCCGGAGTCGATCTGGAGGCATCCTGCTTAGCTCACGTGAATCGGGAGTACGTTTATGGGGGCGGTCCCATCGACGTACCCAGTTTCTTCAAGATCAGGAACTTGACCCGGCAGGTTGAGAGATTGCAGCCCGAGCTTACCGTCCAACTTCGCTCAGAGTTTCGTGTCCTCGCTATGCCCTTGGCCCCTGACATTGCTGCTGGACGGCAGTGCAGCGAGCCAGTCACCTGCGAGTTCTTCGACCACTGCAATCCTCCGCTCCCTGAAAATCACATCTTGCGGCTCCCGAGGATTCACGCCGCCACGGTGGCCAAGCTTGCGGCTCTCGGCGTCCAATCCATTCACGAAATCCCAGAACACTACCCGCTCACGGGACGGCTCCGTCGTGCGTGTGCCAGCGTGCAGATGGGAGAGCCGTGGTACAGCCCGCAAATCGGAGAAGAGTTGAGCAAGCTGAAGTATCCGCTCTACTTCGCTGATTTCGAAACCGTGAATCCGGCCCTGCCACGATTTGCTGGGATGCGCCCCTACGATCAGATTCCATTCCAGTGGAGCGTACATGTACAGCGACAGCCCGGTGCTGCGCCCGAGCACTTCGAGTTCTTAGCAACTGACACGAGTGATCCTCGGCAGGCTTTCATCTCGGCGCTATGCGATGTGCTTGGCGATGGCGGAAGCATCGTGGTGTATAGCCAACAGTTTGAGTCGCAGCGGCTCTTAGACCTCGCCTCGTGGCTGCCGGAGTTCTCGGGGCGGATTAAGAAGATTCAGCGCCGACTCTGGGACTTGCTGCCAATCGTCCGCAATCACGTCTACCATCCGGTATTTGGCGGCTCGTATTCACTGAAATCTGTACTTCCGGCGCTGGTGCCCCAGATGTCCTACGCCGGATTGGAAGTGGCGAACGGGCAGGCTGCTGGAATCGCTTGGGAATCGCTGGTGAGAGGAACCGCGGAGGGAATAGATCGCGACAGGATTAGAAAGGCGCTACTGGATTACTGTGGGCAGGACACACTGGGGATGGTAAGGCTCGTAGAAAAACTTCAGCACGAATCTGAGTGATTTTTGCATTTGGAAAGTTTCCCCGCGAATGAACTCCTTTCTCGTCTTGTCGTTCATGCTTTCTGCTCCGATTTAGGTTTGGCAAATCTCTCATCCTTGATCCAGAATCTCTGTCCCGTCCAGCCGGGCCAGACACGAAAGAATAGAGCGTCTCCGTGAGATTTCCACTCCATTGTATGAACAGTCCACACTGCATCGACCTTCTTAAGTTCTGGCAGGCTCCCAACTTTCTCGTCGAGTCCTTTACCTATCTTGGCGAATCCGATGGCTGTGCCGCCGTCTTCAAGCAGCAGGACGTGCTTGTCGGCGGACGTGGCCACTAGCTTCGGCACTTTCTGGTGAAGGGCCTTCCGCAAAACCCCGTCAAACGGGCTGTCACTAGGCAAGATGCGCCCAGTAACCAAGACGCCGTCCGTCTCGGGAAGGTCGAAGGTCTGCACTGTAACTTTCAACTCAAAGCCTACGTCAGGGATCGCATACTCCTTTTCCCCGTCAGCGGGAAACGAATCTTTCTCTTTGATGAACCACTCACGCACCTTCTTGGTGACATCTTTCCAGTCGAGTCCTTTAGGAATGACGAGCGCTGGTACCAGCACGTCAATAAATCGATTCGGCGTTCGCAATGAGGAGTCAGATCGAAATTGCTCAAACACCGTAAGGAATGGAACGTTGTCAGCCATCTGTCCTTCGAAGGGCTGGATAAAAGTGTGTTCGATTGCGAGGCTACGCCCATTTTCGGCGACTGCGATTGCCTCGATAGCTTTTTCCTTCCGCTCCACGACATCCGGTCGTGCCTTGAGCGTATACGAGTTGCCCTCGTCGTCCTTGAACTGGCTAAGGAACATCTTGACCAGTTCGATGTCGTCCCTCTCGAACGGTATCAGTGACATGTAGTTGTGTGTGGGCGTCATGTCTCGAACAGCGTCGGGCCTTTATGGTGTTTCGGCGGTAGCGGCAAGTCGGCGACACTCCTGACTGTTATACCTTGACCCGTGGCAAGCTTGCGGATGTCGTTGTCTTCAGAGTAGAGCGTCGATACGTTGCAGACCTTCGCTATCGCAACGATCTGCCAGTCAAATTTCACTTTCGCCCACGTCCCTCCAGAATCGCCCTTCTTCTTTCCTGCTTTTCTCTGGACTGCCTCAGCCATCAATGCCAACTCCAAGGCGGCACGAGTGTCAAAAGGGGCAAGCCAGAACTTTGGATTGCGGGTTAGCAAGTTGAGTATATCTTTCCGGGAATGCCCCACAGCCGATAGCAGTTCGGCTAACGCCGGGTCGGGAATTACGATTCGGTTGCCACTGCCGTGAATGCGCCCGATCAGATCATCGACTCGTTCTTTCGCTCGCTCGACAGCGTACGGCGCATTCGGCACAAACAGGAACGTCAAGAATGTCGAATCGAAGGCTTCCATCAAGTTCCTAGCCGTGCCTAATTTTCAACATTTCTCCCAGTGGGTCTTTGGATTTCACCAAATCATTGTCTGGTACCGAGCGAAGCTTTCCGACAACGTCAAGCAGGCTGGCATCACTCAGCTCTTCGAAGTCGTGGATGTCAAACCAGCGCATCTCCCATTTGCCGTCAGCATTCCGATACCACTTGCCTCTACCATGAACCCTAATAGGCTTTCCGAAGATGTACGGCGCTAGCTTGCGTGCCATCTCTCTTGTCGTATTGCAAGCGTGGTGCACGCCCTCATAGATCAAATGCACTGGCACAGTCTCGTCCATGCCGCCGATCTTAACGAGCATCCCATCAAGGCTCCCCTCCTCGGAAAACGGCCCGAAAGTGTCCTGTCCTTGTCGAGACTTCCCCGGAAACTCGATGAGTACTTCGCCCTTGTCCCACTCCATCAGCGCCGAGGTGTCATCTTCGTCGAGAAAAGACTGGATGGATTTGAACGCCTTCACCGCTTCTTTCGCACCTTCACCACCCTTGGCTTGTCGTACACGATCCGAAATGGCGCTCTCTTCCTCTGCGTCGATCTCCATAGCGCAGTTCGCACTTCCTTCATCCACCCGAAGGAAATGTACCTTGTCCTCGCTGCCAAGCAATTTCGACAGCTCTCTTAGATATTCGGCCAGCCGGGCCATCGGCAGGGTATGTGGTGTTGCACCCTCGATGCTGAAGTAAAGTTCCTTCTTGGGCATAGCGGCCTTCCGGGATGGGCTTTGTTTCGTCCCGACTATATCCTACATTCCAGCTAATATTGCAGCCGCTACATTTGAGCGGCGAGATGCCCATTCTGGTACACCTCTTCCAGCCGTGTTATAAAGCTAAAATGCCAAAAGCAATTGAGAAGTGGCTGCGGTGAGGCCAAAAAGCGCCATTCGGGAGAATGGCGATCCCAGGGTGTCCTGGCGAAAGACGAAGAGGGATCCCTCGTTGCTCGGGATGACGAAGGGGAGGAGATTTGGCGGAGAAATTGATGGACTGTTAGCGCGTTCCTGTGGTGTAGAATCTGGGGCGTCCCAACAACCAGGCAGCACTAGGAAAGGCAGAAGGCCGGGTTTCGGCACCGCATCCAGCCATGACGCCAAACTCCATCGAGTGTCCCGTCTGCCACACACCGAATCCGGCGACTGCCACGATGTGTTTGCGTTGCGCGACGCCCATCACGCTAATCACACCTATCGAGGCGAACCCAGGAGCACAGTCAGGAGTGACTGTGCCACAGGATGTGACGCTTCCGGGAAGCCCGGGCGCTGGAGACCTGACCGATCTTTCCGGCGCGCAGGGGTGGTCGCGTCCCGCCAATTCACTGAGTGCGGCGGAGGTGCGCGCCGGGCGCCTTGCGCCGCGCACCATGCTCGGCAAACGCTACGAGATCGTGCAATTGCTGGGCGAAGGCGGGATGGGCGCCGTTTACAAAGCCATGGACCGCGAAGTGGAGCGCATGGTGGCGCTGAAAATTATCCGCCCCGAGCTGGCGGTGCGCGAAGAGATCCTGGCGCGCTTCAAGCAGGAACTGATCCTGGCACGCCGCATCACGCACAAAAACGTCATACGCATTTTCGATTTGGGCGAAGCCGAGGGTTTGAAGTTCATCACCATGGAGTTCATCGAGGGAAAGGACCTGAGTTCCCTCATCAAGGAAAAGGGCCGCCTCAGTTTTGAAGAATGCGCCGACATCCTGGCGCAAACGTGTACGGCGCTGGATGCCGCGCACGCCGAAGGAGTGGTACATCGCGATCTGAAGCCGCAAAACATCATGGTGGACAAGAATGGCCGCGTGATCGTGATGGACTTCGGCATTGCGCGCACCGTGGAACAAGGAGGCCTGACGCATACGGGCGCATTGATCGGCACACCCGATTACATGTCTCCCGAACAGGTGATGGGCGAAAAAGTGGATGTGCGCTCGGACCTGTTTACACTGGGCATCATTTTTTACCAGCTCCTGGTGGGGCACCTCCCCTACAGGGCCGACACGGTACAGGGAGCGATGTACAAGCGGACGCGCGAGGTTTCGCCTGCGCCGCAATCGGTGGATGCGAATGTTCCGCTGCTGTTGAGCGACATCACCACAAAGTGCTTGCAGCTTGATCCGCAGCAGCGTTACCAGACGGCCCTGGAGATTCGCCAGGACATCGAAGCGTGGCGCCAGGGCTCGACGAAACGCATCGAGCTTCCCTTGCCGCCACCGCCGCCGGAGCCCGTCAAGATTCCGCTGTGGCGAAAACCTGTTGTCCTTGTGCCGGTAGCGGCGGTGGTCCTGGCAGTGGGCGGCGCGGTGCTGGGAAGCAAATACTTTTCGTCGTCGTCCACGGCAAAATCCGCCGCGGCCGCGCCTGCAGCCTCGCTCGCGATCCTTCCCTTTCACAACGCTTCCGGCGATCCCAAGTTGGACTGGCTGGGTTCGAGCATGGCGGAAATGCTCAGCACCGACGTGGGCGAATCGGCGAGTGTGCGGATGATTTCGGAGGCGCGCGTCGGACAGGTGCTGAAGGATCTGCGGATCACGCCGCAATCGGAGCTGGACCAGGCGACAGTGGTGCGCGTGGCCAATCACAGCAACGTGGACACCATCGTTTGGGGCCACTACGCGCAGTTCGGGGAGCAATTGCGGATTGATGCCACGGTGCAGGACCTGAAGCACGGGGTCAGCAAGACCTTGAAAGCGGAAGCTGCCAGCGAAAAAGAGATTTTGCAGGCGGTGGACAACCTTGCGGCGCAAATCCGGCAAAGCCTCTCCGTTTCGCAAAGCCTGCAAAAAGAATTGCAAGCGCAGGCATTTAAACCGTCCACCACTTCGATCGCGGCGCTGCGGGACTATGACCAGGGTTTGCAACAAGCGCGCCGGGGCAATCACGCAGGCGCCGTAAAACAATTCCAGGGCGCGCTGCAGGAAGATGGCAACTTCGCGCTGGCGTATTCAAAACTGGCGCAATCTTACGCACAGCTCGGCCAGGACGACGATGCGGAGCAGGCGGCGCAGAAAGCCGTTTCCCTGAGCGCGCAATTGCCATTGCAGGAAAAATACCTGATTCAGGCGAGCCATGATTCGATCCTGAAGGATTATCCGAAGGCGATCGCGGCTTACGAGAATCTGGTAAAAGTTTCGCCGGACAACACGAATTACTTGTTTGATCTTGGCATGGCCTACGAGCAAACCTCCGCGTACGACAAGGCGAAGGAAATTTTCAAGAAAGTGGTTGATCTTGATCCCAGGCGAATCGAAGGATTGCTGGCGTTGGGGCGGGTGGAAATCGAAAGCGGGAATGCGCAGGGCGGGATTGAATATCTGACCAAAGCGCAAGCCATGGCCATCGAGGTGGGCGATGACGCGGAGCACGCCCAGGTGGCGCAGGCGATGGGGGTCGGTTACTTCTCCATCCCGCGGTATGACGAGGCGTTGAAGAGCGTGCAGGAATCCCTGGACATTAAAAAACGCCTGGGTCTGAAGAAAGGGATCGCGGAGAGCCTGGACATGATGGCGACCATCCAGGACTTGACGGGAAAGTCCGATGTGGCGCTGAAGAACTATACGGAAGCGCTCTCGCTGATGCGCGAACTCGGCGACAAGCAAGGCACCGCCGACGTTTTGACGGATACCGGGGCTTTTCGACTCGAGCACGGCAAGTACGATGAAGCCTTGAAGCTCTTCAAGGAATCGCTGCAGTTGCAGATCGATCTCCACAACGATTCCAGCCAGGGCATGGTCCTGACCAACATTGGAAATACCTATGTGGCCAAAGGCGATTTCGACAACGGACGAACGTATTTCGAGCAATCGCTTCAGGTGCGCGAAAAATTGAAGGTTCCGGGAGACATCGCGGACACGCTGCACAATCTGGCGGAAACTTCTGTGAAGAATGGCCGCTTCGATCAGGCCCAGGAACAATATTTGAAAGCGCTGGAGTTGCGGCGCAATGCTGGCGATCAGAAGGGGGCAGCGCTGGAATCCTCGGGACTAGGAACACTTTTCGCCGATCAAGGGAGATACGGCGCGGCCGTCAGCGCGGAGCAGGATGCCTTGAAGGGTTTCCAGGAGAGCAAGGAAAAGGGATTCATGGCCACGGAGATCCTGCTGGACTATGGGAATGCGCTGGCGCTGGCGGGCCGCAGCGATGAAGCGGCCAAGTATTTGAGCGATGCGCTGAGCTCCGCGCGCGAACAGAAGAGCCAGCCGCAGATCGCCACGGCGATCAGCTACCAGGCGGACAACGCGCTTTACCGTGGAGATATGAAGACCGCAGCGTCCCTCTATGCCGAGGCGCAGCAGACAGCGGCAAAGACGGGGGACGCGCAACTGATCTTGCTGACGAAAATCAATCTGGCGAAGCTGGCGGTGCAGCAGGGGAAGTTTGCGGTGGCTTTCGGCAAGTTGCAGGGGCTGGGCGAGGAAGCGGATTCCCTGGGCTTGAAACAACTCTCCACCAGATGCCTGGTCTATCGCGGAGAAGCGATGATCGGAATGAAGGATTATGGCGGCGCGCAGAAAGAGCTGAAATCAGCGGTTTTGCGCAGCGAGAAACTTGGGCTACGCGTTCTGCAAGCGCAGAGCCACTATCAACTGGGGCGCGCGCTGGAGCTTTCCGGGAAAGCGGGCGAGGGCACGGCAGAATATCGCGAAGCGCGGCGCGCCGCGGACGAAGTCCAGAGAGAAGCGCAATCCGATGCCGTCCGAAATCGCTCGGACCTCGCTGCGATCTTTGCGTTGAAAACCTGAGAGGGGTCAGGGTTTGTCAGCGTGGCATGCAGAAGTAAAAGCGGCGGCGAGCCGCCACGCTCCAAAATGGCCTGGAGGCGAAGTTGCAGGAGGCTATCCCGCCCGTCAGTTGCCGGTACCGTTCAATAGAACCAAATCTTTTCCGAACAGAGTGTTGTCCGCGATCGCGATTGTCCCCAAGCGGCGCCCTCTGGCCTTGGGGGTAAAGGTCACGAGCAGGGTGCAGCTCTGCGAGGGAACAAGATTCGTTCCGGCTGCGCAGGTAGTGCCCGCCGCCAGGGCGTAGTCGCCCGTCGTGGTCACGTTTTTCAGAACGAGAGGCGATGTGCCGGAATTCGTCAGAGTTACGCTCTCTGGAGCGCTGGTTGTTCCCTGTTGTTGCGGGCCAAAGTGCAATTCTCTGGTGCTGAACGAGGCGCGCGGATTAATCACGCTTGCGGTGAGAGGAACGGATTGCGGGCTGCCGTCGGCGCTATCCGTGATGAGCAGCGCCACGGACTGCGTCGTTAGCAGAACGTCATCGTCGTCCGGCACGAACTCAACCAGGACCGTGCAGTTCTTGCCGGGAGCGAGATTCTTGGGGCAGAAGCTCTGGAAGTAGAAGTCCTCGTGCTCTCCCTTACCCGCTGACGTCAGGGAAACCTTGGAGATGGCAATCGCCGTGGTTCCTTTGTTGGAGAGGGTGACGCTCTTCAGGGAGAAGAATCCCAGGACCACCTGGCCAAAGTCCACACTCGCGGGCGAGATCACCAGATTGGATGCGGTGCTGCCATTCACTGTCAGCGTCCCGATGGACAGAATCTGCTGGGTCCCGACTACCACGGTGGCGGTGTTCGAGTAGCTGCCAATTGACGAATTCGCGCTTAACAATCCGATCGTGAAGGCCTGGCTTGCACTGATGGTGCCAAAGCTGCAGTTCAGCACCTGGCTGCCGGATGCGCCCGTGATCGCGCACGTGCCCGGGCCCGTGTAGGCAGGACTGATTGTCCACAATACGTTTGTGCCCGCCGGCAGCACGCCGGTCAACGTTGCTCCTGTCACCGGACCACCTGCGCTGTTGCTGATGGCGATCGTGAAACTCAGCGGGCTACCCGCCGTCACTGTCTGCGTTGTTGGCGTCATTGCCACCGTGAGATTCCCCACATTGGCTGGTGGGAATGCCACGACCACATCGTTGAACTGCTTCGTGCGGCCGGTGATGTTGGCATCCACCTTCTTGGTCGGATTGAAGGCGGTGGTGATGTCAAACTCGAACTGGCAGGAGATCGGAGGATTCGTCGGCACAGGCGGATTGCCAACCAGCATCACCTGTGTGCAGTCGGTCCCGTACGGCGAGGTCGGAGAGACCGCGTAGTCCGGATCGTCATAGAGGTGAGGCGTGCTCCCGGTGTACGGCGCGGGAGGAGTGAACTGGTCGTTGTTCCAGGAAATGCTCCAGTCGATCGGCCCCACGTAGTAATTGGGATTGGGCTCCACTCCCGGCGTTCCCGAAAACACCTGGTAGTGCACGCAATTGCCGTTCGCATAGGGATAGCAAAGCGGCACAATCTTGTTCCCGTTCGTTAGCGTCTGATAGGTGAAGAAGGAGGCGAAGCGGCAATCGAAGTCCTGCGTGGGAGTCAACCCATTCGGGCAAATGCCATCCGCTATGGAGGGAGGAACCTCCGACGCCTGCACGGTGAGCGTGATTGGCTGCAACACTTGCGGAATCGAGAGCGCCAGGGCATGCGCATTGGGATCCGTGCAGGGATTGCCGGGGCTCGGCGAAGGATTGGACGGGCAATCGTACGTGGCCATGCCGGTGACGGTCGTCCCCGGATTAAAGGTTACGTTGATCAACTGCGGCGGCGGCACGAACGAAGCCGCCACGCTCTGCGGTGCAATCATTGTGACCGAACAACCTGCAGTTCCGGTGCAGGCACTTCCCCACGCGGCAAAGGTGCTGTTGCCACTGGGCGTAGCGGTTAAAGTCACGATTGTTCCGCTGGTGTAGCTCGCCGAACAGGTGCCCGATTGCACGCCTGCAGTCGTGGTGCAATTGATCTGCTCGAAGTTGTCCGTCACCGTGCCGTTGCCAGTACCGATGTCTGTGACGGTCAGCGAGAACTGAGAAACAACTGGATTCACCGTAAGAGTGGTGCTGGTGTCGGTGGCCGAGGTGAAGATGGTGTCACCTGCGTAGCGATAAGTGATGGTGTAGGGCGTTGCCGATGCGGGGATCGCTCCCGTCGGAAACGCGGTGCTGAAGCTGCCATTGCTGCCGATGGCAACTGTCTGCGTTACGCCGTTCAGGGCAATCGAAACGGTTTCACCCGGCGTTGGGAAGGTTGTCCCGTTTCCGATTGTGCCGCCGAGTGTTACCGAGGTTGTCCCGGCGAAAATGGCCTGCGATGGCGTTAGATGGCTAAACGCGGCCGCCAATGCTTGCACCGTCAGCGTGGTTGAAGCGGCGATTGTCCCAACCGACGCGGAAATGGTGGCGGTGCCATGAGTAAGACCGGTGGCGAGACCGAGGGAAGAAATGCTGGCCACATTCGAGGGGGAGGAAGCCCAGGAGACGTTTGTGAGAGGCTGTGTGCTGCCATCCGAGTACGTGCCCGTTGCCACGAATTGCACTGTTCCATTCACCGGGATGACCGGAGTGAGCGGCGTCAAGGCAATGGAGACCAGAGTAATGCCCTGACCGGTCAGCGGGGCGCTTTGGGTGGAACTAGCCAGACCGTTCGTGCTGGTGATTGTAACGAACGCGGTGCGCGCACCGGTGGCAATCGGGCTAAAGGCAACCTGAAGACCACATGTGGCTCCGCCGGCCAAAGTGGCGGGAGGCTTCGGACAAGAATTGACCAAGGTAAAGTCGGAGATATTCGGACCCATAAGCGCGACGCTACTGAGAGTGACAGAAGAGCTGCCAGGATTGGTCACATTGATGGTTTGGGCCGGGCTGGCGGTTCCGGTCAATTGCGAATTGAAAATGAGGTTGGGCGGAGCCAGCGTGAGCGTGGTGGCCTGAGAAGCCGCTGGGGGACTGGCCATGACGATACCAAAGGGTATTGTCAGCGGAACGGTTGCAGTGACTGTATTCGTGGAAGTCTGAATCAGGGAAAGCGTGCTGTCCTTCGCGTTCGCTACATAAACCAACGTGCCATCGGGGGTAACCGCGATGGATTGGGGAGCGTTTCCGACCGCCACAGTTGCGATGACGGTGTTACTTGCCGTGTCAATCACGGAAACATTGTTCGAGACGGCATTCACGACGTACAGGCGCGATCCATCTGGAGTGAGGGCCAAGTCATATGGCAAGGTTCCCACAAGGATGGTGGCCACGGTGACGTTGTTGGGTACGGAAAAAACGGTTACGCTTCCAGGTGTTGTTGTTGAGCAGGTCTGCAAGATATAGCCAAGAGTGCCGGCGGGATTAAACGTCGGTCCACCGAGGCAAGCCGCGGATGGTTGTCCAGCAGGCGGAGCGATGGTGAAAGTAGAGCTGAGCGTATTCGTGCTCGCATTAATCACCGCGACTCTGTTATCCACCGTACTAGCGACGTAGACGAAGGCCCCATCAGGCGTGACCGTAAGCCAGTCAGCTGCAAACCCGATGGGGACGGTCTTCACCACGGAGTTGGTCGCAACACTGAAGACAGAAACGTTTGTGTCCCCATAGTCAGCCACATATCCAGACAGACCATTAGGGGCAATAGCGACCGCAGTGGCACCGGAGCCAACCGGGATGGCGGTCACGAGGGTATTCGTGGTTGTGTCCACCACATTCACGAGATTGTTCACATTGTCTGCCAGGTAGATGCGGCTCTGATCCGGAGTAATGCCAAATGGCTCGTTAAGAGCGGTTACAGGGATCGACTTCACAACTTGATTCGTGGAAGTATCGAGCGCGTCCAGGCAGCAATTCGCGGAAACCACACTGCCTATGTAGGCATAGGGAGACTTGGCAGTGACGGTCAGCCCGGTTGAGCCGGCGACGTTGCCTAAGGTGGCAGTGATCGTGGAAGTTCCGGCATTGACACCAGTGGCCACTCCGGAAGAGCTGATCGTCGCTACTGTCGCGCTACTGGAACTCCAGGTCACCGCGACGGAAAGATTCTGGGTGCTCCCGTCATTGTAGGTGCCAATCGCCAGGAATGTCTGCGTGGTGTGCGTCGAAAGAGTGGGATTTGTAGGGGTCACCGTGAGGGACTGCAGCGTCACGGATGGGGGGATTACGGTGAGCGTGAGAGGCCGCGCTTGAACATGAGACGCGCCGTCGGCAACCTGCACGGTGAAGCTGTATGTGCCTACCGTGGTGGGCGTGCCTGAGATTACGCCAACCGATGAGAGTGGCGACATGCCGGGAGGCAACGCGCCGGACACGAGGGACCATGTGAGAGGAGGAATTCCTTCGACCGCCTGAAGAGCGAAGGAGTAAGGGACGCCGACTTGGGCAAGCGGGAGGGAGTTGGTTGTGATCGTGAAAGTATTGGCGGGGACAATGCCGTAAACTTCGCGGATGCGGAGGTTGTAGGTGTCAGCGAGGAAGAGATTACCGTTTGGATCGCCAGCCACGCCGCCAACAAGGGCGACCTCTGCACTGGTCGCGGGGCCGCCATCGCCGCTGAACCCTAACGTGCCGTTGCCGGCGACGGTCTGGATAAGACCGGTAGAGGCAACAACCTCGCGGATACGATAGTTTCCAAAATCGCCGAAAAAGAGGTTACCCGCGCGGTCAACGAAAATTCCCTCGGGCTCAATTATCTCAGCGGAGGTTGCCAGAATATTGTCGCCATTGTAGCCCGGCGTGCCGGTGCCCGCGACGGTGACGATGTTTCCCGCTGTCTGACCCAGCGGAGGAGTCGAACCGTAGATTTCGCGGATGCGGAAGTTGACTTGATCGGAGATGAAAATATCGCCGGCAGCGTCGCCGTAAACCCCGATGGGGGAGCTAATCTGAGCTTGCACAGCGGGAATGTTGTCGCCATTGTAGCCCGCCGTACCGGTGCCCGCGATGGTCTGAATCAGCCCGGTGGAGGCCACGACCTTCCGGATGCGAGAGTTGCCAAAGTCGGAGAAGAAAATGTTTCCGTTGGGGTCCACATAAACGCCCCAGGGAAGACTCAGGGTGGCTTGGGTTGCGGGACACCCATCGCCCACGGTGTCCGTCTGCGCAGTACATCCGGTGCCGCCGCCCACAACCGTTGTGATGATGCCAGTGGAGGCTGAGACTTCACGGATGCGACTGTGGCCGTAGTCGGAGATGAAAAGGTCGCCGGCACTGTCGACAAAGAGGGCGATGGGTTCAATGAGGACGGCTTGAGCAGCGGGGCAGCCATCGCCAAATGAGTCCGTCTGAGCAGTGCAACCTGTTCCGCCGCCGGCGACGGTCTGAATGATCCCGGTTGTGGCGCTGACTTTCCGGATGCGACTACTATCGGTGTCAGCGATGAAGAGATTGCCGGAGGCGTCAACAGCAACCCCATAGGGCACGTTGAGTTGCGCGCTGGTGGCGAGTAGGCCATCGCCACTAAAGAAAACGGTGCCATTGCCCGCCACGGCCTGGATGGTATCGGTGGAAGCCAAAACGCCATCGGAAGCAACGACCTCACGGACCAGGGAGTTGTCAGAATCCGCAATATAGAGATCATTGGAGGCGTCAACAAAAACTCCGTTTGCGGCAAGGAGAGTAGCGCTACTGGCAGGGCAGCCGTCTCCTACGGAGTCGGTCTGGCCGGAGCAGCCAAAGCCCCCGCCAGCGATGGTTTGAATCAGGCTGGAGGAAGCGACGATTTCACGAATGCGGGAGTTTCCAACATCGGAGAAAAAGACATTTCCGGAAGGATCGACAAAAAGACTGTACGGACTGGAGATTTGGGCGGTGTTGGCAGCGATACCGTCGCCGTTGTAGCCGGGGGTTCCCGTGCCGGCAATCGTCTGGATGAGGCCTGTGGAAGCGCTGACTTCGCGAATGCGGCTGTTGCCTGTATCGGAGATGAAAATATCCCTTTGCGTGTCGAGGTAGACGCCAAACGGCTGGCTAAGGTTTGCTAAGGCAGCGGCACAGCCGTCGCCGACGGTGTCCGTCTGTGCAGTACAGCCGGTGCCGCCTCCCGCGACGGTCTGCATGAGACCGGTGGAGGCGACGACTTCGCGTATGCGGCTGTTACCCGAATCGGCGATGAAGAGATTCTGGTTGGCATCAACAAAAATCTGATAGGGAACAGAAAGGATCGCCGAGGTGGCCGGGCACCCGTCGCCGAGTGTGTCCGTCTGCGCAGTACAGCCGGCGCCACCTCCCGCGATGGTGGTGATGATGCCGGTGGAGGCAGTTACTTTGCGGATCGTGCCGTAAAAATTATCGGAAATGTAGAGGTTCTGCTGCGAGTCCAAGAACAACCCGGTGACGAAGCCCAGAGTGGCGTTTGTGGCCGGGCCACCGTCTCCGTTATTGGCACCCGTCGAGGCAAACAACGTGCCGTTGCCGACAAAGGTTGTTAGTATCCCGCTGGGATTAATTTTGAAAACGCCGCCCGCGGCAAACGCAAAACCCTCCACGGCCACGTACAGATTGCCGGAAGAGTCCTTGACCACCGCAGTTGGATAGCTAATACCGACAGATAGGGCGGGCAAATTGTTGGGGACGCCGCCGGCGACGGTATTGATCGTGCCGAGCGCCTGAGCAAAAGCGCAGGGTGAAACGAGGGCAAGAAGAGCGATGAGAGAAAAGAGTTTTTTTAGCATGGGCGATTTCTTCATTCTCGCGTCCGCAGAAGCGGGAGGTTGACTAGAGTGACTTGGCCGCCGGCGGGCTGGAGGGTGACCAGGAATTGCTGGTGCGGCCCAACCTGCCAGGCGTTGAAATCTTTTTTGGAGATGAGGAACTGGAGAGAGAGCTGGGAGTTTGCGTGAGACTGGACAACGACGTTGGAGACCGTGCTAACCCATTGACCCGGCGCAGAAATGCTGCGCAAGCTCACGCGGGTGACGGTGACCGCGGCATCGCCGGGATTAAAAAGATTCAACTGAACGGTGAGGCGGATTTCAGAGCCGAGGTCGGTGTTCTCCGTGATTTTGTAAGTGCCGGCGAGAGGAGGCGCGGCGCAGGCGGGCAGAACGGCAAATAAGAGCATGGCGAACATAGCGGAGAGATAGAGTGCCGTTAACGGAAAGCGTGAGGTCATCGGGGCAGGGATCCTTTCCGAGGGGCGTGGGTCCATTGCACGGGCGGTCACCGCGAACTGGGGCGAGGAGATGTCATCTTGGACGGCAAGCATAGGTCACCTCAAAAACATTGGGCAAATAGGACGGCAAGAACACGGGACATCTGAGCACTTTGCTCTCCGGCGGGGAGGCCAGAGAGAGCGCCCAGCTGATGGGAGCGGAGATTAGCAAAGTGAATAGATACGTCAAGTGAAAAGAGGGCCAAAAGAGCGGAAAATGACGTTTTGCGCAGCATTGAAAGTTATGGTTAAGGCCAGAGGGGGCCTTCGGGTGAGTTCCGTCCTTGTGCATGCGCAAACCAACATTGACTTCCCTGGTTTCGCTCGTGTTGGGCATCCTATCGGCAAGGAACTTTTGTGCAAACTTGCGGCGGCCCTCCGAAAACAGGAACTTTCTTGCACATATTTCCCCAAAGATGGTCTATTCTCAAGCTCCCCTAAACCCCGCACCTTCCGCGACTCCAGCAAAGAAAGTCATTCAGGCGCTATCATTTTCGGTGAACTGACTGCGGGACTGCGATCCTCCCACTTAAAGGAGGTTCCAGCCACCCCGCCCCTCGACGACGCCGTATCCCTTCCGGCCCTTTGACTTCGTTCAGGACAGGCGGAATAGCAAGTTATTGGCGGGGTGGTGTGGAAAAATCCAAGTTCGACGAAGTGGGGTTCTTCCGAGGCGGCCAATTGAGACAAAACAAAATGCGGCGAACGTAGAATTGGTCAACTTCGGAGTGCAGGATTGCGGTTTGTCAGCGGGGCATGCGGCCGTAAAAGCGGCGGCGAAGCGCCTGAACGAGACCACGGGCATGGAGGCGAAGACGATCCACCGCCTGCTGGAGATTGACCCCGCGACTGGGAGGTTCAACAGGCATGAAGCCAATCCGCTCTCCTGCGGTCTGTTGGTCATTGATGAGACTTCCATGGTGGACGTGCCGCTGATGCATTCGCTTTTGCGGGCGGTGCCGAACCACGCCGGGCTGATTCTGGTCGGCGACGTGGACCAGCTTCCATCCGTTGGGCCGGGCACGGTGCTGCATGATTTGATCCATAGCGGCGTCGTTCCGGTCATGCGATTGACGGAAGTCTTCCGGCAGGCGGCAAACAGCCGGATCATTATTAATGCCCACCGCATCCGCCGCGGGCAGATGCCGGATGTGCGCCGAGCGGAGCGGGACTCGGATTTCCACTTCGTCGAACGGGATGAGCCAGAGAAGATCGCCGCCATGCTCGTCAAGCTGGTCAAGGAACGGATTCCGCAACGCTTCGGGTTCGATCCCATCCGCGATGTTCAGGTTCTTTGCCCCATGAACCGAGGATCGCTTGGCGTGCGCGAACTGAACACGGCCCTTCAGAATGTGTTGAACCCAGTGCGGGCGGGAGAGCCCATGGTCGAGCGGTTCGGGTGGCGGTTCCGGATGCGCGACAAGGTGATCCAGACCGAGAACGACTACGACAAGGATGTTTTCAACGGCGACATCGGAACTATCGAGCGCATCGATCCCGTCGAGCATGAGGTCACCATCCGCTTCGACGAGCGCCGGGTGAAGTACGACTTCGGGGAACTGGATGAGGTTTCGCTTGCCTACGCGGTCACCATCCACAAATCACAGGGGTCGGAATTTCCCGCCGTGGTGATCCCGATCGCCACGCAACACTACATGCTGCTGCAACGGAATCTTATTTACACGGGAATCACGCGGGGCAAAAAGCTTGTCGTACTGATCGGGCAGAAGAAGGCGATGGCCATCGCCGTCCGCAACGACCGTCCGCAGAGACGATATTCGGGGCTTCTCGCCTGCCTCAGAGCGCCATAACAAGGCGTTCCCGCTGATTCAAACAAAGCACGACCTCTTCTGGTGTCCATCGCACTAGCTCTTGAGACGACCATGCCCGAGCTTGACGCCCACATTCGGCAATTGGTAATGTGCCAGCCCTCAGGAGGACACTCGATATGCCACATTATGTGAGTTTGATCCGATACACCCAGCAAGGAATCGCCAAGATCAAAGAAAGCCCCGCACGACTCGATGCCGCCAAGAAAGCCGCCGAGAAGGCGGGAGGGAAAATTCACGCTTGGTACTTAACCATGGGACAGTATGACGCTGTGTTGATTTCGGAGTTTCCCAACGACGAAGCTGGTGCCAAGTTCACCCTTTCGGTTGGCGCACAGGGCAATGTGACCACGGAAACTCTTAAGGCTTTCACCGAAGCTGAGTATCGCAATATCGTCGGTGGACTCTCCTGACATCCGGTCAAAAGGGAGAAAGACATAAGAGCAAGTGAAAGTGGCCCGAAAGGCGGGTCGCTTAAATGCCCCGTCTTGGAGCGTGGCTGCACGTGTGGTGGGTGGCTTTCGCAAAATCGCGATTCGGTAAACCTCGAAACGAATTCAGGACGTGATTTTCGGGCCCGAAGCCTTCTTTCACTCTTGGGCGCTTAGCAAATAGGTGCGAGAATTCGAGCACCGGGAAATCTCAATGACCACCTTCCCGAAGCCCGAGCCCCTCAACGACGCCGAACTCGACCGCCTCGGAGCATTTCTGAGGGGCTGCAAATGTGGCAGGGCAATGAACCTCGAAGAACTCGACGGGTTCTTTGCCGCCCTGATCGCGGGGCCGGAAACCGTGATGCCGAGCGAATACAACCGGGAGGTCTTCGGCGGTGAGGTGGCTGATGTCTGCGAGTTCTCCAGCCTCGAAGAGGCGAACGAAATCTTGGGGCTGATGACGCGGCACTGGAACACAATCGCCGGGACGCTGTTCAATGGCGAAGTCTACGTTCCGCTCCTGCTGGAGGACGAGCACGCCGTGGCGCACGGCAACGACTGGGCGCGCGGATTCATGCGGGGCATGCGCATGCGCCACGATGGCTGGGCTGAGTTGGTTGAGGACGAGGAGCAAGGCGGATGGCTGATCCCCATGATGATGCTCTACCACGAGCACGACGAAGACCCAAAGATGCGTCCCGCGCCGATCACCCCAGAGAAGCGCGAGGACATCATCGTGCATATGGCGGCCGGGCTGGTGGGGGCGTATCGGTATTTCCGGGCGCACCGGGAAGCCCACGCGGGCAGTGCCTTCGCGCCTGAGTCTCGGTGCACCACCTCCAAGGTCGGGCGGAACGATCCGTGTCCGTGCGGTTCGGGAAAGAAATACAAGAAGTGCTGCGGCGGGGCGACGGTGAACTGAGCTATCACTCCTCAGGGCGTAGCCGAATCCTGACAGCACGGGCGATGCTTCGCTACATTATGCTCTGGTCGCGCAGGGCAGCGTCCTACATGGCAGTGGAGACACAAAGCCTATGCTCCTTCCTAAATATTTCCTAAGACTTCCGCACAAATCTCAAGCCTCAAATTCCTCATTAACACTGATGAAATGATTTTTGGAGTTTTTCTGCGTTGACTGCATTGGACTTAAGTTTTACCATCGCCACTGAGAATTTCTTAGGCTGCTTGGACAGAATCCCTCCTCCTCCGCCAACTTGCCAGAGAACAGCGGCACTGGCCGCTACCCTTACAGAGTGCCGGCAGAACAGAGGATGATTCTACCAGCGGCTTGCAATTTTTCGCCTAACAACACTGCCAAGTTCGGTCAGGTTTCTCACGACTGCGCGTGGGCTACACAATTCCCATGGTGAAGAGTCGTTTGAGCCAGACACGCATCCAGCCGAGGGCAGGGGAAAAACAGGGACTTCGCGATATTTACCGGGGTGCGGGTGGCGGCGCGGTGATACTTACGCCATCCGTGGGGCACGCGGCGGGCCGGGGCTCCCCGGAAAGCACCTAGAATAGATAGAAGAAAGATTGTGACGACTTCCCGCACAACCGTGTGGTTCGTGGGGGCCTGGGTTGTGTTCCTTGGCTTCTACGCCCTGGTGTCTCATCTCCTGGGACCCGGGACGAAACTCAACGCTTTTGGAAATATCACGCAGTGCTTTGTGCCGTTGCTGGCAAACGCGGGGCTGTTGATGAATGCCGGCACGCCGCACTGGCGGCGAAATATTTTCTGGATGCTGGTGGCGCTGAGCTGCACGCTGTGGATGGTCGGACAATTCGAATGGACGTATTACGAAGTGTATCTGCTCAAGCCGGTGCCCGACCTGTTTGCAGGCGACATCATTTTCTTCCTTCGCAATATTCCGCTGATCGCGGCGCTGGCGATGCGGCCGCACCTGAAGCGTGGCGAGGTGCGCATTGGCCTGGGGTACATGGATTTTGCGCTGCTGCTGTCGTGGTGGACGTTCCTGTACGTGTTCGTGGTTCTGCCGTGGATGTACGCGACGCCGACTCTGGGGGTCTACAACTTCAATTTCAACGTGCTGGACTATATCCAGCACCTGATGATCATGGGGGGATTCGCCTGGTTATGGTTGCGAACGAGCGGGGCATGGCGGAGCGTGTACGCGCACCTATTTGGGGCCTCGGCGTTGTACATGCTGACTTCACTGGCCGTGAACGTGGCGATCAGCCACGGCGAGTACTACACGGGTAGTTTGTACGACCTGCCGCTACTAACAGTCTTCTTTTGGTATGCGTATGCGGGCTGGGTGGCGTACAAAAGGCGCGATGAATTGGACGCGCCGGCGGAGAGCAGCCCTGTCGGCGAATTGGAAACAGTGGTGGGAGACAGCGTGTGGGCCAGCCGCTTCGCCATGGCGGCAGTGATGTCGCTGCCTGTGTTTGCGCTCTATGCGCTGTGGATGGAGCACGACACGCAAGCGGTGAGAGAATTCCGGCTGACGGTGACGCTGATTGCCTCCCTGCCCCTGGCGCTACTCGTATTTCTGCGCACGCATCTGGCGGACGCCGACCGCGCGCGGTTGCTGGCGAAATCGGAGTCGTCGATCGAGAACCTGCAGCGGCTGCAGGCCCAGTTGGTGCAATCGGAAAAGCTGGTGTCTCTGGGGCAGTTGGCGGCGGGAGCTGCGCACGAAATCAACAATCCACTAACGGCGATTCTGGGATATTCCGATTTGCTGGCGGACGACCCGGCGCTGCCGGACCGTGCGCGGGGCACGGCGGCGAAAATTCGCGAGCAGGCGCGGCGGACAAAAAACCTGGTGCAGAACCTGCTGAGTTTTGCGCGGCAGGTGCCGCCGGAACGCACGCTGCTGGACATCAACTCGGTGGTGACAAACGCGGTGCAATTGCGCGCGCTCGACCTGCACAGCGGCGCGACACGCATTGACATGCAGCTGGAATCGGTTCTGCCGGGCGTGCGCGGCGACAACAACCAATTGATGCAGGTCTTCTTCAACATCATTAACAATGCCGTGGATGCCATGAACGAGGCGGGTGGAGGCGTGCTGACCATCCGGACGCTGCGGGATAGAGGCAACGTGGTGATCCTGTTTTCGGATACGGGGCCGGGAATCCGCGAGCCGCACCGGGTGTTTGATCCGTTCTACACCACAAAACCCGTGGGCAAGGGAACGGGGCTCGGATTGAGCATCTGCTACGGCATCCTGCAGGAACATGGCGGGAGAATTCTCTGCTACAACGGGCAAACCGGCGGCGCGGTGTTTCGCGTAGAGCTTCCGGCAGTGCTGGCGGCATTGCCGGGGCGCGGGCCACAGGTGCCAGGAGCAACGCCGGTTCCCAGCAGCTAAACGCAAAGCTTCTGCTTCTTGCGATGCATTGAAAATTCCGGCGCTGGGCTGCGTAAAAACAGTGCTAGAGTGGCGTGCTCGGGTGTGCCAGAACAGGCGGAAATCATGGGCGAAATCGCGATTGCGACTGAAAAATTGACCAGGACGTTTGGGGCGCTTACAGCGGTGGACGCCATCGACCTGAAAGTACAGGCGGGCCATTTCTTCGGGTTTCTTGGGCCGAACGGCGCGGGGAAATCCACGACGATCAAGATGCTGACGGGGCTGCTGGCGCCGACGTCGGGGCGCGTGGAATTGCTGGGGCTGGATTTTCAAAAGCATCCCGTGGAGGTGAAGTGCCAGATCGGCGTGGTGCCGGAAGGGATGGGGCTGTTCGAGCGATTGACGGGAGTAGAGTATCTGCGGTTTGTGGGGAGAATGTACGGATTGGATCGCGCGACGACGGAAAAGCGCGCGGAAGAATTGCTGGGGTTCATGCAATTGGCCGATCGGGAGAAGACGCTGATTGCGGATTATTCGCACGGCATGCAGAAGAAACTGGCGCTGGCTGCGGCGGTGATCCACGGGCCGCGGATTTTATTCCTGGATGAACCGTTCGAGGGCGTGGACGCGCTGGCGGCGGGGGCGCTCAAGGCCCTGCTTGGAAGGATGACGGAGCGCGGCGTGACGATTTTCCTGACCTCGCACGTGCTGGAGATTGTGGAGCGGCGGTGCAGCCACGTGGCCATCATCCACCAGGGTCGGCTGGTGGCGCAGGGATCGCTGGAAGAGCTGCGCGCGGGAGTTGCCGGCAGCGAGGGCGAAACAAAAACGCTGGAGCAGATCTTCCTTTCCATCGTGGGGCAAAGCGGCGCGGAACAGGCGCGTCTGGAGGAACTGACGTGGCTGACGTAGCGCAGATGCCGGGAGTGCTGGCGCAATTGCGGTTGATTGCAGGCTTGCGCTGGAGCTTACTGAAAAACAGCATGCAGAGGAAGAACAACCGCTGGGACCTGGTGGGAATTATTTTTGCGGCCGCGTTCGGCGCGGTGCTGGTGGTGGGATTGTGCTTCGCCTTTTTTGCCGGGGCGAGTGCGTTTCTGGCAGGAAAACGGGCGAGCTGGATGGGGCTGCTCTTCTGGGCCATTTTTTTATGGTGGCAGGTGTTTCCGATTTTTGTAGCGGGATTCGGGGCAAATTTTGAGTTCAAGACGCTACTGCGCTTTCCGTTGAGCTGGCGCACCTTTTATTTGTTGGGATTGGGCTACGGATTCGCGGATTTTGCGGCCGTATCGGCCGTCTGCTGGGTGGCCGCGATGGTCCTGGGGGCAGCGGTGGCGCGCCCGGAAGTGCTGCCGGTGATGGCGTGCGTGAGCGTGTTGTTTGTGCTGATGAATGTGACGCTGGAGCGGCTGATTGGGTCATGGCTGGAAAAGATACTGGCGAAGCGCAAGACGCGAGAGTTGTTCATCGGGTTGTTCGTGTTGTCGATGGTGTCGTTGAATTTCCTGAATCCCGTGCTGCAGCGGTACGGAAATGCGGCGCGGCCGAAGATTCTGGAGTACCTGCCGTATCTGGCCTGGTTGCCGGGATCGTTGGCGGGGAGCGCCGTGGCGGGATCGGTGCGCGGGGATCCGCGGGCTATCCTGTTGGGTACGGCGGGGTTGCTTGTGTGGCTGGGTGTGACGAGCGGATTATTGTGGCGACGATTCGCGGCACAATACCGCGGCGAAGAGCTCAGTGAGACCGCGGCACCCGCACCGACGAAGAAGAACAACGCCATCGCCGCTTCAGCCAAAAAGGCAAAAGGCCAAAGCGCAAATGGGGAATGGCTGCCGCTGGTGCCGGCAACGGTTGCCGCAGTGGTGCTGAAGGAGTTCCGCTATCTGACACGCAACGGCATGGCGTTTTTGACGCTGCTGCTGCCCCCCATCATGGTGGTGTTTTTCACCATGCAATTCGGGAATGGCTCGCCGCTGCGGGAACACTCGCTGAAGCCGGAAATGTTTTTCCCGGCCATCATGGCGTACCTGATTCTAATCCTGATTTCGCCCGCGTATAACGCCTTTGCGTTTGAGGGTAAAGGCATCCAGACGTACTTCATGGCGCCGCTACGATTCCAGGATGTGCTGTTGGGGAAGAATCTGTTTCTGGTAGCGCTGGTCACGTTTGAGCTGAGCTTGTCGCTGGCACTGCTGGTGTGGCGAGTAGGGTGGCCGAGCACGGCGATGTTTGCGGCGACGATTGGGGCGGGCGCGTTCGCGGTGATGGGCCAGTTGACGATTGCGAACTGGTCGTCGCTGAGCTTCCCGAAGAAAATGGAGTTCGGGAAGATGAAGGGGCAACGAAATTCGGGGATCGCGGTGTGGACGGCTTTGGGCGTGCAAATTGTGGTGGCAGCAGTCTGCACGGTGATCATCCTTGCCGGCAAATTGCTGGGGAATCCGTGGATACCGGCAATGGCGTTCACGGGGCTGACGGCGGCCGCGGCGGGGGGCTATGTGGCGTCGCTGGGGGCGCTGAGCCGCTTGGCGGAAGAGAAGAAGGAATTGCTGATCGAAACGCTTTGCAAATAAAGAGAAGAAGAGGCTCACCGCGGGGAGCACAGAGTTCCACAGAGAGAGCGGATCGGTGGACGTGGCGCTGGGAGGGCCGCTGCGTTTATCGCACTCACCGGCGGAAGTGATCGATACAAAGGACCTGGACGCGCTGATGAAAATCGTGGAAGTAAGCACGCGGAGGTAGTGAGCGCAGCCGCTCTCGCACAGGCCCCAGCCAGGATGTGATTCTGATCCAGGACGCAGCGACCGACCCGAGGATGTAGTCGAGGAAAAGTGAAACAGTTCTTATAACTGAGCGCCACACGGAGGGCCCAATTCCTACCTTCTGCCTGACAAAAAGGAACCTAAATTGGCAAACTCTTCAAATGTCAACTCGCAGATTCTAGAAGGCTTAGCTGAGTTCGTATTGTAATTCTCGGTTATTGCTCTTCGATGGGTTGTCATGAAATCAACAGACCGTCACGACGTTTTGATTGGGTCCTTCCTCCACATCTTCCCTAGAAACAGGATGCGGAGCCAATCGAGGGGCCACATACGCTTATACGCGCCGTAAAAACCTCCTAAACCTTCAGATCCTCCAACCCGCCGGCTTTACTTAGGCCCAAGGCGGGTCGTGCACCTCAGGATCCGGCTCCCTCTTTGAGTCTGGCGCATTGCGGGCAACGGTTGGAAGGACCCTGCTCGTATTGCTGGAGCCCATATTCAAGCGCTAGATCGTGGATCTTGGTGCGGGTCTTGGAAACCGTCGTCTTCGCGGTTGCCTGCTCAAATCCGGAAGAGAAAGTGAAAGCCCTAAGCTAAGTTAGGAAGTCACTTTCTAGACTCAAAAGGGTGGCTCGAAAAGGCGGAATTCTGCTGGCCAATAGGCTGCAAATGAGAGGAATCCAGCGCGGGACCTTGTGCAAGAGGATTTCAGTTTCAGATTATGGAGAAGCAAGTATACAGCCAAATCGACTTTACAAGTGTCTTATGGTTCGGTCCGTCAGCTTTGAGCACGACGAGTGTGGTTGGGTTTACAACCACAACGGGCCGATGGAAGTTGCCCCGTTGGCGCGAGAAGACCCGATGGGAGATGCAAGCAAAGGCGGGTATCGTGGGGCAGAGATGCAACTCGCTCCCCAGAGTCAATCGAGTGTGGAAGTCTTCCAACTTAGAAGGAAATCAACGACCGATGCGATTTTCTATGAGTCTTCCGTGAATGTCTCTTCTGCTTCGACCCCATCGGCTCATTGCATTGCAACGGCCTGGCGTCAATTTGTCCTAGACCGCAGCGCATAAAACTCTCGAATAAAGCTGTATCGACCTGGTTGCCTTTCCGATCAATTTCGAGATTTCGGATGAGGCATCACATCTCAAAGTGATACTCAAACAAACGATGATCGTCAAGCGCAGAGTCTCTAGCGGCGATGCGAACAAGATGCCTCTCCACGTGGCGGACCACGGCACGTTTCCTACCACAACCGATCCCCTGATATCAATTCGAGCCAGGCTGAGGGACTTGCCGTATTTTTGCATGACAGAAAGTCCCCATTTATTGCTCATAGATGCGATGGATGCTTTCAGCGCTTGGATATCAATCTGTCTGGGGATGACGGGGAGCGAGGAATGATGGCTAAACGGGTGAGAATCTCAAAAAGAGGGGGGCAAGATGATGCACATAGGCCAAAAATGGCGTTGTGTTAATCCAAGGTGTTGTGCGGAGTTGGTCATCATAGAGTCATCACAATTGGTAGACGCCGATCAACCGAGATGTGGGTGCGGCACTGTGATGAAGAAGGCGTATGAAAGGCCGACCGCGCGAAGAGTTGTGCTGGCTCCCGATGAAGCGCACGGGTTTGTACCTAGAAAGGAATCGGCCAAGGCTTGACGCAGATGAGAGCACAAGCAGCAATTATATCCCGCTGCTTGTTGTTGCTTCTCATGGTTGGCAAATACCTGCTAACGCTGCTGATTTTCATTGATTACCGCAAAACTTACGTTTCCGTCGAAGCGGGAATTGCATCTGCATTCAAGTGGCACTCGCAACGTATTGCAGCATCTTGCTTGTTCCCTTTGCCAGAATCGTTGACTTGTACCCTTGAAGAATAATGGTCTTGCGACGACAGATTGCGCTGCTCAGAAAAAACTGAAGGCGTGGTCTAGGGAAATGTTCGCGGCTGGATGCGGTAAGGGGAATTGAAGCTTCGAGCGACTGAGCTATGGCCTATGAAGCAGACTGACACGCGCAACATCGAAGATTTCAGCGCGCTGGAGAGTGAGACCCGCGAAATTGGGTCAGGTCGTATTGAGCGGCGCGAATGGTGGTTGTCGTCGACAGCTATAGCGATCACTCTGCTACTCACATTTGGGATTATTTCTTTTCTGCCCGTCCTCCTGCATTCCCACTACGACTGGGAGGGCATCCTCGCCTTGCGCCAAGCTGTGTGGGGACTCCTGGGCATGGTACTGCTGTTCGACCTATACACCATCCACCAGCAGCTGCAAATCCATCGAATACGTCGGCAGTTGGAAGCAAAAGAAAAGCTTTTCCGTCTGATTACCGAGAATGCCGCCGACATGATTGCAGTGGTAGACACGGAAGGGAAGCGAATCTACAACAGTCTCTCCTATCAGAAAGTCCTGGGGTATTCACCCGCCGAGCTTCAGCGATCATCGGCGTTTGAGCAAATTCACCCTGACGACCGCGAGCGGGTGGCAGCCGCTGGGGTGGAGGCCCGGCGCACTGGCAAGGGCAAGACTCTCGAATACCGAATCCGGCACAAGGACGGCACGTGGCGGGTCCTGGAATCCACGTCCAGTGTGATCCGCTCGGGCAAGGGGGAGCCCGACTTGCTGGTCATCGTCAATCGCGACGTCACGGGGCGCAAGCAAGCCGAGGAGGCGCTCCGAGCCCAGCACGATCTGTTGCGCGCGTTGATCGATAACATGCCCGATCTCATTTACGTGAAGGATGACGAGAGCCGGTTCGTTTTGGCAAACCGCGCA
>DLMH01000181.1:2320-2877 GCA_002478115.1 Candidatus Acidiferrum typicum | reverse complement strand
GCGAAAGGCAAGCCCAGCGGTCCGTGGGAACTCCATGGCGTATGGCGTCTGGACTTGAGTAGAGATGGCGGCACGGCGGAGTTCTCGGCTGCCTTAACCATGGAAAATTCCGACTACTGGCTTTTGATTAATCCCAACCCGCCTGCCGATCCCGACTCACCGGCAACACGTACTCCGCATACCCACCACATCACCATGAAGGACGCTCAAGTCACGTGGGATCCGAGCTTAGTGTCCAGTGGCTGCCCCACTGCTAGCTACAAACCTCCCACTACAACTGGTTTCATGATCACGGGGTCGGCAAGTGTTACAGGAAATGGAGGCTACCCACCATTTGCCCCTGAGGGTCAGCTATCGCCGCTCACGGTTTGCGTAACGGGAGGAACCCAGGCTCGATTTTCGAACATTACACTGATATTCGGCGCACCGGCGAGCAGCCATTTCGGCTCGCAGGCGATCAACGGCGCCGTTCGTTTCCGGGAATAACTTCGCCGCGATCACGCATGATGCTGTGACGGACACGGATCTCGTCTGCCGTGTCCGTCCTTCGTCGTATG
>DLMH01000181.1:0-2156 GCA_002478115.1 Candidatus Acidiferrum typicum | reverse complement strand
TTGAAGCAGTCCTGGCGGATCTGCAACAAACCTCTCCCGACTTGATTCTCCACGGCGGTGATCTCGCAGACGCCGGTTCGAGCCCCGTGGAGATTGTTGATCGCATTGGCGATCTCGGCTGGCAAGGTGTGGTGGGCAACACTGATGAAATGCTTTTCCGGCCCGAGTCGCTGGAGGAGTTTGCGAGCCAATCGTCGGCGCCGCTCTCCCCTTGGACGGCGATCCGTCAGATGGCGGCGGCGACCCGTGCCATGCTAGGAGAGGAGAGGATCGCGTGGCTGCGCGGATTGCCGCGCGTTCAGATTCAAGGTCCGATCGCGCTGGTGCACGCCAGTCCCGAGAGTCTTTGGCGAGCTCCGACACCAGAAGCGACCGATGCTGAGTTGGAATCGGTTTACGGGCCGCTGGGCCAGCCGATTGCAGTCTACGGGCACATTCATCGCCCCTACATTCGAAGCATTCCAAGTCCACAACTTCGTCCACAACTTCGAGAAAGGCTTGTCGCCAACACCGGCAGTGTTAGTCTTTCGCATGATGGCGATCGCCGCGCCTCCTACCTGCTGATGGAGGGGCCCAGTCCAACGATCAGACGCGTGGAGTATGACGTAGAGAAGGAGCTGAAGGCTCTTTCCTCTTGTGGTTTGCCTCATGCCGATTGGATTGCGAGGGCCCTCCATACCGGCTCTCCCCAGATGCCGTAGCAATCCGCTCAGCGTCCTGCCTGATCGGCAAGGTTTATCGTGGGTTCTCGGTGCTTGACGGGAACCACAATCGGCAACGGAATGTTTGCCGACAACCCACGAAGTGCAACCTAACCAGCCGAGGCTGCGGCGTCCAGCGCTGGCGGTTTGGCGCCCTTGATCACCAGCCATAGCATGAACGCTATCTCACCGAAGAAGGCGGGCTGAGAGTAGGTATTCACCTTGTCTTGATATTGCGGCAACAGGACGCTCGTAAGGCTCAGGATCACCCAGGCGAAGCCGGCAAGGGCAAGCCAGACGCCAAGGAACCGCGGCAGGAAGCGCGACCTGTATACAAGCATGGCGAGGGGAAAGAGCCACAGACCCCAAAATATTTCGGCGACAACCAGTCCCTGGCCATGCAATTTGAGGAACAGCATAGCCAGAGCCTCCCGCTGAGGCTTTTCGAGTATAGATAGGAAGTCAGCCCCGCGCACCAGGACGAGGGCAGCGATTGAGTTCAGCTCATTCAGAAAAGCTATGGGGATCGAGACCACAATCAGTAACACCATGAGCCAGGCGTGCCGCTGGTTGACCCCCTTGAGCAGGTCGTACAAAGCCAGGGCCACGAAAATAAAACCGGCCATGCCGATAAGTTGGCCCGCGATGCCGAGGCGAAAGAGCGTCTCGGAGGCCGAGATGTTGTTGGCCGTCGCCATTGCGTTTCCGTGGACGATCAGCTTGCCGGGGACATAGCCCATGGCGAAGAAGCCGACTATTGACGCGAGTACATACAGCATGCCTGCGAATCTGCCTGGGTTCCTGGTGGAAGTCATGTGTCCTCGCCGGTGAGAGTTCAGCGTTAGATACGGCGGAGGCCGTCAAAATGTTCCGCCACACGACGGAAACAGGCGGTCAAAACCTCTGGGGCCGCTAGATGTGGAACACTCAATTCACTAGTATTTAACTCCAACGTAAGGGAGGATGCCGACACGCGAACCGCGCGGCGATCATCGAGAAAGTCGTGGAGCACCAGCCTTGAAACATCATTCCTTCGAGAACGACTATGCTTTCATGTTCAGACGGAGGTCCGAAACACGATGAGCAGATTCGGTACGATCCAAGACGCGATAAATGCCAGCTCACGCAGAACAAGGCAAGCGCAAAGCCACCAGCGCGCATCGAGAAGCTGATTGCTGCGATCCGCACTCGGCTCTCATGTTTGGAAACCATCGGAAAGCTGAGCGGTGAGCTGAGACCTGCCGGGATCAACGCGGGACAGTTCGTACCCGGGAAGGTTGCGCCCAGGGCTATATAGCGCAAGTCAATGTGAACATGCCCGGCACCGCCCATGAGGGACCCGCAGAACTTCATCCGAATTTTACGAGACATCTACCGCTTGAACGAGCAGACCGAAGATCGCGAGAACACCAAGCCGAAGATCGCTCCAGTCATGTGACCTTCGAATCCTTCCAC
>DLMH01000074.1:5269-6861 GCA_002478115.1 Candidatus Acidiferrum typicum | reverse complement strand
CATTGACCCCGACGAGACGCAACCGACTCAAGCTTTGAGCGATGGCATCGGGGTACTCGCGAACGTCGGCAGGAAGCGTCTTGATGGGATTGCTGCTGCCCTGGCGGATGCCTCCAATGCCGGCGGCGGCATATCCTTCGAATATGGCGGCGTCCTCGGCAAAGGCGATCTGCCGCGCAGCGTCCTTGGCCGGTTGCCAGTCGGAGTCGTTCGCGCCCCGATCAACATCGTCGATACTTTTGCGATCCAGTTCGAACGGAACACGTAGCTCGACTAACGCCTTCACCTCTCGCTGGCTCGCGACGATGCCTTTCGCCGGTGCGGCGATTGTCCTCAGGTGGCCGGTGCCGATCGCAGAAAGCGCACTACCGGCCGGGCCCTTCAGGTCGACAACGCGCCGTCCGGCGAGATAGCGCTTGACCGTCCGTGATGTTTCCTCTTCGATTTGAGCCCATGCCGAATCGGAAATGGGGGCAAGTTCACGATGGAGATTATTCATGTGGTACGTCTCCTTTGAGAGACCCGATGCGGAGCGAACCCTCGCGCACCGATGGGATGGATGGAGAAGGTTCGACAGCCGCAGGCGCCGCAGGGGATTCCGCAACCGCAGGCTGGGTTTGGCCTTCGGTCACGTTCTCCAGAAATGTCGCCGACGGCACAAAGAACAAGTTTCCGGTCACGGCGCGGCTGAAGTCCAGCAGCCGGTCGTAGTTGCCGGGAGGGCGCCCGATGAACATGTTCTCGATCATCTGTTCGATAGTGCGGGGCGAACGGCTGTAGCCGATGAAATAGGTGCCAAACTCACCATGCGCGGGTCGGCCGAAAGGCATATTGTCGCGCAGGATCTTGACCTCTTTGCCGTCCTCGACGATTGTGGTGAGCGCGTTGTGTGCTGAGGTTGGCTTGACCGAATCGTCCAATTCGATATCGGAAAGCTTGGTGCGGCCGATGATGCGTTCCTGCGCTTCGGTGGTGAGCGCATTCCATGCGCCAAGATCGTGGAGATATTTCTGAACGATAACGTAGCTGCCGCCGTCAAACTCGGTGTCTTCGTCGCCGACGAGCACGGCATCGGCTACGGCGGCGCCGCGGGGATTCTCCGTGCCATCGACGAACCCTAAGAGATCGCGCTCGTCGAAGTAACGAAAGCCGTGCACCTCATCCACTGGCGAAACGGCATTTCCCAGACGCGCCATAATCTGAGTGGCCAGCTCGAAGCATAAATCCATGCGCTTGGCGCGGATGTGGAACAGCAAGTCGCCTGGCGTCGAGACTGCATGCCTCGCTCCGGAGCGAATTTCGCGGAAGACGTGCAGTTCTGCCGGCCGTGGCTGCCCAAAGAGGTGGTCCCACGCGTCGGAGCCAAAACCCACGACACTGGAAAGACCCCCTTCTAGATCGCGAAATTCCACGGCACGCACTAACGCGGCGAGGTCTCCGCAGAAGGAGAGCAGAGTGGCGCGATTCTCAGAGCCCGGATTGAGCGTTGCGACCAGGAAGATCGCGGCGCGAGTGAGCGGCGCGGCTACTGCCTGTGCGAGGGCAGGCGACCTGCCTGCTACTTCGGGTGTGTTCGTCGGATCGGGCTTCAT
>DLMH01000074.1:1786-5199 GCA_002478115.1 Candidatus Acidiferrum typicum | reverse complement strand
TCGGTCAGGCTGCCTCGGAATTGCCGTCGGATTTCTCCAAGTGCCCGCCAAACTGATAGCGCATCGCGGACAAAAGTTTATCAGCGAAGTCGACCTCGCTGCGACCAGGAGTTTTTCGTCGTGCGACGACGCACCCAATGTCAGCGCGGATCCTAAGCGAGCTTCTTTCCGCAGTTAAGACACACCTCATACTTCCATCCTGATAGCCTAAACGGCCGGCTGAGATTGCGGTGCCAGCAACCAAACAGCAACTCGAAGGCTAGTAGCACTGTATTTACCATAGTCGGGCCTCTACCTATCCTGCGTCGCGGAAAGCACGCAAATGCCTCCTAGGAGTTGTGGTTTCTCGGATCGTCGTTCGCACTGATGTATTCAAGCCCAAGCGGCCCGATCGCGGTCACTTGCGTTATGTACTCACTGGATTTCGCCCAGTGAAAATGAGACGTATTGCCCGGCAGAACGATGACGCTTCCGGGCGGATACGCCTCCAGCTTTTCCGGATTGAACTGCTCGCCCAGGCCCATGTAGAAAACGCCGGAGATCACTGTATAGACACGATCCTCCGGGTGTCGGTGTGGCATCAGCTTAACGCCACGGGGCACTCGGACCCTGATCGTGTAGGGGCCGGTCTCCGAGGGCTGACCCACGATGACGGCCAGGCGGACCGAAGGTCGGAACGCCGCGAAGGGCTTCCAGTTGACGTCTTCGGACAGGACCGATTTGAAAACGTCTTGGCCTGGCTGATGCGCTGCAACCGCCCTTTGTCGTGCTCCCGTCATCACTGCTGTTGTCTCATTTGGCATATAACGTTCCTCGTAATTTGGGCGTGGTACACATTCCCGATTAGACAGAGAGAACGTCGGGGCTGCATGCTTCATGGTGTCACTCGGCGGCGCCGCGCCGGGCACTTGATTTCGAAGCACGCAGCGGTTCAACGCTTCTGGTACGGGTGGAAGATGTAGTCCTTCGCCTTCACTGGCGTATGGCACGCGTATCCGCAGTCCGACGGACTTTTGGCATCGGGGGTGAACTTGTCCGATGCGGCATCGTAGTTGAACACCGCGTATCCCCACCCGCCGCTTTTCGAAAATCTCTTGCTGTCCTTTTCCATCACGAAAGCCTGGGAAAAGACGTCCGGCACTTCCACGGCGAAAGGGGCCTCCGTGCTCTTCTTCAACTTCCACTGGAGCTTGACGATCATGGACCCCTCCGGGAAAGGCTGGCCGTTACCGGGGACGCCGGCTTTATACGCGTTGATCATCGTGGGATTCGCGACGATCACCTTGAGTATTTCGGTGGTTCGGGCGGAGGAGACGTCAGCCCAGTCCTCGTATCCCCTGAAGTCGGAGAACGCAATTCCGCCCGGCGAAACCAGCGAGTACTTGTCCTTGTCTTGGCTCTGCGCGTAAAGGACCACGACGCCGAGGACGGCGAGCACTGCCACGGCTGTCGCAACGATGGTAAAGCCGCCGATACGTTTCACGGCTGTGCGTGTTTCTATCCTCTGTTCTTGTTGTTCTTGGGCCACAGATTTCGTCACAAATTCGGACATTTGTATTTCCCTTCACAAGAAAGTTTTGCAAGCCCGATCAACGTGTATCTCGAACGGCTGCGATTAAACCAGAGTGAAGGGAGTAAGACAATTGGACAATGGTATCGACGATACCTTCGTATCGGTTGGGAAAGTAAGTTTCCTTCACTGATCGACCTTCAGGACTAGCTGCGTGAAAAGCCATATGCCTCAGGCATGAGACGCTGCGGTCGATACGAAAGTATGGGCAATACCATTGTCCAATTGCGCGACCCATTTTTTTCTGGCTCAATGGTCTCGGGGGAAAATCCCATGGCAACTATGAGCGCCCCTAACAAACTCACACAGATGAACGCACCTGCGGCCCCGGCACAGATTCGCCTGGCACGACGGTCGCCCGCCTATTGGCGGGTCACGATCGATAACCCGCCGATCAACGTCATGGGCCCGGTAATGGTCAAGCAATTCCAGGAAGTCATGGCTGCTTTGGAGGCTGATGAGCAGGTCAGGGTCGTGGTCTTCGACAGCGCGGTCGATGACTACTTCCTGAATCACTCGGATTTCACGGCCAAGATTGAGGACCTGACCTCGCTGCCGGAGGGCACCACGGGCTTGCCGCCTTGGCCGGACTTTCTTGTGCGTCTGACCCGCTTGCCGGTTGTGTCCATCGCCCTCATCCGCGGCCGTGCGACCGGCAACGGCAGCGAGATCACGCTGGCGTGCGACATGAGTTTTGCCAGCCGCGAGAAGACAATCATCTCGCAATGGGAGGTGGGCGTAGGGATGGTCGCCGGCGGCGGCCCCATGGCTCGGCTTCCCAGACTGATCGGCCGAAACCGCGCCCTCGAAGTGCTCTTGAGCTCGGAAGACATCAGGGCAGATCAGGCCGAGGCTTACGGTTACATTAATCGCGCCCTGCCCGACGCCGAGCTAGATGTGTTCGTAGAGGCGCTCGCGACGCGGATCGCAAGGTTCGACAAATGGGCGATCGCCCAGACCAAGCGCCTCGTCGACACCAGCCTGCCGCCGGATGTCGAACTCGGCGCCGGGTGGGATGCGTGCATTGCTTCGCTCGGGCGACCTGCCGCACAAAATGGAATCAAAGCGCTGATGGAGCGCGGCTTCCACAAGCCCGGGGATGTCGAAAATCGGCTCGGATACTACCTGGGTCAAATCGCGCGCTAGGTCGGCGCTCGGCGCGGTTCCGAACTCCCGGACGTTGCGGATGGGACCCGCTCGAAGCCAAGCTCGCTTGCAGGAATGGAAGGAAAATTGGAAATGAAAAAAGACCAGCGCGGAATCAACCCCGCTTCAAAGCCGAGTGGCGATGGGTGTGTCGAATGCCTGGCGTCACCGAAAGGCTGGTGGTTTCATCTCCGTCGGTGTGCGAAGTGTGGGCACATCGGTTGCTGCGACAGTTCTCCGAGCCAGCATGCGTCCAAGCATGCGGCGACAACCGGGCATCCGATCATTGCCAGCTTCGAGCCGGGTGAGGATTGGTTCTACGATTACGAGAAGCGGGGGATGATCAAGGGTGTGGAGTTGCTTCCGCCACATTCGCATCCGGAGGATCAACCATCACCTGGACCAGCAGGGAGAGTTCCAGCCAATTGGGAATCGCTGCTGCACTAGCTGGCGTCGATCGATTGTTTATGAATGGGAGCGGGACTCGGGACACCGTATTTGTAATGAGCACCGTATCGAAAGGAGCCATCAATGAACGGCGTACAAAAGGAGCCATCAATGAACGCGGTACAAATCGACCAGAAGAGCTATGAGATGCCCCCGCGCGAGGGGATCAGCATCGCGCAGTTTCTCACCGTCGCCGACATCGAGCGATCGGCCCGCTACTACGAAAAGGTCTTCGGCGCTCGCATTCTGA
>DLMH01000074.1:0-1691 GCA_002478115.1 Candidatus Acidiferrum typicum | reverse complement strand
GGCGGGCCGACCCCGGATAAGCCGACGGTAACGCTCAGCGTCCCCGACCCGAATCACATCAACAGCTTTATGAATTTCCGCGTTGCGGATATTCAAGCGTGCTATGAATTGTGGAAAAGTCGAGGAGCCGAGTTCATCACAAAGCCAATACCCAAGTACGGCGAGATTCGCTGCTACATCCGCGATCCTGACGGCTACATTATCGAGATCGGACAGAGCACTACCCTCACCTACGGTTAACACTTGGGGCGGATTAGGATGCCGACTCTGCGCCTCATCGTTGCGCTTCTGCCAATTTTGCTTTGAACAGTCACTCGCTCGGACATCGAAAGGAGTACCAGATGGTCGTCACAAACGAACTGAAAGAGGCCGCGCGCGTGATCGCGCCTGTCGCCTTGAACACGCTTAGTGTGAATGTTTTTACCGCCCCGGGAAAGACTATGGTTGGCGAGCGCCCAAAGCCCTTCGGCGAAGCGCTCGGCTTTGACCCGATCACGTCGACTTTAATCTTCGGCGAGTACGACGCGGTGCTGGTGGACGCAATGGGGACAGTGGCTGAGGCCGAGGCTCTCGCGGATTGGGTCGCTCTCCACAACCGCAACCTGGAGACCATCTATATAACGCACGCCCACTTCGACCACTTCTACGGCCTTAGCATTCTGCTCGACCGTTTCCCCGGCGCTCGGGCGATAGCAACACCCAAGACGGTGAAGGCCATGCAGATGTCTTTCACTCCCACTGTGGAGCGGTTGGCCCGCCGTATGTTTCCTGGGCAGGTGGCCACTAAGCTGGTTTCACCAGAGCCCTATGAGCACGACACGTTCACTCTCGAAGGCCACGAATTGCGCATTATCGAGCAGGGCCGCACCGATAGTCCCGATTCGACCTCACTCTATATTCCGTCGATCGGCCTGATCGTCGCTGGCGACGTTGTGTACAACCAATGCCGCATGTATGTCGGCGACACCAACCCCGAGAGCCGAAAGAATTGGATCGCGGACCTGGACCGGTTAGCAGCGCTGAACCCGACGATGGTTGTCGCCGGTCACAAGAAGCCTGGCGCGCCCGACTCTCCCTCGACGATCCAGGACACCAAGCGTTACCTCGAGGACTTCGATCGGCTGCAGAAAACCGCGACGTCCGACCAGGCGCTATTCGATCAGATGACGGAGCTATACCCGCATTGGGTGGCCAATCAGTCGTGGTTGATGTTTGGATTCCCAGGGGCATAACTCACATCAACCGCGGTAGCCGGCCCTTGCGCACTTTGGAGGAAGCCGCGGACGATGAGCTAGCTCATATTCAGGAGCACAGAATTCGATTTCAAAAAGGAGAACAACAATGACAACTAAAGGAAAAGTCTTAGTGCTGGTATCGAGCGGTCATGGCTTGCCCTTGAAAGATGGCAAGGTTTATACCGGCGCTGGCTACTATCTCAACGAGCTGACGGTTCCGGTTCGCGCCCTGATGAAGGAGGGCTACGAAATCACTTTCGCCAACCCCAAAGGCAACACGCCGCAAATGGATGTCAATTCAGCGATAGCCCAGTTCTTCGGTGGGGACGAGGCTAAGCTTCAGGACTATCTAAAATTCCGCGACACCCTGACTGGGCTCAAAAATCCAACTCGTATCTCGGATGTCATCGCATCGGGCCTGGATCAATATGACGCTGTTTTCGTCCCCGGCGGCCA
>DLMH01000099.1 GCA_002478115.1 Candidatus Acidiferrum typicum | reverse complement strand
CTACGTCACGAATGTCCACGAGTATTGTTCCGCCTTAGGAAATATAATCTAGCACAGTATACGTTATCCCGAGTCCTTTCCAGTTGAGTGGTCACATCATCCCACTTGCCAGCATGACGGGATTCTTCATGGCGGCCAGGTGAGTGCCCGAAAGCGGGAAAATGTCGATCCAACCGTCGTTGTCGAAGTCCAAAAAGGCGCAGCCGCAGCCTGTGGCTTCCAGAATGTATTTCTTGGTGTCCACGCTCCCGTAAATCACAGGGGCGCGAAGTCCGGCCTCAAAAGCGATGTCCACAAAGTGAGCATGGAAGGGGCGTCCAGAGGGGGCCGCTCTGGCCATTGCTTTGGCCGTGCGCCGGGACATGCCTTGTGCCCGGAGTGTCCGTTCGCCTGCCAGCGACAAAAGAGAACTCAATCAGAGTCGGACAAACTTGCGACGTGTGAGAGTCATTCTCCGGAACTTGGCCTCTGAACTGGAAGTCAGCGAATTAAAGCTTAATTATCGATCTCTCTAGTCCTTGGGTAAAGGATTACTCGAAATTTCGCCAGTGGAGGCTACGGTTGCGAGGGCTCGCTTGATGGAGCTCCCGCCTCAACCAATTTGTGACGGTTATGTTCAGTCTCTTTTTTCGTGGCTTCCACACGCAGTTCGGCCAGGCGCTTGAGCAAATCGGGGATCTCATTAGTGTTCCCCGTCTTCCGCAGGGTTTGGATCAGATGATACAAGGCTGTCTGATCCTTTGGATCGAGCTTCAGAATCTCCCGGCATTGGTCGATCGCTGCCTGAGTTTGCCCCGCCTGCAAGTAGAGTTTGGCAAGCACGTCTCGTGCCGGGACCAGGGTCGGCTGCAAGGCAACGGCTTTCTTAGCCGATCGAAGCGCGGTTTGAAAGTTCCGGCTTCCGGGTTCCTGTCCCATTTGGGTGAGAATGTCCGCCTGAAGATAGAGCAGGTAAGGATCATTCGGCTTACTGGCCAGTTTGGATTGCACGGTTCGCAGGGCTCGATCTGGATCGTTCGATTGGACCTGTTCCAATCCTTGCGCGGCGGAACCGATTCCCTGATTGGGTTCGAGTTGATCTGCTCGATCAAAGTCGTTCTCTGCCTCCTCGTACTTGGCCAGTTGTACGTAGAGGACGCCCCGCGCCACGTATAAGGGGGCGGACTTGGGTTCTGCTTTCAATCCAACATTCACCATGTCAATCCCCACTTGAAAAGACTGGTGGTCTATGGAAAGGACCGCAAAATCGAGGTACAGATCCACGTCGTGCGGGTCCATAACGATTGCCTGGCGAAGGGTGGTTACGCCTAGCAGAGTGTTCCCCTCCGCTTCATAAGCGGAAGAGGCAAGTTCAAGGGTCTTGACGTCGGGACTGTCTTTCTGAAGCAGGGGAGCGAGTGTCTCCAGCGCCTCCTTGGGCCGCTCGGTCGTTAGTTGGATGGCCGCCAATTGGCGGCGCGCATCGCTGTCTTCTGGGCTTAGTTCGAGAGCCCTCTGGTAGACCGAAATTGCTTTCTCCGGTTGCTCCAGTCTCAGAAGGCATGCACAGTATTCTTCCCGCGTTGCTGGTTGCGAATCAAGCAGGGGGCCGCTCGCGGCGAAATGCTCCACTGCCTGCGCGCAGTCGCCTTTCTTGTAGGCGAGAACGGCCAGCATGGCGTGACTTGTTGGATCGTTGGGCCGCAGCCGCAGCATGTGTTTCAAGAGAGGGACCGCATTCTGGCTGCCGGCGTCGTATTCGAGCTGCGCCGCACCTTCGAGGGCGGGGAGATATTCCGGGGAGATCTTCAAAGCTTTCTGATAAGCTCCGAGAGCCCCCTTAGTATCCCCTTTTCCGGAAAGTGCCAGCGCCTGCAGCGTCCACAATTTGGCGTTCTCAGGGGCTTGCTTGATCGCTGGTTGGAGTAATTCCAAGGCCTGATCGAAATCGTGGGCAGCCAGGGCCGATGCGATGGCTGCCGTACGATCTCGCTCGGTCTGACCGATAACCGCAGAGGAAACCGCCAGAACGACCCCCAGCAGACAGAATATTTTGCGAAGGTTCATATCTACATTATTATCGCGCGATGTTCCAAACTTGGAAATAGAGAAAACGATTGCTCATTGGGAAGAGCTGGCGCTACAATGCGCGGCATCGAGGGCTGATGAAGGTCCCTGCCGGAGAAATTGTCCCGAAACAGAGGATTGACACCAATTCCGGGCTAGGAGTATGTGCCACAGGAAATTTGGACCACAAGAACTTGAATGGCCGGATAATGACGTGCGAAATATCGCGCGGTGTAAAGAGTGAATTTTCGTTCTACGGGACAAACTCCTAGTTCCGGCAACTTGGTTCCTGACCTGCCATCGCCGAATAGGGGAGGAACACATTCTGAATTTGGAGAGCACGAGCCTCAATCTCCGAAATCAGATCGAGTCTGCGCTCGAAGGAAGAAGAGTTAACATGAAACAGAATGGAAATAAGCTGCCGCTGTTGAGCCTCGTTGCATTCGCCGTCGCGTTGCTGATCCCGTTGGGAGCGCGTAATGACACCCAGCCTCGCCTTCGCTATCCAGAAGAGGACATAGGCGCCGATTCTCTCCCCGCGCGGAAGAAGGCCCAGCTGGAGGCCGCAAAAAGCTTCAAAGTTTTCCATGACTTCCAATTTACAGACCGGCTGAAAGAAAGTGGTATCACTTTCGTGCATCACGCCGTGGACGACGCCACCAAGCACATGCGGAGGGGCCATTACGACCACGGGAGCGCGGTTGCTGTGGCCGACGTGGATGGAGACGGACTCTACGACATTTATTTTGTGAACCAGGCCGGCGGCAACGAACTCTGGAAAAACCTCGGTGGCGGCAAGTTCAAGAACATCACTCAGGAAGCGGGAGTTGCATTGCCGGGCCGGATCAGCGCGGGCGCGGCATTTGGCGACATCGACAACGACGGCAGCCAGGATCTTTTTGTGACTACCGTCCGCGGCGGAAACGTGCTCTTCAAGAATGATGGGCACGGCCACTTCCGGGATATCACTCAGGAAGCCGGGCTCGGGCTGTCGGCCCATTCTTCCGGCGCCTTCTTTTTCGATTACGACAACGATGGCTTGGTCGACCTGCTGGTCTGCAACGTGGGCAAGTACACGACCGATGAAAAGGGGCCGGACGGCGAATACATCAGCATCTACGACTCCTTCTCCGGCCATCTTTACGAGGATCGCTACGAATACCCCGTCCTTTATAAGAACATGGGGCATCACCACTTCAAGGACGTGACGGCCGAGGTTGGATTGCACCCGCACGGATGGTGCGGTGAGGCGGGTTTCGCCGATTTGAAAGGGGATGGTTGGCCTGGCATCTTCTTTTTGAACATGCAGGGACGCAGCCATTACTACGAAAACGTGGGCGGAAAGAAGTTTGTCGAGAAGACCGATGAGTACTTTCCCAAGACCTCGTGGGGCGCGATGGGCATCAAGTTCTTCGACTTTGACAATGATGGCCGCATGGATTTGTTCATCACCGATATGCACTCCGACATGAGCGACGAGCCAGGTCCAGAAAATGAAAAGCTGAAATCGAACGTTACCTGGGACGAAACCTATATTAATGGGAAAAAAGAAGATTTCATTTACGGCAACGCCCTCTATCACAACCTGGGGAACGGCAAATTCGAGGAAATCTCCGATCGCCTCGGGCTCGAAACCTATTGGCCGTGGGGACCGAGTGTCGGCGATCTCAACGCGGACGGCTGGGAGGACGTCTACATTCCCTCCGGCATGAGTTATCCCTATCGCTACGGCATAAACTCCCTGCTATTGAACGACCACGGCGAGAACTTCTTGCAGTCGGAATTCGTGCTGGGAATCGAACCCCGCAAGAAGTTGTACACGCCGTGGTTCGAAATCGACTGTTCGGATCCTCGGGAAGTCAAGGAGCAGGCTGAGCTGCACAGCAGAGTTTGTGTCGGCCACACCGGAAAGTCCATCGTCATGTCGCCGCGTTCCAGCCGCTCCGCCGTCATCTTCGACCTCGACAACGACGGCGATTTGGACATCGTGGTCAATGACTTCAATTCCGAACCGCAGGTGCTGGTCAGCAACCTGACGGAGCGAAAGAAGATTCACTGGCTCAAAATCGTCCTCCACGGCACGACCTCGAACCGCAATGGCCTCGGCGCCACCGTCCGTGTTTATGCCGGCGGCCACACTTATTTCAGGTATAACGACGGCAAGTCGGGTTATCTGGCGCAGAGCGTTCTGCCCCTGTATTTCGGCCTGGGCAACACGGCAAAGATCGATCGTGTGGAGGTCGACTGGCCTTCGCGCCGTAAACAGGTGTTGACAACGGGCCTGCAGGAAAACCAGACGCTCAGGATCACGGAACCAAAATAAACGAGCGACTTTCCGATTCCGGACATTCAACCGCGCGGGCAAGGTGGGCGACCTCTCAATAATCTCGCTTGACACCATTTAAGAGTTGGGCGTAGCATGCGTCCCAATGGACCGAGTAAACGTTTTCTCCGGCTTCGGCGGGTAAATGTTTACTCAATAGGGTGACTTTCAATAAGTTGGCGTGGTGGGTGCGCCACCCACACTAGGAGGCAACGTGGTAAGACATTGGGGTCGTTTCCTTTTTGTACTGCTTGTAGTTGGGCTTTCCTCAAGTATTTGTCTCGCTCAATACAGTAGCAGCGTTCAGGGAGTTATTACCGATTCGAGCGGAGCCGTGATTGCGGACGCTTCGATCGAGCTGCGCAACTTAGACACAGGAATCAAACTTTCAACCGCTACGAGCGGTTCTGGCAACTATAGCTTTACGAACTTGGCGCCCGGCCGCTATGTGGTCCGAGCACAGGCGAAGGGACTCCAGACGACGGAAGTGGACGTCACGCTTGGCACAGCCGAGACGCGAGGCATTAACGTCACCTTGCCGGTCGCTTCCGTGACTCAAACTACCGTAGTGACGGAGCAGGCCGAGCCCATCGACGCCGATGAGAGCCGGCTTCAGACCACCCTGGACGCTGAGACCACCAGGGAACTTCCGGAATTGAATCGGAATCTTTGGGATGTGCTCAGTGTCTCCCCCGGAATTGTGGGTACGGGCACGCGCGGCGCCGGAGCATCTCCGGGCGGCGGCTCAGACAACTTCGGCACGCAAACCCCCCAGATAAGCGCAAACGGGCGTAGCTATACCGGAAACACTGCCTTCGTTGACGGGATGAACGTAACGAGCCCTATCCAGAACGGCAACCTCATCCTGGCTCCGGTCCCGGATGCCGTTCAGGAAATATCCATGCAGGCGAACACCTGGGATGCGGAAAACGCCCTTGGCAGTTCCGTGGTTACTCAGATCACAACCAAGTCGGGCACTAACCAATTCCACGGCACGGGAAGCCTGCTGTACACGAATCAGGATCTCCAAGCGAACCCGGACTACTTCACACCTGTCCGCTTCCAGCGCAAGGATGTGTCAGCTACCGTCGGTGGGCCAATCATCAAGAACAAGCTCTTCTTCTTTGCCGATGTGGAAACATTGTGGTCAAAGACACCGACCTCCTCAAGTTTGGCGAGTTCCGGAACCACTACCACCTACTGGGAAACTTCCGCTTTCGATTCATGGGCGACCCAGAACTTTCCGAATACCGTCGGCACACAGGTCCTCAGCCTCTATCCGGCGTCCAATCTCTTGGTACCGACCGGCGGCACCGAGACAGCGGCGCAGGTTCTGAAGGTAACAACCTGCCCAGCGAGCGGGAATATCACAATTACCGGATCCATTGCCGTCCCTTGTACCCTGCCAGTCGTCCAATACGGGAGCTTTTCGGCGGCAAACGCTTACAATGGCACGCAGTATAACTTCCGCGGCGATTGGTATCCCACGGCCAAGGACCGCCTCTATCTGAGCTATTACAACGATTCGTTTGATCTCGCCCAGGCTGCCACTCGTGCGGCGCTAGATGCCGTGGACATTCAGCGGAATCGTTACGGTCAGATCGACTATACCCACACTTTCAATCCAAACGTGCTTGCCGAGGGCGGATTTGCGTTTGCCAGCGTCGGTGGCGCCAACGGCCAAAGCACCAATCTTAAGGTCCCCGTCATCGGCATCAATGATGGCACTCAGGGCTGGAACGTTGGCGGGGGCTGGGGGCCTGGCGAGTACCGCGGACCCAATTACAATTGGCGCGCGGTGTTGAGTTGGGTTCATGGCGCCCACACCTTCAAGTTTGGGTACAACGGCGACCACGCCATTGAACACGGCGACTTCACTCCGGACAACGTTCGGCCCAGCCTCTCCTTCAACACGTTGTTCGATTTGGTCCAGGACAACGTTTATAACTACTCCTTCGCCGCATACAATCCTTTGACGGGGGACGCCGGAAAGGTGATTTACGGCGGGCAGGAGAATCCTTTTGGCTTCTTCGCCCAGGACAACTGGAAGGTAAAGTCGAACCTTTCCGTGACGATCGCCTTGCGGTGGGATGACTTTACCAATCACACGGCTTGGGGCAACGCCGGCTTTCAGTTCTACAACATGACATTGGGCACTGGCAGCACTTTAAGCGAGCAGGTGGCGGACGCTACCGTCGGCAAAGTGAATGGCGTATTTTCCAACAGCCAGACCAACTACTGGAGTCCTCGCTTCGGCTTCGCCTGGGATCCCACCAAGACGGGCAAATGGAGCATCCGAGGCGGAATCGGCGTTTACCGTGACTGGGTCGCTCTCGGCCAAAGCGTGGATGAGATGCGCAACAACCCTCCAGGGCTTATCAGCCAGACTTTCCTAAGTAACTCGACCTACACTTCGTATGCTCCCATCGTAGGTCCCGCGACTCCCCTCGGCAACTATTTCACCTTGTCGAGCTCGGGCAGTTATCCCTTTAGTTTCGTCTTGCCGCCAATTACCCCCGGCAGCGTGAGTCCGGCTGGCGGACTCGTTGGCTCGACGCCAAACGTTACGGCTCTCGACCGGAACATGGTGCCACCTCTCGCCGTGAACTACGTCATCGGCGTGGAGCACCAGATTCCCTGGAAACTTGTGGTCGGGGCGAACTACTCTGGCTCACGTTCCTATGACGCGTTGACAGGTACGGATGTCAATCGCTTTGCCAGCGGTTTAGCTGACGGCACCCTCACCCGGTTGAATCCGAACTTTGGGGCCATCAACTACGTTACCAACAACAATCGTGCCACCTACAATGCCATGATCCTTTCACTTCGCGGGAATCCCACCAGTCATCTGAATTTCCAGGCGTCCTACACGCTCTCTCACGCCATGGACTTTCCCGAGGCCGGCACCCGGTTTGACCAGGATGGCGGCTTGGGTATTCCCGACCAAACTGCCTACTTCAATTACTTCGGAGACGCGAATTGGGATGTGCGTCACCGTTTCTCTCTCTCGGGCGTTTATACGCTGCCCGGATTCTCCAGCGGCTTTGCTAAAGTGCTGACAGCAGGGTGGTCCTTGAGCGGCGTCATCGTTGCCCAAACGGGCACCCCATTTTGGGTTGTTAACACGAGCCCCTCAGGGGATTACAATCATGACGGCAACAATTATGACATCCCCGACAGCCCCAGTTTCGGCTGCAATGTCTCTTACAACCGTTCGGCCTACAAGGCTGGCTTGTTTACCGCAGCCGATTTCCCGGTTCCCACGGCGGACACGGAAGGAACCGAACCGCGCAACTGCTACCGTAATCCCGGCATGTTCAACGTGGATGCGAGCGTGGCCAAGAACACTCACCTCAAGTGGCTGGGCGAAGCAGGCAATCTCCAATTGCGCTTCGACTTCCTGAACGTTTTCAACCACCCCAACCTTGGACCTGTCGATGGCAATATGGCTGACGGCACCTTCGGAAAGGTAACTTCCGCCCTGGGTGCCAGGCAGATTCAACTTATGGCCCGGATAGCTTTCTAACTTGCTGGCGGCGCCGGGAAATCACCCCCGGGGAGCGCGTTCTTCCCCTCTCCCGGCGCCCCTAGCGCATCGCCCGGACGGCGGCATCTCTCTGGATTCGGAGAGTCTAAGTCCGCCGATCTGGATTCAAGCAGGAATGTCCCATCTCGAATTTCGAGGAACGGGGCATTGTATTGTCAATTGACATGATGGCGAGGAATGTACTGAATTTAGAGACGTGATCGACGGCATGATCGCATAGGCGTTGCCCACGGCGGGAACAGAGGTTTCTGTTCTCATAGGAACAATGAACTTTGACCGGGAGACCAGAGAGCCGTGGGTTGGGATCGATGCATTCGCCACGCCACTCTCTGCAGATCCCACATTGAGCGAGCCCCAGAGGGACGCCGTTTGCTTGTCTTCCGGTAAGCCTCTTGACTTCGCATGAGTGCGGCTCACGGCCTCCCTTTGTTAGATCGCCAAGAGCACATCCAGTCTGCTTCAGTTTCTCCACAAAGGATTCAAGCCGCATTTCGCCTTCGACCAGTTCGTGCGTTTGGATAACGTACGCTATTTTTCGCACCTTTGAGGAGGAGTGGGTCTGGTTGGTAAAACTGGACTGCACCCTTGAAATGAGACAGCCGAGATGGGCACACTTTGCAGGGAAAGGACTGCAAAGTGAAGCGAAAGCGATACTAGGATCTGGCTATCCTGGTTCGAGTCCAGGCCTCCCAGCCAATCTCTTGGAATCAACTATATCCATCCCAAGACGAACAGTGATTCTCTAAGCCATCGTACTCGGGCCATGCGATTACTGCTTCAGGGAAGCCTGCACCTTGGCCCCATATTCCTTAGCCTTGGCCATGGCCGCAGACTCATCCACGGTAAGCAATTTCCCGTCCTTCAACAGCGTCTTTCCGCCTACCACAACGGTTTCCACCTCGCTGGCCTTCAGCGCGTAGACCACTTGCGAATAAACGTCGTACATGGGCACGGCATTAGGCACGTTCAAATTGAGCACCACCAGATCCGCCTTCTTTCCTGTTTCGAGCGAGCCAATTTCCTTTTCCATGTGTAGCGCGCGCGCTCCCTCAATCGTGGCCATTTCCAAAGCGCCCTTTGCTCCGAGCGCGCGGGGATCCACACGCGCCGTCTTCTGCAGCTTGGCGGCCAGGTCCATCTCTTCCATCATGTCCAGGTCGTTGTTGCTGCCTGCCGGGCCGTCCGTGCCGAGGCCCACGCGCATACCGGCGGCGCGTTCGTCCACCACCGGGGCCACGCCACTGGCCAGCATCATGTTGCTCGAAGGATTGTGGACGCAGCCGACCTGATGATCGGCCAAAATCTTCATATCCGCGTAGTCCACCCAGATGCAATGCGCCGCCAGAACGTCCGGTCCCAGGAAGCTGATGCGCTCCAGGTACTGCACGGGCGTGGCGCCGTTGTGCGCCAGGCTGTCCATTAATTCCTTTCTCATTTCCGCCACGTGAATCAGGATCGGAGCATGGTATTTTCGCGCCAGCGCCGCGGCATCCCGCAATGTCTTTTCGGAGCACGTATAAATGGAGTGGGGCGCCACGGCGGCATGAATGAGAGGATCACCCTGCCACTTCTTGATGAACTTTTCGCTGTACGCCGCCATCTCGGCTTCGCTCTTGTTGTCGGGGGCAGGGAAGTCGATCCAGGTTTCGCCAAGGAATCCGCGGAGTCCGGCCGCTTTTGTTTCCTCGGCAACGGCATCTTCAAAGTAGTACATGTCCGCAAACGTGGTCGTGCCGCTGCGAATCATCTCCGCCATCGCCAAGCGCGTGCCCCAGCGCACATAGTCTTCCGTGACGTTGCGCGCCTCGGCCGGGAAAATATATTTACGCAGCCAGTCATCCAGCGTGACATCGTCAATCAGGCCGCGCATCAGCACCATCGGCACATGTGTGTGCCCGTTGATGAATCCTGGCAGGATCAGCTTTCCCTTCGCGTCAATGATCTGTTTCGCGGTGTACATGTATTTGTCTTTGGCCGCAGGAGTCATTGGCTCAACCGCGACGATGGTGTCGCCTTGCACAACCACGATTCCGTTTTCGATGACATGACGCGGACCGTCCATTGTGACGACAGTGCCGCCCTCCACAACCAAATCCCAAAACGCGTCCTCCGCATACCCGCTCCCGCTCAGTTTCTGCCCAGAGTTCTTTTCTAACTGCCCAGCCGCTCCGCTGCAGAAAACCAACAGCATCAGATATAAGCAAGTCGCCTTGTTTCTCACTGCTTCCTCCGCATCGCGTGGATTTCTTTCGGCATCGGTTCCCTTACGGTAGTCTCTGACGACAATCGCCAAACGATCTCAACCCTTCCGCCCGCCAAAATTGTTAGCCCAGCTATAAATTCGATGAATCGAACGGCTTTGGAAACAGTGTGCGCATGGAGATGGTTTCTGTTTTGCCCTTCAAATTGGAAAGGATAACGGGCACATCCCCGCAAAATTCCCAGATCAGTTGGCGGCAGGCGCCGCAGGGTGGCGTCAGCGTGTCCGTGTCCGTCACCACGGCGATGGCATCGAAGCGCCGCTCCCCTTCGCTGATGGCCTTGAAAATTGCCACGCGTTCGGCGCAGATGGTCAATCCATAGGTGGCATTTTCCACATTACATCCGCCGAATATTTTTCCCGAGGGGGTATGGAGCGCCGCCCCCACCTTGAAATTGGAAAATTTTGCGTGGGCGTTTTCCCGGGCTTGTTTTGCAACAGAGATCAAAACGTCGTAGTCGGGCACGGTTCCCTCCAGAATCATTTTCCGTTAACCAGAATCATAGCGCGGAAGCGACGTCCGGAATCACGGCGCGCAGCAGCGCGATGAACTGGCCTTTCACGCGTTCCGCTGTTTGCAGAACTTCGTTGTGATCGAGCGGTTGATCGAGGATTCCAGCCGCCGCATTCGTTACGCAGGAAATTCCCAGCACGCGTATGCCGGAATGACGCGCTGCGATAACCTCCGGGACCGTGGACATCCCCACAAGATCGGCTCCGATGGTCTTCAGGTAGCGAATCTCCGCCGGAGTTTCGTAGCTCGGCCCGGCCAGCGCGGCATAGACGCCCTCGCCCAGTGCGATGCCGAGCCGGCGGCCTTCGGCAAGCGTCAGTTCCCGAAATCGCTTGTCATAGGCCCTGCTCATGTCCGGGAAGCGTGCGCCGAAATTCTCGTCGTTGGGGCCAGAGAGTGGGTTTACGCCCTGCAGATTGATGTGATCAGAAAGGACCACGAGCCGCCCTTGCGTGAATTCCTTTTTGATCCCACCCGCGGCATTCGTGAGAATTACCGCCTTTACGCCCATCCCGGCGAAAACGCGGATGGGGAAAGCGACATCCTTCACGGAGTAGCCTTCATAAAGGTGCACGCGACCCTGCATTGCGGCAACCTCGATGCCGTCCACCTTGCCAATCACCAACTGGCCCGCGTGGCCGATGGCCGTCGAGCGCGGGAAATTGGGAATCTTCGCGTAAGGAATCCGCACTGCGCTGGCGAACTCGTCCGCAAACGCGCCTAATCCGGAGCCCAGCACCACTGCGATTTTCGGCCGTAGCTTTGTTTGCTTCAGCAGGAATCGTGCCGCTGCTTCCGCGCGAATAAATTCTTCTCCGGGCTTGGCGGTTTTCCCCTTACTCAGAAGGCTCATGTGAGGATTCCCACGATGCAGGCAGACATGAGGTTGGCCATCGTTCCAGCGAGCATGGCGCGAATCCCGAATCTCGCCAACTGCCCGCGCTGTTCCGGCGCAAGCGCGCCAATCCCGCCGATCTGGATGCCGATGGAGCTGAAGTTGGCAAAGCCGCAAAGCGCAAAGGTCGCAATGGTAAAGGACCGCGGATCGAGCGAACCTCTCATTTGGCCAAGCTTTGCGAAGGCCACCACCTCATTGATGGTCATGCGCGTTCCCAGGAGATAGCCGATCTGGGGCGCATCTTTCCAGGGCACCCCAACGAGCCATGCGACCGGCGCAAAAATCCACCCGAAGAACTGCCCCAGGCTCGAGGGGAACCACGGAAAATGATGGACTGCCAGCCAGCCGTGCGCGCCTCCGATCAGGAAATCCACCAGCGCCAGCAACGCGATGAACGAGATCAGCATGGCGCCAACGTTAATCGCCAATTGCAGGCCGTCCGACGTGCCGCGAGAGATCGCGCCGAGAAAATTGGCTTCCTTCTCCATCTCGGGCATCTGCACGCGCCCGCCGGTGAGCGGCTGCTCCGTTTCCGGCACCAGCATTTTTGCCATCAGGAGCGTGCCCGGCGCGGTCATGATCACGGCGGTCAACAAGTGTTTTGCCTCCACGCCGGAAGCGATGTACGCCGCCATGATTCCGCCGGACACATGCGCCATGCCGCAGGTCATCACGCACATCAGTTCGGATTTCGTCAGCTTGTTCAGGAAGGGGCGTATGGTGAGCGGAGCCTCCGTCTGTCCCATAAAAATACTGGCGGCGATATCCAGCGACTCCGCGCCGCTGGCCCCCATAACCCGGGTCATCACCCAGGCAAAGGCGCGAATGAAGACCTGCATCACGCCAATGTGATAAAGAAACGCAAAGACGGCCGCAATGAAGATAATCGCGGGCAGCACCTGAAACGCGAAGATAAAACCGAACGAGGAAGTTTTCATGCCCAGGCCGCCGAAAACGAACGTGGATCCGGCGAAGGCGAAACTCAGCAGTTTGTTTACCGCGTCACCTAAGTACTGAAAGATGGCGCGGCCCACTGCAAATTTCAGCACAAACACGCCAAAGACAAGCTGGAGGCCCAGTCCCCATAGCACAGTTTTCAACCGGATGGCCTTGCGCGCCGTGCTGAAAAGATATGCCAGGCCAAGCAGGAACATCATGCCAAGCACTCCCGCGAATCTTTCCATTCTGTCTCCTTATGCGCTGAACCCCAGAAACTTAAACAGCAAACTTACGATCCGCCGAGAATTCTGCGGATCAGCGGGCGAGGAGCCGGAGCGGTCTCCCCAATCTCGAAGCTGGAGGCGATCATTTCCGTGGCTTCCGCGAGTTTCGTCTGCGAATTGTAGTGGATTGTGACCAGTTTTTCTCCAGCCGCCACGCGATCGCCGATGCGCTTGTGGAATTCCAGGCCGACGCCATGATCGATGGCATCTTCCTTCTTTTCGCGGCCGCCACCCAGCATGGCCAGCGCGATCCCGAATTGCAGGCAATCCGTGTCGCGGATGTATCCGTGCTTCGGGCTCGATATCTCCGCGCGATTTCGCGCCAGGGGAAGCAGGGAAGTGTCATCCACAACGCGAGCATCGCCGCCTTGCAGTTTGATTCCCTGGCGAAATTTTTCCAAGGCTTGCCCGGTGGCGATCATCTTCTCCGCAAGAGCGCGCCCGTCATCGACGGAGGCCGTGCGTTCGCCGAGGTAGAACATCCAGGCGGAGAGCTCCAGGCTGAGTTCGTGCAAATCGCTCGGGCCATTTCCCTTCAGTACATCAATCGATTCGATCACTTCGTGAGAATGACCTGCCATGCGCCCAAGCGGTTGCTCCATGTCGGTAATCAGCGCCACCGCTTTCTTGCCCATGCGTTGCGCGGTCTCCACCATCACTTCGGCAAGATGCACCGCGTCTTCTTCCCTGGGCATGAAGGCGCCCGATCCGGTCTTCACGTCCAGCACGAGCGCGTCAATGCCTTCGGCGAGTTTCTTGCTCATGATGGAAGCGCAGATGAGGCCAACATTTTCGACCGTGGAAGTGACGTCTCGGAGAGCGTAGATTTTCTTGTCAGCCGGAGCAATCTCCGCCGTCTGCCCGATGAGCGCCATGCCGCACTCGCGCAGCACGCGGCGAAATTCGCCTAGACTGAGCGCCGTGTTGAATCCCGGAATCGCTTCCAGTTTGTCCAGCGTCCCGCCGGTGTGGCCCAGCCCGCGGCCGCTGATCATCGGGACCGTGAGGCCGCCGGCCGCCACAATCGGGGCCACAATCAAGGAGGTCTTGTCGCCCACGCCGCCGGTGGAGTGCTTGTCCACCTTTTTGCCGGGAATGTCCGCGTGACTCACCACTTCACCGGAATACAGCATCACTTCCGTCAGGGCGGCCAACTCCGCACGGTTTAAGCCGCGAATCCATGCGGCCATCAGCCATGCGGCCATCTGATAGTCGGGGATGTCGCCTTTGGTGTAGCCGGAAATGAGGAACTGAATTTCTTCGAGGGTGTGTTCCCCGGAATCGCGTTTTTTTCGAATGAGGTCGACGGCGCGCATGCTGATGTAAAGGAAGTGCGAGCCTAACATCCGCGGAAATGGCCGTCAACGCGCTTGCCAACAAGGGAAGTTGGGATTTCTCATGAAATGCAACTTGTCTGTTCATCGGGCTCAGCAAAGCATTGTCATCCTGAGGCGATCCGATGAGGGTCGCCGAAGGACCTCAGGGCCGGAATCGTGAACGGGGCGCAAATTGAGATCCTTCGGAGCGCAAACGACGCACCCCTCAGGATGACATTGGGTGCTGCGTTTGAGTAACCGGGAAAATGTTCCTTTGAAAACTCCAGGATGCTGCCGTCAGTTTGCGCATCCCCGCGTTTCCCGGCGCACTTGCTCATTTCCGGCCGCTGGTATATTTTTCCGCGTGTTGCTGCAACAGGAGAACGAATGTCGCGAAAGCCGCGGATTGCCGTCGTCGGCAGTGCCAATGTTGATCTAACCACATTCAGTGATACGTTTCCGCGCCCTGGCGAAACCCTGTTCGGGAAGAGTTTCCATCTGGGCTTTGGCGGCAAGGGCGCGAATCAAGCGGTCGCCGCGCGCCTTTGCGGTGCGGACGTTGTGATGGTCGCCAACGTAGGCAACGACCTCTTTGGCCAGGCCACCGTGGACAATTTCACGAACATCGGTATCGATGCCTCTCGCGTGCGGATTGTTGACGGAGTTTCCAGCGGCGTTGCGCCCATTTTTGTCGAACCCAACGGCCAGAACCGCATCATTGTCGTGAAAGGCGCGAACGACACGTTGCAGCCCGCCGATGTGGACGCAGCCGCGGCCGCCCTGCGCGGCGTGGACACGATTGTGCTGCAATTTGAAATCCCGCTCGACACTGTCGCGTACACCGTGCAATTTGCGCGCAAGCATGGCATCCGCTGCATCGTCAATCCCGCCCCCGCACAACCCATCCGGGCGGACAGTCTCTGTGGGGCAGACTATTTCGTGCCTAATGAAAGCGAAGCCGAGTTGATCACCGGTCTGCCGGTACACTGCACCGATGACGCGAGAAAATGCGCCACCGCACTTCTTCAACTGGGCTTCCGCCGCGTTATTCTCACGCTGGGCGCGCGCGGATCGCTCCTGGCCACTGCGGAGGCCAGCGAACTTCTGCCGCCTTTTCCCGTGACGCCGACAGACACGACCGGCGCGGGCGACGCCTTCATCGGCAGCTTCGCTGTCTTTCTCGCCGAGGGTCTGCCGGAAAAAGACGCACTAACAAGGGCCAGCCTCTACGCCGCTCTTTCCACGATGCGCGTCGGCACACAGACTTCCTTCCACACTCGCGTAGAGTTCGAAGCAGAATGGACACGTCGCAACGGAAGACCGTAGTGGTTTGCGAATAGCACACACGCCGGATGTCGTTTCGGCGTGAACTCAGTCAAGGGTAATGCAATCCGGCAAGAAAGAACAGGCTGCGCCTGCGCGCGAAGCGATTGTCTTGCCCATGCGTGTATTAAATGCCTCTCATTTTATTTTTCGATACTAGCAGGTCGCCTGGTTGTTCAGGGCAGTCTCCCGTTTTTCATAGTCACCTTATTCTCCAAAATGTTTTGCAATTTCTTCCACAAGCTGCATTTTGTAAACGTCACTTTTAACTTGACACTTTCCCGAACGGAACACTAACCTACGTCAACTTTTGATTATTGGGGTGAACACTCTGAAAAGCGTCTCGTCCAAAAATCCTCCACTCAAGGAAGCGGGGGATAATACCGCTTTTCCCGATCTTGCCGAGTGTATCTCCAGGTTTACCTTCAAGCACTTAGCTGAAAGCGTTCGAGCCTTCCTCCAGCCGATGTTTCCCAGGACGGTCTGGGTCATTGGTTTGAGCCTCTCGACCGCCTGGAGAATGACGGCCGCTTCGCGTAGAGTGATCAAGGTCGAGCCGAATACCAGGTTTGCGCGAACGTGGACGAGGATAAGTTCTTGCATCTATTTGTATCTCGAATCAAGGGGAAGCAGTTCTGCTTTGAGTCTGGACGTTTGTGGTAACCGGGGTGCCGAAAGGAGTCTTGCTTATGAGGGGTAGATTGTTTTTTTCGTTGATCGCGTGTTTCGCCGTTCTGTGTTTTTCTCCGGCTTCACGTGGCCAGGCAACGGGCAGTTTTTCCGGGGCCGTCTTGGATACTTCGGGCGGCGCAATCTCCGGCGCCACCGTCACGGCCACTTCGCAGGGCACCGGTGTCTCGCGCCAGACAAAAACCGATGATGCCGGCCACTACCTTTTCCCCTTGCTCCCGATAGGTAACTATACTGTGCGCGCGGAATTCCAGGGCTTCCGCACCGGCGAAACAAAAGACCTGAGGCTTCAGGTTGACGAGGGCCGTGAAGTGGATTTCACCCTCTCGCCCTCCACGGTCTCTTCCCAAATCGAAGTCTCCGCCGCCGCCGTTGCCGTTGAGACTACCAACCCCTCTCTCGGGCAGGTTATCACCTCAGAGCAGGTGACGCAGCTGCCCCTGAACGGGCGCGATTTCGTGCAACTCGCTACGCTTACTCCTGGCACCACCCAGGAAACCAATAACAACAGCTTTTTCAACGGCGCCCCGAGCAGTGAAGTTTCCGCTCGCGGATCCTTCTCTCTCTCTGTCGGCGGTTCCCGCGCCAATAGCACGGATTGGCTTTTGGACGGCAATGACAATAACGAGCTGACTGCCGGCGGGATCGCCATTCTCTCTTCCATCGACTCCATTCAGGAGTTTAAGGTTCTCACGTACAACTACTCCGCGGAATACGGAACTCGCGGGGGACCCACGGTTCTGGTCACCACGAAATCGGGAGGAAACGATTTTCACGGCTCCCTGTTTGAATTTCTGCGTAATACCTCTCTGGACGCCAAGAGCTATTTCGCCATCCTGCCGGAAAAGTTCAATCTGAATCAGTTCGGCGGCTCCCTCGGCGGGCCCATTCGCAAGAACAAGACCTTCTTCTTCATTGATGGCGAACAAAAGTATCAGCGCAAGGGCATTACCTTCACGGGCTTGGTTCCCAGCGCTGCGATGCTCAATGGTGATTTCTCCAAGGATGCTCTGGGCAATGTGCGCCCCGTCGGCACCTCGACGCCTGACCCCGTTACTTTCCTGAGGGCCCTCGTCAATCCCAACATTCCCAATGTTCCAGAGGGACCCAGTATCTATTTTCAGTGCGATGGCAGCGGCAATCCTATGCCAGTGAATGCGAATGGAAGCCAAGCAGCCGGGACGCCCTGTAACAAGATCCCGGGACCCGGCATCACGGGGAACCAGCTCGCGAACGGCCTGTTCAATCCGATCGCGGTGAAAATGCTCGCTCTTTTCCCGACTCCGAACGTCACGGGCAACGATTCCTACAACTACGTCAATGAACCGATCCGTGATCTGAACGAAACCAAATTTGACGTTCGCTTGGATCACAACTTTACCGTCGCGGACACTGTATTTGCCCGCTTCAGCTACGACCAGGCCTTCTCTGCTGTTCCCGGTGGCTCCAACCCGCCGAGCTTTGCCGAGGCCAATCCCTTCGGCAGCTCTCAGGGAATCATCAACCACGGCAGGAACATCGCCCTCTCCGAGACGCACATTTTTTCGCCCACGACCGTCAACCAGGTCAGCGGTGGTTATAATCGCATTTTCGATTACATCACTTCGCAGGGTTATAGGAGTTGCCAATCCCAAATATTCCAGATTCCCGGCGCGAATCTCAACTGCAACGCCAGCAACGACTGTGTTGCGCCTTTTATCAGTTGCGGATTGACTTCCACCCAGTTTGACGGCGGCTACTGGTCCCTCGGCGACCGCGGCTTCGCGCCGTTCATCGGCGGCACCAACGTCTTTTCCATCAGCGACACGCTGGACCTGATTCGCGGCAGGCACGACATCAAGGTGGGCATGGGCATCCGCGCCAATCAGTTGAACACACAAACGGAAGGTTTCCAGGATGGCTATTGGATCATAACCGGTCTCTGGACCAACGATGCCGTGGCGGACTTCCTGCTCGGCCTGCCAAGCCTTGCGATTCACGATCAAACTTTCGGCGGCACCACCACCGGCCGCCGCTGGAAGATCTTCCGCCCGTTTGTTCAGGACGATTGGCGGATCACCCGCAGTCTTACTCTGAATCTGGGCTTCGCCTGGAATTTGACGACCCCAACCTCCGAAGTGGACAACCGCCAAGCGGACTTCAATCCTGCCACGGGAGAGTTCCTGACTCCCGGCGTAAACGCGGGCAAGTGGGCGGGCATTCAATTCGACAAAACCGCGCTCGAGCCCCGCATCGGGCTGGCCTGGAAGCCTTTTGGCAAGGACAACACCGCAATTCGCGCTGGTTATGCCATCTTCCATGACTCTTCGTGGAATCAGGGCTCGCAAGGCTTGTGGCAGAATCCGTCAACCTATGCGGAATCCGACGCCTTCGCCTTCGGAGGTAATTGCACATTTGCCACGGCCCTATGCGCCCAGGCGCCCTATAACCAACCTCCCTATACCTTGCCTCCCTATAACCTGGCCCCCACGGCGTTCAGCCTGTCCGATGGTTTCCAGACCTTTAGTGCTCCGCCACCGCAGGCAGATTTCACGGGGACGATTATTGCTCAGAACACCAACTTCAAGCTGGGCACCGTCCAGCAGTTCAACATCAACGTGGAGCGCCAGTTGCCTGGTCAGATTGTTCTCACCGCTGGTTATGCTGGGTCGCGCAGCGACCACATCCTGTTCTATGGAAATAACCTGAACGTCAGCACTCCCTTGGCTTGCGGGACCCCCGGGTACACGCTGGGGTGCGGACCAGGCGGAGCCTTCGTCCAGGCGCCCTATTACGGTACAGGATTCCAGTATTCCACCATTGCCAATGCAACCGATCAGGGCAATGCTCACTACAACGGTTTGCAGATTAAGGCGGAGACGAAAGGCTCCCACTACGGCATCTACGCTCTAATCAGCTATACCTACTCCCGCACTTACGATAACGGCCTAACCGACGGCTTGGGGAGTTCCATCGGAGCTACCTACTATCCGTTGACCGGCTGGCAAAAACTCGATTGGGCACTTTCCCAGATCAACCTGAACAACAACTTTTCCGCCAGCATCATCTACGACCTGCCCTTCGGCAAGGGGAAGCAATTTGGCCACGACTGGAACGGTCCCGTCAATGCGATCCTCGGGAACTGGCAGTTCACCCTCATTGAGAAAGTCACCTCTGGATTCCCTGTCTTTGTCGTGAACAGCGATAACACCACTGGCGTAAACTTCGAAAATAACGGAAACAGTTACAACCGTCCGGACCTGGTTGGCGATCCCAACAAGGGAGGGGCTGTAGCCTCCAATCCCGGTTGCACGGCCCCCGCGCAAGTGCATACGGTTGCGAATTGGTTCAATCCTTGCGCCTTTGCCTTCCCAGCTGCCGGCGAACTCGGCAACGCCTCGCGAACCCCGGTTAACGGTCCGGGCTTTGTCAACTCAGACTTCTCCGCCATCAAGCAGTTCATTCTCCCCTGGGAGCACGTGGGTCTGAATTTCCGGGCGGAGTTCTTCAACCTGTTCAATCATCCCCAATTCGCTCTCCCGGTTCCGGGATCGGGGTATGCTGACATCGCATCTGGCTCGGGTTTTGGCGCGGTTTCGTCTTCCGTCAACAACCCGCGCGTCCTGCAATTCGGACTCAAGCTGACCTTCTAGCCTACTGCACGGCTAGAGACGTTGCGAAAGAACCTCGAAATTGTCATTCCGAGCCCCGTTCATTTTTTGAACGGGGTTCGCAATCCGCTTCTTTCTCGCTTCTTTGTGAAAAGCAGATCCCTCGCGGCGCTCGGGATGACAATGTAGTGTCCGTTTCTGCGTGCTGTTGAGTTCAATCGCTGCGCAGAGCCGGCCCATCGCTTTGCCCTTGTGCCGGCCACTTTATGTCGACCCGAATAGACGCGGCAGAGTTTAATTCAATGACTGCAAATCGCACATCCTTCCGATGCTTCCTCAGCTTGCTTTGCTTGTTCGCCGTTTCGGCGCTCTGCACCTCCGCGCAGACGCGCCGCAAGGTCATCATCGATCAGGACGCCGCCGGCCCGGGCGGCACGGACATGCAGGCAATCCTCTCCCTGATCAACTCGCCCGAAACGGATGTCTTGGGAATCACCGTGCTCACCGGGGACGCCTGGCGCGATGAAGAAGTGCTCCACACTTTGCGCCTGATGGAGATCATCGGCCGCACGGACATCCCGGTTGTGCCTGGCGCCGTCTTCCCCCTGGTGAACAGCAGGGAATACATCGCCGCGTGGGAAACGCTGCACGGAAAGATCGTGTATCAAGGCGCTTGGAATTTCGCTAAAGGCTATCCAGTGCACGGCCCGTACGACATTCCGGCGATGCTTGAAGGAAAGCCCGCGATTCAGGCGGCCCAGGAAGATGCCGCTCATTTCCTGGTCCGCATGGTAAAGCAATACCCGCACGAGGTGACGATCTACGCGGCGGGTCCCATGACCGATCTGGCCACGGCCATTGCGCTCGATCCGAAATTCCCCGAGTTGAGCAAAGAGCTGATCCTCATGGCCGGAAGCATCAATCCGCAAACCGACGATCCTGAGTTTTCAGTGACCCCGGCCCGCGAGTTTAATTTCTGGATGGACCCGGAAGCGTCGCACGTCGTGCTGCACGCGCATTGGCCGCGCATCGCGCTCACCACGGTGGACATCTCCGTGAAGACGCGCATGGAAAAAGACTTGATCGAGCAGGTGCGCAAGAGCACCACGCCCGCCGCGCAATACGTCGCCAAATATGCCGAAGCCAATTATTTGTGGGATGAACTGGCGGCGGTCGCCTGGCTCGATCCATCCATCATCACGAAGTGGAAGAAACTCTACATTGATGTTGACGTGGATCATGGCGCGGGTTACGGAAACACGCTGGCATGGGCGCCGGGACTCCAGCCGGGAATGGGCGAAGCCCTCGTGGAAGTGCAGGACGCCCTGGATAAGCAGAAATTCTACAAGGAATATGTCGAGTTGTTGTCGCGGCCCACGCCCGGCGCGAAAAACCCAGCGGACAATTAGTATCGCGTCACATAGGGTTCGTTTCTCTTTCTTCAGGAGGCCGGAGCTTCAGCCCCGGCGTAAAGCATTTTCAAGCACCGGGCTTTAGCCCCTGAAGCGCATGCGCAGTAAGCGTCATTCCGGGCCAAATGGGTGTAAAATCCGCCTACAACTGGCTCAGGACGAATTGACGCGAAGCGCTCGCACAATCTTTTCAAGCCCACGATCCGAGTCAGCGTGAATGACATAGCCGAAAATGGACGAGAGGTAGGATGAGCGAAGACAAGCCGATGCGCCTCGAGATCAGGGACCGCAGGGGAAATCCGCTCGACACCGGCCCCGCGCGGGCCGCGATCGCCGTGTTGAATGGACGCCCGCTTGCGCCTAACCGCGGGACTTCGCTGAATCTGGATTGGCTGGAGCAGGTTCGCGTGAACACCAGCGCGGTCGAGCGCCGCGCGGCCACTTTGGTAACTCGCCGCACCGTGAAAAAGGACTGGCAAATCGCCTGGATGCTCCGCGCCATCACCTGCATGGACCTTACCACCTTGAGCGGCGACGACACCGAGGAGCGCGTCCGGCGTCTTTGCGCCAAGGCGCGGCAACCGATCCAGCGGGAAATCGTGGAGAAGCTGGGGATCGAGTCCCTGAACATTCACGTCGGCGCCGTCTGCGTGTATCACCATTTCGTCGAGACGGCAAAGAGCGCGCTGGAGGGAGCGAAAATTCCCGTGGCTGCGGTATCCGCGGGATTTCCGGCCGGGCTATCCCCGCTGGAGGAGCGCATCAATGAGATTCGCCGCTCGGTCGAGTCCGGCGCCGATGAGATTGACGTGGTGATTACGCGCGCGCATGCTTTCGGCGGTGAGTGGCAGAAGCTGTACGACGAAATTGTCGCGTTCAAGGATGCGTGCGGGCCGGCGCATCTCAAGGTGATTCTCGGAACGGGTGATCTATTGACTTTGCGCAATGTCGCTCGCGCCAGCCTCGTGGCGATGATGGCGGGTGCGGACTTCATCAAGACCTCAACGGGGAAAGAAAGCGTGAATGCCACACCGCCCGTCGGCTTGGTGATGACCAGGGCCATTCGCGAATACGCGGAAGAAACGGGCATGGCGGTGGGATTCAAGCCGGCCGGCGGAATTCGCACAGCAAAACAATCCGTGGAGTGGCTCTCCCTTATGAAAGAGGAGCTGGGCCATTCCTGGCTGGAGCCGCAGCTTTTCCGGATTGGCGCCAGCGGGATGCTGGGCGATATCGAACGTCAGTTGGAATTTCATGCGACCGGGAGATATTCGGCGGAGTATCGCCACCCGATGGCGTGACAACGAAAGAAACCAGGACGAACGCAATTTCCTGGAAAATGGAGGAGCGATGCCAAACAAACCTAGTGCTAGAGATGCGCAAGTGATACTTCAACTTTATGACCTGCGGCGGGAACCCGAAATGCGAAAGGCGCGCAACTGGTGGATGGCAGAGTTCTGGCCAGCCAGCGCGGATGATTTCTTGAAGGTGGCCTGGGCCATGGGCACGCAAGAAAACAACTGGCTGCGCCAGGTGGGAGGTTACTGGGGAATTGCCGCTTCGCTGGTGCTGCAAGGGGCGGTCAGTGAAGATCTATTCCTGCGGCCCGCGTTCAGCGGAGAGATGTTTGTGATGTTTGGGAAGGTGCACCCGTTCCTGAAGGAACTCCGGGAAAAGCTTGGCGATCCGGAAGCGTTCTTGGATATCGAGAAGGTGATTACGAATACGAAGTGGGGCCGGGAGCGGCTGAAATTCGTACTGAAGCGGCTGGAAACAATGCGCCAGAGGATGGCGAACAAGGCCTGAGCCGCGCCAGCACACTCGTATGAAAATTCGACCACAGAGGGCACAGAGAAGAAATGAGCGTGATTGAAAAATTCAAAACGATGGAATATGGGCCGGCCCCGGAAGATCCCAGAGAATCCCTGCAATGGCTCGACCGGCATCATCGGCGCTTCGGCCATTTCATCGGCGGAGCTTGGATGCTTCCAGCCGAAGGAAGCTACTTCGAGACCAGCGACCCTTCCACAGGAGAGAAGATCGCCGATGTAGCCCAAGGTAGCGCTACGGACATCGCTGCAGCAGTGAAGGCCGCGCGCAAAGCTCTGCCGGGCTGGCAAAAGCTTTCCGGACACGAGCGGGCGCGCTATCTCTACGCGGTGGCGCGTCATGTGCAAAAACACGCGCGGCGCCTGGCCGTGCTCGAAACCATCGACAACGGCAAACCCATCCGCGAGAGCCGCGACATCGATATTCCGTTGGTGGCGCGGCATTTCTATTACCACGCCGGCTGGGCGCAGCTTTGGGAAGAGGAGTTCCCGGGATACACACCCAGTGGCGTCATCGGCCAGATTATCCCCTGGAATTTTCCGCTGCTGATGCTGGCATGGAAAATTGCGCCCGCGCTGGCGACCGGAAACACCGTGGTGTTGAAGCCTGCCGAATACACTCCGCTTACAGCGCTGGCCTTTGCGGAGATCTGCACGGAAATCGGCTTGCCTCCCGGAGTGGTGAATATCGTCACCGGAGATGGCCAGACGGGCGAAGCGCTGGTGAGTCATCCGGACGTAAACAAGATTGCCTTCACGGGCTCGACGGAAGTGGGCCGGGCGATCCGCAGGGCGACCGCCAATTCGCACAAGCGCGTGTCGTTGGAGCTGGGAGGGAAGTCACCCTTCATCATTTTTGAAGACGCCGATGTGGATAGCGCCGTGGAAGGCCTGGTGGACGGCATCTGGCTCAATCAAGGGCAGGTCTGCTGCGCGGGCTCGCGGCTGCTGATGCAGGAAAGCATTGCGGAAAGGCTCACGCGAAAATTGCAAGCGCGGATGAGTTCGCTGCGCGTGGGAGCGCCCCTGGACAAGGCGATTGACATTGGCGCAATCGTAGCGCGGGTGCAATGGGAACGTATTGATCGTCTGGTGAAACAAGGAGTGGCGGAAGGCGCCACGTGCTGGCAGCCGGAAGTGGTAATGCCTTCGCGCGGCCTCTATTACAAACCGACGCTCCTGAGCAACGTTCATCCCACATCCATGGTGGCGCAACAGGAGATCTTTGGGCCGGTGCTCGCGGCGATGACATTCCGCACGCCGCGGGAAGCCGTGGAATTGGCCAACAACACGGTCTATGGACTTGCCGCGAGTGTGTGGAGTGAAAGTGTCCACGTGGCCCTGCACGTCGCCGCGCAGCTCAAGGCTGGCGTCGTGTGGGTGAACAGCACGAATTTGTTCGACGCGGCTTGCGGATTCGGCGGCTACCGGGAAAGCGGCTATGGCCGGGAGGGTGGCCGGGAAGGCCTGCTGGAGTACCTCGAGCCGGAGTGGTTCCGCAAAGCGCCGCCGATTCGCGCGAAAGCGGCGGCAAAGGGCGGCAAAACCGAGGTGGCCAACCCGGCGATCGACCGCACGGTGAAACTGTTTATTGGCGGTAAGCAGGTGCGGCCGGATTCGGGCTACGCGGTGGAGGTTCGCGGCAAGAATGGTGAGTTGCTCGGGGAATCGCCGCTGGGCAATCGCAAGGACATTCGCAACGCCGTGGAAGCTGCGCGCAAAGCAGAAACCTGGGCCAGAACGACGGCACACAACCGCGCGCAGGTGCTCTACTACCTGGCAGAAAACCTTTCGCAGCGCGGGAAAGAAATTACCGGCCGGCTTGCCGCAGCCGTGGGCAAGAAGCAGGCCGCGGATGAAGTGCGCATCAGCATCGAGCGGCTGTTCGCGTACGCAGCGTGGGCGGACAAGTACGAGGGCGCGGTGCACAACCCTCCGTTTCGCAACGTCGCCATCGCCATGAATGAACCGCTGGGCACGGTGGGTGTGATTTGTCCTACCCAGGCCCCTTTGCTGGGATTTTTCTCGCTGGTGCTGCCGCTGCTCAGCGCGGGAAACACCGTGGTTGCCGTGCCGTCGGAATCCTACCCACTGATCGCGGGAGATTTGTACCAGGTTTTTGAAACCAGCGATCTGCCGGCCGGCGCGGTGAATCTCGTGACCGGGCGCACGGCGGAGTTGCTAAAGGTCATGGCGGAACACGATGGCCTGGACGCCATCTGGTGTTATGGAGACGCCCAGATGTGTGCGGCGGCGAAGGCACTTTCCGTCGGTAACCTGAAGCAGGTCTGGAGCAATGAAGGCCGGGAATTAAACTTCTTCGGCCGCGGGCAAGGAGAAGGCCGCTGGTACCTTGAGCATGCCTATCAAGTGAAGAATATCTGGGTCCCCTACGGCGAATGATGGGCACGTAGTGTATATACCCTTCAGGGTGGAATTTGCCCCGCTTCGTTCACCACCGATTCCTCACTTGGACGCTTACCCTAACCCGGTTTTTTCACAAACTACGATTCATCCGATGTCCACGTTCAGCAAGCCATGCTCATCCTGAGGCGATCCGATGAGGTCCGGTGTCAGGACTCCGGTGGAGTCCACCGGACTCCCAAAACCGGAGATCGCCGAAGGACCTCAATCAAAATTGTGCACGGGGTGTCAGTTGAGATCTTTCGGCGCGCCACGACCAGCTCGGGATAAACGCCCGACGCGCCCCTCAAGACGGCAGGGCGTTGCGCAATTTGGATAAAATCAAAATAGTATCTCGTGAGAAAGGCCGGCTAAGGGTCTTCCCAGGGAATTTATCGTGTTGATGTGTAATATCCATAGCCATTTGCGCTCATAGAGACGGCCTGCGGCAGCCACCAAACCTTCCGCCATTTGCGCGAGCGAGACATTTGATAGCCAAGCCAATTGACCCCTGTTGCCAATGCAAAGCCGCAGGCGTAATAGGCTGGCGCCGGCAATTTCACGAAGGGCCTCGCGATTGGATCCGCTTCGGGATTTCCCAAATAAAACGCCGGGTATTTCTTTTTAAACTGCACGGCGTCAGCGGTCGCGTGCATGTCGAGTGCGGCCGCAGTGTAGGTGAGTGCGCTCAAGGACAACCACAGTCTTTTTGGAACCTGCAACCTAACCTCTTTTTTTACCGGTTTGGGGTCTTCCACCAATTTCTGGGCTTGTGCCCCAATGCCTGTGCTCATGGCTAAAAACATTAGAAGAGCAATCTTGCGCCGGACCCTCATTACACACTCCGAGGATTGATTCTTTTGGAGCCGTCAGAGGGAAGGTCTGATTGGCGAACGTCGCGGGAGGAGAGAGGTCTTTCCCCCGAAGAGCGCGACGACAGGGCCACGTGCAGCTTGGATACCAATCCCGGAGTTAGCGAGAAGCTTTCTAACAAATATTTGAATCTTCCACCCCGCCGGAATCGAGCAAAGCGCGACGGGGCAACAGGTGCCTTAAAGTAAAGCTTTCCCCTTGCCAATGATCGGTAACACCTCCGTTAGAAATGGCTTGAATCCATTTCGGAGACAGTTTCAAGGCGAGCAAATCCATCGTTCCGGGCAGACTTGGGATTCGATTCACCTGAGAAACATAGGTTTAGGAAAGGCGATGCGCTTGACTGCTGTGGGGGAGATGGAGTTTCTCTTTCTCGCGCGTGCCAAAAAGGAAACGAATTCCCATCTTGATGACGAGTTATCCGATCAGCCTGGAATGTCCTTATCAGTTCGTTCGATGGAAACTTTTCCGGCGGGCAGTTCGATCGCCAGCCCCGATGCCAAGTGCACGAGTTCTTCTCTCACTTCCGCGAGACATGTTTCTGGACAAGGCAGTACCCGAAGGTTGGCAAGCTTGCCTGCAATGTATTCGGTTATGAGAGTTCCGAAACCTTGAGGATAATGTGGCTTCAGGCCATGGCTTCAGCGGTCCAAGCAACGGCCGAAGCCATCCCCTTCGGATTTGGTTGTGCCGGGCATCCGCGAAGGACGCCCGGCGGGGATTTACTGCACGCTGTTGATGACGCCCACGCCGGTTGTTCCACTGGCCCCGGTCCCGGTCGTGAACGGCGAGCCGGCTACTGGAGTCAGGGTTACGGCGCCACCCGAAACAGCCACGGTGTAAACCGCAACGCCGCTAGGAGGCGTCGAGTTCGCCGCACCAACCAAGGCCACAAAGAGATACTTACCCGTTGGGTCGATGGTCACTTGGCCCGCGGCGGACGGCAGGGTCACCGCCGTCCCCGCAGTGAGGGTCGGCGTCGCGGGGTCGTAGGTGAAGAGGAACGGTGTGATCGTCTTTGCCGTGGCGTCGGTGACCACCACGAAGCGGTCGAGCGGATCGAACGCGATCGCGACAGGCAGCATCGCCCCGGGGATGCTGGTGCCCGAACCAATTTCGGCCAGCGCCCCGTCAGTTCCACCCCCCGCCGGAGAGATCGAGTACATATGGATTTTATTTGCAACAGAATCCACCGCCAGCAAGTACTGGCCGGAAGCGTCCACTGCCCCCATGGTCCAGTTTGTTCCAGGAAATGCGTTAAGTGTGCCTGGGGAGTAGAGCGTGCCATTATTCCCCAGCTCAATCGCCGTCACGGAACCGTTGGACGCCAGGGCGAAAACGAAGTTGGCCTGCGGATCGCTGACCAGCGCCTGAAGACCCGTCAGCGCGGGCTGCCCGGTCGCCGGGGCTGTCGACGTCAACGCCAGGCTATTCGTCGTGGGATTGTACGCGTAGCTGTGCACCAGTGCATTCGTTGTGTCGGCCACATACGCGAAGAGGCCGGAAGGATCGGCAATCACAGTGCCCGCAGCGCCCGCGGGCGTCAGACTGTATGGCGAACCCGCTAAGGCCGCGATAGCCGGGGTGTTTGCTGCGTTAAAGCCATATCCAGCAAGTTGCTTGCCGGAAGCACTTCCCGTAAAGAAAAGGCTGCCCGTCACGCTGGAACCAATCTGGGAGTTGCCGGCAACGCCCGCGTACGGAGCGTTCGCGTCCGCTGTAAGCACGCCGCTGGCAGCGGTGAACGCGGAGATGTCTCCCGTCGTCTTGTTGGCAGTTACGACTTCGGCCGGTGCCACTTGTGCGGCAGCGCTGCCGATATCGAAGGCCATAAAAAGTGGTGCTGCGCCAGTGCTGGCGGGAACCAGTGATGTCAACGCACCGGTCGAGCCAATCGTAAAGAGGGAAATGGTGTCGGAAAACTGGTTGTCAACCGCCAGTAGAGTCGAAGTTGGGTCGATGGCCATGCCGAAGGACGTATTGCCCGCGGGTATTGCACTTCCGATAGCCGCGCCAAATGCGCCTCCGGTGCCAACGTTGAAGGCATAGATGTTGCTCGGAACGACGTTATTATCCACGACGTAGATGTACTTACCGCTGGGATCAATAACGATGTTGGTCAGAAAGCCTGCGCCCGCAACCGGGGAGACGGTCCCAGGGGTGGATAGCTGTCCGTTACTGGTGATTTGGAAGCTCGAAACGTTGCCATCACCCGTGGGCACGTAGAGGTACGTGTTTGTCGGATCGATAGTGCCGTAGAACGGCGCCGGACCAAGGCTGCCTGCCGTGTAGGGTGCCGCCGCCGCATTATTGGCCACCAAAACGCCAGTTAGAGGCGTGATGGTGAAGCCGCTGATATCTGCGTCTCCACCATTGATCACATAAAGGTATGTGCCGGTATGGTCGACCAAAACATCCGACGGACCCGCACCCACAGGGTAGCCGGCGTTCGAATTGATGGATGAAAGAGATCCATCAGTCTGCTTTATGGTGAAGCCGTAAACCTTGTTGTCGTTGATGTTCACGACGTAGAGGAAGCTGCCGGATGGATCGATTACGCCTTTATCCGTGGCGTTCCCGCTGCCCGCCTGGGACGTGGCGCCCGTTGCGGTCAATGCTCCTGTGACCGGATTGATGTCATAAACATGCACACCACTGGCTCCATCGATGACGTACAGATACTTGCCAGACTGGTGCACGAGAGCCTGTTGAGGCCCGGCCTGCGTCGCGTACTTGGCCAGGAATGTCAACGCGCCACCCGCTGCATTCGCCCCATAGGCGGAAATCGTGCCACCCGTATCATTCACGATATAGGCGAACCGTGCCACCGCAGCCGTGATGCTGAGTGTGGCCGTTCCGGTTAGAGCGTTGGGAGCGGTTTCTTTCGCGGTCACGGTGCAACTTGCGCCTGCTCCAGAGGCTAGCGCCACCGCAAGACCCGTAGTGGTGCCGATCGTTGCCGTGTTTGCCGGTGTGCAGGAAATCGACCAACTCACCGGGCCCGATGGGGGTTGCGTCGAGCCATCACTCAAGACTTCGGTCGCGGCGAACTGAATCGTCTGGCCTGCTGCAATCGTTGCCGTCAGGGGTGCCACGGTCAGTTGCACCACTGTTGGTGGAGGGGTACCCACTGTCAAATAGGCGATGTTCGAGGTGACGCCCTCATAGGAGGCGGTGATCTGTGTGAGACCGGTGGCCACGGCAGTCGCCGTGCCATTGGTGGCGTCCTGCGTGCTGTCGATCATCGCGACCCCCATGTTGGATGACGCCTAGGTCGCCTTGAGGGTGATATCCTGCGGCGCGGTCAAGCTGCCATCGGGATTGATGATGATCGCCATGGCCGTAAAAGCCTGGGTTCCCGGAACAGTGATCGTCGGGAACGCCGGCGTCACCGCAATGGACTTAATCCCGCTTACCGAGAGCACTGCTAGCGACGACGTAATGCTTCCCAGTGACGCGGTAATGTTGGTCATACCCGCAGCCACAGCCGTGGCGACGCCGCCTGAAGTGATCGTCGCGACGCTGATACTCGATGACGCCCAGGTGATGCTGGCACCCGTAGTCAAATCTTTCGACGTTCCATTACTGTAGGTGCCGGTCACCTTAAATGTCTGCTGTTGTCCCACGCTGATTGAGGCGGTGCTCGGCGCGACGACCAGTTCTTTCAACTTCGGTGCGCCACTGCAGGCCGCCAATAGCAAAATGCACAGGAGCGATGCCACCCCCAATGCGGAACCACTGAGCTTTCTCATCATGACGCCTCCTCAGCGCAGGAAAACCTGAAGAACTCTCGACAAAGGCATATCTTGCTCATCGGGCACGCAACAACAAGCGGCGGAGTTGGATAGGCGGGCGAGAATCCCACTCCGAACACAGTCGTCCGGATCTCAGGTGCCATTGTTCCAAAGGAACATACTTGAATCCCAATCTGAAACAAAGTGCCTGCCTAACCATCCGTTATGTATCAATAAACAGGGCCGGTCCGAAGCGGGCTGCGGCAAACCATCCAAGCCCCATTCTTTGCTGAATTATTAAGGCATTGTAACAAGGCAGGCAGGCTGGACTTACGCCTTCGTTGTGACGATAATTTGTGGCCTGACGGGGGGAGGGTCTTGATTGAACCGACAACCCCCCGCCGCCCGTCTCCCCCAATGATTGCGAAAGATGCGACCATGGGGGCCGGCTTGTTCTCGAGGGACCCACTGCTATGCCCAGAATTCTGACTGTCGAGGCTCACCGCCTGGAGGAAGCCCGGCTTCGCAAGAAACATTGGAAGCGCTGGGGGCCTTACCTCGCGGAACGTCAATGGGGCACGGTCCGAGAGGACTACAGCAAAGAGGGCAGCGCCTGGGAGTCCTTTCCCTTTGAACACGCCCACGCCCGGGCCTATCGCTGGGGAGAAGACGGGATTGGAGGCCTGTGCGACCGCCACCAGATGATCTGTTTCGCTTTGGCACTCTGGAACGGCCGCGACCCCATCTTGAAAGAACGCCTGTTCGGGTTGACCGGAAATCAGGGCAATCACGGCGAAGATGTGAAGGAGTACTACTTCTACCTCGATTCCACTCCCACGCACAGTTACATGCGCATGCTCTACAAATATCCCCAGGCAGAGTTTCCCTATGCTCAATTGCTGGAGGAGAATCGGCGGCGAGGACGCAGCGCACCAGAGTTTGAGTTGCTGGACACCGGCATTTTTGAGGGAAACCATTATTTTCATGTCTTCGTAGAACAAAGCGGAGAATAAGGCGTGTCGCTCCTGGCGGAAGTGCAATTCGGCGGGGAAGTGTGCGGTGAACTGGATGCCGCGGAAACCTGCGAGTGGCTGGTCACCAACGGCTTGGGCGGATTCGCTTCGGGAACGGTTGCGGGCACGGCAACCCGCAGATACCACGGCCTCTTGATCGCGGCGCTGCAACCCCCTGTCGGCCGTACCCTTTTGGTGGCCGGCCTCGACGAAAGCGTGCGCTACCTCGAAACCAGCTTTCCCCTCGCCACCAATCGCTGGAGCAGTGGGTTTGTTTCCCCGAGTGGCTACCTCCAAATCGAAAGTTTTTTCCTCGAAGGCACCAAGCCCGTGTGGCGCTATGCCCTTGCGGACGCACTGCTCGAAAAGCGCGTGTGGATGAAGCAGGGAGAGAACACCACCTGCGTGCAATACACCCTGGTGCGCGGCAACGCACCCGTGGAGATTGACGCCAAGGTGCTGGTGAACTACCGCGATTTTCACCTCACCACGCAGGCCGGCGATTGGCGCATGAGCGTCGAACCCGTCGAGAACGGTCTGAGAATCCGCGCCTTCGATGGGGCCACCCCGTTCTACTTGAAAAGCGCCGGCGCGTCCGTGCAGCCGCGCCACGAGTGGTACCGCGACTATTTCCTGCCCGCCGAAAAAGAGCGCGGACTCGATGATCGCGAAGATCGTTTGTTCGCCGCGCAGTTTCATTTCAGCCTGGCTGTTCAGGAAAGTGTCACCCTTGTTTTCACTACTGTGGAGGCAACTTCGCTCGACGGGATGGAAGCGCGCGCCGAACAATCCAATCACGAGTGGAAATTGTTCCGGGCCTGGCAGGAACAGCACAACAAGGAGTGCTCCTCGCCCGCCGAAGAGGAACCTGGGTGGCTCTGGCAACTGGTTCTCGCGGCGGATCAATTTGTGGTTCGCCGCGCTCTGCCGGAGGACTCTGAAGGCTTGAGCCTCATCGCCGGCTACCACTGGTTTGGCGATTGGGGACGCGACACCATGATCGCGCTGCCGGGATTGACCCTTCCTCTCGGGCGCCCGGAAATTGCGCGAATAATCCTGCAGTCCTTTTCGCGGTATGTCGACGCAGGAATGCTGCCGAACAATTTCCCGGATTCCAGCGGCCCGCCGCAGTACAACACCGTGGACGCCGCCTTGTGGTATTTCGAGGCGGTGCGCCAATACTATGTCGCGACGCAGGACTTGGATCTGGTGCAACAGCTCTTCCCCACGCTCGTCGAAATTGTGGACGCGCACGTGCGCGGCACGCGTTACAACATCAAGGTCGATCCCGCGGATGCCCTGATTTTTGCGGGCAGTCCGGAAGTGCAGCTCACCTGGATGGACGCGAAAATCGGAGACTGGGTGGTCACGCCGCGCATTGGCAAGCCCGTGGAAATCAATGCGCTGTGGATCAATGCGCTGCACACGATGGCGGACTTTGCGCGCTTGCTGGTGCGGCCCGGCGAGGGCTACGAAAAACTTGCGGAGAAGGCCACGCGAAATTTTCAGAAATTCTGGAATCCCGAGCGCAATTGCTGCTTCGACGTCATTGATGAACCGGGCAGGGGAAACGACGCCTCCTTGCGGCCCAACCAGATTTTCGGTGTCTCGCTTCCCGTAAGCCTTCTTTCCGAACGGCAGCAGAAATCGGTCGTTGACGCCGTGGCCAGGCATTTGCTCACCTCGCACGGCTTGCGCAGCCTGGCGCCCTCCGAACCGTCCTACAAGGGCGAGTATGCGGGCGGCCCGCGTGAGCGCGATGCCGCTTATCATCAGGGAACGGTATGGGGCTGGCTGCTCGGGCCGTTTGCACTGGCACACTATCGTGTGTACAAGGACCGCGCGGCAGCCCAGAGCTTCCTCGAGCCCTTGGGCCAAACCATTTATTCCTCCGGCCTGGGCACCATTGCGGAAATCTTTGGCGGCGATCCGCCCTTCCCCGCCGCTGGATGCATCGCGCAAGCCTGGAGCGTCGGCGAACTCTTCCGCGCCTGGCAACTCCTCAGCGCCGCCTCAGACTCTTAGCAGTATTCTTAGATTTCTCTTGCTTGTGTAGGGCCCGCCTTCCGAGGCGGGCCGCAAGCGCCGGACGAGGCCAGGCACCTTGGAGTGCGGCGGCTCGCCGCCGCTTTTGCGCAGTCAGCAGCTCCGCCAATGTGTCTTTCTCGCGAGTATGTGGCGCCCGCCTTGCGGCAGAGGAATCTGTCATTTTGTCGGGGAAGCTAATCCATTCGCGGGGCCGGTTCGTAGAGTTCGATTAGGACCTTGCTGGCGCCAGGAGCGCTCACCAGAAAAAAATTAATGCGCGTGCCATCTGCTCCCGTGCGCGTGGCCGGAAAAACCGGCATAATGCCGAATTTATCGCGCAGGATTTGCGTGGCGCGATCCACGTTCGCGCAGCGATACTCGATCTGCTGAATGCCTTCGCCGAATTTCTGCAGGTACTTGGCGATTGCGCCGCTTCCCGCGGCATCGCGGGAAGTCAGTACGTCCATCGTGAGGCCGCCCGGCAGGTGGATTTCAAATTCCCGGGCATCCTGATCCGGCGGAATTTCCGCGAGCCGCGGCGAGCCGCTGGCTTCGCGAATTTTCTCGAAGCGGTCGGGATGCACCGCCAGGCCCACCGTCACGTGGGGATTGTTTCCTTCCAGCAGTTTGTAGAGTTCCTCATTATCCCACCAGGGAAAAGCCGCATGGTCGGCCAGCGCGCGCCCTGTCCGGTAAATCTCCGTGGCAGACGCGACCCGCACCTCGGATTCCGCCGAGGTCATTCCTGCAATGGCCCGCAAAAACGCTTCGTTCATCATTCTTATATTTTACCTCAGCCGGACGCGCCGCCCCGCTCAAGGTTGCAGCGGCGTGCCCTGTTTTTTAGGGCCTGCCAGAAGCGAAATCAGCATCGTTGCCAGCAGAGCCCCCGCCACCACGGCAAGCGAGAGCTTCACGGAAATGTGCCACCAGGGGTCCAGCACCATCTTCACGCCAATAAACAGCAGCACCAGCGCCAGCCCAATGCTCAGATAGCGGAAATAGTCCAGAATGTCCGCCAGCAGGAAATACAGCGCGCGGAGTCCCAAAATAGCAAACACATTCGACGAATAAACGATGAAGGCGTCGCGCGTGATGCCGAAGATGGCGGGGATGGAGTCAACGGCGAAGGTCACATCCGTGATCTCCACGATCAGGAGTACGAGAACCAGCGGCGTGGCGAAAAGCTTTCTGTCTTCGCGCACGAAGAAATTGTCATTGCGATAGTCTTTCGTGACCCGCAGGTGCGTGCTGGCGAAACGAAAAATCGGGTTGCGCTCGTAGTGCACGGCTTTGTCCCGCTTCGCCAGCATGTGCAGCCCGGTATAGACCAGGAAAACGCCGAAGAGCTGCAAGATCCAGCTAAACCGCGACACCAGCGCTGCTCCCGTGGCGATCATGATTCCGCGCATCACCAGCGCGCCGAAGATGCCCCACTCCAGCACGCGGTGTTGCACACGCTCATCCACTTGGAAAGCGCGGAAAATCACCAGGAACACGAACAGGTTATCCACGCTCAGCGCTTTCTCGATCACATAGCCGGTGAAATATTCCAGGCCGCGCTGCGCGCCATACCAGTGCCACACAAAATAGCCAAATCCCACCGCCAGCCCGACCCACACGATGCTCCAGAGGGCCGCTTCGCGGATCCCGACTTTATGCGCTTTACGGTGGAAGACTCCCAGATCCAGGGCGATGGCGATCAGGACAAAGAGGTTGAACCCAAACCACAGAAGTGGCGTGCCCATGCGAACAGGATAGCGTAATTCCGCTTTGTGCCCAATCAGGGCTGGGAACTAAACGCATCAACGCCGTTGATGTTGGTCAGAGCGAGCCACGTGGTCTGCCCTGCTTGCACCTTCGCGGCTACGTCCCAGCGCAGGCGGCGGTCCCCCGAGGAGGCGTCCATGCCCAGCGAACTCACCCAGTACGTTCCCGGGGCCAGCCCGGAGACCGTGACACGCCCGTCCATGTCCGTATCTGCCTTGGCCGCGAGGTATTTTGTCTGCGCGGTATCCGGAGCAAGCTGCGCGATCTTCTTTTTGTGGTCCGCATGGAGCTTGTCCCACTGATATTTGGGATTTACACCTCCCAGCTCCAATTCCATGCCCGTAACCGTAGAGGAGTGCGTCTCAACGAACCTCTTCAGCGCCTTAATGTACTCCTGCTTCAGTTTCTCGTATTTCTCTGGATTGGCTTCGCGGTCCGCCTCCCGAAATCTTGGGATGGGCATTCCGTTGGTGACGCCGCCACTGTTCGATCTTTGATACGCTGCCAGGAACTCCGGCACCTCCATGATCTCAATGGGGGTGACCAATTTGTCGAAGTCGGGCATGGTCAGGTCCATCACGTCGTGCGCCTTGAGCCATTTCTTGAGTTGCGGCGTACATTTCAAATTGTCGATGAATTCCTCGCGCGTCGGCAGAACATCGTTCCCTTCGACTTCCTTGACGATGTCGGCGTAGCTTTTTGTCAGGAAATATAAGGTAAATTGCCGCACAGGCTCGGGCCGCGCTCCCGTGGGCGTAATGTGCACGGTTACATCGAGTGTGCCAGTGGAAGTCTGCGCGGCGCATACTCGCGCAAGGAAGAAGAGGCAGCAAACCAGAAGCAGGGGACGCATTTTCGTTCGCATGTGCCTCATCCTAGCAGAGGGAGATATCCTGCGAACGTCAAACTCTTCCGGCAATACCTAAGTGCCACCTTTTTGAGCCTGCTTCAATGAAAGAGGGTTTCAGTCCTAAAACAGCCGGAAGACAGTCTCAATCGTCACCCACACAGGGACGCCGCGGTGGTGGGCGTCGCGCGCCGGAACAAACCGCCAACGGCGGATGGTCTCGATGGTGCGCTCGTCGAGTTCCATTCCCAACCCTTTCACGATGCGTATTCTCTTGGCGGTGCCGTCGGCTCCGATCAACACTTGCACTGTGACGCCGCCTTGCAGCTTCCCCTTCCTCGCCTCCTCCGTGTACTCCGGGTTCGGGCAGTAGCTGCACATGGCTTGTGAAACGACGTTTGCGTAGGGACCTCCGTCCTCTCCTTCGCCGGCGCCATCTCCGTCTCCATCGCCCATACCTCCATTCTTGCCCGATCCGAATCCGTGATTAGAGCCTGGGCCGGCGGAATGCGTGTCCGAATCCATCCAGGGCAAACCTAAATTCGTCACTGTCGGGACGTTTGTGGGGGCGTTCGGGTCAAATACGGCGGGAGGAACGGGCAATTGCGAGTCGCGATTCTCTACGAGACGCGGCGGCGCAAGCGGCATGGACGACCCTGGCGCCAGATTCCCGAGGCGCGCCGGCCTCGGATCGTTCTCGCCCCCGCCTCCATCGCGACCCAACCCGGGCTGTCCCGTGGCACTGCTGTCGACGGGGCGCAAGTAGGGCAATATCGGGCGTGAAGGACCGAGTTCAATTTGGCGCACGAATCTCTTCCCATCGGGAGTCGAGGCCAAGAGCGTCAATGCCAGGCAGCATACGGCCACATGGAAAACTGCGGACAATGCTTGTGCGTTCCCTTTGCAGGCAGAGAGGTCAATCGAACAGAAATGAAGAGGTCCGGGAGTCAGCGGAGCAGCAACGACTGTTTTTCGCGCTCCGAGTTCCTGCAAATTTCCCGCGACTCGGCGAAACCACGATTCCGGCCTGGATGAATTGCGCAGCGGGCTGAGCACAGAAACCTCCGCCATCCCCCGCGCCTGAACTCTTCCAGAACAATCAATGCAGCGCGGAGGAAGAATCGCTAGTTGAGAATTCTGATTGTCAATTTAAGTTGCCCAGCGCGTATTAATTCGACGGAAAAAATCAAATCAAAAAGAAAAAGAGGGCCAACGGCCCTCTTTTTCCACCGATAATCTGTTGTCAGCGCCTTAGTACAGCCGGAAGTTGACTTCAAACGAGACCAGCGTCGGCACCAGCTTCCCATTCGGGCCGGTCGCCGCTTTGCACCGCCAGGTGCGCATGGTCTGGACGGTGGTGTCATCCAATCCCAAACCGGGGCTGCGAATTACCCTTGGATGCGTCACATACCCATCAACGGTGATTATCGCCTCCACGAGCACCACACCCGAATACTTGGCCTTGCGCGCCTCTTCCGAATAGGGCGGATTCGGCATGTAGAAGCAGGTAGGCGAGCCAACGCCATTCACACCGGCCCGGAATACGCCGCCGCCAGTTCCGCCGCCTTCGCCGGGACCAAGACCTCCTCCACTGCCGCTGCCTATGCCTCCGCCTTCTCCCGTGCCTATACCACCGCCACCACCCGGTCCATTCGACATGGTGACCGAGGCAGCCAGCGGATCGCCAAAATTGGCCAGCGCCGGGTTGGCAATCTTCAATTCCGGCGGACCCAAGAGCGTGGGTTCCATCGGGAGCTTGGGATCCGGATTTTTAATCACCGCCGTGGGCGGCGTGAACTGCGTCATCGTAAATCGCGGAGCTTTGCCCTTGGTTGCCGGCGTCGGCGAACGATCCCCTCCGCCGCCTCCGCCACCCGCTTTGTTGTTGCCGGCAGGCAATTTGGAGACATAGGGCGAAATATCGAGTGCGGTCACATCAACCGCCGGCTTGTTCTTGGCCTCAATCTTTTTGCTGAAGAAATTCCAGCCAAACGGAACCACCAGAAACACCACAATAACGATGTGCAAGGCAAACGCGGTGGCCTGGGTCCAGCTCCAATTCTCATCCTTCGACCAGATGTCCTTCACCTTGATCGGCTTGCTGGTCACTCGCAACGGCGGCAATTTCGTGGGGAAGAAGAGTTCCTTCAGGCGATCCTTGAAGCTGCCGAAGCTCCCGCCCCAGTCCACTTCGAGGCGCTTGTTGACGACCCTCTTCGGCGCGGCGGGCGAAGAGACGAAGAACTTCAGATTTTCGGCGAGTCCGGAACCAAACGTGGTCTGCGTGAAGGGCGCGTCCTTGCGCTCGATCACTTGCACGGGACGTTCCAAGAGAAACTGTTTGAGGTTAGACCAGAAATTGTCTGGCATCAGATTGGCAGGTGTGCCAAATTCCGGCAGCGCGGCGGCGGGCACGGGGACCACTTCTTCCGGCCCGGTGCGCTTTGGCTTGCTTAGCTCATCTGGAAGGAGGTTGATAAAACCTGGCACCTTTTATTCCCTCAACTTGGGTAGACGTAGGTCTACCTTAAATAGTTACACAGCCGTTATGATTCGCGCAGGCCAGGAAAGGTTGCGCGACCCCCACGGCTGACACCTGCTGTCTTTCATTGTAACATACGTTGTTACACTGCTTTCCGTAGTTTCCCGCCGTGCAACGAGGGCTTTTGACCGTTTCAGGTCACCCGCAATCGGGCGGCGTAGAAGGGACATCGGCACACCGCATCCATGGCTGAACCATTGGAACTCAAGAAGACCCTCAACCTGCCCAAGACGGATTTTCCCATGAAGGCAAGCCTTCCTCAGAACGAGCCCAAGCAGCTCGCCGCCTGGGAAGAGTCACACCTCTACGAGCGCATTTTGGAAGCCCGCCAGGGCCAGCCTCTGTTTGTTCTCCATGACGGGCCGCCCTATCCCACGGGAACCATTCATCTCGGCACCGGGCTGAATAAAACGCTGAAAGATTTGATCGTCAAATCCAAGAGCATGGCCGGCCACTACGCGCCCTATGTGCCGGGCTGGGATTGCCATGGTCTGCCCATTGAAACGCAAGTGGAGAAGGAACTCGGCGGAAAGGGCAAGGTTTCCCCGGCGGAGTTCCGCCAGCGCTGCCGCGACTACGCCACCCGCTACGTCGAGCAGCACAAGCGCGATTTCAAACGCCTGGGTGTCTTTGGCCGGTGGAACGACCCTTACCTCACCATGAGCCATCCGTACGAAGCCACTATTGCCGGTGCCTTCCTGGATTTCATGGAAAAGGGCTACGTCTATCGCGGACGCAAGCCGGTCTATTGGTGTATCCACGACAATACGGCGCTGGCGGAAGCGGAAGTGGAATACGAGGACCACACCAGCCCCTCGATCTGGGTCACCTTCAAAGTTGCCGGCGGCGGCTCCGGCGATGCCGCCAAAATCGGTTCCGATGTTTCCGCGGTCATCTGGACCACTACGCCCTGGACTCTTCCCCACAATCGCGCGCTGGCTTTCCATCCGGACCATCAGTACGCCGTGGTGCAGACGGAAAAGGGAAAACTCCTGCTGGCGGCGGATCGCGTCGCTGGTTTGCAGGCCGAAGCCGGGATCAAGCAAGCCGACGTGCAGGCCACGTTCAAAGGCCGCGATTTTGAGGGCATGAAATTTCAGCACCCCTTTCTGCCGATTCAGGTGCCCGGAATCCTTGCGGACTATGTGACGCTCGATCAGGGCAGCGGCATCGTACACACGGCGCCGGGCCACGGCGCGGACGACTTCATCTCCGGCCAAAAATACAAGCTGGAAATTTACGCGCCTCTCGACGATCGCGGCGTGTACCTGGAAGGTTTGCCGGATTACAAAGGTAAAGATGTATTCGCTGCAAACCCGATCGTGGTGAAACTTCTCGGGGATCGCGGCGCGCTCCTCGGCCATCACGCTTACAAGCATTCCTATCCGCACTGCTGGCGTTGCCACAATCCCGTGATTTTCCGGGCCACCGAGCAGTGGTTCGTCAAGCTGGATCAGGTGGCGCACGGCGCGCAGAAATCCTTGCGCCAGGAAGCGCTGCAGGAGATTCACAACGTGAAGTGGATTCCCGGCTGGGGCGAGGAGCGCATCTACGAAATGATCGAGAATCGCCCGGACTGGTGCGTCTCCCGCCAGCGTTTCTGGGGCGTTCCGATCATCGTTTTTTTCTGCGATGCCTGCGGAAAGCAGCTTGGCGATTTCGCCGCGTTGCGCAATGTTGTGAAGTGGTTTGAAAAGGAAGGCGCAGACGCCTGGTACAGGCACTCCGCCGAAGAACTGCTGCCGCTCGGCACAAAATGTTCGTGCGGCGCTTCCAAATGGCGCAAGGAGAACGACATTCTGGATGTGTGGTTCGACTCCGGATCGTCGCACCTAGCCGTTCTACATGGCGACGAGTGGCCGGCCGATGTTTATGCGGAAGGTCCGGACCAGTATCGCGGGTGGTTCCACAGTTCGCTGCTCATCGCGGTGGGCATCAAGGACAAAGCGCCGTATCGCTGCGTGGTTACTCACGGATGGACATTGGACGAGCAGGGGAGGCCCATGTCGAAATCGCTGGGCAATGTCGTGCTCCCCACCGAGATTTGCGACAAGTGGGGCGCGGACCTGCTGCGCCTGTGGGTGGCCTCGCAGGAATATCAGGCGGACGTAAAAATGAGCGAGCGGGTGATGACGCAGCTCAGCGAAGCGTATCGCAAAATCCGCAACACGTTTCGCTTCGCCCTCGGCAACCTAAGCGATTTCTATCCTTCGCGCGACGCCCTGGCCAACGAGCAGCTCGAGGAGATAGATCGCTGGATGCTGGAGCGCACCGCCGGCCTCGTCCAGCGTTGCCGCGAATGGTACGCCGCTTACGAGTTTCACCGCGTGTATCACGCCATTCACGACTACTGCGTCGTGGATCTCAGCGCCTTTTACTACGACGTGTTGAAAGATCGGCTCTACACCAAGTCGCCCAACAGCAAGTCGCGGCGCTCCGCGCAAACCGCGGTGTGGAAGATCACCAGCGCGCTGGTGCGGCTTGCCGCCCCCATCCTGGTTTTCACCGCGGAGGAACTCTGGAAGTTTCTGCCAAAAGCTGCGGGCGAACCCGAGAGCGTCCACATGTCTCTGTTTCCAGATGCGGACGAGCTAATGAACAGCTTGTCTCCAAAGGCCACCAAGGATTGGGTCCCACTACGAGCCGTCCGTACCGAGGTCTTGTCAGCTCTGGAGAGGGCGCGCGCAGCAAAGGAAATAAACGGCTCCTTGGAAGCGAAAGTTGTGCTTAGTGCCAGCGGAGACTTAGCGGACATACTTGAAGCATATGTGCGCTTTCTGCCGGAGCTGTTCATAGTCTCACAGGTTGAATTTAGGAGGCATCCAGCCCCACCACGGGCCGACCAAGCGCCTATTCCCGGCGGGCAGCCTTCTCTCATTTCCGACCTCCTGCTTGTGCTGGGCGGTCTCAACGTCAAAATCGAAAAGGCTGACGGCAAGAAGTGCGAACGCTGCTGGAACTATTCCACGCACGTGGGAGAGAACCCCCGTTATCCCACCATCTGCGAGCGTTGCAGCGAAGCCATCGCCGAGATTGAGGCAGGCAAATGAAAAGAAGCAAAGGAGGTAAAGGAAGTAAAGGAAGTGAAGGAAGTAAACGAGGCAAAGGAAAACAATCGCATGGTCATGCCTTTCTCTCCTTTATTTCCTTTACCTCATCTATCTCATTTACTTCCATCTTCTTGCCCGCCTCTGGCACCATAACCTCATGATGATTCCCCGCCGCCTACGCTGGCTCTGGCTTACACTGGGCGTCGTCTTCCTGGATCGCGCCACCAAAGCTTGGATCGAATCACGGCCGGAGGATTACTTTCCGCATCCGGTCATCACGAATATCGTGAACCTGGTCTACTTGCGCAATCCCGGCATGGCCTTCAGTTTTTTGGCGGGGTACTCAACCACAGCGGTCCGCATTTTGCTGGTTGCTGGGACCCTGATCATCATTGGTTTCATCGCCTGGTTGCTGGTGGCCAGCCGCAGCGCCGGAGTATTGCAAGCGGCGGGGCTCGCGCTGCTCCTTGCTGGCGCCACCGGTAACGTCACGGACCGCATTCTCCATGGCGCGGTCACCGATTTCCTGGAGGTGTGGTTGCGCTTCATGCCCCTACGAATTTTTCATCCGTGGCCGGCTTTCAATGTGGCCGATTCGGCCGTCACTGTGGGCGCAATGTTGATCGTGCTTGAGATACTTTTCGGCCGGAAGCACCCTCGCTCATCCGCAAAAAAATAGCGCCGCTAATGCCCACGCCAGGACGGGTGTTCGGGTAGCATCCTGGGATAGACTCTCCTTGTGAGCGAACCTCAGCATCTGGAAATCACGGTGGCGGATGGGGATGCCGGGCTGCGTCTGGATCGCGTCGTGGCCAAACATTGCCCGCAGGTTTCACGCACGCGTGTGCAGGAACTCATAGCAGGCGGACTGATCCTGCTGAACGGAAAGACGGCCAAGGATGCGCACAAGGTCCACGCGGGCGACACCATCGAGGTCGTGCCTCAGCCGCGCCCGGCGTTGCGCGCAGAAGCCGAATCGATTCCACTCGACATTCTTTACGAAGATGAGGACGTTATCGCCATCAACAAATCCGCGGGCATGACCGTGCACGCCGGGGCAGGGAATTCTCACGGAACGCTGGTCAACGCGCTGCTGGGCCGCGGGCAAACCCTCTCGCAGTCCGGCGATCTTCTACGGCCCGGCATCGTCCATCGCCTGGACAAGCAGACCTCGGGCATTCTCCTGGTAGCGAAAAATGATTTTGCGCACGCCCGGCTCGCGGAAGCTTTCCGCGAACGCTCCATCCAGAAGATCTACGTTGCCCTCGTGCAGGGTGTCTTGAAAGAGGAGCGTGGCCGCATTGAACTGGCCATTGCGCGCGATCCCAATCGCCGCACGCGCATGACCGCCAGGCGCGCCGCTCTCCTGCACAATGCCCGCGAGGCGCGCACGGATTGGCAAGTCCTTGCCCGCATCGATTCCACGACGCTCCTCGAAGTCCAATTGCACACGGGGCGCACGCACCAGATCCGCGTGCATTTTTCCGCACTGCGCCACCCCGTGGTGGGAGACACGCTTTACGGTGCCGCGGGCCAATTGCACATCGGCCGCACCGCGCTGCCATCCCTTGGCCGCAATTTCCTGCACGCCGCAAAAATCGCATTCGCCCAGCCGCGCACGGGCCAGCCTATCCGCCTTACAGCACCGCTCCCGCCTGAGTTGCGCGCCTACTTGCAGAAACTGTCCGCCGCCGCCGGCGAGCCCCCGCAACGAATTGACGCTGCACTGAAAGGCTTCCTATAATCATTTCAAATGCGACACTTATCCGTTGGACTACTTCTCGTTGCCGTGCTGTTCGGCAGCTTCCTTGTCTTTGCGCAGCAGCAGAACCCCGCTGCTCCCCCTGCTCCGCCGCCTGCCACTGCGCAGGGCCAGGAGAAGCCGCAGCAGAGCGGCGCCACCTTTATCACCCACGTCAACCTCGTTGACGTTCTCTTCACCGTACTGGATCGCCGCAACAAGCTCGTGCCCACGCTCGAAAAACAGGATTTCAAGCTTTTTGACGACAACATCCCCCAGGATGTCCGCTACTTCAGCAAACAGAGCGATCTCCCCCTGCGCATCGGCATGCTGCTGGATACCTCCAACAGCATTCGTGATCGCCTCAAGTTCGAGCAGGACGCTGCCAACAACTTCCTGTTTAGTGTGCTGCGGCCCAAGAAGGACGAAGCCTTCCTGATGACCTTCGACGACGAGCCGCAAGTTCTCCAGGGATTCACGAATGACACCGGAGCGCTCCGCGACCGGATTCTGCGCACCCGGGCCGGCGGCGGCACCGCGGTTTACGACGCCATTTACGATGCTTGCGAAAACCAGCTAAGCCATCCCCCGCGGCCGCCCGGCGACCAGCCCGATGTTGTCCGCCGCGTCATGATTCTCATCAGCGACGGCGAGGACAATCTCTCCACGCGCACGCGCTCCGAAGCCATTGAGATGGCCCAACGCACCAGCGTGGTCATCTATTCCATCAGCACCAGCACGCAGTGGGTCACGCTCGACGATCCCAACAAGGAACAATCCGGCAACCGCAAGTACCATCTAACCGAGGGCGACCAGGTCCTGAAGAGCCTGGCCGAGGAGACCGGCGGCCGCGCCTTCTTTCCTTATCACGTGGACGATCTCGATCAGTCGTTCCAGGACATCAGCGAGGAACTGCGCAATCAGTACTCCCTTGCGTACGACCCGACGAATCACGCCTTCGACGGCCGCTACCATAAAATCCGCATCGAAACGCCCGAGCACAAGGGCTTCCAGGTGCGCGCGCGCCGCGGGTATTACGCCCGGGCCAACCAGGACGCGGCCGCACAGCCTGCGGCCGCGGTGAAGTAGCGTTCCTCTCATTGATCCTGGACAGTCTCCATTGTTTAGCCTGAGTGCATTTCGCGTAGGAGTGTGCGCTCGGAATAAAACAAATGTTCACACCTTGCCGAGATGGGGTCGAGCACTGCGCTCGACCCCTACACAAGCGGGAGAAACCCAGGAAATCCTCAGACCTGAACGCGCAGCGGAATTGTCGGCGCGCCGACAGTATTAGATTTAAATATAACCAACCAGTATTCGAATAAGGGGGATTTTATTTCAGAGTGGGAATGGCTTTAGGAATCAGAGAGTTGCCGTGTGCAACTTCGAATGAAATGGCGCAAATCCGCAGGGGCGGTGCGCCGGCTTTCGAAACTAGGGCCGGGAATCGCGCAGCAACACCGCGTCGGATTCCACTTCGCCGGATTCCACGGCGATCTTCGAGCCATCAGGAGAAAACACGAACCGGAAGGTCCTGTCCTTCTTGAAATGTGTAAGCTGGCGGTGCGGCGTGCCATCGAGCGGCTGCAACCACAGGTTGTCCACGCCTTTTTCCCGTACGAGGTATACGACCCCTTTTCCATCCGGCGTGAAGGCAAGCTCGTCCGGCAAGGCGCGCTGATCGATATCGCTGTAAGTCATCTGGTGCGTCTCGACGTTGTCAATCCGCAACATCAACTTGTGGTCCAGTTCGCGCACCTCGAAGGACACGATCTCTTTCCCATCCGGGGAAAGGGCGAAAGATCCCACGGAGTATTTCACGACGGTTTCTGGCGAACTGCCGTCCACCGATACGCGCTTCACGTTGCGGTTGTCCGCGTTGTCCACGTAATACACCCAATTCCCGTCCTTCGGGCAGGTTGGCTCCCGCTCATTCCTGCCGCTGGTCAGTTGCTTCTGATTGGTGCCGTTCAGATCCATGCGCCACAAATTGGCCGAGGTTCCGCCGCTGCCGCCCAGTTGCCGGTACACGATGTATCGCCCGCCGCCGCAAACGGCCGCCTGATCCGGAATATGCTTGGGATCGGAGTACAACGTGGTTTCGTCTCCGTTGGCCGAGACGGCCTTCAGGTTTCCGGCCTGCGGCAGAATCAACCGGCCATCCGGCATCCAATTCCAGAGCCACACGGGCAATTGCGTCGTCAAAGGTACCGCGTGCAACTGGTCTGGATCGTTCGCCGGCGCAATGGATATCGAGAAACGCAATTTGCTCTGGATGGCCACCAGGGTCTTGCCGTCTTTGGCGATCCCCAGCTTGCCGTACTCATTCGTGTCGGAGGTCAACGCGCGATAATCGCCGCCTGGAAAGCTCACATAGCCGATTTGTGCCTGCATGTGTCCCGCGTCAAGTTGCGAAGCGGTGGCGAGCAGCGCGCTCCCGTCGGGCATCCACGCGGGGCCATAGTAAATGCGGTCGGGCGATAGCGCGACGACGTGATCCTGACCCGTGGCCGCATCCACCGCCAGGAAGGCGCCGATGGCGTCCTGCGTCGGTTGCACGATGGGAATCACGATGGTTTTTCCATCCGGCGACCAGGCCGGCACGTGGCTATCGCTCGGCAGAGGACGACCGCTAAAGATAGGCTTCTCGATGGTTCCATCGCTCCTGGCCAGCAGCAAATCCCAAGATGGGGCACTGTGCAGCTCGCGCAGAAACACGAAATGCTGGCCGTCCGGCGAAAACGAGATGGGGCTATCCACATCCTTGATCAGAACGCGGGGCGTCCCGCCGAGCATCGAGGCGCTGTACAACTGCGATTCCGTTTCGTCCTCCTCATCGCGGCGCAGGAAATAGATATAGTTGCCGTCTGGCGAAAAGCAGAGTCCTTGATAGCGTGTACGCGCCGGCGCCACCACTTCCTTGTTGGTCGAGGTCGGGATGTGCCGCAGCCACAGGGATTGCGAGCCGCCTTCCTCCAGCGCCTGCAGCAGATATTTGCCATCCGCGGAAATCGCCGCTTGCGTGATATGGCCATTATTGGAGACGTTTTCGATGGTGAATTTCTCAAACGGAGCGAGTTTCGGCTTTTGCGCGTCTTGCCTGTTTTGCCCCTTTTGCACCAGCGTGTACAACCCGTAGCCTGCGGCGGCAACCACCGCCAACAATCCCACCAGGATGACCCCTGCGCCGATTTTGTTCTTTTGCGCCGCCTCCGCCAGTACCGCACCGCTCCCCGCGCGCGCCGTCCCTCCCGATGATGCAGCAGAACTAGAACCGCTCCCCGCTGCGTGTACCGTGCCGCTCGGCGCCCGGCTGGCGGCCACGGTTGGAGTGGAACTCACGCGTCCGGGATCCATCTCCCGCTGCAGCCGCTTCAGGTCGGCGCGCAATTCGGCGGCCACCTGGCACCGCAGATCGCGATCCTTTTCCAATAATTTATTGATGATGCGTTCCAGTTCCTGAGGAACCGCGCTATTCAACGTGACCGGTGATACCGGGGCGCTATGCAGGATATTTCCAAAAATCACGGCAGTCGTCGCGCCCGGGAAAGGCAGAGCTCCCGTCACCATCTGGTAGAGAACCGAACCCAGAGAGAACAGATCACTGCGTGCGTCCAGCACTTCGCCGCGCGCCTGCTCGGGCGACATATAGGCGATGGTGCCGACCGTGGTTCCCGGGCTGGTCAGGAAGGCGTCTTTCGATGGGCCGACGGTTTCACCCTCCATGCCCCCTTCTGTCTCCATGAGTTTTGCCAGGCCGAAATCCAGGAGCTTCGCAGTGCCCCGCTCGGTCAAGAAAATGTTCGCCGGCTTGATATCCCTGTGAACGATGCCCTTTTTGTGCGCGGCATCGAGCGCGTCGGCAACCTGGATGCCAATCTCCACGGTCTTCGCAATCGGCAGCAGCCCGCGGGTGAGCGCTCTGTCCAGCGATTCTCCTTCCAGTAACTCCATCGCGATGTAAGTCTGCCCGTCATGCTCTTCGATGGCATAAATGGTGCAAATTCCGGGATGATTGAGCGCCGAAGCCGAACGAGCTTCGCGCAAAAAGCGCTCCATGGCCGCGGGGTCCGGCTTGCCGGTATCCTGAAGGAACTTCAGCGCCACCCGGCGTCCCAGCCTGGTGTCCTCGGCTTCATACACCACACCCATCCCGCCGCTTCCCAACTGCCGCAGGACGCGATAGTGCCCGATAGTTTCGTTGATCATGGGAGCGTTCCGGAGTCCTGCTCCGTCGCCTTGCGATACTAGCCAAGGCTTACACTGCGGTCAATGCGTCTCCGCGCTGATGAGTTATCTTATCTTTAGCAAGAGTGCCTGCGGAACGATTCTTTTCGAGGCCCGAAAGAGTTGGTAAACCCGCTTCAGCTTCTGGGCGCGTAATAGCCTTTGCGTGCCAGCACCTTCAGGTCGCTGTTGTTCGTCTCGACCTTGATCTTGCGGAATTTCCCGTCCTTCGCATTGTTTGTGGGGTAGTAGCCCAGCGTGTACTGACTGCGCAACTCTTCGGAAATCTGGTCAAAAGCTTCTTCAATGTTCTTCTCGGAGCGCACGAAGATCACCCGTCCGCCCGTTTCATCCGTTAGTTTGCGGGCCACGCCGGGATTCCCCCCGTACCGCGGGTCTATCACCAGCAAAATGTGGATCACAGTGTCCGTACGTTGGGCGGCCTCAATGGCTTCTTCCAGCTTGACTTTGCTTCCTGTATCGTCTGCATCGGTCACAATGATGATCGCCTTGCGCCCCGCCTCGCCATTCAACTTCTCGGCGCAAGCCAGATAAATAGCGTCGTAGAGGACTGTACCCGCCTCGTTCTGCCCGCCAACGGGTCCGGGGTTACCTGCGATCATGCCTCCGCCAGAAATATTAACCCGGGCCTTGTTAATGCCTCGGTCCAGAATCTGGCGGTCGTCCGTCAAATCGGCCAGCAGGTCCACATCCGTATCGAAGGAGATGACCATCGCCTCATCTCCCTTCCGTAACACCCGGTGCAAGAACCGGCTTCCGGCATCCTGAATCGCTCCCAAGTTGCTCTGTTCGCTTAGGGAAGTGTCCAGCAGCATTCCCAGCGTGATCGGCAGGGCCATGTCCTTCGAGAAAAACGCAACTTTCTCCTCGTGGTTGTCCTCGAAGATCTTGAAGTCGTCCTGCTTCAGGTCCGTTATGACGTGCTTGTTCTTATCGCGGACGGTGGCGAACAGGTTGACCAGGGTCACTTCCGACTTGATTACCGGCGGCGCCTGCCCCTGGTTTTGCGTTTGGCCCTGCGGCAGCGCCGGCATGCTCAGCGCCAGCGCCGCGCAAAGCGCCAGACACTGCATCCGTGTTTTCTTCCACAATGACATCTTCTTTATCTCGCTTTTCAAGATTTCCCGGTATCCTTGTTGATGTTCCCGTCTGGCATGGCAGCGCCGCTCCATCCTGGCACCGCATCCATTGCCGCGAAGCATCATTACTATGGTTCGATGCAACCAAGCAACCACTGGGATGCGTCGTACAATAGCAATAGGACGCTAAGCGCTGTACTAGCCTAGGAAAGTTTGGCCTGATGACCATGAATTGTCCACGAAAAACGCGGCTCCTCGTACTTGCACAATCCCTGTTGCTTTTGATACCCATTGCTCTCGCTCAGGAACCCACAGCTACCACTCCAGCCAAGCCTCCGGCTGTGGCGCAGGCCCCGAAGGCCGCGGCCCAGAGTCAGGCTCCGACCAAGATCGTCGTCACCACCACCACGGTGGTCGACCCGGTCACAGTAAAAGACCGGAGCGGCAATCTGGTAGCCGACCTGCGGAAGGACGAATTCCGCATCTTTGATGATGGCGTCGAGCAGAAGATCACCTCTTTTGCCGCCGAAGCCTACCCCATCTCCATGGTTGTCCTCATTGACAACGACCTGAAACGCAAGGACGCCGATCAGGTCGAGCCCAGCCTGCGCGCTATTGTCGGGGGGATGAGTACCAGCGACGAAGCTTTTGTCTGCACCTTTGACCAGTATTTTCATGAAGGCCACGGCTTCACCCGCGATCAAGACAAGCTCATCACCGAATTACGCCGCAAGGACGTCTCTTCCGCGTCCGCCCCTTCCATTGCACCCCCGGGAGGCCCGTTTGAAGGCCCTACGATCAACGGCGCCCCGGCTCCCGGCGCTCCCATGAACGACCCCTCCCTGATCGCCATCAAGGGTCAGCCCACCAAGGCCCTGGACGACGCCGTTTATTCCGCGGCCATGCTGCTTCAGGACCGCCCTTGGCGGCAGCGCCGCAAAGTAATCCTTCTTATTTCGGACGGGAAAAATGGCGCCAAGTTCAATACCCACAAATATGACGAAACCCGCGCCGAGCTTCTTCGCCAGGGCATTACGGTTTACAGTGTGGCCGTCGGCAGCGCCTACTTTGAGCGGAAACTCAACCGCCTGGATGAATATGCCCACGATACCGGTGGCGAGGTGTTTTTTGGCGCAAAGAGCGAGACCTTCGAGGATTTCTATTCCCGCATCACCGAGCAGGCCCGCAACCAATACATTTTGTCCTTTGAGCCCCGTGGCGAGCGCAAGGCCGACTACCATACCCTGGAGGTTCGTGTGCGCCGCGAGGGCATGACCATCCTTACCCGCAAGGGCTACTACGACGGAACGTTCGCCACTGAAGCCCCCAAGTAACCGGCCCCGCTCTTTTTAGGTTCTACGCCGCGGCTTTACTACCCGCCGGATCCGGTGAGCGCCTCTTCGTGTGCCGGGCAAATCGGTTTGTAGGCACAGCTCCGGCAAGCGAAGCCCGGCTTGGGGGGAAATTCTCCGGCGCGAATGTCCGCCGCGGTCTCCTGGATGATCTTTTCGGCCTCATCGAGCTGTTTCGCGTCGCGGGTAGTCACTTGCACCTGGTTGTTCTGCAGGTAGTGGAACGCCAGCCGCACGGGGTTCCATTCGAAAATCTCCTTCGCCGCCAGGGCGTAGATGCTCAGTTGCAGGTCTTTTCGCGCATCCGCCTCTTTTTTGGGTTTCCCCGTTTTGTAGTCCACGATCTCCACGTCTTTGCGCCCCAGGCGGTTCACTTGATCCATGCGTCCGGTCAGGATCACATCGTTGGCCAGCGGCAGCTCAAATCCTTTTTCCTGCTCCAGAATCTGCGGCGGCGCCTGCAGCATCGCCGCATGAAAAACTTTCAATTGCTCCAGTCCATCTTTCTTGTATTCGGCTTCCTGGTATTGATCCTCATAGCCGGCGCTGCTCCATTCCGTTTCGTAGATGCGCTGAACTTCCTCGAAGGGAAGCTTCGTGCCTTTCTTCACCTGATCCAGGAATCGTTTGATGGTCGTGTGCATCACGCTGCCGAAACTCAGCGTTGCCCGCGGCCCTTCTTTCAGCGACCAGAGATAGCTGAAGGCATACTGCTGCGGGCATCTCCGGTAGTTGTCCACCGCGGAACTGCTGAGCTTCAACGGCTCCGGCGTTGGCGGATGAAATTTCTCGGCCCACTTGGCGATGCGCGAGAAGATTTTTGGTGGCCCTTCTTTTGCCGCGAATAATTCGCCCGCACGGGCCGCCGCCTGCTCCTCTGTGGCGGCCGCTTCCTTGCTCTTCTTTTTCGGGGCCAGTTGCAGGACGTCTCGCCGCTTGATGGCCGGTTCCATCACGATATCCTCGACGAAGACGGGCACCTTGCCCTTCTTCTCGGTCAGCGTGGTGATGGTCAGCCGCTCCATCGCGCGCGTCAGAGCCACGTAGAAAAGCCGGCGCTCTTCCTGAATGTGAAAATCGCCCTCCGGCAATTCTTCCTTCATCAGGCGATCGGGAAACTCGAAAAGCGGCGACCTGTTGCGCGGCGGAAAGGCGTTGGAATTCACGCGCAGCAGAAATACGTGCGAAAACTCCAGGCCCTTGGCGCCATGCACCGTCATGAGCTGCACGGCATCGCCGGGCGCATCATCTTCGAGGCTCAGAGTCCCGCCGGCCTGCTCGAAATAGTCCAGGTATTCCAGAAATTCCGGCAAGCCCCGCGTTTCGCTTTTCGCTTCCCACTCCTTTGCGAATTGGCCGAGTTGGTTGACGTACTTGCGGTCCTGCGTGGCAGCGCGCTGCGGCACTTCCAGCCACTCGATGAGATCGCCAAGGATTTCGCGGGCCGTGCGCCTTCTCAGCGTTTTGCGTTGCTCACGCAAGAATTCCAGCAGCGTTGGCAGGGCCGTGTGCGATGCGTCGAAGGGCAATTCCGATTGCGGCGCTTGCAGTACATCGTAAAGCGCCGTGCCGCGTTTCTTGGCGGCGCGTTCCGCTAGGCGCACCAGGTCTTCCGCCGTCAGATGCCATGCCGGCGCGGAAAGAACGCGCGCGCAGGCGATATCGTCATAAGGCAGCGCAATCAGGTGCAGATAGGCGAGGACGTCGCGCACCAGCGGGTGCTCCAGAATCGAAAGCTTGCTGATGACGAAGGGGATCTTGCGCCGCGACAACTCTTCCACCAACTGGTCGCGATGGGCGTGCTGCCGGTAGAGCACTGCAAAATCTTTCCAGCGCCGCCCCGCGCCATGCAGCCGCTCGAGTTCATCCGCCACCCACGAGGCTTCGTCCTCGGGCGTTTCCATCTCCGCGATGCGGATCTTCTCCCCCTCCGATTTGTTTGCTTGCAGGACTTTTTTTGGGAACTCGGGGCTGACCTCGTTTTGGCCGATCACTTGCGTTGCCACGCGCAGGATGTTGGGCGTCGAACGGTAGTTGTCCATCAATGCCACGCGAAACGGCGTCGAGTCCTGCCCTTCTTTCCAGCCGGTGAACCGCTGCAGGAACAGCTTGAAACTTCCGAACGAAGCGCCGCGGAAGCGGTAGATGGCCTGATCGTTGTCGCCCACGACGACGATGTTGCGCGATTCCGCGCTCAGCAGATGCAGCAATTCGAGCTGGGCGATGTTGGTGTCCTGAAATTCATCCACCAGGATGTGCTTGAAACGTTCTTGAAGCTGCCGCCGCCGCTTGGTGTCGCGCTTGAGCAGCGCGACGGCTTCGGTGATCAGGCCGTTGAGCGCCACGGCGCGCTTCTCTTTCAGGATTTCTTCGCTGGCGCGGTAGGCGCGCGCAATCTCCTGTTGCAACGTGACCTGCTCGGCGCGCTCCGTGCAAGTGTCCTCGTCGAGGGCGTTCTTCTCCGCTTGCAATTCCGCCGCGAGCTGATCGGCGTAGGCCTGGTATTCTTCGCTGGACACCAGTTCGTCCTGGCAACGCGAGAAAAACGTAATGAAATCGCTGAGGAATTGACCGGGCTCCGCGAGCCGGCGGTACTTTTCCAGTTTCAGGCGCGCCAGATTCCGGCGCAGCAGGATCCAGTGGTCCACTTTTTCCAGCGGCAGGCAGTTGGGATCCACCTCCTTCAGCATCGTTTCGCAGAAGGAATGGAAGGTGGCCAGCACCACGTCCTTGCCGCGCTCGCCGACGGCCTTCACCACGCGCGTCTTCATTTCGCCCGCGGCTTTTTTCGTGAACGTCAGCCCAAGAATGTTCTCGCCGAGCAGGGTAGCGTCCGATTCGAGCAGGTGCCGAATGCGCTCGGTGATGACCCGAGTCTTCCCGGTGCCCGCGCCCGCGATCACCAGCAGCGGGCCTTCGCCGTGGGTAATGGCGCGCAGCTGCGCGTCGTTCAGTTTCAGCTCGTTGCCATCGGGCTTGCCTATGTCAAAAAGCGTGGGCATGATTCAAGAAGCGTAGCGCACTTTAGGGGGAGAAGACAAAGCGAAAGAAGTCTGGGCAATGGGTCAGTTTCCGGTTAGTGCGTTTACCTATAGTCGCGGGTCGATGTAGACTTCCGGAGAAAGAAATCCAAAAAGGACGGAGCTATTTGTTCCTCAATAATATTCTCACCAGAATCCTTGGTCTGATCATTATGGCTGGGCTTTTGGCGATGCCTAGCTGGTCGCAGCATGTCGACCGGCTTGAGCGCGAGCGGGCGCAGGTGATGTTACAGGATGTTGCCTCGGACATCCGCAGGTATTACTACGATCCGAAATTGCGCGGCGTAGACTGGGACACGAAGGTCAAAAACGCAAAGGAGAGGATTGCAAAGGCTACGACTAGGGAAGAGTTGGTCCTAGAGATAGCCGCGGTTCTGGAAGCATTGGATGATTCGCACACTTCCTTTGTTCCACCTCATGATCCCATCCGCCAAGAATACGGTTGGCGCTTCCAAATGGTAGGGGCACGTTGCTACGTAACTCATGTGCGGCCGAAGAGCGACGCCGAAGACAAAGGACTAAGGCCCGGCGATGAGGTTCTGACTATCAACGGGTTCACACCCACACGGGAGAGCCTGAGCAAGATGGAGTACGTCTTCGACGTGCTTCTGCCACAGTCCGGTTTGCGTGTGGACCTGCGGGATCAATCCGGCAAGATTCGCCGGGTCAACGTGATGGCAAAGGTGCGCCAGCCGAGGACGATCATGGATTTCGATGAAGTAACAGGCAGAGATGCATGGAGGTTGCGCCTAGAGTACGAAGACCAACAACGATTAGCGCATCCTCAGTATAAGGAGTTGGGCAAGGAGATGATGGTCCTGAAGCTTCCCATGTTTTCCCTAACAGACTTAGATGCCCGGCGGATGATCGACAAGGCCCGCGAGCATGGGTGCCTGGTCGTGGATTTGCGAGGCAATCCGGGGGGCTTTGGATCCACCCTCAGGGCCCTTCTCAGCAGCGTATTCGAACGTGACGTCAAGGTTGTGGACCGCGTAACGCGAGAATCGATTAGTCCGGAGATGGCAGAGGGAAACCATCACCGTGCTTTCACCGGAAGATTGATCGTGCTGGTGGACAGCCAGTCCGCTTCGGCCGCCGAGGTGTTTGCGCGGGTGATCCAAATTGAAAAACGCGGAATTGTTCTGGGCGATCGTACATCTGGCAGTGTGATGGAGGCTAAATATTGTCCTCATAGCACAGGATTAAAACCTGTGTACTCCTATGGAATATTCGTTGCGATTGCGGACCTAGTGATGTCCGATGGTAAGAGCCTTGAGCACACCGGCGTGACCCCGGATGAAACGATTCTTCCGACGGCAGCAGATCTAGCGAACGACCGGGATCCAGTCATGGCTCGCGCTGCGGAGATGGTAGGAGTTAAATTGAGCCCAGAAGATGCTGCCAAACTGTTCACGTATGAATGGCCGATGAACTAGAGACTCTCGGGAGCTTAAGGCGGTCCCGGTCATCGGCGTAGTCGCTTACACGTGGGTTACGAGCAGAATATTCGTCGGCAACATTGCACCGCCTTGCGTGACGTTGTGCACGAAAGATCGGATGCAATTTGAACTTCTGCATTCCTCTTTCTAGCCACTGATTGTCAAGAGCCTGGTCGCCTTACCGGACATCTTCGTACTGGGACCCATGTGCTTGATTAAAGCGTGGCCTAAACGGAAATTGACCCACTACCGAAATCTGGGGGTATTTATCCCCATGTCAGGAGTTCATCGCGAACCAGATGCAACCGGAGGTACTTTGGCTTCTGTCCATCGTAAAAATATGCTTCCGTTGCTTCTTTCACGTTCACGCGGAGGTCCTCCCACGTCTCGCCCTGAGTGAAAATATTCTCCGTGAGGCATTCCGCTGAGTATCCGCTCTCAGCTTCCTCCGAAATCTCAAAAACCAACTCGCTGGCATGGGTACGATTCGTCAAGGAGTCCTCAAACAAAACCCTAGCATTGGAGCCAATTGTCCGCAACGGCCTTGTGCATCCGCGAATTCTCCCGCCACGCCCCGTGTAAAGCAAGCTTCACCGGAAAGGTAGTAGAATGAAGGCCCGTCTTCACCTCTACGACTTCGCTTTGGAGGACTACATGTCCATCAGTCAATTACTTCTTCCCGAATTCGATCAGGAAATGGCCAACACCCGCAAGACGCTGGAGCGCGTTCCCGACGACAAGTGGGGCTGGAAGCCGCACGAGAAGTCCGGCACGCTCGGTTGGATGGCCGGACACATCGCGACGATGAACGACTGGACCATCCAGACGATCAAAACCGAGCAGTTGGACTTCGCACCGGTCAACGGCCCGCGTTATGAACAGCCCAAGACATCCAACCGCAAGGAATTGCTGGAAGTTTTCGACCGGCTCACTCGCGAAGCGCGTGCCGCACTGGCGGGCGCCAGCGATGAGGATTTGCGCAAGCCCTGGACGTTACTGATGGGTGGCCAGGTGCTTTTCACCATGCCTCGCTACGCCGTACTTCGGAGCTTCTGCTTCAACCATACCATCCATCACCGCGCGCAATTGACCATGTATTTTCGGGCGCTGAACGTTCCGGTGCCGGCATTGTATGGCCCGAGCGCGGACGAACAGCCCTGAGGCGCTTCTTTCCAGAATTTCACCCCGATTGCGCTTACGATCCGGAGGAACTTCTTCCACCTCGCATCGGCGCTGATTGAGCGGCTGGCCTCCTTCGGTCTCGTTCAAAAACGGGGCCGAAGGATTGCCCGGCCGGTCGTGTTTTCCTCGCCACCGCGCGACTCGCTGTAATCAAGATTCCACTTCCGAGACGCTGCGTGGAAACGCCGGTGATTCTCTCCGGCGTGTGGCCGAAAGCCACCAGAAAGCTGTGCGCTCGCAAGTCTTGTTTCTTTGAGTCACTACGCCCAGCGTGGGTGCTGCATCGAATTACCTTGTACAATTCGGGAGCGATAGTTTGTGGCCGGCACAACTCGGCTGGATCGGTAGAGAATGGGCGAACAGGGAAAAAGGACGGCGGTGATCATTGGCGCGGGGCCCGCGGGGCTTACGGCTGCGTACGAACTGCTGACGCGTACAGATGTGCGGCCAATCGTGCTGGAGAAGAACCCCGACGTCGGCGGGCTCTCGCGCACGATCGAACACCACGGAAACCTGATGGATATTGGCGGTCATCGCTTCTTCTCGAAGTCGGATCGCGTGATGAATTGGTGGCTGATGCACCTGCCGCTGGAATCGTCAGCCGCGGGCGGAACCGAGATCACCTACCAGCAAAAGACGCGGCGAATCGAAACGCCCGGCCTTTCGGACGCCCAGGCACAACAGAATGCCGCAGCAGCCGCCGAAAGGGCAGCGGGGCTCACCCCGAATCCCGAAGCAGTGATGCTGCTGCGCCGGCGGCAAAGCCGCATCTATTTTCTGGGCAAGTTTTTCGCTTATCCCGTCCAGATGAGCAGAGATACGCTCTCGAAGCTTGGTTTGCTGCGCACCATTCGCATTCTGTTCAGCTACCTGCGGGCTGCTCTCTTCCCGCCGCGCCCGGTCAAAAACCTCGAGGACTTTTTCATCCGACGGTTTGGAAAGGAGCTGTATCTGACTTTTTTCAAATCCTATACGGAAAAAGTTTGGGGAGTGCCATGCCAGCAGATTAGCGCTGCCTGGGGCGAGCAGCGGGTAAAAAGTTTGTCCGTTCGTAGGAGCCTCAGGCACTTCTTGAAGCAGACGCTTGGCCGAGCGACGCAGGACATCTTTCAGAAGCAAACCGAAACTTCCCTGATTGAGCAGTTCCTCTACCCGAAATATGGTCCCGGGCAAATGTGGCGGGAAGTGGCGTGCAAGGTGGAAGCGCTGGGCGGCGAAATCCTCCGCCAGACGCAACCCCGCCGCCTGGAAATTGTTGGGCCGCGCGTGCAGGCCGTGCTGGTTGCTGACGGCGCGGGGCAGCAGCGCCGCATCGCGTGCGATTTTGTCTTTTCGACCATGCCGGTGAAGGAACTTGCCGGCCTTCTCGATGGCCCCGTCCCCAAAAACGTGCGGGAGGTGGCCGCGGGCCTCCAGTATCGCGACTTCATCGCCGTGGGCTTGCTGCTCAATTCCTTGCGCATCAAGGACGACGTGAGCTCCCCCGCCCCGCTCGTTGCCGACACGTGGATCTACCTCCAGGATCCGGATGTTCTTGCGGGGCGCCTGCTGATCTTCAACAACTGGAGCCCCTATCTGGTGAAGGACCCGTCGAAGGTCTGGATCGGCGTGGAATATTTCTGTTACGAGTCAGACAACCTCTGGAAGCTCCCAGAGGAAGAAATGGCGCGCCTGGCCATGACGGAGCTGGAGAGAATTGGGATCATCGACGCGCGCGAGGTGGTGGACTGGCGCGTCGAGCGGGTGCCGAAGGCTTATCCCGCGTATTTCGGCGCGTACGAGCGCTTTGGGGAAGTTCAGGAATTCCTGGATGGCTTCGAGAACTTGTTTCTTGTTGGCCGCAATGGCATGCACAAGTACAACAATCAGGACCACTCGATGCTCACGGCGATGGTCGCGGTGGACAATATCATCGCGGGCCGCACGGAGAAGAGCAACATCTGGGCCGTGAACACGGAGATGGAGTATCACGAAGAGAAGAGTTGAGAGCCGGCGCGTGGCCTGGCGATAGCAACCCCCAGTGGCTGAAGCTGGTCCGATTTGGCGCCTTCCACGGCACGACTGAACAGGTTGCGAAAAGAGAGTAATTCGTTGTCATCCCGAGCAGAGCGAGGGATCTGCTTTTCGCAAGAGACCAGGGAAAAAGCAGATTCCTCGCCCCATTCAAAAAGCGAACGGGGCTCGGAATGACAGTTGCAAGCATTCTTCCACGGCGTGAAAAGTCGCGCCCTCCCCAGAGAAGGGAGTCGAAAACAAACGCCTCAGGTCGCGGAATCGCCTGCCGCGGGGACGCTGGGAGATTTTGACGGGGTGAGCTCCGTAGCGCAATAGGGGCAGAATTTGTCCGTGTCGGCAACTTCGCGCTGGCAGTGCGCGCACGCAGGGTGCAGGTTGTATTTGCAGTTGGGGCAGAAATTGTAGCGGGCGGAAACGGTGGCTGCACACTGTGGGCAGGTGAACGGCAGCGGTTCCCGCACCAGAAGATAGATGATCAAGCCGATGAAGAAATAGCCCCCTGAAAGGATGAGGACCAGAATCGTCCACAGGGCAGGATTCATGCCGCGGCGTTTGGCGTCGCGATAGACGTAGCCGAGCGTCCAAAACAAAACAGAGAAGACGAATGCCACGGCCGTAATGACGCCGCCGAGCCCCAGGCAGGAAAGAAAAGGCTGGTTGCGCAGGGAGTCGTCCGGGAAGACGCCGTCGTGCGTCCCAAAGTTGTGGAGATTGACGGACAACCCGATGATGAGAGCCAGCACGTAGAGCGCAATGCAGGTCCACACCAGCCACTTGGGGATGATGCGCAACTCCTCGCGGAATCTGGTGCGTTCGTGCTTCCGGCGGAAACGGATAAGCCGCATACGTTCATTCCACATGTCAGACATAGTTGCCTCGTTTTCTAGACCGCTCAATGCAAACTTCCACCTGGCAAAGCTAAACTCACCGCGGGGTTTTCGTTTTGCGCTGTAAGTTTTCAGCTACCAGGCCCTGCGTTACAGCACGTTGATACAGCACGGCGGCCACGGCCAGCAGCGCCGGAACTGTCCACCAGAGAACAAATCCCATTTCCAGGGCCAGCCTCGGCACGCCGAATTGGCCGCCGAACCAGGCGAAGCCGCGCCAGACCAATGGCGCACTGAGCACGCCGAGCAACCAACTTGCCGCGGTGATGATCCAGAGAAGCAGCCCGCTGCGCGAAGATTCGTTGGCTTCCTGAGCGCGCAGGCGAACCCGCATTTGCGTGCGCGCCACCAGGTCACGCGGCACCGCAACCGGCACACCGCGAAGAGCCTGCAGTTGCTCTTGAGTGGCAGCAGCCTCATGCGCACAATCGGGGCACTCGCGCAGATGCTGCCCCAGCCACGCCTGGTCGGGCGCTGCGATCCCTTCCACAAGAGATTCCGCCAGGAGTCTCTGGGCGCGTAGGTGAGGGTTTTCGTTCATGCGGCACCTTCCATCAGGGCGGATTTGAGCGCGGCCAGGCCGCGGTACAGCCGGGACTTTACCGTCGAAATAGGCGCCGCGAGCACGGCGGCGATTTCTTCCAGGCCAAGCTCTTCGTGAAAACGCAGCACCAGCACCTCGCGGTAGTAGGCGGGAATCTTGAGCAGCGAGATTTGCACGGCTTGCTGGTTTTCGCGCGCCAAAAGCATTTGCAGGGCAGAAGTGGCGTGCAGGTCGGGCGGCTCGAACGGCTGCTGCGTTTCCGGATCGGCGAAATCCTCGAGGCTGGCGAATTTCTTGCGGCGCGAGGCGTCAATCACCAGATTGCGCGCGATGGCGAATAGCCAGGACTCGAACTTGGATTTGGCGTTGTACTGCTCGCCGCGTTCCAGGATGCGAATCCAGGTTTCCTGGAAGAAATCTTCAGCAAGCGCGGGGTTGCCGGTAAGAAAGAGGAGATAGCGATAGAGGCGCTGCTGGTACTGCTCGATGAGCTGGTCGAGCACATCCGGGTCGCGGCGGCGCAGGCCATGCGCAATGGTTTGCTTATCGTCAGTCATCAGACCCGCGAAGAGTACCGGGGACCTCGAAAACGTCAGCGTGAATGCTTGTGCGCTCATACTACCTTGAATACGCGGGAGCAGGTGAAAAAGACGCAATGGCGGACCCGTGCATAACTTATTGTTTTAGCGGGAGTTGTTGGAAGGCTGGCCGGTGACGAAGCGCATCTTCGCCAAACAGGCCTCGCAGGCCTGGCGGTCGTTGCCCGCGTGACAACCTCGCGCAGATTGGCGTAGAGAAGAAATCCAGGCGCCGCGCCAGCAGCACGACCATGGCGAATGAACTTACCGCGCACATCTATTCCTTCGTGTTCTACAATTTGGGGATGACGCCGGGAAAGTAGGGGTGGTTTGCCAGCGTCGAACGGATGAGCGGAATGATTTGTCCTCAATGCAAAGCGGAGTACCGGCCGGGGTTCACGCGTTGCGCCGATTGCGATGTGCCCCTGGTGTGGGAAGCGCAACAGGCGCCGGGGCCCATGGGCGCTCCGCCAGAGCCCGGTGATCCCAATGAGGATCCTTTCTGCTCTTTCTGGAAGGGTGAGGATGCCCGCGTGCACGCGGAGTTGTGCGAGGTTCTGGACGAAGCCGGCGTTCCCCACAATACAGTTTTTCGGCGCGATCGTCTCTTCAATCTGACTAATTTTCCTGCCTTTGAGATTGGCGTGCCATTTTCGCTGTTTGAAAAGGCCGAAACGGCCGTCAAGGAAGCCTATGGCACGGACGACATCGAAGAGGTAGGAACGCGGGAGTTGCAGAGACTTCTCGTAGATGCGCCGCGCCAATTTGATACGCTGCCGGAAATGCTGACTCCGGCGGAGGGGGAAGACATTCCCGGCCCTCCTGCCGCGGGCGATGAGACCGGGTGGTACGAAGAAGACGCCACCGCCAAGGTTTGGGAGACGGAAAAAGGCGAGCCAAGCGATTTTCTGGTCGCGGCCCTGCATGAGAACGGCATCCACTGCCGCGTAGACCGTGAAGGCAGCAAAGTAGCGGTGTACGTTCTTCCCGAAGACGAAAGCCGCGCCCGCGAACTTGTGCGCGAAGTTGTGGAGGGGAAGCCGCCGGAGTGAACGCGAAGGGTTTTGCTTGACTTCGCCGGTGCCTGCGGACATTCTTAGCCTCCTCCGTTTCCTCTGCCGCGGAGGCTCTCATGAAAAAAGCAGTGGTAGGATTTCGCGTGCACTCGGGCTGGAGCGCGGTGGTGGCGGTGTGTCTGGAGAAAAGCGCGCCGGTGGTGCTGCACCGTCAGCGCGTGCAACTGGTGGAGACGTTCACGTACCGGTTCCGGCAGCCGTATCACACGGGAGAGAAAATGGCGCTCGCGGCGGCACGCGAATTCATCGCGGGCGTGCGGGAGCAGGGGCGGGAACTTGCGTATCGCGCGATTCACGGCCTGGAATTGGAGTTGGAGGGGCGCGGTTATCGACTGACACGCGGCGCGCTTCTGCTGGCTTCAGGAAGGCCGCTTCTGGAACTCGAGAAGATTCTTGCGTCGCATGCGCTGATTCACACGGCCGACGGTGAGCTTTTCCGCGAATGTCTGCTCTATGCGAGCGCGCGCTGCGGGCTTGCCGTTGTGTCCATGCGCGAGCGCGAGCTTTTGGAACAGGCGGCGAAGGCATTGCACGCACCGCGGCCCAGCCTGTTGCGGCGAGTCTCGGAGCTTGGGCGCCCCTTTGGTGCGCCCTGGTCGCAAGACGAAAAGTTCGCGACGCTGGCTGCATGGCTTGCGGCGCGCGCTTCCAGGAAGGGCAGTCACAAACCGATCACCGGGGAGCCTGCTTGACCTTACTTTAGCCGGCAGGCATGCTTGGGTTTCTCGACGGGCCAAGCCTCGAAAGGCGCGGAGGGTTAAGACGTGTCGATCGATTCCATCAAGACGGTGGCGGTGCTGGGCGCGGGGACCATGGGTAATGGCATTGCGCACGTGTTCGCCCGCGCGGGCTACAGCGTGATCTTGCGCGATGTAGAAGAACGCTTTTTGCAGCGCGGGATGGAGACGATCGGCAAGAACCTCGACCGCGAAGTGAAGAAAGGGAAGCTCGCCGAAACGGAGAAGCCCGCGGTGCTGGCGCGACTCAAGCCGGTCACCGATTTCGCGGCCATTGCGGCGGCGGATTTTGTCGTTGAGGCTGTGCCGGAGAAACTCGAGATCAAGCGCGCGGTGCTGACCGAAGCCGACAAGGTGCTGCGTCCCGAAGTGATCCTGACGAGCAATACCTCTTCGATTTCGGTGACCGCGCTGGCGGCGATGACCAAGCGGCCAGAGCGCTTTGTGGGCATGCACTTCATGAATCCCGTGCCCGTGATGGTGCTGGTGGAGGTGATCCGCGCGCTGCAGACCAGCGACGCGGCCTTTGCCACCACCATGGAGTTGGCCAAGAGGCTGGGTAAGACTCCCGTGGCCGTGAACGATGCTCCCGGATTCGTTTCCAACCGCGTGCTGATGCCGCTGATCAATGAAGCGGCCTATGCAGTGATGGAAGGAGTGGCCACGCCGGAAGCGGTGGACGCGGTGATGAAGCTGGGCATGAATCATCCCATGGGTCCGCTGGAACTTGCCGATTTTATCGGCCTGGATGTTTGCGTGGATATCCTGAACGTACTTCTGGAAGGCCTGGGAGATACCAAGTATCGCGCCTGCCCGCTGCTGAAGAAATATGTCGCGGCGGGGTGGCTGGGGCGCAAAACCGGCCGCGGGTTTTACGATTACGGCGAACAGAAGAAGTAGGGCGAACTACTTCCTCACCCGGTTAGCAGGCTGAAGGCGGGCTCGACAATGGCCAACCCAAGAGCACAGTCAAGTGTGACTGTGCCACGGGCGACACCATCTATATTCCCAGACAATAATATTATATAGTGGCTATACCATATTCTTTTGACTTGAAGAGAAGTAATGGCTGGAGCGATGGCGTTTTATAGTCGGAACCTACTTCATTGGCAGCCGGAAGGTGCGCCGGTATTTCTGACTTGGCGCCTGTATGGTTCGCTTCCATGTGGCACAGTCACTCTTGACTGTGCTCTTCCCGGTAGAGAGTCAGCAGGTCGGAAATTTGTGATGGCAGACAGACTGTTGGATCAAGCCAAGATGGGACCCAAGTGGCTCGGCAATGGGAAGGTGGCTTCCTGTTTGGTGGATATCATCGCGAGGGGAAGCACTGAGCTTCATCAGTTTCAACTTCACGCCTACGTCATTATGCCGAACCACGTGCACCTGCTCATCACGCCTGTAGCTTCAATCACAAGAATCATGCGTGGGATCAAGGGTGTCAGCGCTCGTGATGCCAACCGGATTCTCGGACGAGAAGGAAAGGCGTTTTGGCAGGGCGAATCCTACGACCATTGGGTACGAAGCGAACGGGAGATCGGGCAGATACGGACTTATATTGAAATGAATCCTGTATCAGCCGGGCTGGCGAGAAAGGCAGAAGAATGGCCATGGACGAGTGCGGGGAAGATTGCATGGTGACGGGGGCATGGGGCAGTCGCTGGGAGAAAGTTGAACTCAAGAACACAGTCAAGAGTGACTGTGCCACAAGGCTGAAGAGGGAGGGCGTGGCTACGGATAGGGGTATACCACGGGCGAACACAGGGCGAAAATAGTATTTGCTTTTTGTTCGCCTTTGGGGTAGTGTACCACCTGACGTTTTCAACAGGTGGCCCATGACCCAGACGCCCTGCGATGTTCTAAGCTGTGTGGAGCATGAGAGACTCGAATTTGAGTTGCTCGAGGTGCGCACACGAGGGCAGTACCTGACACGCTTGCGCTCGCTCACCCGGGAAGAACAGGCCGAGTGGGACCGCCGGGAGCAGAGGGCGTTGGCGAGTCTGGTGGATCACGAACTGGAGCATGGCTGCAACCGTTGAAAGCCGAACCTTCACTGGTATAGGCCGGCGAAGGGCGGAAGGGAAGAAGGGGTAGCATTCTCAGATACGAAGTGGTAATATACCGCTCTCGTAACGTATCTGGAGAAGCCGCGGCGCAGTTCCCGGCGCCCGCTTATGATGCCCCCGAAAGACCTATTCGCGAATTTCCTAATTTCCTCCACCGAGGTGTGAAATGTCAGATGAACGGGCAAAACTGTTAGAAGCAGCAATCGCGCAGATCGAGAAGACCCACGGCAAGGGTTCGATCATGCGGCTGGGCAGCAAAGATGTGCTTGTGCCGGTGAACGTGATTCCATCGGGCTGTTTGTCGCTGGACGCGGCGCTCGGCGTGGGCGGCTTCCCGCGAGGACGTGTAAGCGAGGTGTACGGGCCGGAATCGGGCGGTAAGACGACGCTGACGTTGCATATCATCGCCGAGGCGCAGAAATTGGGCGGGCAGGCCGCGTTCATTGACGCGGAGCACGCGCTCGATCCGAACTACGCGCGCAAGCTGGGCGTGGACGTGGACAATCTGCTGGTGTCGCAGCCGGACAACGGCGAGCAGGCCCTGGAAATCGCGGAAACGCTGATCCGTTCGGGCGGCGTGGACGTGGTCGTGGTGGACTCCGTGGCGGCGTTGGTGCCCAAGGCCGAACTCGAAGGCGATATGGGTGACCCGCAAATGGGTCTTCAAGCACGCCTGATGTCGCAAGCCCTACGGAAGCTTACTGGCATTGTCTCCAAGTCGAAAACCTGCCTGATCTTCATCAACCAGATCCGCGAAAAAATTGGCGTCATGTTCGGCAACCCGGAAACAACGACCGGCGGGCGCGCGCTGAAGTTTTATGCCTCCATGCGCGTGGACATTCGCCGCATCCAGGCCATCAAGGAAGGCGACCGCGTTGTGGGTTCCCGGACGCGCGGCAAGGTGGTGAAGAACAAGGTGGCCGCGCCGTTCCGTGAGGCGGAGTTCGACATTCTGTATGGCGAAGGCATTTCGCGCGAAGGTGACCTGATCGACCTCGGCGTGGAAAAGGGCTTGATCGAAAAGTCCGGAACGTGGCTGAGCTATGGCGGCGAAAGAATGGGCCAGGGCCGCGAGAACGCCCGCGTCTTCCTGCGCGAGAACAAAGACATCCGCGACAAGCTCGAAAATGCCTTGCGCAAGAACATGGGAATTCCCACCCCCTGGCAAACCGCCGCGACGGCGGGTGCCAATGGCAGCGCGAACGTGGCCACGGAAAAGCCTCCGGTGAAGGCTGCGGCTGCCGCGGTTGGAGATGCAAAAGCTCGACCGGCACGTTAAGAAAGTAAGGATTGTTTTCGGGTAGGTCGAACCGGGTGGAAGGAGGGCGAGTCCTCTCGCCCGCTTCTATTTCTGACGCGTGAAGCAAATTGCGACTTTCCGGGGCCACCGCACTCCGCGGACAGGCAGGCACTCCTGTGGGAGGGACACTCGGGCAGGGGTGCTGTCCCGTCGGTCAGGCTTTCAAAACAAAGCACATAGCGGCGTACTGGGCCGAGTTACCTATTGTCAGGGCATCCCGCGCATGCATACACTACGTCTCAGTCTGCGAGTGCCGTTCGGCTCGCCGATGAGAAGCGCTCGTTGCACCAGAGATAAGTGGTTTATTATGAGCCACGGGTGAATCTGGCGTCGCGCGTGCTTCGGAGGCCAGAAGTTGACCAGGACGTGCATCCGGAGTAGATTTATTTGCACGCCTCCTAGAACTACTGAGACTGACCAGGGATAAGGGCCGAATGATCCGCGAAATTGGGAAAATTGTGATCGTGGCGTGCTTGGCCGTTGCGCTTTGCGTACCGCTGCCTGCCGCGGAATCTTCCGGCCAGCCGATCGAAAGCACATCCACGAAATCAAAATCGAAATCCAGCGCACGCACACGCCACGTGGCTGCGCGTTATCGCGGCGTGCCCACCTATGCGGATTCCGTCAGAGACGATGATCCCACATTCGACGATCCCGTCGTGCGGCAGGCCGTTGTCGAAGGGCTGGGCCGCTACAACGGTTCCGTCGTCGCCGTGGACCCGAATACCGGGCGCATCCTCACCATTGTGAATCAGAAAATCGCTTTCAGCGACGGCTACATTCCTTGTTCGACGATCAAGCCCACGATTGCCATCGCCGCTCTCGAAGAAAACGTGATCACGCGCGACACCATGCTGAAGGTGGGCCGCCGCAAATACATGAATCTGACGGACGCCCTGGCGCACTCCAATAATTCCTTCTTTGAGGAACTCGGCCGCCGCATGGGTTTTGACACCGTATCGAAATACGGCCGCCTGCTGGGCCTGGGTGAACTTGCGGGTTACAACCTCCCCGACGAGCATCCGGGGTCGTTCCCTATGCAGCCGCCGGCTTTTGGCGGTGTGGCGCGCATGTCGAGTTTCGGCGAAGGCATTCAGATCACGCCGTTGCAGTTGGCGGCGCTTGCTGCCGCATTTGCCAATGGAGGCACGCTCTACTATCTGCAGTATCCGCATTCGCAGGAAGAGATTGATAATTTCGCGCCCCGCGTGAAGCGGGATCTGAATATTTCCAATGTTCTCCCGGAAGTGCGCGAAGGCATGCTCGCCGCCGTCCTGTACGGCACGGGCCGCCTCAGCTACGACGCTGGCGGGAACGAAACGCCTCTTGGCAAGACCGGCACCTGCGACGACCACAACACCACGCCTTCACGGATTGGCTGGTTCGTCAGCTATGCCGACGAGACGCACCCGAAGATTGCCCTGGCCGTGCTGCTTCGCGGGAATACGCGGCGGGTGAAGGGTCCCACGGCGGCGCAAGTGGCAGGTCATATTTACCGGAAATTGCGCGAGCAGAATTACTTCTCGGACGGTCTCAAGGGAACTCCCATTCCGGCCAATTCCACAGGCAAATAATCGGCTTCAGAGAAATCTGGAGTGAGTTGTGGACAACGCCCACAGGATGGGTGTCGTTACAGGGAGACGGGGCGGCAGGGACGCGGCTTCACGTGCACACTGATGATCGGTTGGCGAAGCTGGCGCATGGCGTCAAAGCAGGAATCGCAGAGCTCCAGGCACAACGGGTCTTCGCTCTTCGCTCGGAAACTCCTGTGGCATTCATAGCAGGTGGAAAAAGCCGTGCGTTCGCGCAGTTCGCGAACGTGAATTTCGGGATGAATTTCCAACGCGATCATGAGAACTCCCCTTAAACTGCTGACGGCACGCTGGATGCCACGACTTCGCCATAATGCAGGATTGAATATAAAGGGCTTGAAACAACCGCTTTCGCTTGCCGTGGGTGAATTTGCGCATTCGGTTGTGCGAATCTCGCGGAATGACCCTTGGTTGATTGGGCGCACCTCTCGCGACATTGATTTGACCTGCACCGCGGTTTGAGACAAAAGGGAGGCGTGCGGTATTCTCGTTAGTTCGGGTACGGCGCGCCAGCCTGCCTTGTGCGCGCCGTCCAATCGAGAATGCATCTTGGGGGCGCAGTGAACCGACGATTTTGGATGGGGATGGCAGCACTTCTCGCGGCCGGAATTGTCGTTGATGGCTACGCGATCCACAAGAACGTGAGCGCCGCGAAAGAAACGCAACGCCAGACGGAATTGGCCAAAACCGAAGGAGCGCGTCTGCGCGCGGAATGGGTCCGTCCCACGGCGAAGCAGATGCCCAGCGGCGAAAATTTTGCCGGAATGCTGGCGCAGTTCGGTTTGTCCGCAGCTGAAGCAGCGGATGCCATCGCGGCCGCGCAACGCGCCTTCAATCTGCGTCAAGTGCGGGCCGGGAATACGGTCACCGTGGGGCGCTCTGTGGAAGGAAGCCTGCGCGAAATCGACTACAAAATTGACGCCGGGCGCGTGCTGCGCATCGTGCCGCAGACGCCGGGCTTTGCCGCCGAAGTTCGCGAAATTCCGGTGCGCTCGGAAGTCGCGATCGTCAGCGGCAAGCTGGAAGATTCGCTGTTCAACGCCGTCGAAGAAGCGGGAGAAAGCGCCGAAGTGGCCATGCGGCTGGCGCAGATTTTTGGGTACGACCTGGATTTCTACACCGATGCGCGCAGGGGCGACACTTTCCGCATCGTGCTCGAGAAGCGCAAATACGCTAATGGTGAAACCGCGGGATACGGCAAAATCCTCGCCGCCGAATATATCAATGACGGCAGGAAGTATCAGGCGCTGCTCTTTCATGATCCCGAGGGCCGCCCCGCCTACTACACGGCGGACGGCAAAAGCCTTCAGAAGGCCTTCCTGAGGTCGCCGCTGAAGTTTGGGGCGCCCGTGACGTCACACTTCAGCCAGTCGCGTTTTCATCCGATTTTGAAGACCTACCGCCCTCACCTGGGCACCGATTACGGCGCACCTGTTGGCACACCCGTACAGACCATCGGGAGCGGACGAGTGGTTTTCGCCGGCCGCAAAGGCGGCGATGGCAACATGGTGCACGTCGTCCATTCCAATGGTTACGAAACGATGTATCTCCACCTGTCCAGGATGTTCGTGCATTCCGGCGAGCGCGTGGAAATCGGCAAGACCATCGGTTTGGTGGGCATGACCGGCCTGGCAACCGGCCCCCATCTCGATTTCCGCATCATGCAGAAGGGCCAATTCAAGAATTTTGAGAAGCTGGGCCTGCCGCCATCGGATCCTGTCTCCAAGAAGAACTGGGCCGAATTTGCCGGCGTGCGGGAAGAGTGGCTGCCCGTGCTGAACGGGGAAAAGCCACTGGAGACGGCTAGTGCCGTTCCAACTATTTCCGCCAAATGACGGTCCAGGCATCCGGCGCGAGCACGACTTATCGGGCACTACATCCGATATGGGGAATTACCTGTGTTTGGAAGTAGAATCCGACCATGATGCTCGACCATGGCGAGAGCCTGTGCGCAAGGTTTCAGTCGTGTTTTGACTCTTGTCATGAGATCACTTGCGCGAGCATGGATGTTTATAATATGGATAAACCAAAGCACCAGGGAGACCAGGCTCCCAGAACAACATGTCTAACCTAATTTGTGTGTCTTATCGAGTTTCGTCAATCTTACTCCTTTTGGCAGGGACATTTCCCGCGAGTGGGCAAAATACAATACACGTCCCCGGGGACCAGCCGACAATTCAAGCAGCCATTACTGCGGCGGCTAATGGCGATACTGTGCTCGTGGCACCAGGGAGTTATAAGGAGAATATCGACTTCAGGGGCAAGGCTATAACGGTGACCAGTTCCGCTGGTCCGGCGAGCACCACAATTGACGGTGGCCAAAATGGTGTTGTGGTTACTTTTCAAACCAATGAAACTCGATCGTCCACACTCAACGGTTTCACTATCACGGATAATGCACCGCCGCTTCCGACTCAGTTCTCGGTCGTGGCAGATGGCATCCTCGTAACTTCGGCTAATCCCACAATTACAGGCAACATAATTACCGGCAACCGGGGATACGGAATCGAGGTGTACACGGGCGGAGCGCTCATCAGCGGAAATACGATCAGTCACACCGTGACGGCAGGTGACCCGAGTCAGGACTTTGGGTGCGATTACATCGATGGTTCGGGCATCTATGTATTTGGTGGCTCAACTGACCCTACGGTTGACATTCAGATTACAAACAACGTGATCGAATTCAATCGAGCGCAGTGTTACGGAGGTGCCATTTTCTATAACTACAGCGGAGCAAGTGTGATCGCAAATAACACTCTTCGTTACAATGTGGCTCTGGGCGAAGGTGGCGCGATATATGTCTATGCCAGCAATGTTTCCTTTGTTCAGAACTTGATCGTCGGCAATACGTCCGGTGCTGGCGGCGGTGGAATCTACCTTCAGATCATCTCTGAAGTAAATGGCAATACAGGTCCGCTCAACCAATTCTTGGTGAACAACACTTTTGTGGGAAATACGATCAACCCGAATCCCGATATTTTTGATTTTTACACCGATGGTTCTCAGGTGGCTTTTGGGGGCTACGTTAGCCAAGTGGGTTTCTTTAACAATATTATGATTTCAGGAGACACGTATGGCGAGATCGGCTGCGATCCCAATTACCAGTATCTGAGTGGGGCACCGCCCACGTTCAATAACAACGATATCCTCAACTTCTCTGGAGCTCGATTTGGCGGCTGGTGCCCAGACCAGACTGGCACGAAAGGAAATATCTCCGCGAATCCATTGTTCATCGCAGTAAACAGTGAACCGTACCATCTTCAGACTGGCTCGCCGACAGTGGATTCTGGAGACAATACCGCTCCTGATTTACCGTCTCAGGATATTGACGGCAACCCGCGGACTCAGAACGGAACAGTGAACATGGGAGTATACGAAGGTGCCAGTCCGCCGAGTGGGACTCCCCCATCTCCGAATTTTTCTCTGACTGCCTCCCCCACGAGCTTGACAATCGCCAACGGTCAATCCGGACAGGTGACCTTGACCATTTCGCCTAGCGGCGGCTATATCGGCGCATTTTCGTTGAGCTGCGGGACCCCGCCTGCGGGCATGTCCTGCTATTTTGGATCCCCCTTGCTTGCATCTGGAGGAGACAACCAACAATTAACAACAACACTAACGATTTCGGTTTCGGTGGCCACACCCAGCGTGGCTGTGTCGAGAGGAGTACCTGAAAATAAATCTCTACGAGCCTCGCTGATTTTGACTGCATTGTTCAGCATGGCGTGCCTCGCTTTTTTTTGCAGCATGCACACATCCAAGCGCTTCCGGTATGCAGTCCCTTCGACCGCACTTCCGGTAATCATTTTGATCGGTATGGGACTGTTCAGTACAGCCTGTGGAGGGGGGCAATCTTCAAGTCCACCACCTTCTCCGCCGCCCACCAGCGAGACGTTAAATCTCGGGATAACGGCAAGTTCGATGGGGAACGCAACGGCGCCCTCGCACTCTCTCAATTTCCCGGTCACCATCAATTTCTAGGATGCAGTGACGCGGGCGCTCAAGTCCTGATTGACGCGCTCACCGTACAAGATGGGTACTAGGGCTACCAAAGTGAGGGGTGTAGCTTATTTTGTCCCGTCAGGATACTACCCCGCGAACACGGGGATAGTATTCTCGAAGGGATTTGCTGGAACAAGTTGGAACGGCACTAGCGCATGTTTGCCATGAA